>NZ_JAVHWR010000095.1:0-4697 GCF_032159565.1 Mycobacterium sp.
AATGCGATAGCAAGCTGAATGGTCTGGTGTTCCAAGCCGGTTTGGCCAATTTCAGTTCAGTAAGGCCTGCGCCGTCGACGTCAAGATTCCCAATCGCGGTCCGATACTGATCATTTCCGGTACCAAGGACACGACCGCTCCGAGGGCGTTCACCCACGGCAGCTACAAGAAGCAACTCAAGAACCCAGAAGCGACGGAGTACGTAGAAATCAAGGATCGTGGGCATTCGTTGGTCATCGATCACGGTTGGCCCGACGTCGCCAAGGCCGCGCTGGCGTTCTCCAAGCGATTGGCCTAAGCCGCAGCGGTGACCAACCTACTGACGCTGTCGGAACCCGCGCCTGGCTATCACCACGTCACCCTCGACAATCCGCGACTGAATCTCTTCGATCCGAACCTCGTCGCAGAACTTGTGGAGTTCATTGGAAAGCTCGAACTAGACGACACTGTCAAAGTGGTGGTCTTCGATTCGGCGAATCCGGACTACTTCATGGCCCGCGTCCATCTGCTGCGCTCGGAGGAGTTCGACCGCACCCCGCGGCCTATGACGGGGTTGGCGGTGTGGCCGGACATCGCGGCCCGGCTGAACAGATGCCGTTCCCCACGATCTGTTCCATTCGGGGACGGGTCCGAACACTAACGAGCAGCCCTCATGGGCGATCCGTATTTGCGACAGCTCCTCGACCGGTAATACTCGGTGCTAGACGAACGTGACTCGACGGCATAGCCGACGTCTCCACCGGCGACGCGTATTTCGTTGACGACTTCGTTCCCTACACCCCTGTTCCAACTCGTCGGTCTGCGACCTCAGAAATTTACGACCGCCGTCGTTCTGTGCCCGTATATATGGCACACCTCTCCAACGATGGTGCCGGTCTCGGGCATCACCGGCTGCGTGGCGCAGTCGGGGAACGCGGACCGGTTCATCGACAGCGCGTACAGCCGCCGAACGGTCGACTCGCGAGATCACCACCGTCGAATTCCGCGGCCGGCCAGCGTAACCGCAGCGGTGAGGATTGGGTCAGCCGGCGAGTCTGCGCCAACGGCATCGTGTGCGATGTCCTGGCAGCAAGTCTGCATCGGCCGCCATTACGGTGGGCAACGTTGCGAGGTTCACGGCGACGGCGAGGTGCTGCGGTTCTGGGTCGGCGACCAACTGGTTAAACCGCAGCGCGCACCAGCACCGGCGAGGTACGAACCAAACGGGCCCTACGCGCTAACACCGAGTCCTAACACACAACACAGAGTGTCAGGGATCAACAGACATAGAACCGTCAACGATCAACCGGCTCTGAACACGCCCCACGTCAGAGCGATTTTTCGGGCCTCGCCAATCAGCGTTGCCGGTGCCGTGCTCGCCGTAGGCTCGAGGTGATGCTGGCGAAGTCTGCGATCCGGTTCCTCCCACTTGGTGACCGCCGGGTGGCGTACGAGGTGCGCGGAGACGGTCCACCGCTGGTGGCTCCGGCGTGGTGGGTGAGTCACCTTGAACTTGACTGGCAAAGCGCAGGCTTCCGGCGATTCTGGGAAGGCGTAGCGGGTGGAAACACATTTATCCGCTATGACCGGCTCGGCGTCGGTATGTCGGACCGCACGGTGCGAGATACGGACCTGACCATCGACGGGGAAGTCGCAACGCTACGTGCGCTCCTCGACGAACTCGAGCTCGAGCGCGTCTCGCTCGTGGGCGGTTCGTGCGGAAGCTGCACCGCAATCGCATTCGCCGCAGCGTATCCGGAGCGCGTGGAGCGCTTGGTGCTGTACGGGTCATATGCCGACGGCGCGGCGATTACGGCTCCGCGTGTGGCGGATGCGATTCTCGCGGCGGTGCGCGCGCATTGGGGACTCGGCTCGCGCGTGCTCAGTGACATGTTCCTCGGTGGTGCCGAATCTGCGGAGCACGAGCGCTTTTCACGATTCCAACGGGAGGCGGCCACCGCCGAGACCGCTGCCGCGTTGTTGCGTTTCGTGTATCGCCTCGACGTACGCGAGTATCTCCCTCTGATCCGCCGGCCGGCGCTGGTCGTGCATCGCCGCGACGACCGCGCCGTACCGTTTCGGCTCGGGCGTGAGGTGGCGGCCGCGATTCCGGGCGCGACGTTTGTCCCGGTGCGGGGAAGTGCGCACTTCCCTTGGCATGGAGATGTCGATTCCGTCGTCCGCGTGTGCCGCCAAGCGCCGGCACCGGGGCAGTCGTCGGAGACCGATGGGAGCGGGCCGGAGCAGGTGCTGCTGTCCAGCCGGGAGCGCGAGGTCCTCGCTTGCGTCGCGCGCGGCCTCAGCGATCACGAGATCGCAGAGCAGCTGGTGCTCAGCTCGCATACCGTTCACCGTCACGTCGCGAACATCCGCCGCAAGCTGGGCCGGAATTCTCGGACGGCCGCTGTGGCGGAGGCCGCGCGCCTCGGACTCCTTTGACGTAACCGGAATCGGCCACCGCGGAAAGATGGCCGCTTCCAGCGATGCGCCCACAAGGTGGCCGCCCGTAGGTTCGCGGCATGACGAATATTGCCGGCACCGAACTTCAGGCGAGCCCACCGTCGAGCGCGTGGCTGCGAGTCATGGCCCGGCTCTACGACCCGTTCGTGTGGCTCGGTGAGTTGGCAGGCATGCGCGGCCGCCGAAGCGCGCTCTTAGGCAACGCCCGCGGGCGGGTTGTCGAGATCGGCGCCGGGACCGGGCTGAACGTTGCGCACTACCCCGATGCAATCAGTGAGCTTGTGCTTACCGAGCCAGACGAGGCGATGCGCCGAAGACTCGCGCGCCGCCTGGGGCGGCTTGGGCGCGTCGCGCGGATCGTTGACGCGCCTGCGGAGCGGCTTCCGCTGGCCGATGCGTCAGTGGACACCGTGGTCTCGACGCTTGTCCTGTGCACCGTCAACGACCCCGAACGCACTCTGGGCGAGATCGCCCGCGTGCTTCGCCCCGGCGGGCAGTTGCTGTTCGTCGAACACGTGCGTGCGAGCTCGCGGTTTCTTGCGGCCTGTCAGGACTTCCTGCTCCGACCATGGCGCAGCTTCGCAGGCGGCTGTCACTGCAACCGCGCGACCGCAGAGCTGATGCGCGACTGCGGGTTCTCCATCGCAGCCGACGACGACGTGTGGCGCGGCATGCCTTCCATCGTCCGCCCGCTGGTCGTCGGACGGGCGACTCGGTGATCTGGACGTCGTCGACTTCACCGAGCCCAACAAGAAGCGCTCACGAAATTCGATGAGTGGGCGTCGCCCCGTCCGAATCAGGTGGCGCGTCAAGCATGTTGGGGTGCATGAACTTCAACCAGGTGTACGGGTGCTCGGGCGACGTCGTGCTACCGAGGGTGAACGTTCGGTCGGTGCGGCGCGCGCGTGCGATGGAGGCAAGCCAGGTGGCGACTGTGCTGATGCGATTCTCCAGGCCAGTGAGAAACGCGATGTGAATGAGTCCCCATCCCAGCCATCCGACGAACCCGGCGAGTTTGACCGGGCCGGCCTGCAGCAGGGCATGCCCACGGCAGATGTAGGCCGCGGAGCCCAGATCGCGGTAGCGATAGGGCCGGCGCGGTTTGCCGGCAAGGTCACGACGAACGCAAGCGGCAGCGTGGAGTCCGCCCTGCATCGCATTCTCGGCGACTCCCGGCAGTTTGTCGCGACCGACGAGGTCACCGATGACGAAGATCTCCGGATACCCGGCCACGGACAGGTCGGCTTCCACTTCGATGCGTCCGGCGTGGTCGGATGTGACGTCGAGCACCTTGGCGAGGTGCCGTGCGAAAGGCACGGCCTCGACGCCCGCCGTCCAGAGCACGGTCCTTGCCGCGAAGTCTTCAGGTGGGCCGCCCGTCTTCGGTGTGACGGTCACGCCGTCGTGCCGCACGTCGGTGACGTGCACACCCATGTGCAGCTCAACGCCGAGCCGCTGCAGAATCGTGGTGGCTTTGTCGGTGAGGGCGGGCGCGAAGCTGCCGAGAACGCAGCTGCCCCCGTCGAAAAGCAGTACACGCGCGTCCTCGGGTTCGATGCTGTGGAACTCCTTGGCCAGGGCCCGGGTTGCCATTTCGCGGATCTGGCCCGCCAGCTCCACACCGGTGGGGCCGCCACCGGCTATCGCGAAGGTGAGCCACGCGTCGCGCTCCGGCCCCGGAGGCAAGGTTTCGGCCATCTCGAATGCGCCGAACAGTCTGCGCCGGACGCTCAACGCGTCGTCGAGGGTCTTCATCCCTGGCGCCCACTGCGCGAATTCCTGATGACCCAAATAAGATTGGCGCATTCCGACGGCGACTATCAGTACGTCGTAGTCGATCGTGAAGGTGGACTCGTCGGGGCGGCGGGCGGTGATCCGGTGCGCATCGGCGTCGAGGTCCACCGCTTCGCCTAGCAGGGTGGTGACGTTGTGGTGACGCGCGAGCTCCTCGCGCAGCGAGCGGCTGATCTGCCCGATGCTCAGGGTTCCGGTGGCGCACTGGTAGAGCAGCGGCTGAAACACGTGGCAGGCGGCGCGATCGAGCAACGTGACGTCGACATCGACACGCCCGAGCCTGCGCGCGCAGAACAACCCACCGAATCCGCCCCCGATGATCAGCACCCTCGTCCGGCCGCCACCCATCACGTCTCCTTTTCGCAGTCGCCAACATCAAGCTCATCACGGTGTACCTGTCCAGTGTCCTTGTGAGGCACTGTGCGTGACGGGGGAAGGCCCGAGAAAGCGTTGGAACGAGGCGT
>NZ_JAVHWR010000100.1:0-6049 GCF_032159565.1 Mycobacterium sp.
GTTTTTCCGCTGTTTGGCGCGGTGTGCGCAACGGGACTGGCGTTCGCCGGTCCGGCGATCGCCGACGAGCCTGGCTTCGGCGGCTTTTTCGGCGTCGCGGCCGAATATCCGCCTGCACATGCACCGACGTGCCGGACAGCATCCTGATCGACGCCGACGACTTGAAGGACTTGAGTCCTATCTCTTGTGACAACGGCGGCCGCGACTATCGCGTGGTGCAGCAGGCTGCCACAGCGACGGATTGCACCCAGATCGACGATGTGTACTACACGACAGACGGCGTCGTGCTGTGTGTGGTTCGAGATTATTAGGCGCTTTTGCAGGCCACGCAGGCCACCGGCTATCCTGATAGACAATTGCCGACGCCGAACTTCGCGCGGCGGCACCCCCTCAAGAGGAGCTCGAACCCATGGCTGTCCCCAAGCGCCGGATGTCGCGCGCGAACACCCGTAGCCGCCGCTCGCAGTGGAAGGCCAAGCGCACCGAACTCGTCGGCGTCACGGTGGCGGGTCAGCAGCACAAGGTGCCGCGCCGTCTCCTCAAGGCCGCGCGCCTCGGTCTGATCGATCTCGACCGCCGCTAACTGCCGCGCCTGGCGGTATCTGAGGTTGCCGCAGCGGCCCCCGGCGAGCCTCTCAGCCCTCTCTCAGGCGATGGGTTAACACTGGTGGCCGTGCGAATTCTTGTCGTCGACGACGACCGCGCCGTGCGCGAATCCCTTCGCCGTTCGCTGTCCTTCAACGGCTATTCCGTTGCGTTGGCCCAGGATGGGCTCGAAGCTCTGGACCTGATCTCCAGCGACCGGCCCGACGCGTTGGTGCTCGACGTGATGATGCCGAGGCTGGACGGCCTCGAGGTCTGCAGGCAGCTCCGAAGCACCGGTGATGATTTGCCCATCCTGGTGCTCACCGCCCGCGACTCGGTGTCCGAGCGCGTTGCCGGCCTGGATGCAGGCGCCGACGACTACCTGCCGAAACCGTTCGCACTCGAGGAACTGCTCGCCCGCATGCGCGCGCTGCTGCGCCGCACCACCCCCGACGACGGTGACACTCCTGCGATGACGTTCGCGGACCTCAGCCTGGACCCGATGACCCGGGAGGTCACCCGCGGACACCGGCAGATCAGCCTGACCCGCACCGAGTTCGCCCTGTTGGAAATGCTGATCGCCAACCCCCGGCGCGTCCTCACGCGTAGCCGCATCCTCGAGGAAGTGTGGGGATTCGACTTCCCGACCTCAGGCAACGCCCTCGAGGTGTACGTCGGTTATCTGCGCCGCAAGACCGAAGCGGAAGGTGAGCCGCGGCTGATCCACACCGTGCGCGGGGTGGGTTACGTGCTGCGTGAGACACCGCCGTGATGTGGGGGTACTCCGCTCGCAAGCTGGGGCCCGCCCCGCTTGCGGGGGACGCTTGGGCGAACAAGCGACGGTAGTGATGTCCACGTTTCGACCACCTCCCTTGCGGCCCGGTTCGATTCCCGAACCCAGCTCGCTGTCACTGCGCTGGCGGGTGATGCTGCTCGCCATGTCGATGGTCGCGATGGTCGTCGTGCTGATGGCGCTCGCCGTCTATGTCGTCGTCTCCAGGGCGCTCTACGCCGACGTCGACAACCAATTGCACAGCCGCGCGCGGCTGCTTATCGAAAGCGGTTCGCTGGCCGCCGATCCGGGTAAAGCCATCGAGGGCACCGCCTACTCCGACGTCAACGCGATGCTGGTGAACCCGGGCCGCTCCATCTACACCGCCAACCAGCAGGGGCAGACGCTGCCCATCGGCAAGCCGGAGAAGGACGTGATGTCCGGCCAGCTGCTGCTGTCGCTGCGCACCGCCGATCACCAGCGGGTACTGGCCGTGCATTTGAACAACGGCAGTTCGCTGTTGATCTCCAAGAGCCTGGCCCCCACCGGCAACGTGCTCAAACGCCTCGGCACAGTGCTGCTCATCGTCGGCGGTATCGGGGTGGCGATCGCCGCGTTCGCAGGCGGCATGGTGGCCCGTGCGGGCTTGAGACCCGTAGCCAGACTGACCGAGGCCGCAGAACGGGTGGCCCGCACCGATGACCTGCGCCCGATACCCGTAGTGGGTAGCGACGAACTCGCCCGTCTCACACAAGCTTTCAACATGATGCTGCGCGGGCTGGCCGAGTCGCGCGCGCGCCAGGCCCGCCTGGTCACCGACGCGGGTCACGAGTTGCGCACCCCGCTGACGTCGCTGCGCACGAACGTCGAACTCCTGATGGCCTCCCAGGAGCCCGGTGCGCCGCGGCTGCCCGAGGAGGACTTGGCCGAACTGCGCACCGACGTCATCGCCCAGATCGAGGAATTGTCAACACTGGTGGGCGATTTGGTGGATCTCACACGTGACGAGGCCGGCGGCGTGGTGCACGAGCCCGTCGATATATCCGAGATCATCGACCGCAGCCTCGAACGGGTTAGGCGGCGCCGCAACGACATTGACTTCGACGTCCACGTCATCCCGTGGCAGGTGTACGGCGATGTGGCCGGCCTGTCGCGCGCCGTGCTGAACCTGCTCGACAACGCCGCCAAGTGGAGTCCGCCCAACGGGCGGGTCGGCGTGCGCCTGACCCAGACCGACCCGGTGCACGCCGAGCTCGTCGTCTCCGACCACGGACCCGGCATCCCACCGCACGAACGCCAGCTCGTTTTCGATCGGTTCTTCCGGTCCACCTCCGCGCGGGCCATGCCCGGCTCGGGCCTTGGTCTGGCGATCGTCAAACAAGTCGTACACAAACACGGTGGCGCGCTTCGGGTGGACGACACCGTGCGCGGAGGCCAGCCGCCGGGCACCTCTATATATGTGTTGCTGCCCGGGCGGGTGATTTCGGCGACACGTCCTGCGGAGGTCGCACAACCGGTGGCCAGCGGCGACAATGGGTAAACGGTCGGGAACCACCAACCGGAAGTCTCGGGATGAGCCGAACATTCTCTAAGTGGATTCTCAGCCCACCCCGGCACCGTAGAGGCGCGGAACTTCGTTGTAGAAGTGTCGGAATGTGCCGAACTCGTAGAAAGAGCCCGTAGCGACATGACGAACGACCCGAGGTATTCACCGCCGCCCCCGCATCACGGCCGCAGGCCCGGCGACGATCGTACGGCGGTATATCCCTCTGGTCAGCCGGGGGTGCCACCCCCTCGCGGGGTAGGTCATACCGGCTATCAGCAGCAACCCTACGACTGGCGGTATGCGACCCAGCAGCAACAGCACGCCTACCGGCAGCCCTATGACCCCTATCGAGGGGCCCCGCAGCAGCCGCCCGCAAGCGGGAGGTACCCGCAGGTCGGACAGCCTCCCCGCCCACCGCAGAAGCGATCGCGCGCAGGAGCCTTGACCGTCGGTGCGCTGACCATCGCCGTGGTGTCGGCAGGCATCGGCGGCGGCGTCGCGCTGATGGCCAAACCCGACAACCACGCCGGCGGAACCCAGATCACCGCGGCGCCGAGCGTGCCCGCAGCCAGCCTGCCCGCCGGATCCGTCGAACAGGTCGCGGCCAAGGTGGTGCCCAGCGTCGTGAAGCTGGAGACCGACATGGGCCGGGCATCAGAAGAGGGCTCCGGGATCATCCTGTCCTCGGACGGTCTGATCCTGACCAACAACCACGTCGTCGAGGCCGCCAAGAACGCCGACACCACGATCACGTTCGCCGACGGCCGGACCACCAAGTTCACCGTGGTCGGCACCGACCCCAGCAGCGACATCGCCGTCGTCAAGGCCGACGGTGTCTCCGGCCTCACGCCGATCACCATCGGCTCGTCGGCCGACCTCACGGTCGGCCAGGACGTGGTGGCGATCGGTTCGCCACTCGGCCTCGAAGGAACTGTGACGACCGGCATCATCAGCGCACTGAACCGGCCCGTTGCCGCGGGCGGAGACATCAAGAACCAGAACACCGTGCTCGACGCGATCCAGACCGATGCCGCCATCAACCCCGGTAACTCGGGCGGGGCGCTGGTCAACATGAACGGCGAACTGGTGGGCGTGAATTCGGCCATCGCGACACTCGGCGGCGCCTCCGCCGACGCGCAGAGCGGCTCGATCGGTTTGGGCTTCGCAATTCCGATCGATCAGGCCAAGCGGATCGCCGACGAACTGATCCAGGGCGGCAGCGCCTCGCACGCATCGCTGGGCGTCCAGGTCGGTAACGACGCCTCGTCACACGGCGCCAAGATCGTCGAGGTCACCGGTGGTGGTGCAGCCGCGGCGGCCGGGCTGCCGAGCGGAGTCGTGGTGACCAAGGTCGACGACCGGGTGATCGGCAGCGCCGACGCGCTCGTCGCCGCGGTGCGCTCGAAGGCACCCGGCGAAAAGGTGACGCTGACCTACCTCGACCCGTCGGGCAAACCGCAGACTGTGCAGGTGACGCTTGGCAAGGCGGCGCAGTGATCACGGCACCTGGCACGCCGACGTTGAGAGTGGCCGCACCGCTGTCCGCCACCAGATATACGGTGGCACTCATGGAACAACCAGGGGAGTTGGTTGGACGGGCCTTGATCGTCGTCGTCGATGACCGGACAGCTCATGGCGAAGAGGACCACAACGGTCCGTTGGTCACCGAGCTGCTTCACGAGGCCGGCTTCGTCGTGGACGGTGTCATCGTGGTGTCCTCCGACGAGGTGGAGATCCGCAACGCGCTGAACACGGCCGTCATAGGTGGAGTCGACCTGGTGGTGTCGGTCGGCGGCACCGGGGTGACGCCGCGAGACGTGACGCCCGAGGCGACCCGCGACATCCTCGATCGCGAGCTGCTCGGCATAGCCGAGGCGCTGCGCTCATCCGGGCTCGCCGCGGGCATCGTCGACGCCGGCTTGTCGCGCGGACTGGCGGGGATCTCCGGCAGCACGTTGGTCGTCAACATCGCCGGCTCTCGATCCGCGGTCCGCGATGGGATGGCGACTCTTAACCCGTTGGCGACGCAGATCATCGGTCAGCTATCCAGCTTGGAGATCTAATAATTCCGGTTCGACCTGGAACCGCCCGCGCACCTAGCCGGTGTGCGGCGTTGTTGGCAATCCCCGAAGCGTTACGCGCAGGTGAACGGCCCTCTGGGTCGATATGTGATCTTAGTCACACGCGAGGTTGGTTGTGACCCGTTCCCCGCAGCCGTCACGCAATGCAGTTAACACGATTTTCGGCGATGAATTACCCCAAGCTTCGTCGGACGAGCGCGAAACGGATTCGCGCGCCGCTGAGGCAGAACACGACGAATGGTTGCGAAACAACATTCCGCCTCATCATGAATGATCGTTCAGCTCACGTTGATCGGTAAAAATAGCAGGTGAAGGGGCGGTCGCCCAGACTTGCTACGCCTGTAGGCGGCCGACAACGCGCCGACAGCTCCATGTGACGCATCGGCCCGGCGGTGCCGGCCGTACTCCAGCAGCCCGTGGCATCAGCAAACTAATGGCGCTTCTCGACCGACGATCCGACACGCACCCCTACGCGTTGCCGGTGCGATGCCGTCCCGTTATGTTCCTCGTGTCAACGATGAGCAAAACGTAAGAAGAGCATGTGGACTTCCTAATTTGTCGCGCATGTGACTCTTGCGTCGTGTGTGGTGTAGGAGTACTGCCCAGCACGGGAAAAAACTCGGTGAGCCGGTTCGGCTCATCGCCGACAGAGCTAGGGAGAACATGAAGGCAATCAGTCGGGTGCTGATCGCGATGGTCGCCGCCATCGCGGCTCTTTTCGTGAGCACCGGTACCTCACACGCGGGGCTGGACAACGAGCTGAGCCTGGTTGACGGTCAGGATCGGACGATGACGATCCAGCAGTGGGACACCTTCCTCAACGGCGTGTTTCCGCTGGACCGCAACCGTCTGACCCGTGAGTGGTTCCACTCCGGGCGCGCCAAATACACCGTCGTCGGACCGAACGCCGACGCATTCGAGGGCACGCTGGAACTGGGCTACCAGATCGGCTTCCCATGGTCGCTGGGTGTGGGCATCAACTTCAGCTACACCACCCCGAATATCCTGCTCGACGACGCGTCGATCTTTCCGAACCTTAATCCAACGGCCATGGGTGGGCCGGTA
>NZ_JAVHWR010000107.1:0-13202 GCF_032159565.1 Mycobacterium sp.
ACGAAGTTCTGTTACCCGCTCGGCGACAGACCGCGCAGCGACAACGACAGTGAACAACCCGACCACGAGTGCTACCGCGACCAGGCCCAGGATCACGGCCAACGTCCGATACGGCTCGAATCCGACGTCCGCGAGGTAACCCACCGCCAGCGTTGCGACGCCCAGCAGCGGCACTCCCGTCGCCAGCGTCCACGCCATCGCGAGTCTGAGCTGGATACTCGGCCCGTACCGGTGACCGGCCGGCTCACCGTGTAGCGCGCGCGCACACACCGGCCGCATGATCCGCTCGGCGATCAGATACCAGACGGCAGTCGTGGTGATGCCCCCCAAGATCACTGCACTGAAGATGTATGCCGAAGCCGAAATCGATTCCGTCGCACCCAACAGCGCGAAGAACACGGCACCGACGCCCCATGTCAGGGCGGAAACGCGAACTGCTTCGCCCGGCGCACCGAGCGTCATCCGTCGTTCCGCGTCCGTCGGTTTGCGACCTTGCCGAAGCCAGGCCGTGCTCGTCGCATATCGATTCCTGCGGACACGCATCAGGACCGGCACCACAACGATCGCGAACACGGCCAACGCCGTTCCGCCCCTTACCAGCAGTCGATTCGTCGCGGCAGGACTCAACAGAATCGGCGCAGCGAAGGACAGAAGAACGAAAACCATCGCGCCACCGGACACACTGACCAGCACGGCACCCCAGACCCAGCGCTTGAACGTCGCATGCCGCAGGGGGTCAACCGGTGTCTGCCCAGTGATACGCCCGGCCGCCCCGGCCAGTCGGGGCGGCGTCGTACCGGCGGACGCTAGAGGCATGTATCCGAGCGTGGCCGGCGACTGTGCGACCGCCTAGCGTAGTCGGCTACTCGAATGGGGAAGCTCGGAGATGCGGGCCGATCCGCCAGGTAAGGCCGCAGTTCGCCGGACTCCCCGCGGACGATTGGGTCATATACGCGGGCGGCGCCGTCGACGAGGTCGAGGGGAGCAAGGAAACCCTCCTCCCAGTCGGCAAGTGTGCGCCTGGGTACCCGCTTGCGCTAGACCTTCGGGACGAAGCGGCCGTCGACGGCGGTCCATCCGCCGTCGACCAACTGCAGGGTGCCGGTCACGAATGTGGATGCGTCCGATGCAAGGAACAGGATCGCGCCGACAATCTCATCCGGCTTCGCCCAGCGCTTCAGCGCGGTTTTGTCTGCGTACGCGCCGTACCAATCGGAATCGGACTTGATCTGCTCCGTGAGAGGTGTCTCGAATGGGCCGGGTGCCACTGCGTTCACCCGCACACCCGATGGCCCGAGTTCGGCCGCCAGGACCTTAGTTAATTGCAGCACACCGCCTTTCGCGGCCGCGTACAGTCCCTGACCCGGCTCGACGACCAGCGCGCGGAAGCTGGAGAAATTGATGATGCTGCCCTTGCCGCGTGCGACAAGCCCCGGGCCGAACGCCTTGGCGAGCCGGTACGTGCCCTTGAGGCTGACGTCAATGACCCGGTCGAACTCGTCGTCAGTGGTGTTGAGTAACTGCTTGCGCACGTTGATGCCGGGTGTGGCCACCAAAACCTCGGTATCGGGATGTGCTGCCGCAAGCGCGACGAGGGATTCGCTGTCGGTGACGTCGACTTCGGCGGATTCGGCGGTGTAGCCATGCGCTTCTATCTCGGCCACGGTGACCTTCAGCCCGTCCACGTTCACATCGGCAACCACAACGTTGGCGCCGTACTGCGCCAACGCGACGCTCGCCGCCCGGCCCAGCCCGCTTCCGCCGCCGACTACGACAACTTTGCGGCCGTCGAGTCGGAACAAGGACGCGTATTCGGTCGACTCGGACATTTCTTCTTCCTCTTCTACGTCGCGTTGTCAGATCGATGCAGTGGCGGTGCCGCGCAGGATCTGGATCAAGGAGGAGTCGTCGGCGCGTCCGAGGCCGGCGCGGCGCCCGGCGAGGTAAAGCTGTTCAGCCGCGGACGCCAGCGGGGTGGGGTAGGACTTCGCGCGGGCCGCTTGGATGACCAGACCCATGTCTTTGACGAAAATATCTACTGCTGAACGGATTTCGTTGTCCGGGTTGTCGATCATCCGGGCACCGCGGTCGTCGAGCATGAACGATGCAGCCGCGCCGTGTCGGAGCACCGCCCACGTCGCACCGGCGTCGAGGCCGAGCGCCTCGGCGTAGGCCAGGGCTTCCGCGGCGACCGCGACATGCACCCCGCACAGCAACTGGTTGACGAGTTTGACCTTCTGCCCTTCGCCGGGCTCCGTACCGACGACGGGGGCGTTGCGTGCCATCACGTCCAGCAAGGGTTGCACCGCGGCGAGCGCGGCCTCCGAACCGCTGACCATGATCAGCAGATCCCCCTGCCCTGCCCGTGCGGCACCACCGGACACCGGCGCGTCGACAATCTGCACGCCGATGACCGCCAGGCGCCGGGCCCAGTCTTCGACGGCTGCTGGTCCTACGGTGGCCATCAGCAACACAGCGCTGCCCGGCTTGAGTGCCGCGGCGGCATTGCCGTCTCCGTAGAGCACCGATTCAGCCTGCTCGGCGGTGGCGACCATCAACACAAGCACGTCGGCGTCGATCGCCGCGTCACTGATGGTAGCTGCGGGTTTGACGCCGTCGCCTGCTAGAGCGACGGCTTTCTGCGGGTCGATATCGAAGGCCGTCACCGTGTGTCCAGCCTTGGCGACAAACGATGCCATGGGAGCGCCCATGGCTCCCAGTCCGATCCATCCGACGTTGGTCATATCTGCTGTTTCCTTCTCCGAGTGGTGGATTGAGCGATTCTGCCGACCAGCGTCATCGGCGTCCGGCGAAGAGGTCGACGACGTCGGCGAGGGTCTCGTCGTCACCGACGTTGCCTGCGAACACGACATAGGGGGTGCCGACGGCCTCGGGTGCTGCCTCGATGGGGCGGAACACCGACACCATGCCGGGGAACAATTGGCCGATGACCTCTGCGCGGCGAATGCCGAGGCCGCGGACGGCGACGTCGTGGGAGGTGATTCCGCCCTTGGCGACGACCCAAGCCGGGCGCGCGGCAAGTGCAGCGCGAACGACCTCGATGACCGCAGTGGACACCGTACGGGAGATGGCCAGGCTGTCATCGGCATCACCGCCACGCATCAGGGTGCGGCTGGTGAACAGCATGACATCGGAGGTGGCAAGCGCCTCGGCGATCTGCCTGCCGATGTCGGCGACGTGAGCGTCGCGTCGTTCGGGGTCCAGCAGAGTGGGCACGTGCAGTTCGGTTTCGGCGAGCCCGCCGCGTTCCTGCGCCTTGGCGACTTGTCGGCTAGTCAGGCCGACATGCGAACCGACGACAACGAGCCCCTGGCCGCCCGGGCGACCGGTCGGCCAAATTTGCGCCGCGCTGAGCGGGTCTTGAGGCTCGAGCCCGGCCAGCGCACGCGGGAATGACGGACCGCAACGGTATCCGAACGACTTGCCACGGTCCTGCGCCTCCAAGAGCCCAAGCACAACGATCTCCAGGTCGGCGTAGTCGGTCGCATTGACCACGACGAAGGCACCGCCGGAGACGGCGCCCAGGATCTCGGCGACCCGAGCGGTGCCGCCGAGCCGGATGTCGTCCAGCGAGATGCTGTGCACCTCGTCGCGAGTGATGGTGCCGCGGCTCTTCTCGGCGATGAAGTCCCGCAGGTTGGACGAGGTGAAACCGAACGTCGAGTCCTGGGCGAACTCGGTGTCACCGGCTGGCATGGGCTGCCCGGAAACGTTGGCCCAATGGATATCACCTGCGGTGAAACGACCCGCCTCGAAGAAGCAAGGGATCAGCAGCACCCCGTCGAAACCGGCGCCGGTCACACGGCGCCGGGCCGCGTCGATGGCAGCGATCTCCGCGACAACGTGGCCGCGCAGCGTGGAGTCACTACGGCTGACGACTTCCATTGGGCCGCCCAGACTCTGGCCGAGGGCGAACAGGCTGGCGGATATTCCGGTGTTCATTTCGACGGCGGTGTCTTCAGGCAGGCTGCGGGTGTTGGTAAGGATGAAGCAGGTGGACCCCGGTGCGGCCAGACCGGCGGCATACTCGTCGGCTTCGAAAACGGTGACGACGGCGACATCGTGTACGGTCTGCGAGCCGGTCGGGTCATCGTCAAGCACGGCGATACGGCGACCTGCGGCGGCGTGCGCGGCCCTGATGCGCTCGCGCGCCCCAGGTTCGTCCCGCAAGGGCGGGGCGGCGGCGAGGATCTCCTCCGCGGACGGGTGGCGGATGTTGATGTCATTGGCGGTCATAGGAACTCCTCGGTCTGGTAAACGAAAGTCACGAGATCTGCAATCCGCCATTGACGTCGTAGGTCGCCGCGGTGATGTAGCCGGCGTCCTCGCTCATCAGGAAGGTCAGCAGGGCGGCGACGTCCTCGACGGTGCCGACCCTGCCCAGGGGAATGTCGGCACTCATCTGTGCCTTGCGCTCGTCGGTCAGCGTGCCACCCATGATCTCGGTGTCGATCGGCCCGGGCGCAACGGAATTCACCGTGATGTTGTGCGGGCCCATCTCCCGGGCCAGCGCCCGCGAAAACCCGATGACGGCCGCCTTGGACGCGCTGTAGGGCACCTTCGAGTACGTCCCGCCGCCACGCTGCGCGGAGATGGAGGAGACGCTGACGATGCGGCCGATTCCGGCGGCGATCATCGCAGGCAGTACACGTTGGGTGACGAGAAACGTGCCGCGCATGTTGACGTTGAACACCCGGTCCCACTCTGCCGGCGTGACGTCCAGGAACTCGGTCGGTGAGCTGACTCCGGCGATGTTGGCCAGCCCAAGGATCGGCGGCAACGTTGACTCGACCTGCGCGATGGCCGCCTGCACCGAGTTCTCGTCTGAAATGTCGGCCCCGACACCGAGAGTGGACACCGAGTACTTGTCGGCCACCTCGTCGGCTGCGAGCTTGGCAGCCCCTTCGTCGATGTCCAGGATTGCCACGGACCACCCGTCGCGAGCCAGTCGGTCGGCGGTGGCCCGGCCGATACCCCGGGGTGATGCGCCGCCGGTGACGACGGCGGTGCGTTCGGTCGGGAGTGAAGAAATCATGGGTGGGTGGCCTTCCGTTGGGGGTTGGACGTTTTCATGTCAGCTCCTGGATTGCGGTGCGCATCGTTTCCAGCTGCGAGGGAGTTGGCTGGTCGACAGCTACCCGGGTCGGACCTGCCGGTAGGCCCTGAAGTGACAGGCCTGCCTTGAGCAGCGCGATATCGGCCCCGTCGGCGGCGGCGACGGCCTGCTTGACCCGGTCCTGCGCGGCAACGGCCGCCTGGTCGTCGCCACGCTTCAGCGCGTCTGCGAGGTCGAGGAATGGCCGTGGAAAAACGCTGGAGACCCCGGACACGGCACCGGTGCCGCCGGCGCGGACGAAGTCGCCGAAGTCGATGTCATTGCCGGAGTAGACCTCGAAATCCTCGGGAACTGCCCGGACATATTGCAGAACAGCAGAATTCGATTCACCACTGATCTTCGCCCCGGCGACCGACGGGATCGTGGCCAGTTCAGCTAGTTGATCCGGGGTGACGGTGGTACCGGTGCGGGCGGCGAAAAGATAGACATAGATTTGGGCGTCGCCTGCGACGTCGTCCAACCGGCGGTAGTAGTCAATCAGTGTCGCTGGGCCGGCGGGCAGATAGAACGGGGTGATCGCCGCCAAGCGCCTGGCGCCCAGCGCAACCGCCTGGGCGGCAAGGCGTTCGGCCTGCCGCGCCGCCGAAGCGCCGACGTGCATGTACACGGCATCGGCCCCGTACACCTCGAGCGCCGCGCTGAGCACGACGGCTTGTTCGTCGTCGTCCAGCGCGGTGAATTCCCCTGTGGTGCCTGCGATGAACACCCCGCCGATGCCGACGCCCTTCAGGTGGCGGAGCAATGTTTTCTGACCGTCGACGTCAAGGTCACCGTTGGTGTGAAAGGGCACCGGGACGGCGGACAGAAGTGTTGTGGGCGCAGTCATGATCAGTGCGAATCGCGGGTTACGGTGTCACCGCTGGAGCCGACGAGGAAATCTAGATCGACTCCCCGGTCGGCCTGCATGACGTGGTCGACGTATAACTGTTGCCAGCCTCGCAGCGGAGCGCTGTAGGACGCTCCCGCTGCTTTCGAGGGCTCGCGGCGCAGCAACTCCTCGCCGGGGACATCCAGGTCGATCCGTCTGTTGGGGACGTCGAGGCTGATCATGTCACCGTCCCGGACGAGTGAGAGTGGCCCGCCTGCAGCCGATTCCGGGGCCACGTGCAGCACAACGGTGCCGTAGGCGGTACCGCTCATCCGGCCGTCACAGATCCGGATCATGTCCCGTACCCCTGCCGCGAGGAGCTTGGCAGGCAGCGGGGTGTTCGCGGCCTCCGGCATACCCGGATACCCCTTTGGTCCGCAACCGCGCAGCACCATCACGCAGGTCTCGTCGATGTCCAGGTCGGGATCGTCGATCCGGGCGTGGAAGTCCTCGATGCTGTCGAACACCACCGCCCGGCCCCGGTGAACCAACAAGTCCTTCGACGCGGCGGCGGGTTTGGTCACCGCGCCGTTGGGCGCCAGCGTGCCCCGGAGCACGGCGATACCAGCGTCGTCCATCAACGGCGCGCTCCTACGGTGGATCACGTCCTCGTCCCAGATTTGGGCGTCCCCGAGGTAGTCCGTCAGTGGATGGCCGGTGACTGTCAAGGCGGTCGGGTCGAGCAGGTCCTTCACCTCCCGCAGGACAGCGAGAAGCCCGCCGGCCCTGTACATGTCATCCATCAGGTAGGTGCCTGCCGGGTGAACGTTCACCAGCAACGGCACCGTGGAACCGATCCGGTCGAAGTCCTCCAGCCGCAAGTCGATCCCCAACCGGCCCGCGATCGCCAGCAGGTGCACAACAGCGTTGGTGGATCCGCCGGTGGCCGCCAACGCGACGATCGCGTTATGGAACGACGCGACCGTGATGACATCGCTGAGCCGCCGCTCTGCCGCAACCATCTCCACCGCTAACCGGCCCGCGGCGTGGGCGTGCTCGAGAAGCCGGCTGTCGGGAGCGGGGGTGCCCGCGACCCCGGGGATCGTGGTACCCAGCGCCTCGGCCATGACGGCCATCGTCGAGGCGGTGCCCATGGTGTTGCAGTGCCCCTTGCTGCGGATCATCGCCGATTCGGATTTGCGGAAGTCCGCCTGCGACATCAGACCGGCGCGGACCTCCTCACCGAAACGCCACACGTCCGTGCCGCAGCCGACTGGTGCTCCCCGAAAATGGCCGGTCAGCATCGGCCCGCCGGGCAGCACCAGGGCCGGCAGGTCGACCGAGGCCGCCGCCATCAGCAGCGCGGGAATGGTCTTGTCGCACCCGCCCAGCAGGACCACCCCGTCGACCGGATTGCCGCGCAGCATCTCCTCGATCGACATCGCGGCCAGATTCCGCCACAACATCGCGGTGGGCCGCATCTGCGTCTCCCCCGGCGACATCACCGGAAGGTTCAGCGGAATGCCACCGGCCTCATAGACACCCTGCTTGACGCTGGTCGCGACCTCGTCGAAATGGGCGTTGCACGGCGTTAAGTCGGAGGCCGTGTTGGCGATGGCGATCTGCGGTCTGCCGTCGAACGCGTGGTCCGGAACCCCGCGGCGCATCCACGCCCGGTGCAGATAGTTGTTCCGCGGGTCCGGTCCGGCGTACCACTGTTGTGATCGGGGCACTACGGCGTCTTTTCAGGAGTAGCGGGGGCGCCGCTCGGGTCGCCCCGGTGGTGCAGTTGTTCGGCGGGCAGGTCGAAGGCCGCCGTCTCCTTGGCGAGCAGCTCTTCGTCCGAGAGGGGAGGCACCGTCCCGGCGTGGATCTTCCTGCCGTACAGGAAGGTGGCGATCGCGGTGATCAACAACACCGCCGCCAACATCAGCAACCCGTACTTCGAATCACCGGTCTTGTCGACCAGCACACCGACCGCATACGGCGACGCGAACCCGCCCAAGTTGCCAAGCGAATTGATCAGCGCAATGCCGGACGCTGCTGCCGCCCCGGCCAGAGCCGCGGCAGGAAGCTCCCAGAACGGTGAGATCGCGGCGAAGATGCCCATTGCGGCGACGCAGATCGCGATCAACGCAAGGACCGGGCTGGACTGGATCAGGAACCCGGAGGCGACCATACCGATCGCGCCCAACAACATCGCCAACGATGAGTGACCGACGCGTTCATTTGTACGGTCCGAGTGCCGGCTCCAGAACCAGACGAACACCGCGGCACAAATATAGGGAATCGGAACGATGAAGCCGACCTGCGTGTTCGACAGATCACCCATCGCCTTGACGATCGACGGTAGCCACAGGCTCAGCCCGTAGATGCCCATCACCAGACCGAAGTACAGCGCCGCAAAGATCAGGGCGCGCGGATCCTTCAGGCCTGCCATGAAGCTGTGCTTGTGCCCGGTCCCCTTGGCCGCGTCCTCGGCGTCCATCGTGTCCTGCAGCCATGTGCGCTCCTCGAGGCTCAGCCACATCGCGTCCCTGGGGTAATCGGTCATCGCCTTCAGCGCAACGAAGGCCATCAACATCGCTGGAACACCCTCGACGATGTACATCCACTGCCAGCCCGCCAAGCCGAGGAGGCCGTCCAACTTGAGGAGCAGGCCCGAGATCGGCGCGCCGATCGCGTTGGCGATCGGTTGGGCGAGGATGAAGACCCCTAGGACCGCGACCCGCTGACGGGCGGGGAACCACAACGTCAGATACAGGATGATGGCCGGGAAGAATCCGGCCTCAGCGGCGCCCAGCAGGAACCGAATGATGTAGAAAGTGAGTTCGTTGTTCACTGCCGCCATGGCCGTGGCAAAGAAACCCCACGTCAGCAGGATCCGGGCGATCCATTTGCGGGCACCGAATCGCAACATGCCTGCGTTGCTTGGGATCTCGAAGATGGCGTATCCGATGAAGAACATCCCGGCGCCCAACCCGAAAGCGGTTGCGCTGAGGCCGAGATCCTCGCTCATTGTCAGCTTCGCGAAGCCGACATTGTTGCGATCGAGGAACGCGATGAAGTACAAAAAGACGATCAAGGGCAATACCCGCCGCTTGACCTTGCTGATCGTGCGATCACCCAATTCACCCAGTGATTCGACGGATGTTCTGGATCCGGGCATGGCAGTTTCCAATCATGAGGGGACTACAACGGGACAAGAAGTCGGCCGAAGAGGCGGCTTTAGAGGATGCGGCCTCAGGGCTGCGGAGTTGTCCCTCAGGGGCTACGAATAGTTCCTGGGCGGCATACGTTTTCGCGGTGCCGCCGCCGGCTCAGGGGACGACACCGGCCCAAGGCCGGCTGTATATCAACTACCCATGAGGCAACTCCTCGGCGGGAGCCATGTCAAGGGTCCGTATGCACCCTCAAAAGCTGCCCGACCTAGGGAAACGGCCCAATGCAATGGGCGCGCGAGGACATGGAGTGCGGGCGACTTCATGGCATCGGGGCTGGCGCGTTGTCATCGCCCGTGAAGTCGATGCTGGCGAATTCACGGAGTTTGTCGAGGCGGTGGTAGGCCTCGATGACGCGGACGGTGCCAGACTTGGACCGCATCACTATCGACTGGGTGTGGGCGCCACCACCGCTGTAACGCACACCGCGCAGCAGGTCTCCGTCGGTGACGCCGGTGGCGGTGAAGAACACGTTGTCACCCGAGACCAGGTCTTCCGTGGACAGGATGCGGTCGAGGTCGTGGCCGGCATCGATTGCCTTCTGGCGTTCGGCGTCATCGGTGGGGGCCAGACGCGCTTGCAGCGCCCCACCCATGCAGCGCATCGCGGCCGCAGCGATGATGCCTTCAGGTGTTCCACCGGTTCCGATCAGCACGTCGGTGTCCGATTCAGGGCGCGCCGCGGCAATAGCGCCAGCGACGTCGCCGTCAGAGATCAGCCTGATCCGGGCGCCGGTCTCGCGGACCTGCGCGATCAGCTCTGCGTGCCGGGGCCGATCCAGGATGCACACCGTCAGATCGGACACAGAAGACTTCTTCGCCTTGGCCACCGCACGCAGGTTCTCCGGGATGGGTGCGGTGATGTCGATGGCGTCGGCGGCGTCCGGGCCCACGGCAATCTTCTCCATGTAGAACACCGCCGACGGGTCGAACATCGCGCCGCGTTCGGCAACCGCGAGAACTGAGATCGCGTTGGGCATACCTTTGGCCATCAGGGTGGTCCCGTCGACGGGATCGACGGCGAAGTCACAATCAGGGCCCAGCCCGTTGCCGACCTCTTCGCCGTTGTAAAGCATTGGCGCTTCGTCTTTTTCACCCTCGCCGATGACTACCACGCCGCGCATCGACACCGAGGCGACGAGTTGGCGCATCGCGTCGACGGCGGCACCGTCGCCGCCTTCCTTGTCGCCGCGGCCAACCCAGCGGCCGGCCGCCATCGCGCCGGCCTCGGTGACCCGCACCAGCTCCAGCGCCAGATTGCGATCCGGGCGCATGTACAGAGTGGTGTTCAGCGCAGCCGTCACGGTCGTGCCTCGCCGTCGATTACGTATCGGCGCAAGTCGTTTTCGGTTTGGTCCATGTGGGCCTCCATGGCGTCGCGACTCCGCCTGGGGTCACCGGCGGTGAGTGCCTCGAGAATCGCCTCGTGCATGGCGATCGCGTTCACCTGGATCTCCGGAATTGACGATGTCTCGGTTCGGGCCTCGACCAGTAGATTGCCGAACGGTTCAAACATGAACGGGATGAACATGTTTCCTGTCGCATGCATGATCACGTCGTGAAAGGCGATGTCCGCCTCGACAAAGAGTTCGACCCTGTTCAACCTGTTGGCGAGTCGCATTTCTTCGATGCTGGCGGCCAGGGATTCGAGATCCTCCTTCGACCGGTTGACGGCAGCCAACTGTGCTGCGCCGATCTCGACCATCCGCCTCGCTTCGATGAGGCGTCCCGACACCCCCCCCGAAGAAGACCGGCGTTCCTCGATGCGCACGACGGCGGCCAGCGACGTCCAAGCCTGCGGCGGGTTGATGAAGGTGCCGCGACCACGACGGATGGCGACGATGTTCTGCGACCGCAGGATGCGCACCGCTTCGCGGACGGTCAGCCGACTCATCCCGTACTTCAGGGCGAGCTCCCCCTCGGAGGGAAGTACCGACTCGACTGGGAACTGCCCATCGACGATCGACTCGAGAAGCATGTCCGCGAGTTCTTCGGGAAGTGCCACAGCCCCGCCTTTCAGACGACATCTGACGTCTGATGTCTGATGTTCTTAGTGTGATCTTGCACACATGTGATGTCAAGAGTGATCTGAAGAACGCCGAAGCTTCCTTGAAAAAGCCCAGCTCAACGTCAGGCGGTGCTGGGACCGAGTCCGGAACTACGATGCTCGCGTGAGGGCAGAGCTGGCGGCCGCGCACGCCGCGGTGGATGAAGCGGTCGCGATCCTGCGAGACAGGCGCGCGAAACCGCACGAGCGGATCGACAAAGCGGCCAAGGACTTCGTCACCGACGTCGACCTGGCCAGCGAGTCGGCGCTGCAGCGGTCGCTCGCGGCATCCACCCCGGATATCGGCTTCTACGGCGAAGAGGGCGGCGGGGTGCCCCTCGACACGGGCAAGGTCTGGGTCGCGGACCCGCTCGACGGAACCATCAACTACGCGAGCGGGTCACCGCTATGCGGCGTGATGCTCGGCCTGCTCGAGAACGGCGTGCCGACACTGGGCGTTATCGACCTGCCGTTCCTCGGCGTACGGGTCGACTCGGGTGCGGTGGCTGACGTCGGCTCGTTCGAGGACGGGATCATCGGAATGGGCGACGCCTTCCACCGGGGTGGCGCGCGGCTGGACGCGTATCTCGAATTGACCATGAGGGTGCACCGACGAGCGATGCGCTTTCGCTGCGTCGGCGCAGCGTCAGTGCTGTGGACCTGGCTTGTCAGCGGCCAGATCCAGGGCATGGTCCTTGCCCATAACAACCCGTATGACGTCGTCGCCGGGCACGCGATCGCTCGCGCCGCCGGAGCGATCTGTACCGACTACGCGGGCGTTCCGCTCACCCTCGATTCGCCGGGAGCCATGGCGGCCGTGCCCGGCGTCCAGACTGAGCTCGTCAGCCTCGCGGGCGATCTGGCGGCGGCAGCGCGCGACCGATAAATGTGGAAACACCAAAACTCGATACCGGGTTAGGGCAAGGCAGCGGCTTGGGCGCAGGCGGCAGCGGCGGGTGTCTTCAAAGTTCCCGCTGCCGTCCTATCCGCGAGGTAAGCATCGACGGCACGCGCTCCCCCGTAGGCTCTCGGTCATGCCGTTGAACGGCGGTGACGTCTTCGCCGGGTATGTGATCGAGAGGCTGCTCGGCACCGGTGGCATGGGCGAGGTTTACCTCGCCCAGCATCCTCGTCTACCTCGTCATGATGCGCTCAAGATCTTGGCCGTGGGCTCAACCGCCGACAGGGAGTTTCGGGCGAGATTCATTCGAGAAGCCGAATTGGCCGCGACGCTCTCGCACCCACATATCGTCCGCGTTCTCGACCGTGGTGACGACAACGGGCGGCTCTGGATCTCGATGGACTACGTGGACGGCACTGACGCAGGTCGATTGATACGGGAGTCCTACCCGCGCGGCATGCCCGAACAGGACGTATCGACAATCGTGACGGCGGTGGCCGATGCGCTCGACTTCGGTCATGAGCGCCGTCTACTCCATCGCGACGTCAAGCCTGAGAACATCCTGGTGACCGCATCTGATGGCCGTCGGCGAAGGGTGCTCTTGACCGACTTCGGCATCGCTCGCCGAATCGACGACGTCAGCAACCTCACCGACGACAACGTTGCGGTGGGAACTATCAGTTACGTCGCCCCCGAGCAGCTCATGGGCAGGCCGCTCGACGGCAAGGCGGATCAATATGCGTTGGCCGCCACGACTTTTCATCTGCTAACCGGCGCGCCACCTTTTCAAGACCCGAATCGCGCAGTCGTCATCAGCCATCATCTGGGAACGCCGCCGCCCCGAATATCCGACCGCCGACCCGATCTGGCACACCTCGACGCCGTGCTGGCGAGGGCGCTGGCCAAGGACCCCAACGAGCGATACCCGAACTGCCTCGACTTTGCCCAGGCCCTCACGCACCAGGGTCCACGCCCGGATATAACTGCACCGCATCGGCACGCGAGCAACGCCGACGGCCAGCGCTCGGACGGCCATCCACCCACGCAGCGACTCGAGCGCCTGGTCGTTCATGGGACAGCACGCGGCGT
>NZ_JAVHWR010000204.1:0-5401 GCF_032159565.1 Mycobacterium sp.
ATACGTCGGTGACAGGGCCTTGAGAATCTCCGGATGCGCGGCGATGCCGCTGACTCCGCAGGCGCCGATGGCGAGAAACCACGCGACCATCACCGGACCGAATGCCCTTCCCACAATGGCGGTGCCGCGTCGTTGCACATAGAACAGCGCGACGATGATGACCACGGTGATCGGCACGACCCACTGCTCGAATCCCGGGTCGACGACCTCGATGCCCTCGATGGCGGACAGCACGGAGATCGCCGGAGTGATCATGCTGTCGCCGAAGAACAGCGATGCGCCGAAGACGCCGAGCGCGGCGAGGATCAGGGCGGTGCGGTGGCGGGTCTCCGACCCCCAGCGGCGCAACAGGGTGATCAGCGCCATGATGCCGCCCTCACCGTCGTTGTCGGCGCGCAACACCAGGCTCACATAGGTGAGCGTGACGATGACCATGATCGACCAGAAGATCAACGACACGACGCCGTAGACGTTGTCGGCGTTGAGCGGTACCGGGTGGGGATCGCTCGGGCTGAATACCGTCTGGACGGTGTAGATCGGGCTGGTGCCGATGTCGCCGAACACCACCCCTAGACCTGCGAGGACGATGGCCGGCCGGACCGACTTCCCGGCGGCGCTGTGTGCCGACGAGGCGGTTTCGGTCTTCGATTGTGAAGCCATGGCGGTTCGATGGTAATTCTCGACTGGCCGACAGGTCACCAACTACACCGGTGACACCCCCTCGCGAAGAGGGCAGGATTGACCGCCGTGGACATCGCAGCGGTCGACGAGGTGCTTTCGACGACGAGGGCGGTCCGGCGACGACTCGACCTCAGCCGTCCGGTCCAGCGTGAAGTCATCCTGGAATGTCTGCGGTTGGCTATTCAGGCTCCGACGTCCAGTAACGGCCAGAATTGGCGTTGGATGATGGTCACCGACGCCGACAAGAAGGCTGCCATCGCCGACATCTACCGCAGCTGTGGCGAGGCCTATTTGGCGCACGCAGCGAGGACCACGGCGGACCCGCAGACCCGAAGGGTGTACGAGAGCGCGCATGCGCTCAGCCAGACGCTGGCTCGAGTTCCGGTGCACGTCATCCCGTGCATCGAGGGCCGCCTGAACCAACCCGAGTTGGTCGTCGCCGCATCTGAATGGGCATCGATCATCCCCGCCGCGTGGAGCTTCATGCTCGCGCTGCGGGCGCGTGGCCTCGGATCGGTCTGGACCACCTTGCACCTGATGAAGGCCGACGAGGTGGCTGAAATCCTCGGCATACCCGACACCGTCACGCAGGCTGCGTTGCTGCCGGTGGCGTACACGATCGGCACCGAGTTCAAACCGGCGGCCCGGCCGCCCGTCGAGACGATCACGTCATGGAATACCTGGGACGCGCACTGATGCGGTCTTTCACAGCGACGTTCTGGGTCCAGGCGCCACCGCGCAAGGTTTGGCGGGTGCTGCATCCACCACCGCCGCCAGGAGCGGCCCTTCCGCGCGTCATCGAGTATCCGGCGGGCAGCATCGAAATCCTCAACGAAGGCGACGAAGCGGGTCAGGGCCTGGTCCGGACCTGTGTTTTCGACGTGCCCCGCTATCTGCTCTCCGGCGGCAAGGCCCGGTCGTGGGAGACGGTCACCGAGGCCCGGGTGAACGAGTTGTCCAGATACGTGTCCATCAGCAAGCCCCTGTGGTCTCGCGCTGAGGGCTACCACCAGCTCGAGGAGCAACCCGATGGCACCACCCGTCTGACGTTTCACGAGACCTATCACGCCTACAACCCGGTGCTTCGCTCGCTGTTGGAACGCCGCGTACACAACAAGATCTCGACCGACAACATGGCGACCTACGAACACGCATTGAGCTTCGCGGGGCGAACGACGAGATTGTCGTGGTCGGTTACCTGATCGCCGTGCGATGGCGGCGGGCGCTAGTCTCTAAGGCCGTACATCGGGGGCGGTAGCTCAGTTGGTTAGAGCCGTGGACTCATAATCCATTGGTCGCGGGTTCGAGCCCCGCCCGCCCCACTTCACACGTGTATTGCTGCGGCCGATATTTGACGTTTCTACTTCGGCTGATGCTTGACAGTTGCCTCGGCTGATCCTTGACGCTCCCGACACGGAGGTAGTTGAGCGTGGCCGGTTTTCCACGGGCTCAGTCTCCGGAGCGCTCGACCCGAGAATCGAAGTCGCTGTCGAAGGGACAATCGCCAGTGATCGCGTAATGACCACTTCCGCTAAGCAGCGTGATCGGATTCTGCGGCGGCTGCGGCAGTGGGTACTCCAGGGTCATTTGCTTGCGCGCACTACCGCCGGCACTGCATTGGCTGTCGGCTGATGTTGTGTTCAGGACCCACCGTTGTTGTTTGAAAGTGAAAGACCTGGCCTGGTTGGGACTGAACCAATAGCTGAGGCAGCGCTGCGCGGTCCGAAGACAATACGTCTTGATTTCAAACTCATTTTCCGTCTTCTGCCCGACCCGGTATGTGTCGGTTTCTCGGTATTGGCCCGACAACGCGTCGGCTGGCGACGTCACCAGGGGTGGCTGGTTGTGAGGGTCGGCGATTGCGACATCTGCTTGAACATCCCCCGTACGGGTGAAGGTCACTTGCTGGTTGCGGGCACAGGTTTGCGTCGATCGAACAACGAATTCGCCGACCACCGTACCGTCGGGCCGTCCTTGCAGCCACATCGTCTCCCAAAATTCGGCAGGGGAATTCTGACATGTCCCGGCTGTCGTACTGACTGCGATCCACCGTTCGCCGATTTGGTCGAGGATCATTGTCGAAATCGTGGATTGAGCCCCGCTGACCTTCGATGCGGTTGCTACACAATCACCTTCGCGGCACGAGGATTTCATCACCCATGTCTCTGGGCCGCCCTGGCCGTTTTCATATGGCTTGCCGTCAGGCTGTGTGTTCGCGCCGTAATCAGCGACGAACGTGCCGTCGAGGGGCGCATCCTGGTTGGGATGGCTCTCGTTTCCGGTGACGAACACGGCGACCGTGGCGACGGTCGCGAGAACAAGGAGGACTGCGGCGGGGATTGTCACCGCCTTGCGTCTCCACCACGGCTGCCGCGACGCTGCGGTGCCTGCCAACACACCGGGAGTGCCGCGGTTGGAGGGCGCCACCACCTTCGGCCGGCCGTTGGCGGGTCCGCGCTGAGCAGCCGAGGATTGGTCAACATCCGTGAGTGGACGGGCCTGGGTGGGCGCCCGGGGGCTGTCAACGTCCTCGGGGATGGCGCGCTGCGTGGGCGTCGAGGCCGGTACAGCGGGTTTACCGGGCGAGGGTTCGAGCTTCCCGGCCGGCGGCGTTATTGCTGCTCGAGCCGCGCGGGCCAACTCCACGGTGGTGGCATACCGCCGGCCGGGGTCTTTCGCCATGCCCACCGCTACCACAGCATCCAGTTGCGCAGAGACACCTGGTCGGGTGACCGAAGGGCGCGGCGGTGGAGTTGTCAAGTGTCCGGCGATCTGCTGCTCCACACTGTCACCGGGAAATGGCCGGCTGGAAGTCAGACACTCATACAACACACAAGCGAGCGAATAGATGTCTGAGGCGATGTCGCTGCGGCCCTCGACAAACCTCTCTGGGGCCATATATGGCCACGTGCCGACGACGTTGCCCGTAGCGGTCAGTCCCGTCTCGCCAGCGCCGCGGGCGATTCCAAAATCGATCAGATAAGCGAAATCATCCTCACTGACCAGAACGTTGGAGGGTTTCACATCGCGATGGACCAGCCCAACCCGGTGCGCAGCATTCAACGCTGAGGCGACCTGCTCGATTATCTTGACCGACCGCGCGGCGTCCATGGGTCCGTCGGCTAGAACGTGCTCTAGGTTGTCCCCCTCGATCAGGCGCATGTCCACATAGAGTCGGCCATCGATCTCCCCGAAGTTGTGGATCGGCACGACATGAGGCTCACTGAGCTGCGCCGCGGCATGGGCCTCGCGCCGGAACCGCTGCTTGAAGATTCGATCGCCGGCCAGAAGCGCCGGCAACACCTTTACCGCGACAATCCGCTCGGTGTCGGTGTCAAATGCCTTCCAGACCTCACCCATACCGCCGACGCCCAACCGCCCAATAAATCGATAGCGGCCGAACGGCGTTCCCTCCACTACGCCGCCCGCCGACAGCGACAAACCAGCAATTTCACAGCTTCACGATAAGCCGCCGCGTCACTGCCTGTTCAAGATTGCAATCGGCCCTTCATTCCATGCGGAGTCGGTCAACGGGGAGCTGGTTCTGTGATGTTCCTGCAAAGACGCTGGGACAATTCCACTGTCCATTAATTAACTGAATCGCTAGGTCGAAGGCGGTGCTCGTGAACCTCTCCCGCCAGTTGCGGGTGCGCGTGCGGGCGGTGGCTGCGTCAATCACAGTTGTCGCAGCGCTCTTCACCGTGTGCACACCACAAGCCCAGGCCTTCTTCGTTCGATACCACGAGCGCATCACGCGGGATGCGCTGCCGCCAGATCTCGTCGACCCGTCAGCATGCTCCAAATTCTGGGTCGGCCCCCCGCCGGGTGCAGGAGCCGCAGGAAGCGATGCGTTTGCGACCGATTTGTTTCGACATCTCGAGTAATGCGAAGAATCCAGTAGACATCTGTGCCCGTGCGCAGGATGCGTGGAACATCTTCACGCCGGTGTTGTTGAGCGGGGCGCAGCCCATAGGCCCGGGCGGCACAGACTTGGTCGATGGATTCGCCGCCCGCTCGGCGTTCGGTGGCTTGGCGCACGCACTCCAAGATTTCTACGCACACTCCAATTGGGTAGAGGACAACATCGCCGCAGGCCAGCCGGAGCGGCTCGCCGCGCCCATCTTCCCGACATGCAATCCTGCCGCCTTCCCTTCCGGATACACCGGATACTTCTCCATGGACTTTTCCTCGGACTTCCCTCTCGGGGGCTGCCCGCCGGGAGGTCCACCGCCCGGTTTTCAGGAGTGTCATTCGGTGTTGAACAAGGACGGGAGTAGTGAGCCGGCCGGTAGTGTCCGCGCCCCCTGCACAGATATGACCTATTTTGATCTTGCCGCTCTGCTCGCCACCAGGGCGACCACTGAACTGTTCTGGCAGATCCGCGGCCTCGTTGTTGGCGGCGCCGGGGAATGCGTGGCGAACAACATTTTTCAGGCCGACAGGCATGAACCTTGTGTGCCTTAGCCGAAGCCGAACTCGTGTCGGGATTCCAGCTCCGCAGCGAGTTCTAATCTAGCCGGCACCCGGCAACGAGCCGGAGCAACTCGCCGGCAGCGGCGGGCAGTCGGCGGGCGTGCCGTCGACCGGAGCCGGCACTTCTGCTGAGCCGGGTCCGGTACCGGTGTCGCCGGTGCCGGTGTTGGCGGTTCCGGGGGCCAGGCCGGGTGCGGTGCCGGTGTTGGCGGTTCCGGGGGCCAGGCCGGGTGCGGTGCCGGTGTTG
>NZ_JAVHWR010000109.1:0-3745 GCF_032159565.1 Mycobacterium sp.
AGGCCGGGGCTTGGGCATCTCGGCGAACGGATCGGTGAGCGCATCCTCCGGCAGGTCGCCGCCGTTGAGGCGCATCCATTCGGCCTCCACGATTGCCTCCGCCTCACCGATGACGGCGACGACCTCGCTGACGGTGCTCATCCACTCACCCCCTTCGCGCTGCAGACCCGGCCTCGCCCTGCTGTCAGGCGTTGATCGGCTTCGTCTCGCCGTTGTGGCTGATTTCGATGCGCCGTGGCTTGGCCTTCTCGGCGACCGGGATTCTCAGCTGGAGCACCCCGTCGTGATAGCTGGCCTCGATCCGATCGGCGTCGAGGTTGTCGCCTAGGAACACTTGGCGGCTGAACACTCCCCGCGGGCGTTCCGCCGACACCATCTCGCGATTGGGATCCGGAGCTGACCGTTCGGCGTGCACGGTCAGGACATTGCGCTCGACATCTAAACCAAGCGAATCACCGTTCACGCCGGGCAGGTCGAACTCGACGATGAACTGATCACCTTCCCTCCAGGCGTCCATCGGCATCACCGCCGGACGCGCCGCAGTGCCCCACACCTGCTGAGCGAAGCGGTCGAGGTCTCGGAACGGGTCGGTACGTAACAACATCCTTCCACCTCCTACCAGATGAGAGTCGGTCCACAGATCTGTGTGATCTGCCATAGGTTTTATATAGCACCGGTGATAGCTTGATTCAAGAAGAAATCGGCGGCGATCGGAAAAAAAATTTGATGACAGATGATGCAGCACCGCGATCGGCACGGGGGGTGTACGGGATCTCGGTGACCGCCGAGTTGTCGGGAGTCGATCCGCAGACGCTGCGCCTGTATGAGCGGCGCGGACTGATCACGCCGGCGCGAACCGACGGCGGCACCCGTCGCTACAGCGATAACGACGTGGCCCGTCTAGCGCGCATCACCGAACTGGTCGATGCGGGCGTCAACCTGACTGGCATCGGCCACATACTGGACCTGCAAGACCGCAACACCCGACTGGCAGCCGACAACGCCCGCCTCACCCCGAAACGTCGCTTGAAGCGCAGGCCCCCAGGTCAGCGGTGATCGAAACGAGATACGAGGACTCCGCAGCGGGGCTCAGCTGCCGGGCCATTCTCCGGTCCACCGTTGGAACAGTCGTGCACCTTGGCGGTCGATGACCGTTTTGACCACGGAGAAGATCGCGCCCTGAATGGCGGCGGCGATCAGGATCTCCTTCAACGGATACTCGGTTTCGAGGGCTTTTGGTGGGTCGGGCTTGTCGCCGGGCGCCGCGCGTTGCCATACCTGTCTGAATATGACGCCGGCCAATAAGCCGCCCAGGACCGAACTGATCAGACCTACCGGTCGATACAGAATCTTCGCCGATGTGCTCGATTTCTGGTGGGCCATGAGAACTCTCCTCGTTTCAGGGGTAGCCGAGATGGGAGACCTGATACCCATTTCTGAGGTACGTCACCGGAGCTACGCGGTCGTCTCGTCGGACGAACCGGGTCCGCCTTCGTTCAGCTGGTTATGGAAATGGTCCATGGCGGTGGTCAGGGTGCTCATCACCTGGTGGGCTGTTTCGAGTTCCTGGTCGGTGAATCCCGCGATGGCGGCGCGGTTGGCGGCGTCCACGTGCGTGAAGAAGTTCCGGGCGAGCTCCATGCCGTGTGGTTGGTAGCGCAAGATCACCTTGCGGCGATCGGCAGCGTCGGTGTCGCGGCGAATGTGTCCGGCGGCGATCATGCGCCTTACCAGATAGGTAACCCCCGCATTGGTCAGTCCCATCCGCTGCCGGAGCTCTCCTGCGGTCAGTGGAGACCTCGACGTTTCGCCGACCATGATGTGCAGCAGCGCGTGGAACTCCGTCGCGCTGAGTCCGTGCATGTCGGCGAAGTATCGCCCGATCCGGTCGGCCTGCGCGTTGAGGGCTCGCAGATCGGCAGAGATCACTGACTCCAGCTGCGCTCGGTCACCGAACGCGGCACCAGTGCCGTCTTGGGTCATCTGCGACATTCCTGGATACGTGTGATTTTCGCGCAGCGTACCTTTCGAAGCTTAACTCAGTGAAATAAAATGGGTATTCATTCTCACTGAGGGAGGAGAAACGTCGATGAGCGGTGAGCGCCCGGACGTTCTCGATCGACTGGATGCGGCAGCGATCGCTGTCGCATCCTTGAACGCGTTGCTGGTGGCGGACGGATCTCTGGACGACGTGCTACACGGAGTGGCACTCAATGCGGTGAGGGCCGTCCCCGGCGCCGACGCGGTGTCGATCACCTTGGTTGATCCGCCACTGCGCACTGTCGCACACACCGATGACGACATCTTGGTCTTGGATCAGGAGCAGTATGCCCGCAGGAAGGGCCTTGTTTGGAGGCCGCAGAGACCCGTCGGCCAGTGCGGGCTGCGATGGGGCCCGGCGAGCGGCGGTGGCCGGAATTCGTCTCGGCTGCCCGCGCGGCCGGTGTGCGCGCCACTCTGTCGATTCCCTTGATCATCGCCCCGGCAGTGCCGGGCGGTGACGATGAGTTGGTCGGTTCGTTGAATGCGTACAGTCGTTCCACCGCGGCGTTCGATGTGTTCGACGAGAAGCGAGAAGCTCATGCGTCTCTACACCGATGCCGCCGGCCAAGCCGTAACGGACGCGTGACGCTGGCAACGGCTGCGCGAAACGGTGAGTCAACTGGAGGAAGCGCTGGTGTCGCGTGCGGACATCGACCAGGCCAAAGGGGTATTGCGCACGCAGCACGGCGGCACTGCAGACGAGGCTTTCGCCCGGCTGGTCGAGCGATCTCAGCGGGAGAACGTCAAGATCCGAGACATCGCACGCCGCATCCTCGAGGGACTCCCGCGGCGCAACTGCAACGGGTAACCCGGGAGAGGACACAAAGGATGCGGATAACCCGGGAGAATTCTTCTCGAGCGTGAATTACGGTGCGACCGAACTGGTTCGAGTACACACCTGGAATCTAGTGGCATCCCGTGAACAGGCGACGCAGTGATCGGCACGGCCCCAAATCGGGCGACGGGTTAGCATTCATACACGAACGAGTGCGTTTCGGAAATCCTTGTCTTGGAAAGTGATTGCAGCATCCGTTGACAGTGTATGCGCATCTGCTACAACAAGACGTTGCAGCGCAGACTGTTAACTCTACGATTAGCTCCACTCGACGAAAGAGACTCCTGCGTTACTCGCCCTCGACCGCGACGCGCAGCTCTTCGGCCCATTCGCTGTAAGGCCGGATCGCGTAAGCGCGCGTGTCCACCGAGCTGCCGAGCTTCTGGATGATCGGTAGTGACTCGAGTGCCTGGTCGAGCGATGTGTGGTCCGGGACGTCGAGCACGGCGAAAACGCTGCGCTGGCCGACGACTTTCCACAGGTTGGTTACTGCCCCGGCATCGACCGCGCCCTGTGCCGCGCGGGCTTCCTCGAGCCAGATCGTAAACAGCTCTTCGCGACTCATGTCGACCGGCTGGTGGACGTCAAACTGGACGAAGTACTGCACCGTCTCCTCCTTAACTATGTCGCAGGCTCATTCACACTGTCCCGCGACGGAACGCTCGGCCATTTCGCCGGTACAGGTCGAGGACGCACGATCTGCGGCCACCAGAACCATCGGCCGAGGAGTGCCGCAATGGAGGGCGTCATGAACGCCCGGATCACCAAAGTGTCGAACAACAGACCCATCCCGATGGTCGTGCCCATCTGCGCGACCACGACCATGGCGCTGACCGACATCGACATCATGGTGAACGCGAACACCAG
>NZ_JAVHWR010000230.1:0-15562 GCF_032159565.1 Mycobacterium sp.
TGTTGGTCGCCAGGTCGTGCGAGCCGCCCGTTGACGAATGGCCGGTGAGCGCAAGCGGGAGCAGAGTGACCAGCGATCCCGCGAACAGCAGCGGCGCCGGCGACCAGCGCAGCACCGGGATGCTCGCGACCGTGACGATCGCCGCCAGCAGCGCCGTCCACCGCCACGCGCCCGCGGTCTCGACGAGGCTGGCCACTGACCAGATGTCCGACAGGCTGAGCCGGGACACCAGCGGCTGACCCGTGACGTCGGAGACGGTCAGCGGAACCAGCAACGCGGCACACACCGTCCAGATTGCCGACGCGACGGTGCCGAGGCGCAGTGCCCGGTATCCGTCGGCGTCCAGCACGCCGTTCTGCTGTGGCGGCACCATGAACGCGGCGAACATGAACGAACCCACGGCGACGACAGCGGCGATCTCGCCCGCTGCCCGCATGAACGGCAGGCCGTAGGTGGTCACCGGACCAGGGTCGGGCAGCCCCGTCGCGGTCAGCGCGTCGGCCAGCGTCATGGCGCCCAGGCCGGCCGCGGTCACGCCGGCAAGCAGGGCGACCCCGAACAGCAGAGGCCACACCGCGCTGGTACGGACGCTTGGAGCCGTGGTCATGGCTCCAGCGTATGGCCCAAGGCCGGCGGGCTACTCGACCGCTTCGCGCAAAGCGCGTCGCTCCATCTCACGGACGTAGAACTGCTCGCGGGCCATCTCCTCGACCTTGTCCATATCGCGCAGCACGTCGCGAAGCTCGTCGCGGAACGCGGTCCGCCGTTCGAGGAGATCCGCCGCCGGCTCCAGCAGGTGCTGATCGGCGACCACTTGACGCGCTGTGGCGAACAGCAGCGCCGACACCGACTCGGTGGTGCACACGCGGTTTTGTGCGACATATTGGTTGCCGACCCCGAGCGCCCTCTTCGTCAGTTCCTTCTCGTCGACCTCGGCGGGCAGGTCGCGCAACACGTCGGCGACGATCTCGTACGCCTCGATGTACGGCCGCAGCACTGCCTGCGAGATCAGCGGCCGCTTGGCGTGCAGCATCGCGCCGATCTCATCGCCGCCGGCTTCGATGTGTGCCTCCCAGTCGTCGTTCCACGCCATCTCCTCGGCGAGGTGCTCACGGAAGGCTGTCGAATCAGCGAAGTAGAAGTCGAACTTCAACAGGTCGCGCAACCGCATCGCCTGAGTCCAGAACACCTCCAGGCGATTTGCGTCGGCGCGCGCGGCATAGGCCAACGCCAGCTCGACGATCGCGGTCTCCATGAACGCGTCGATGATCGTGTTGCGGTAGAACGCCGCTTCGTGCTCCTGCTCGGGAGCAATCCGCCAGACCGGCTCCCGTCCAGCGCCGACGCAGGTGACCGGATGGCCGTTGGACAGCGCGTCCAGGGCAGCGCGAACGCCGTCGGCGGTGCGTAACCGCAGCACGCTGTTAGTCACCGGAGTCTGTTTGCGCTCAAGGTAATCGAGCGAGTCCTGCAACGTGTGATGCAGCTGGTCCAGCGTCAGAGCGGTGCCGCGGGTGGTCAGCAGCAGCGCTGACACCAGCCCGGTCGCGTTCACGGGTGTGGCGCGCAGAATTCGCCAGGAGACCTCGATCGCCATCTTCTGCATGGCAAGACGCTTCGCGGCTTCGTCTTCGGCGATCGGTCCACCCGGTACGCCGAGGTACTCCCGCATCGACACGGCTTGAGGGAAACGGACATAAATCTTGCCGTAGCTTCGCTCGCCTTGGGCTTTAATGTACTTGTACAGCCAGGACAGCCCCTCGGGCGTCTTCTCTCCGCCACGGGCGTACGCGGCGTATTCGGCGGTCTCGTGCAACTGGTCGAAGCTGATCGACACCGGCTGGAGGAGGATGTCCTCGCTGCGCCCCTCGAGGTAGGCGTCGGCGACGTAGCTCATCAAACCGAGCTTGGGCGGCAACATCTTTCCGGTTCTCGATCGGGTGCCCTCGATCGACCAGCTCAGGTTGAACCGCTTTTGGACGATGTAGCCGACGAACTGGCGCAGCACATACTTGTACAGCGGGTCGTCAAGTTTGCGCCGGATGAAGATGACGCCGGAGCGACGCATCAACGGCCCCATGAAACCGAACGACAGGTTGATACCCGCGAACGTGTGCACGGGCGGCAGCCGGTTCTCCTGCATGGCGACGGGCACGATGACGCCGTCGAGATAGGAGCGGTGGGAGAACAGCAGCACGGCGGGATGACTCTCCAACGCGTGTCGCATGTTCTCGATCTCGGCGCGGTCATAGTCGATGTTCGGGTCGAACCCACGGCTGAAGATGGCCCGGCCCAACGACGGAATGAGGTCGACGGAGAACCGGCTCCACCCGGTGCTCAGTTCGTCGAGCATCTTTCCCGCTGCCTCCACGGTCGCGCCAGGTATCTTCTCGAGGCCGTCTCGGAACCGGGCGGACTCCAGGATCTCGGGCTTGATCAGCTGAGGCGATTTGTACTCGGGTCCGAGTAACCGAAGCTCGACGCGTTCGATGGCGAGGCTTGCGCGTCGGATGACGAAACGTGCAAGATCTCGGGGGTTTTCGCCGACGGTGGTGTCGCTCCACTGCTGGCGCAGCTCGGACACCTTCGCCGGCTCTCCCGCCACCACGCGAGCCCGCGACGGGTCCCGCTTGAGGATGCGGCGTTGCAGGATCTCCGGCGGCCGGTAGGTATCGCGACCGGAGATCAACGAGACCACCTTCGAACGCGTCGGCAGGCCGCCGGGTACCCAGAAGACGCGCACCGGGACCACGGATCGGTCTTCGTCGCCTTCTAGTTCCCCAACGAGCCTCGCCAGCACACCCGGCGGCGGGTCCCCGTCTGGAAGCTCGAGCACGGCGACGTTCGATTCGGGATGCTCACGTCGCTGCTGTTGCAGCCAGTCGCTCAACAACTCTCGTTCAGCCGCCGAGGACACCGACGCCAGCACCAGCGCGTCGTCGGTCGTGGAGAAGGGCGCCATCGGGTCGGCGGTCACGACCGTCCTTTCTTGAAGGCAGCTTTTTTGGCAGGAGCCTTCTTGGCCGGTGTCGTCTTGGCGGGAACCTTCTTGGCGGCCGCCTTCTTCACTGTCGCCTCGGCCGTCTGCTTCTGGGGCGCCTTCCTCGGTGACGACTTCTTCGGTGGCGCGGCCTTCTGGGCTTTCTTGGCCGGCGCCTTCTTGGCACTTCTGTTCCGCGCGTACGGTCCGATCTTCGGAACCGAGTCGTGCGGCCAGTCGTTCAACGTGTCGAGATAGAGCTGACGCACCTCGGCGATCTTGTCCGACAGGTTCTCGACCGTCCAATCGTCCACCGGGATAGGCGGGTACACCACGACGTCGACGGTGCCGGGATTGAAGGTCGTCGAATCGCGCGCCGAAATGACCTCTGCATTGCGAATGATGATGGGGACGATCGGTATTCCCGCGGACATCGCGATACGGAAGGGGCCCTTCTTGAACGGACCCACTTCAGTGGTGTCGAGGCGGGTGCCCTCCGGCGCGATGAGGATCGAGAGCCCCTTCCTGGCGTTCTCCTCGACCTTCTTCAATCCCTCGATCGCGGCCTTCGGGTTGTCCCGGTCGATGAACGCCGCGTCCATCACCTTGCCCAGCGTGCCGGCGATCGGGTCGTTCTCCAGCTCCTTCTTGCCAACCGAGGTGAAGTTGGTGTCGACGAGCCGACCGGCGATGATGGGATCGACCTGGTTGCGGTGGTTGAAGATGAACACCGCAGGCCGCTTCTTCGTCAGGTTCTCCTTGCCGAGCAGGTTGATGTTCACGCCGGTGGCCGTCAGCAGCGTTCGCCCGAAGGCCGATGTGAAGAAGTTGACGCCGGTGCGCCTGTTGCGCGTCAGTAGGCCGAGCCCGATCGCGCCTGCCGCGATCGGCACCAGCGATGCGACGCCTGCGGCGGTACGCAGTTGCGACACCGGGTTGCTGCCGCTGCGGCTGGTGAACCGCAGCACCGGCCAACCTCGTTTGGCCGCAACGGCGGCGAGCTTTCCTGCCGGGTTGGTTGGCCGCGGATTGCCCACCAGATACATCAGGGCGACATCTTCGTCACCGTCGGCGTAGAAGTAGCTTTTCGCAAGGTCGACGCCGTGTTCGGCGGCGAACGCCTGCACTGCCCTGGCCTTGCCCGGACCCCAGATGATCGGGGTCTTCACTTCGCCGGTGATCAGCCCATTGTCGTCGGTCTCGAATTTGTTGCTCAGCACGTTCTTGATGCCGAGGAAGCGCGCCACCGGTTCCACCTGAACCGTGAGCGCCGACGAGCTGAGCACGACGGTGTGGCCGCGATCCACATGGGCGCGCACCAGATCGCGCATCTCGGGGTAGATCCGGCCGATGATCTTCTGCATGAAGAGCCGCTCGGCGAGCTCGTCGATGTCACCGAGCGAACTCCCCCGCAACATGCGCGCGCCCTTGCCGATCAGGTCTTCGAACTCCGAGCGACCCAGCTGATGGTTGAGGCCGGCCTGCACCATGCCGATGAACTCGCCGACGCCCATCTGACCGCGGCGCAAACGATCTCGGGTCATGATCACGCCGGTGAACCCGGCGACAAGTGTGCCGTCGAGATCGAAGAAGGCGCCGATCTTCGGACCGGCAGGGCTGCCCTTGATTTCGGCTACCGAACCGGGCAGGCGCATGGTTCGCGGGTTGGCGCGTCGTGTCGGCTGGCCGTCTGGGGCTGTCATGGGGCGCTACTTCCGTTCGGCGACGGGGGACGGGGTTCGTTGGCGTCCGTTGTGAATGATGCTGGCACGCAACGTCCTTCGCCGCCGAGCGTGAGCACTTCGTCGAATCCGGCTTGCAGGCACCTGGCGAAGTAGTCGCCATCGGTGACTGCTGCCTGGTCATATCGTGCGGTGACCGTGATGTAGCCGGCCCGCGAGACCAGCACGACCATCATGGCCACCCCGGGGAGCGGGCCGAGTCCGTACTGCCGCAGGATCTTTGCGCCCGCGATGAACGTGTCTCCCGCGTATACGGGCACATTGCTGGCCTGCACGTCGGAGTTCACAACGGATCCGGCCATGCCTTCGAGGACGGTGTCCGGCAGCAGGCTCAGCACCGGTGCGATCACACCGACCATGTTGACGGCGCGTTCGTCGCGCTTGCGAGTCATCTGGGAGCGGATGCTCTTGATTCGCCTCTCGGGGTCGACGACGCCGATCGGTGCAGCGAGATTTACTCCGGCGAAACGGTTTCCGCCGGCCGGGTCGTTGTCGGAGCGCATGTTGACCGGAATCGCCATCGGCAGGGTCTCGACGGGCACACCCATGTGTTCGTGGTAGCGCCGCAACGCGCCGCACAGGCCGGCCAGGTATGCGTCGTTGATCGAGCCGCCTGCCGCTTTGGCCGCCCTGTGCAGGTCACCGAACTCGATGTCGATGGCGTCGCTGCGCGTCGAAAGGCTTCGGCGTCGCAGCACGGGCGACGGTTCGGCAGCAGGTCCGACCACACGGGCTCCCGACACCGCGTACTCGACGGCGCCGCCGAGCGAGGCGACGGGATCGCGGATCACCTTCCCGACGGCCTGAGCCGCACCGTAGATCGCTCTCCCCACACCGCCGGCGATCGCACCGGGCAACCGGTTGAAACCTTGCCGCATGAGGTCATTCGGCGACAGATCCTCCGGAATCGGCAGCGGCGGATCAGCCTGCGGCGGCGGGTCGCGCTCGAGATCGTAGAGGTTGGCGAACATTTCGACACCGCCGACGCCGTCGGTGACTGCGTGGCTGAGATGGATCATCATCGCTGCCCGGCCGCCTGCGAGGCCCTCGACCAGGGTCGCGGTCCACAGCGGCCGGGAGATGTCGAGCGGCGACTGCAGGGCGACCTCGGCGAGGTCGAGCACCTCGCGCAGGGTGCCGGGTTCGGCCACGCGTACGCGCCGGACGTGGAAATCGAGGTTGAAGTCGGGGTCGACGACCCATCGCGGCGCCACCGTGGGCAGGGTGGGCATCACTACTTTCTGCCGCAGCCGCAGAACTTTCCGCGAGGCGTGTTCGAAGCGCCTCCGCAGCCGTTGCCAGTCCGGCGTGGTGTCGAGGACCTCGAGGGTCATGATCCCGGAGCGCGTGCGGGGGTTGGCTTCGCCGCGATGCAGAAGTTGGTCGACGGGGCTGAGTTCCTCCGGTAGTCCGGCCGCGTCCGGTTCAGACACATTACTCACGGCTGCGACCACCCTGCCATCGTTGCTGCTCCTCCCTCCGGCCCGCACATGTTGTTACCCACGCTAGTCCGCCGTAACTCGCGGCGACGTGCCTTTGGTGGCTATGTAGAGCGGTAGTCGGAGGGTCGAGCGGGCCGACTCGCTTGGTGTCACCAAATACACCTTCGTAACGGTCAGCGATGAATCGCAGGCTTTAACTCGCGTGATCCGGCAGCCTCCAACACAACTAGCGGCTGACAACCCGCAGGGTGACGGACGCGCCCTGTTCTGCGGGCCTGATGTGGTCTGTGAGCTCGGCTAGGGTGAGTGCGCTGCCCCCGTAGCTCAGTGGATAGAGCAACCGCCTTCTAAGCGGTTGGCCGCAGGTTCGAGTCCTGCCGGGGGCGCGCAAGGCATGTTTGGGTCGGCTCCGGTGGGCCGATCCCACCTATTTCCTGCGCGCACAAGGCACCGCGATAATGACCGGGTGCGGATCATTCGGAACTGGCTCGTAGCGACTGAGACGATCTTGATGCTGACGCTCGTCGGCGTCGGTGCTGCCGCTCCGGCGGTGGCCGATCCGGGCATGGGGTCTCAGGACACTGCATCGGCATCGGCGGACGACACCGCCGAAGGAGGGCTGCCGAACGGTCAGCGGCTCAGCCCGTTCGACCTCTCGAGCCCCGCGGTGAACCGGCTCGATCCGGCATTGCTCGACGCCATCCAGCGGGCCGCCCAGAGCGCGGCCGCCGACGCCATCACCATCGGCCTAAGCTCGGGTTGGCGCTCACCGGAGTTCCAGCAACGCCTATACGACGAGGCCGTCGTCCAGTACGGCAGCCCGGACATCGCCAGTCAGTACGTCGCATCTCCGCAGGTGTCCAAGCACGTCATCGGCAAGGCTGTCGACGTCGGCCCCGCAGCGGCCGACGACTGGCTCATCCGCAACGGCTTGGTGTTCGGGTTGTGTCAGATCTACGCGAACGAGATCTGGCATTTCGAGTTGGCGTCCGACTACGGAAGCGTATGCCCACCGTTGCGACCCAATGCCGCAGGCTGAGCCGCGGGTACACGCACTCAGCGCTTTCGGCAAATCTCCTCTAAGAGTCTGGAGGAAGTTACCTCGCTCCTCGACGCGAAGGCTAGGGCACGATGCAATCCACGTATCCGCCGTCGACGCGCAGCGCTCCCCCTGTCGTCGCGGAAGCCAAGGGTGAGGCCAGGTACGTCACCATGTTCGCGATCTCCTCTGGCTCGATCAGCCGCTGGATCAACGACTGCGGACGATGCTTGCGCATGAATTCGCGCTGCGCCTCGTCCCACGGCAGCGACTTGTCGACAAGTTGGTAGACGAAGTCCTCGACACCCGCCGTGTGCGTCGGTCCGGCGATCACCGAATTCACCGTCACCCCGGTTCCCGCCGCATCCTTGGCGAAACCACGCGACACTGCCAGCAGCGCCGTCTTGGACACGCCGTAGTGAATCATCTCGTCGGGCGTCACCAACGCTGAGTCACTGGCGATTTGAATGGCTCTGCCCCAACCACGTTCGGTCATGCCCGGAAGGTACATCCGGATAAGCCGCACCGCCGCAAGCACATTGACGTCGAAATAGGTTCGCCATTGCTCGTCGGTGATCTCTTGTGCCGGTACCGCGCCGAAAATGCCGAGGTTGTTGACGAGGATGTCCACTTGCGGCAGGTCGCGCAAGAGCTGCGCAGCGCCTTCCGCTGTCGTCACATCGACCGCAACGCCGACCACATCGCCGTGCAGCTTCGCGACGGCCTCGTCAACCCTCTCCGCAGTGCGCCCATTGACCGCGACCCTCGCACCGCTGCCGGCCAGCCCCTCGGCGATCGCGAAGCCGATGCCCTGGGTCGAGCCTGTGACAAGGGCTGTCTTTCCGGTCAGATCTATATTCACGCAAAGGTAGTACCACGACACACACCGACTATTCCCGCCGTCGGATCAATTCGCGGATCGGGTGAATGAGGGGATGTTTCGCGGGGAATACCCTTCGCGTCTGCGGTGTCGGAACGTCGCAGTAAAACGCACTCGGAGGTGGCGATGAAGTTCGGAATTTCGACATTCGTCAACGACGACACCATTGACACGGTGTCCTTGGCGCGAGCGATCGAGGAACGGGGCCTCGAGTCCCTCGTCGTAGCGGAGCACACGCACATTCCGGCGAGCCGCGAATCTCCGTATCCCGAGGGAGGCGAGCTGCCGTCATTCTATTACCGGACACTCGACCCGTTCGTCACGCTGGCGGCAGCGGCGGCGGTCACGTCGAAGATCGAGCTGATGACCGGGATTGCGCTGTTGATCCAGCGCGACCCCATCATCACTGCCAAGGAAGCCGCCAGCATCGACGTCATCTCCGGAGGTCGATTCGCTCTCGGGGTTGGTGCGGGCTGGAACATCGAGGAGCTGCGCGACCACGGCACGGATCCGAAGTCCCGCGGCGCGCTCCTCGACGAGCGAATCGAAGCGATCAAGAAGCTGTGGACCGAAGAGCCCGCCGAGTACCACGGCAAGTATGTCGATTTCGACGCGGCCTATCTGCGGCCCAAACCCGTCCAGCAGCCGCATCCGCCGATCTACATCGGCGGAGACTCCGACGCCACGGTCAAGCGGATCATCAGGCACAACGCGGGCTGGATATCGAACCCGAGCCCGGTCGAGCACCTGAAAAAACGCATCGACCAGATGCGCGAGGGTGCAGGCCACGACGTCCCGCTGGCGACATTCGGCACTCCGGTAGATCCCGACTACTGGCACGGACTCGACGACCTGGGTTATGGCCGGGTCGCGCTACTGCTGCCAACCAAACCGAAGGACGAGTCGCTGCGACTTCTTGACGAGTACGCCGCCGCCGTCGAGAAGTACCGCGCCTGAGGCATACGCTTTGTGTGGTGAGTGGAAAACGGGGCGCAGCGCTGGTTCTGGCGGCGATCGCCTCAGTACTGGTCGGCTGCACGCATGACGCACCGCCTGCGCCGCCCCCCTCACCGGCCGCAGCCGCCCCCGGGCCGGCCACCGTCACACCGCTGGACGACGAGACGACCAAACCGGCAGAAGCACAACGGCAGCTGTCGTCCGACCCAGCGCAACTCGCCGACGACCTCGTCGCCGACGAGCACGCGCTACGTGATCCGTCGACGCCGGAGCCGGCGCTGCAGGCCGCGGCACACCGCCAGCAGGCGGCCTACCGCACCATCGGCTACCACAACGAGTGGGACGCGATCACCCGTCCGCGAATCCCGCCCTCGATGCAGGAGGTCTACGACCTCAACGTCGACGCCCGCCGCCAGCTCACCGCAATGGCCGAGGTCAAGGACGCAATTCCGGCGTGGCGCATCGTGGCTCCGGTTCCTGCGGACGAACTGCTCGGTCATTACCGCGACGCAGAAGCGGCCTCTGGTGTCGGCTGGAACTACCTGGCAGCGATCAACCTGATCGAGACGCGGCTCGGCAGCGTCGTCGGCCCGAGCAGCGCAGGCGCCCAGGGGCCTATGCAGTTCCTGCCGTCGACGTTCGCCGGCTACGGCGAAGGCGGCGACATCTACTCGCCGCGCGACAGCATCATGGCCGCCGGCCGCTACCTCGCCGCCAGCGGCTTTGCCGCCAACCGCGATCAAGCGATCTACCGGTACAACCATGCGGCGCAATACGTCCGGGCGGTCAACGACTATGCGGCGGTGCTGGCGGCCGATCCTGCGGCGTTCACCGGCTTCTACCGTTGGGACGTCTACGTGAAGACGACCGCGGGTGATCTGCTGCTGCCGATCGGTTACGCGTCGGACACCCCGATCCCGGTCGCGGAGTACCTCACGTCGCACCCGCAGTGACGCCGTCGACGTCCAGGCTCAACGCCGCCAGAAATCGAAGCGATCGCGGCCGGCCCTGAAGCCGGCCGCTTCCGCGATATCCACCGCCACGTCGAAGTGCTCGCCGACCCGTAACGGCTGATGCGCGTCGCTGCCGAACGAGACCGCGTCGCCGCCCTCCTCCCACCACCACCGCAACTGGGAGACGGACGCCATCGGACTGCGCGTGTTGATCTCCAGCGCCCGGCCCGAAGACGCCAACGTCCGGAACACCGTCCGGTACTCCTCTTCGAAGTCCGATTCGTCGTAGGCGCCCACACGTCCGGTCGGCCAGTAGCGTCGCGCGTAATCGCAGTGGGCCAGCACGTTGAACACCAACGAGCCGCCGACGAGGACCACCAGTTCTGCGAAGTAGCGGCGCATCACCTCGTGCGCATCGATCTCGCTGAACAGTCCGTTGCTGATGCCGGTGAGCGTGCCGTCGACAACGATCCCGTGAAGACTGCCGAGCACGCGTTCGAAGTTGCCGGCGGCCAGCACGCCGGCCACGCTGGCAGGGAAGAGGTGCGGCTCACCGGCCTCGATGCCGGAGAGAATGCGCAAGTCCGCAAACTCGTCGCGGCAGCGCGCCAAGTCAGCCAGATATCCCTCGACGTCGAGCGGCGCAACGCGCGGGCGGTGACCTACGCGAGCCGGAGGCTGGTCTGTCAAACCCGCGTGCTCGTCGGAGTCCTCGAGACTCCATTCGGTGAAATCGACGTGCTCGGTGAACGCTAAACCAGGAACACCCAGCTCGATGGCGCGTGCGCAGGCAAGCTGCATCGACGAGCTCGACGCGGTGTCCCAGGACCACCGAGTGTGGACGTGATTATCGGTGGGCTTCATCGTCACCGATCGTGGCACATACAATGGGCGTAGCACATTGCTACACTTGTAGCATATTGCTACAACCTGGAGGTCAGGATGGCGGGAAGCACGGATCGCGTCACCCGTTTCGCAGCGGATCTGCTCGATAGCGCCGCCGCCGAGGGTGCTCGCCAAAGTCGATCGGCCAAACAGCAACTCGACCATTGGGCCCGGGTCGGCCGCGAGGTCTCCAGTCAGCACACCGCGGCGCGCAGGCGGGTCGAGGCAGCGCTCACCGGAGACCTGGAGCTGCGGGAGCTCGACGTCGAAGAAGGCGTCGTTTTCAATGCCGAGATCGCCGCCGCAATCCAGGAGAATCTGGCGGAGTCCAATTACGGCGAAGTACTCGCCAAGCGCGGCATCACCACGGTGTCCCTCAATGACTCCGGTGAGATCGTCGAGCACCACCCCGACGGCAGCGCTGTTGTGCTGACGACGGGCCGCCGGGCGGCTCGGCGCAGAAAGTGAACGACGCGGCACGTCGATGAACCGGCTCGATCTCGTTGTCGGATCAAATGGTGCGGGTAAGTCGACCTTCGTCGACCTGACGCTGGCACCGCTACTGCCGGGAAGCGTCTTCGTCAACGCGGACGAGATCGCCAGACAGCGCTGGCCCGACGACCCGGTCGGGCACGCGTACGACGCCGCTCGGGTGGCGGCGGAAACCAGGGCCATGCTCATCGAACTCCGGCGGTCGTTCATCGCCGAGACGGTGTTTTCCCATCCGTCCAAGCTCGAATTGATCGACGCTGCCCACGCGGCGGATTACACCGTCGTGCTGCACGTTCTTCTCATCCCTCAGGAGCTTGCTGTTCAACGAGTCAGGCATCGAGTCAGCGCGGGCGGTCACGATGTTCCCGAAGACAAGATCCGCGGGCGCTATCAACGACTTTGGGCACTCGTCGCCGCCGCCATCGTCCGATCCGACTCCGCCACAGTCTATGACAACAGCGGCCTGAAAGGCCCGCGCATTGTGGCGCAGTTCAGCGGCGGCTTCGCCGTCGGCCTTTCCACGTGGCCCGATTGGACACCGAAGGAGTTGTCCACTCGATGGTGAGCCATACGGCCTGGTGAACTACGAGAACGAGGGGTGGCACCACACCTTCAAGCCCGAGGCGTACCCGGACACCTATTTCGATTTTCCCGTCGACCCCTCTTCGCTGGCGCACTGACGCGCCGAGTTCTGCAGAAAGGTTGGTCGGGCGACGACAAATTCACGGCTCAGACGCAGAACTCGATGTATGAGCCGGCGGCCCTGATCTACCATCCAGACATGATTCGGCTTGGCATCGCCCTCTGGGCGACGCTCACCCTGGCGCTCGCGGGCATCATCGGCGCGAGCGCCGCACAGGCCGACCCCTGGCCCCCGTCACCGTGCGGCTTCTCGATTTCTCCACCGCAGGTCGTGCAGGTGGACGGGGTCAGCAAGGTCACCGCGACGGTGACGTCCACGGTCTGTGGCGTCGCGGCCAGCCCGTACCAGAGCGTGGCCTGCGTCGAGCAATCGGGACGTGACGCACATAGCTCCTGCATGCAGGGCACCGACACCGCGCAGGCCTATTTCGAGCCCTACACGCCCGGCGCGACCTACACATCGCGCGGCCGTGGCTGCGGCATCATCGTGCCTACCCTGCCTGCCGACAACTGCCAGATCCTCGGGCCTCTCACCGCGACCCTGTAGGCGCTCACTAGCCTGAAGCGATGTCCGATCGCGTCCTCGTCCAGGTCGAAAACCACGTCGCGCTCATCACCCTCAACGATCCCGACCGCCGCAACGCCGTCACCGCTGAGATCTCCGCAGCGCTGCGCGCGGCGGTCGACGCGGCCGAGGCGAACCCCGGCGTGCACGCCGTCATCGTCACCGGCGCGGGCAAGTCGTTCTGCGCAGGCGCCGACCTGACTGCGCTCGGCGAGGCTACGGAGGACGGGCTGCGGAGAATCTACGACGGCTTCCTCGCGGTGGCCAACTGCGCACTGCCGACGATCGCGGCCGTCAACGGTGCCGCCGTCGGCGCCGGGCTCAACCTCGCGCTCGCCGCGGATGTGCGCATCGCGGGTCCCGCCGCGCTGTTCGACCCGCGTTTCCAGAAGCTCGGGATCCATCCCGGCGGCGGCGCGACATGGATGCTGCAGCGCGCCGTCGGCGTACAGGCGGCAAGGGCCTCGCTGCTGTTCGGGATGCGGTTCGACGCCGAGGCCGCCGTGCGCTACGGATTGGCTCTCGACGTCGCCGACGATCCGGTCGCCGCCGCCAAGGAGCTCGCCGCCGGCCCGGCGGCCGCGCCGCGCGACGTCGTGCTCGCGACCAAAGCTTCCATGCGGGCCACCGCCAACCCCGGCTCGATCGACGTGGAGCAACACGCGATTGCAGTCACGACTGAGCTCAAACCGCAAGCGGATTCAATACTCTCGCCGCAATTCGCCGAACGGCTGGCCGCCGCCAAACTCAAGTAACGTATCTGGCGAACGGCTGCGCTGTCACGCCGAGAGCAGCCGCTCGAAGAATGCTCGATAGTGTCGCAGAGCCACCCGCAGATCCTCGGTCGATACTGTCTCGCCCTGTCCCCACTGCTCTTCGAGTCGTGAACGCGCATCGGCGAAGCCGGTCGTGAGACTCTTGATCAGCTCTGACACCAAGCTGTCGGCTTTTTCGACGCAGTCCTTCGGATTGTCGACGAATTCCGCCTGCACAGACACCCATTGCGCGCGCATCGCCGCCAGCTCGTCACCGCCGAATAGCGGTTCCCCGCCTGTTGATTCGGCCTCGTTCTGTGTGCTGCCGATCGGCTTCATCGCCACTGTCGGTGTCTCGGTCGCTGAAGTATGCGATTCGTTTGCAACGCCGGATCGGGCCGGCGAAGCGATGTCGGTCTGCCGGCGACCTGCCGTCGCCCGGTCGTCGTCGAACTCGTCGACCTCGGTGTGTTGGCCGTGGGTTGTCATGCTGTTGCCTCCTGTGAAGTGTCGTTGTCCTTCTTCGCGTCAAGCAGCCTTTCGAAGAGCGCCCGGTAATGCACGAACGCCTCGCGTTGCTTCTCGGTGTCCACGCCGCCGTTCATCTGTGACAAGTGGATGCCATGGGCGATGCGGTAGTTCTCCACGATCTGTGGGTGGTCCACCGATATGTCGGCTTCCCGCTGCTCGAAATCATCGACAGGGTAGCCCTTCTCGCGCATCACCTCGGTGACCAGCCGGTCGGCAGCGCCCACCGCACTCGCCGGGTCGTCGACGAACGCCGTCTGCACTTGGTGCCAGTGATTCGTGAAATGTGTCAACGCCGATGGCGTCAAGGCGACGATGTCCAGTTTGTCACGGTTGTGTTCACGAGCGGTGAGCTCCTTTTCGGCCACCTTGCGATCGCCGGCTTCGGAAACCAGGTGCTCGTACTCGGGACCATAACGCTGCTTCAGCCGGTGTGTCCTGCTGCGGCTACTTGACCTTGCGGCCCCAACGATCACCGCGGCAACCACGATGACTGCGCCGGCTGCGATCAGAATCCATTCCCGTGTGGGCATTGCCTGCTCCTCTCGTATCTGAGCCAAAAAGCCTGAGCGAGGCGCGAATATCTACTCGCTCGGCAAAAGTTCCTGAAGTGAAGTTGCTGACTTGAAGCCGATCAGAAGTAGTGCCGCCGGCCCCCGATGGCGCGCCCCGTGGAGCCGACAATCGCCAGGATCGCCCCGATGACGATCAGGATGATTCCGATGGTCCAGAGAATGGAGATCTTGAGGAGGAATCCCGCGATCAGCAGGATGATTCCGAGGATGATCATGACTGGCCCTTCCGTTGCGTTGTGACTGTCGGACGGTCGGGACCATCGCCCGACACTGGATTCAGTTGATCACCCCTAAGGGGGGTGGTAATACACCCCTAAGGAGGTAATCTGCGCGATATGTCATCGTCAGCTTCACGCTCATCCGCCCCGATCACGGTGGCGCTCGTCGATGACTACGACATCGTCGTCAAGGGCGTGGCCAACATGCTCGACCCGTACCGCGACCGCGTCGTCATTGCCGAACTCGACTCCACCATGCCCGTCGACGACGCGGTGGACATCGTGTTGTACGACTCCTTCGCCCAGCCCGAGTCTGATCACGAGGAGATCGGAATGCTGGTCGCCAATCCCCGTGCACACCGAGTTGTGGTCTATACGTGGAACTTTCACCCCGACCTTGTGGAAAGCGCGCGCCAGCACGGCGCACATGGGTATCTGTCGAAGACGTTGCCCGCACGCGAGTTGGTAGCCGCGCTAGAGGCCGTGCAGTCAGGCGAGACCATTATCAGCGACGTGCCGCCGCGAGCGCGCAGCGCACCGGGATTGGACTGGCCCGGCCGAGGCGAAGGACTCAGCGATCGCGAGGCGGAAATCCTTGCGCTGATCGCTCAGGGCAAGAGCAACGCCGATGTCGCGAGGCTGACCTATCTGAGCCCTAACACGGTGAAGTCCTACATCCGCAGCATCTATCGCAAGATCGGCGTCGAAAGCCGGACCAGGGCCGTCCTCTGGGGTGTGGACCACGGCTTCACCCCCGACCATCATCGCATCGAGCACTGGCGCGGCGGGCCCTAGCTTTCGCGGCGGCAGTCAAGGGTGATGGTGAGCGTGGGTGGTCGGCCGGGCTGGATGCTCGGCTTTTTACGCGGTGGACAGTGCGTCGGATCGGGTTGGTGGGCCGCGATAGTT
>NZ_JAVHWR010000234.1:0-5803 GCF_032159565.1 Mycobacterium sp.
ATACGTACGTGATCGAACCAGGCGAAGGATCGATCGCCGTTGGCCGGCCAAAAGCATCGAAACCTGACGCCGCCTTCGTCTGACTCGCGGCCGCCGTCCTCATGGGTCAATCGGTTAACGTGGCGAGGCGTTCGTCGCGTGCAATGCGGAGCAAGGTGGCCCGGAGTTTCGCTGCTGCTGATTCGCCGAACACATCGTTGAACCGGTCCTGCGCCAATTTCCACGCTCGCCGACCCTGCGCGAACTTGGCGCGTCCAGTTGTGGTGAGCACGACCCGGCGCCTGCGCCGGTCGTTGTCGCCTGCTACCAACGCGACGAGACCGTCGCGTTCTAGTGGTCGCAGGTTGTGCCCAAGGGCTGACCGGTCCAGCACGAGCGTCTCAGCCAATTCACCCATAGTGGGCGGAGCATCGGCCTGCCGATGCAGTTCCTCAAGGATCGCGTACTGCGTCGAGCGCAGTCCGGCCGACGCCAAAGCGTCGTCGTACAGCTGCGTCATCCGTCGGGTGGCCTTACGCATGGCCGTTGCGCTGCACGGGCTTTCGCCGGCTGCTTCAGCGCGACTGGGCACGATAGTCCTCACCTTCCTCGGGTTCAAACGGGATCTTTCCAATCTTAGGGCATATGCCCCCTTTACAACAAGGGGCATATGCCCTAACTTGGGAATTATGAAACGACTGAAGACAGTCACTCAACGAAGGAGTCACCCATGCCGATGATCGACCTCACCTTGCCCGCCGGCGCCCTACAACCCCCGGCCCTGACCACCCTCGTTGAGGACCTCACGACCATCGTGTTGCGGTGGGAGGGGGTTGCCGACAACCCGGCGACCCGCGCGATGGCATGGGCCTTTGTGCACGAATTGCCCAGCGGGGCCGTCAACGTCGGCGGCAGGCCCGCCGAACTGCCCATCTACCGGGTCTTTCTCACCGTGCCGCAGGGCTTGCCGGGCATTACCGGCCCACTCAACGAGCACCGCCGCAACGCATTGGTGCGTGAGGTGACCGAGACGGTGCTCGCCGCCGAGGGCGTGGCCGACATCGAGGCGCACACCCAGCGCGTCTGGTGCATGCTCAGAGAGCAGTCCGAGGGCTTCTGGGGCGCAACCGGACGCATCCTGCGCATGACCGACTGGGACGAGCTCGCCCAGGCCGGCGAGACCGCCGCGGGCCGCGGCCACCTGACATTCGCCGAATAGCATCGGCAGTCAACGAGATAGCTCACGAACAGAAGGAAGCAAATCATGACTACGATACGAGATGACCGGATCGCCTTGTTCGCCAAGCTCCAGGATCCCGCTACCCAGCCGCAGTTCTGGGACCGGGTCGCTGACGACGTCGACTGGACCGTCGAGGGAACTCACCCCCTGGCCGGGCGCTACCACGATAAGGCCTAGTTCATTGACGCGACGTTCGCTCGCTTGGCCGGGCAGGCCGTCCCAGACGGCGTGAAGCTGGAGGTCACCCACCTCTACGTCGACGGTGACACCACGATCGCCGAGCTTCACTCCACCTCAAAGACCAAGGAGGGAGCGGACTTCGCCAATGACTATTGCTGGGTGTGCCGCTTTGAGAGGGACAACATCGTCGAGGAGCGGGCCCACGTGGACTCGATGATGGTGGCCTACACCATCCTTCGCAACGAAGGTCAACGCGGCTGAACATCGGCCGACCCGGATAGCAGCGCACCATCGACTGGACCGTTGACGACGATCGCGAACTGCGCTCACGTCGCTCGCCGGATCTCGTAGCTAGGAGACTTTCTTATGGTCGGGGCAAAACCGTACGGACAACTGCAACATCGCGACGTCGACGGGACACGGATGGCCTACGTCGACCAGGGCGAGGGCGACGCGATTGTCTTCGCGCACGGCAACCCCACGTCGTCCTACTTGTGGCGGAATGTGATGCCGCACCTGGAAGGGTTAGGCCGGCTGGTAGCCGCCGATATGGTCGGGATGGGCGGATCAGGCAAGCTGCGCCCGTCGGGCCCGGATCGCTACAACTACGGCGAGCAGCGCGACCACCTATTCGCGCTCTGGGACGCACTGGATCTCGGCGACAAGGTGACACTCGTGTTGCACGATTGGGGTTCCGTGCTCGGCTTCGACTGGGCCAACCATCATCGCGACCGGGTGCAGGGCGTCGCGTTCATGGAAGCCATCGTCACCCCGATGACGTGGTCCGAGTTTCCTAGCGACGTTCGTGAGGTGTTTCAGGGTTTTCGCTCCCCGGTAGGCGAGCGAATGGTGCTAGAGCAGAACATCTTCGTCGAGGGCGTCTTGCCGGCTCAGATTCAGCGCCGACTCACGGACGAAGAGATGGGCTACTACCGGCGGCCGTTCGCCAACCCCGGTGAAGATCGCAGGCCGACGCTGTCATGGCCACGCAACATCCCGATCGACGGCGAGCCGTCCGAGGTCGTCTCGGTCGTCGAGGCTTACAGCAGGTGGTTGGCCGAAAGCGATGTGCCCAAGCTGTTCATCAAGGCCCAACCGGGCGCCGTCGTCAACGGCCGCACCCTCCAGCTCATCCGGACCTGGCCCAACCTGACCGAGACCACCGTCAGCGGAATCCATTTCGTCCAGGAGGACAGTCCCGACGAGATCGGCACTGCCGTGGCGAAGTTCGTCTGCAACTCGCAGCTGCCCACGGGACCAGTCGCCGAAAACACAAGGTAGGCATAGACGACTAAGGCCGGGATCGTAGCGACTTAGATCGCGAACCCGAGCTCGTCGAGTCATAACTCGCGATCGTCAACTGGTCCAGGCACACAGGCCCGCCTAACGATGCTGATAAGTGGTTGAGTGTCAGTGCCTTTCGGAGTCATTTGGGTGTTGATCGGCGGTGAGCTCATCCTGACGTCTGCGCGCTCGTGACGCACGCAGGTAGGTGGCGTTGCCGCATGCACGCGAGTCGTGCCACAGCGCACTGTTGTTACGGGAGCGGTCATAGAACGAGACGCGGCACCGGTCGTTGCGGCACAGTTTCAGTCGGCGCCAGTTGTCCAAGCGTTGGGCGGTAAAGGTCTCGATCAGCACGATCGCGCTGACCCGACGGCTTCCCGCGCCGCGCGGCTCCAGCAGCGCCGCACCGTCGGCTCCGACGCGCACCAAAACGGATGCCGACGGTAGCAGTGCAACGTCGCGAGGCCGATCGGCCGGACGCAGCAAGCTCTCCAGATCGGCCCGCAGGCAACGAAGCTTGTCCAGGTCGGCTTCGGTGAGCAGCACACGGCCTTGGGACACGCCCGTTTCTTGCGACCAACTCTCTAGAGCCCCGTCGAGCCAGCGCTGTGCGCTGTCAAGGTCAGCGAGCAGGTCAGCCGCGGGTTCAGGCTTGGCGGACGGGGCGGGATGGGTGGGATGGGTGTTGAGGAAATCTTGGACGAAACCCAGCCCCGCCGGTGCAGCCGCCAGCCCGTGTCTGTTAGTAGCTGCCCAACCCATGCCGCCATCATAACCCAATCGCATAACAACACGACATGACTGTATCGATATCGCATACGTCGATGTCGGCCGTTGTCGGTACCCACCAGCTCCACGCAGCCCGTCTGAGTTGACGGTGCTAGCCGCCGATGAAACACCTAAACAAAAGGGGCGGAGGAGCACTGAGCGCGACCGATGGATTCGGTAGGACGACGTAACGCACACACCGACCGAATGGAACCTAGCAATCCCGAGCCCAACCCGTTGACAGGAGTATAGCAGTAACGCTACTGTCGGATTTGGAATGCAACGCTCTTCGGACGAAAGGTTCAACATGATCACGCTGGCCGGCGGAACCGGACTTGTCGGTAAGACACTGACGCAAGCGCTTGTACGTGACGGCGAGCAGGTTCGGGTCCTGACCCGCAACCCCGAGGCCGCTGCGACAGCATTCGGTGACGCCAGGCTCGAGATCGTAGGCGTCGACTTCGATGACGCTGCCACGTTGCGGTCGGCGTTCACCGGCTCCGACAGGGCCTTTATGAGCTATGGGACCAGCGACCGACAGGTCCGTGACGAGATCGCGCTGATCGACGCGGCGATCGGCGCGGATGTGCCCTATCTGGTGAACCTGTCGGTCGCCGGCTCGGGAGGCACACACGTCGACTCCGCGAATGTTCTGCAGTGGCACACCGAGATCGACGCCTACCTCGCGACCACGGGTGTCGCTGCGACGGTGGTGCGCCCCACGACTTTCACCGACTTCATGGTCAAGCTCGCCGCCAAGTTTGCGCAGTCCGACGCCTGGGGTGGTCTTGGGGGTACGGGCCGGGTGGCCCTGATCGACACCCGCGATGTGGCGAGGGTCTTCGAGGTCATCCTCACCGACGGCCCCCAGCGCCATGCCGGCAAGGTGTATGACATCTCCGGACCCACCGCCGTGACGATGAACGAACTCGCCGATTACATCTCCGCGGCGTCGGGAACCCGCGTCGAGTATCACGTCCGAACCGAATCCCAGCAGCGCGCCGTGCTGCAATCTGCCGGGGTGCCCGAACTGCTCGTCGATATCCTTATCGGGATCGACGCCCTCACCCGCAACAACGTGTACGCGGTCCCCTCCCCCACCGTCTATGACCTCACCGGCCACGCCCCGCGCTCGGTCAAGGACTGGGTAAACGAACATGTCTCACTGTTCGCCGCGCCCGCGGCGTAGCACCGCCGGCTGACATGCCGATCAGCCGCCCACATTTCGGACTCAAAGTCCTTGCCTGATATGAGAAGAACACATGATCGTGCTTGCCAAGGGTTTCATAACTCGTCCGGATGCGCTGGAACCACACCTCGACCACGAGATGCGGGTCCTGCGCGATCTCCAGACCGAGGGCGTAGTCAAATCCGCATACCGGCGCTCCGCCGGGCCAGGGTTCTACTTCATCCTCGAAGGACCCAGCATCGACTCCGTCCGAGAACGGATCGACGCCACCCTACCGTTCGTCATCGAGAACCTCGCGACGCTCGAATACGACGCGATCTACGAAATCTGAACCCGGACAAAGCCGCAGCTTCGCCCGCAAGATCATCAGCCCGAGCGAACCGCATCGATAGGCGATGTCGAACGAACGATAACAGGCCCTGCGGGCAAAGACACTGGGAGACAACGTGACCACGCCGCTGCCCGTCTCATCCACACAGCAACCGAAGCCGGCGCCCGAGATCCCTACCGGCTCGGCAACCAGCTCGCAGTGCTCTTCGAGGGCGCCTTAGCCCTCGCGACCTCACACAACGACACCTCCCCTGCTACACGCGCGATCAGCCGCAGAAACGCTCATCGATGCCGCCACCATCGACTCAGGGAAATGACGAGACCGAACACCCCCCGATAGCAGGCGGACAGGGCTCGAATTTGCCTGCCTCGCAATGACTCTCGAACCGGTCCGACCAGCGATTATCGTCTCGAGCCATCCCCGACCAACTCCGTCAATCCGCACCCAGGCCTGGAGCCGGTGCACGGATTCGCCGGCAACGCCGTCGACAACGGTGGGAGCTCAAAAGTCTGATGAATTCTCACGTTAATGTCATTTTGGCTATCGGCATGTCATCTCGACTGAGAAGATGACACCGATTTGAGAAACTACACCTTAGCTTCCTTATTCATCAGAGTGTGTGTGCGCCTGTAGCTTCTCAACATCTGCGTCCGCTCACACCTCATTGTACTGCGGCAATACACCCGTCTCATGCGATGTCCGCAGCGATCCGTCTCATCCAGATGTCCAATTTCAGGCCGCGGCCTAGCGATGGCGATCAGGTCTGTACCTGGTATGCCTGCGGAGAGTAGGTCGTCGATAACGAGCCGCCCGAGCTGACCGGCCGCCC
>NZ_JAVHWR010000012.1:0-25962 GCF_032159565.1 Mycobacterium sp.
CGACCACGAGCAGAATCACCGCCGACACGGCGGCGTGCTCCCGCTGCATCCAGTTGCGCACCCGTTCGAGCTGTGGATCGACACGTCCGCCGGCCACCACGTAGGCGAGTACCGGGGCGATCACCGTCGAGCCGGCCAGGGCGGTGTAGAGAGCGACGGCGATCCACACGCCTGCGCCCGCTGCGGCCGTGCCGATGATCAGGCCCGCGGCGGCATTCATGACGAGCACCTTGGGGTTGGCCACCACCAGCCCGAAGCCGCCCGCCGCCGCGCCGGCGGGCGTGATTCTGCTCAGGCTATTGAGCAAGGCGGGCGGGCGGGTCGTGCGCTTGCGCGTCATCCACCGCCCGACGGCGAGGGCGATCAGCAGGACACCGATCCCGATTCGCACCAAGGGCATCCACGGTGGAGACCCGCCGAGCCCGTCGATGACATGCGGCACCTGGACGAAGAGGGCCGTCAACACGAGAAGGCCCACAAGCCAGCCCGTCATGAAGGCCAGGCCTGTGGGCCTTGGATGGTCGGTGTGCAGAACCAGCACGACCGCCGGGATTATCGAAACCGGTGACAGTGCGACAACAAGTGCGAGCGGTACCAGCTCGCCGAGCAAGAAGCCGGGCGGACTAGCGCGCGGGCGTGGGTGTGGGGGTGTGCCTGCCGAGCAGGAACGTCAACCAGCGGAGATCGATGAGCACGTGATCGCCCTTTCTGTTAGGCGGTCTTGGTGAGTAGAGGTAGCAGGCGACGACGTTCGCCGATGCGATCGGCGATGTCGTGAAGCGCCTCGGCGACGGAGCCGACGGCCGGGAACGTTTCACCTTCGCCGAACAACCGCAGTGTCCGATGAACGTGTTGGCTGGGAACGACCGACCAATCAACGCCGGCGTTGTGGCAGTTTTCGTCGATGGCGTAGAGCAGTGAAATGCATTCCGGCGTAAACGAATTCACGCCGGTCATATCCAAAACGAAGGGCTTCTCCGTCAAGACGAAGCGCCGTGCATAGGCAGTGATGACATCGAGGTTCGACTCGTTGACTTCGCCGCTGACCGTCACCACGGTGGCCAGCTGACGACACTGCGCACGCATCTGTGCGCCGCTGCAGTCGAGTGCTGGGTTTCCGTACATGAGGTCAAAGCTATGCCGCTGATCTAAGGCATTGGGGAGCGTCCGGTAATACTTTGCTAAGAACCGGAATCGGCGAACTCGGCTCAACGATTGCCCAATTGTGCCCCGGAGTAGTTCTCCCACGGGCTGTAGTCCGCGAGCAGCGCTTCCTGTGGTGGCCGCAGCTCTTCGGGCACGTGCTGCAGGTTGATCCTGATGCGGTACCAGATGGAACTCGGCCCGCGCATTCCGTCGACGAGGACGTCGGCGGCCTTAAGTTTCTTAGCCACTTCCTCATATTTCTCACGCCAGATGTCGAGCGCGGCCATCGCCTCGTCCTTGGTCTTGGTGCGGGCGATCTCGATCAGCGGCTTCGAAGAAACCCGGCTCGCGCCGCCCCCGGTTCCCTTCTGGGTGCTTTTCGCGGCGCCCTTCGGCGCCTTCTCGGCAGGCCCGAGCCGGTCGGCCAGATCGAGCAACGCCTCGAGGCTGCCCGCTGCGTCGTCCATGCCCTCCCACGGATCGCCGAGCTCGTCGAATCGGGCGGGCACCGTCGCGATGGTGAAATCCTCCGGGCGGCAGTCGGCAACCTCATCCCAGCGCAGCGGCGTCGATACTCGCGCATCGGGCGTGGCCCGTACCGAATACGCAGAGGCGACCGTGCGGTCGAATGCGTTCTGGTTGAAGTCCACGAACACGCCCTCGCGTTCTTCTTTCCACCACCGTGCGGTGGCGAGGTCCGGTGCCCGCCGCGCGACTTCGCGGGCCACCGTCTGCGCGGCCAGCCGCACGAACTTGAACGGCCAGCGCCGCTCGATGCGCGCGTAGATGTGGAAGCCACGCGACCCCGACGTCTTCGGCCACGCCGTCAGTCCGTGATCCTCGAGGACCTCGCGGGCAATGAGCGCGACGTGAATGATCTGACGCCAGTCGACGCCCGGCATCGGATCGAGATCGACTCGGAGCTCGTCGGGATGCGCGAGGTCGTCGGCGCGAACGGGGTGTGGATTGAGGTCGACACAGCCGAGGTTGACCGCCCACACCAGACCCGCGGCGTTGTGAAGGACCGCCTCCTTCGCCGACGTGCCGGAGGCGTATTTGAGCTCGGCGACATCGACGTAGTCGGGTCGGTTCTTCTCGGGTGCGCGCTTCTGGAAGACGGCCTCTTCGGAGATGCCTTTGACGAATCGCTTGAGGATCATCGGGCGCTCGGCCACCCCGCGAAGCGCCCCTGGGGCCACGGCCAGGTAGTAGCGCATCAGGTCGAGCTTCGTGACGCCGAGGTCACCGAAGATGACCTTGTCGGGATGGGTGATCGGCACCTGCTCGCCGTCGACCTCGAGGTGCCCACCCTTCGATGAGGCTGCGGCCATACCGCCATGGTAGTTACGCAGCACTTTCCCGTCGCGGTGCGACGGTCGTCACATATTGTGGTGCCATGCCGAAGCTCACCGATCTTCCTTTCCAGGCAGCGGCCAGAATCCAGCAGTCCATCGGGCAATATGTGGAACGCGGCGCAGCCGAACTGCATTACGCCCTCAAAATGTTCGAAGCGGGCGCATTGAAGTTGGAGCCGCCGCAGAACATCGCCGCATTCGTTGCCGATATCCGGCGGTGGGGCGAGTTCGGCATGATCCCCGCGCTGAACGCCCGACGCACCCCGGACCGGACCGCGATCGTCGACGACGACGGCGAAATCACGTTCAAGGAGTTGGACGAGGCCGCCCACGCCGTCGCCAATGGCCTGCTGGCGATGGGCGTCAAAGGCGGCGACGGGGTGGCGATCCTGGCCCGCAACCATCGCTGGTTCTTGATCGCCCTCTACGGCGCGGCCCGCGTCGGCGCCCGCATCATTCTGCTCAACAGCGAGTTCTCCGGGCCACAGATCAAGGAGGTCTCCGAGCGCGAGAACGCCCATGTGATCATCTACGACGACGAGTACACCAAGGCGGTTTCGCAGGCCGATCCGCCGCAGGGCAAGCTGCGCGCGCTTGGCACCAACCCCGACGCCGACAATTCGGGCAGCACCGACGAGACGCTTGCCGATCTCATCAAGCGCAGCAGCGCCAAGCCGGCGCCGAAGGCGACGAAACATTCGTCGATCATCATCCTGACCAGCGGCACGACCGGAACGCCCAAGGGGGCCAACAGAAGCACTCCGCCGTCGCTGGCGCCGATCGGCGGTGTGCTCTCACATGTGCCGTTCAAGGCCAACGAGGTGACCTCGCTGCCCGCGCCGATGTTCCACGCGCTGGGCTTCCTGCACGCCACGATCGCGATGTTTCTGGGCTCGACGTTGGTGCTGCGGCGACGCTTCAAGCCCGCGACCGTGCTCGCCGATATCGAGAAGACCAAGGCGACGGCGATGGTCGTCGTTCCAGTCATGCTGTCCCGGCTCCTCGACGAGCTGGAGAAGACGGAGAAGAAGCCGGACCTGTCGTCGCTGCGAATCGTGTTCGTGTCCGGCTCGCAGCTCGGCGCCGAGCTGGCCAACCGGGCACTCAAGGACCTCGGGCCGGTCATCTACAACCTGTACGGGTCGACGGAGATCGCGTTCGCGACGATCGCACGGCCGAAGGACCTGTCGATCAACCCGGCCACCGTCGGACCGGTCGTCAAGGGCGTCAAGATCAGGATCCTCGACGACAACGGCAACGACCTGCCGCAGGGAGAGGTGGGCCGGATCTTCGTCGGCAACACCTTCCCGTTCGAGGGCTACACCGGCGGCGGTCACAAGCAGATCATCGACGGGTTGATGTCCTCGGGCGACGTCGGATACTTCGACGAGCACAACCTGCTGTACGTCAGCGGCCGCGACGACGAGATGATCGTGTCCGGCGGCGAGAACGTCTTCCCAGCAGAAGTCGAGGACCTCATCAGCGGTCACCCCGACGTCGTCGAGGCCACCGCGCTCGGCGTCGAGGACAAGGACTGGGGCCACCGGCTGCGCGCGTTCGTCGTCAAGACCGACGGCGCCAGCATCGACGAGGACACGATCAAGAACTACGTCAAGGAGAATTTGGCCCGCTACAAGGTGCCGCGCGAAGTCGTCTTCCTCGAGGAACTGCCGCGCAACCCGACCGGCAAGATTCTCAAGCGCGAACTCCGCGAAATGTCCGTAGGCGGAGACGACGAGAAGGCAGCTGTCGGCGGAGACGACGAGAAGGCAGAAGTCGAGTAGCGGCGCCTGACAGGCGATCCACAGGGCGTTGAGCGACGCGTGTCATCCGGGTAGCCCTCATATGAGGGGGTCGCGCCGCGTCGCCGGCACGAGGTGACGGGCATCTTTCTAAAAGCATTGGCGTAGAACCGCGCCATTCGCCATCGGAAAGGAGACCGCAATGAACATGAAGAAACTAGCCGCAACAGCGGCAATCAGCGGCGCCATGGGACTAACCGCTATAGGCATCGGTGCCGGTACAGCGCAGGCAGATGACCACGGCGGCTGGGGGTGCTGGGGCTTCCCGTGTGACGGCTTCCAGGGACCACCCGGGCAGTTGAAGAAGCTTCCTGGACCTCTCCACGATGTCCCGCCAGGTCACTGGGACGATGTCCCGTTGTGGGGCTGGCACTAGGTTCACTAGCGGTCGCCCGGCCTGCTCTCAAGGGAACAGGCCGGGCGACGCGTGCTGTAGGTCTCTCGAAACGGGTTCACTTGGGAGCGAGAGTCGCGGCCGACCAGGGGATCGACAGACACACCAGCATGAAGGTCAGCAGGAACCAGCCGGCACCCTGCCAGATCGGCCAGGTGCCGCCGACACGCCAGACGCGATACGTCTGCACGAGGGCGCCGACGCCGCCGAGGAACAGGATCGCGGGCACGGTGGCGGCCAGGATGACCGATCCCTTGTCGACGACGACGTAGAGCGCGAACGCGACGGCAGCCACCACGATCACGCCGATGCCGTACTCAACCGCGTGTCGCAGCGCGGCAGGGTCGTGCCAGCGCTTCTCGACGTCGCGGGAGTCGCTCATCAGGGCCCGTTGACGTACCAGGACAGGCAGCCGGGATGGTCCCGGCACGCGATGATCGCCCCCGCGTCGGGAGCGGCGCCGCGCACCCTGGGTCCGCGCGGCGGAAGGTTGCAATTCACGACGTACGGGTTCCACGGGATGACGCCGTTTACACACGGCTGGGCCGACGCTTGCGGAACTGTCTCGCTGAACAGCGCCGGGGTTGCGATCAAGAACGCGGCCGCGGCCGCTGCACTGACTATCAGGCGCACTATTCGTTGTCGGATATTTTCCATCTCACCACCGCCAACAACTTTGGGAAGCTATCTATTTCGAGGATAGACCCCCACTACAACGTCAGCGGCAGAATGGCGTTGCGGAACTGTCATCGACGGCCCTGCTGTGCGGGCGTTCGATCAGTACTCGATCGCCTCGATCAAGGGCGAGGGCTCGTCCATCAACGCCCAGAACCGGTCGCGGATCTTCACCGTCATCGGTCCGGGTTCGCCGCTGCCGATCGGCTCACCGTCGAGCGAGTTGATCGGGGTGACGCCGCCGGCGGTGGTGACCGCCATCAACTCGTCGGCGTCGTAGAGCTCGTGGCTGGTGACGTCGCGCAGGGTGGCCTCGATGCCCATCGTGTCGGCGATTTCGAACACCGTCTTTCTGGTGATGCCCGGCAGCGCATTTCGGGACGGCGAGGCAAGCTTCCCGTCCTTGACGATGCAGACGTTGAAGCCCGGCCCCTCGGCGACGCAGTTGTCGGAGTCCATCAGGATCGCAGTGCGTGCGCCGCGGTCCTTGGCCTCGAAGCTGGCCGCGGTCAGGTCGCCCCACTGGTAGTTCTTGATGGTCGGGTCGACGGTGTTTCGACCGGCGCGGCGCACATGCCGTGGGACGATCGCCGTCGTCCCGAAGATCTGCTCGCTTGGCGGGAACGCCCACAGGTAGGGGATCGCATAGATGTAGACCTGATGGGTGAGCTTGGAAAGATCCTTCTCGCCCTTGCGTTTTCCGTAACCGCGCGTGACAGTCAGGTTGACGAACGACTCCCGCAGCTGCGACATGCTGACGCACCGCTTGGTGATCTCAGCCAGCTCGTCCTTCGGGTAGCCGGCGTCGAGCCGCAACTTGTGCGCGCCGTCGAGCAGCCGGTCGACGTGATCGCCGAGCCGGAAGATGTTGCCGTGCCACACATGTGCGACGGTGTAGGTCAGGTCTGAGTGCCCGAAGCCGGTGTCGAAGATCGAGATGCGGGCTTCTTCTGCGGCCACGTACTCGCCTTCGATCCAGGCCACCCCGCCCGCGAACGGACTCGATGTGTCCAGCGTGTAGTCGCTGTACTGAATCACCGAGCCGGGCGGGGTGTCCTCCCGGATCGCGCCGGGCTCCACGGCGACCAAGTTGCTTGCGCCGATATCAAGGGTTGTCATTTTGCGTAATCCTTCGGTGAGAGAGGCGAATTCAGTTCAGGTGGGTTTTTGCGTAGTTCGGTCCGGCGTCACCGTTGGCCAGCCGCTTGCGCAGCCCGGTTACCGCCCAGAGGCCCGCGAGTACCACCAGGCCGAGGAAGAGGTAGCCGTTGTTGACGAACTGCGGCAGGAAGATCAGCGCCGCGCATACCAGGGTGAAACAGACGAGCCCCAGGACGTAGACCGGAACGCGCGCCCGTCCCAGATCGAACGTGCCCGGCTCCGGCGCGGGAATGGTGCCGCGGCGATGGCCGATCAGCAGGGCGACGGTCTGCAGGAAGTACGTGGCGAACACCGCCAGTGACGACAGCCCGATGATGAGGAAGAAGGCTTTCTCGCTGATCAGCGCGGACAGCAGCAGGATCGTCGACAGCCCGAACAATCCGAGTACCGCGTAGGTGGGGGTGCGGTTGGTCGTCGACACGTGCCGCCAGACGTGAGAGAACGGCAGCATGTTGTCACGGGCCATCGAATAAGTGAGCCGGGTCGCCACCAGGATGTTGGCCAGGATGCACGCCATGATGTTCGTGAGAGCCACGGCGACAACGATTCTCGTCACGACGGGGCCGACCTGCTGAGTGATGATCTCCTCGATGGGCGCCGAAGACGCGGTCGCGACGGCGTCCTGATCCTTGATGGCCAGCACGTAGACGACGTACATCAGGAACTCGATGATGATCGATGTGGTCAGCGCGTAGAACATGGTGCGAGGGATGACGTGGCGTGCGCCCACCGTTTCCTCGGCGACGTCGGCGCTGGCCTCCACGCCGATCAGCCCGAAGAAAGGTCCGAGCGAGGCCGCCAGCCACGCCAGGATGTAGGCGCTGTGCTGGTCTGAAGTGCCGCCGGTGAACAGCACCGAGATCGGCTGATGGTTCTCGGGCGACGAGAACGCGACGATCGCCACGAGGATCGTCGCACCGACGGTGATGACCAGCTCGAGGCTGACACCGATGTTGTTGACCATCGTGGCGAAGCGGACGCCGTAGAGGTTGACGAGCATGCAAACGGCCATCACGCCGATGGCGACCAGAATCTGCGCGCTCTGGCTCATGCTCCAGCCGAACAGGCTGCCCAGATAACCGGAGAGGATGAATCCGACTCCGGTCATGCCGCACACCCATCCGGCGAGCGCCATCACTCCGGTGAACCACGCGAGCATCGAGCCGTGGATCCGACTCGTCCACTGGTACGCGTAGCCCGCGAGCGGAATCTTCGACGTCAGATCTGCCGCGATCACCACCCATACGACGAACACCGCACCGGCCATCAGCAGCGTCCAGACAAAGGGCGCGCCCGCGGTGAAGTACCCGGCGCCGAAGCCGGTGAATACCGCGGTGGTGGCGCTTATCGTGGCGAATCCGATGGCGAACGATGCGAGCCGGCCGACCGAGCGGTCCAATTTCTGGGTGTAGCCGAACTGTGCCAGCTTCTCGTCCTCGGAGTCCGCAGGTGGAGGTGTTTTCGCGTCAGTCGGTGGGGCGAGGTCGGTCATGGTCTCTCCAGCGCAGAAGGGTCACTCGGTGCTGATAGCAAACCGCGCGCCGGCAGGCAGCGGAAGTTCCGAATTCTGATCTACTGATAACCAACGTTTATCACTGGCCGACGAGTCGTGCCGAGCGAGAAGGCGATCAGTAATAAGTCGCGGGCCGTTCAACCGGCTGGCCCTCGCCGAAGCTCCATTCCTCCCGGACGTGACGGACGAGTTCGGCGGCTTCATGCGACAGCCCGGCGGGGTGCCACGCGAGCGCGGTGTAATTGCGCGGCCGGTCGGTTATCGGCACGTAGACGATGCCCTGCCGCTCGTACAGGCGGGCGCTGGCCTCGCTGGTGAAGCTGATGCCGAGGCCGCGCGCAATGGTGGTGGTCTCCTCTTCGTAGGTGGCGGCGACGGCGGCGATCGTCGGCGGCTTGCCGTCGCGGGCATCCATCGCCATCCAGTAGTCACGCCAGCACCCGGCGGTGCTCGGTGCGACCACGATCGGCTCGTCGAGCAATTCGGCGATGGTCAACTCCGATCGCCGTGCCAGCCGATGGTCCCGCGGCAGGCAGGCGACCCAGCTCTCGGCGTCCAGGATGAACATCCGGTGCTCGGGCAGGTCGACGGGCGGCCGGATGATCGCCACCTCCGTGGTTCCGTCTGCCAGGCCCGCGGTGGGATCCGAGAAGTCGAATTCCCTTGGCTCCAGTTTGATTTCGGGGTGCCCGACCTCGAAATGGCGGATCAGGCGGAACAGCAGATCCGCGCCGGTTCCGATGAGGTAGCCCAGCCGGATGCGCCGGTAGTGCGCCGACAGCGCGATCAGATCGTCGACCGCCTCGTCGATCCCGTGCAGCGCATCGCGCACCTTGGGCAGCCATTCGGCGCCGAGTTCGGTCAGCGCGACCTCGCGCGTGTTGCGGGTGACGAGCATGACCCCGAGTTGGTGCTCGAGCTGCTTTATCGCCGTCGACAGTGCGGGTTGGGTGATGAACAGCCGCTCGGCGGCGCGGCGATAGTTCAGTTCGTCGCCGAGCACGGCGAAATACCGCAGTTGGCGCAGCGTCACGTCGGTGGTCGTCCGCCCCACCTCCTACCTTTACGGGTCGCGGGGCAGCCCCAACAGCCGCTCGGCGATGATGTTGAGCTGCACCTCCGACGTGCCACCGTAAATCGTGGTGGCGCGGCTGTACAACAGGTGCTCGGCCCACGTGCCCGGCAGTGATCCGAGATCGCCGACTGCGCCGTCGGTGCCGAAGGAGGACACCGCGAACTCGGCGTAGCCCTGGCCCGTCCGCATGGACAGCAGCTTGCTGATCGCGGCGGCGGGCATCGGATCGCTGCCTGCCAGCGTCAGCAGGGTCGAGCGCATGTTCAGGATCTTGGCGGCGTGCCCCTCGGCGATCAGCCGCCCGGCCTGGTTCTGCGCGATCTGGTCGAACTGGCCGTCGCGTACGAAATCCACCAGACCAGCCAGGCTCGCCATGCCCGGCGGCTCGGTGTTGCCGATCGAGACCCGCTCTGCGGTAAGCGTGTTGCGGCTGACCTCCCAGCCGCGATCCGGGTCGCCGAGCACGTACTCGTCGGGAACGAACACGTCGTCGATGAAGACGGTGTTGAACATCGTGTTGCCGGTGAGCTCGCGCAGCGGCTTCACCTCGATGCCTTCGCTGTTCATGTCGAGCAGGAAGTAGGTGATGCCGTTGTGCTTGGGTGCGCTGGGGTCCGTCCGTGCGAGCAGCGCACCCCATTGCGAGAACTGCGCCGCGGTGGTCCAGATCTTCTGGCCGGTGATGCGCCAGCCACCGTCGACCTTGGTGGCCTTGGTGGACAGGCTGGCCAGGTCGGAGCCGGCGCCCGGCTCCGAAAAGAGCTGACACCAGATCATTTCGCCGCGGAACGTCGGCGGTAGAAATCTCTGCTGCTGCTCGTCGGTGCCGAACGCGACGATCGACGGAATGATCCACGCCGCGATGCCCATCTGCGGGCGCTTCACCATGCCACTCGAGAACTCCTGGGCGATGATGATCTGCTCGATGGGGTCGGAGGCGCGACCCCACGGCTTCGGCAGATGCGGCTGCACCCAGCCGCCTTCTGCGATCGCGGCGTTGCGCTCGGCGCCGCTGGGAAGTGTCTTGAGCGCGGCCACCTCCGCACGAATCTCCTCGCGCAGCTTCTCGGTGTCCGGGTCCAGATCGATGTCGAGCTTGCGCATCCCGGTGGTGGTGGCGATGTCGACGACCTGTTGCGGGTAGTCGGCGGCGCGGCCGAAGCAGGCCGCCAGCACAAGGGCGCGGCGGTAGTACACGTTGCAGTCGTGTTCCCACGTGAAGCCGATGCCGCCGTGCACCTGAATGCAGTCCTGGGTGCAGCGCTGCGCCGCGACAGGGGCCAGAGTTGCCGCCACCGCGGCCGCGAACTCGAAAGCGCTTTCATCCGAATCGCTTTCGGGGTCGTTGTCGCTCCTCACGTGCGCGGAAGACTCGTCGATCGCGCGGGCGGCATCCCACACCGCGGCCGTCGCGCGTTCGGTGTCGGCGATCATCTCCGCGCACTTGTGCTTGATGGCCTGGAACTGTCCGATCGGCCTGCCGAACTGCTCGCGGATCTTGGCGTAGGCCGATGCGGTGTCCGTGGCCCACCGCGAGACGCCGACCGCTTCGGCGGACAGCAGCGTCGATATCAGCGCGCGGGCCAGTTCGCGGCTCAGGTTGCTCAACACCCGGTCCTCGCCGACCTCGACCGCGTTCGCGCGGACGTGCGCGAGCGGTCGCAGCGGGTCGACACTTCGGACGGGTTCGATCTCCAGTTGACCGGCGTCGAGCACCACCCATTCGTAGCCGCTGGTCCCCCCATCCAGGCCGGCCACCGGCAGCACCAGGATCGCGGCCTGCGCTGCCGCGGGTACTGCCCGTACCTCGCCGCGAATGACGAGGCCGTCGCCCTGCCGGGTGGCGGTGAGCCCGGAGTCGATGGCGTACGCAGCGATCACTGCGCCGGAGGCCAGGTCGCTGAGCAGCGGGGCCTCGGGATCGTGTGCCGATATCAGCGCGCTGGCGATGGCGGACGGCACAAAGGGCCCGGGTACCGCCCCATAGCCGAACTCGGCGAGCACGATCGCGAGTTCGAGGATTCCGAACCCTTGTCCGCCAACGGCTTCGGACAGGTGGACGCCGTGCAGGCCTTGTTCGGCGGCAGCCTTCCAGTAGGGCGGAGGGTTCGGGATCGGCGTTTCGAGGGCCTCGTGCAGAACATCCGATGGCGCCACCCGCGCCACGAAGGATCGAACCGAATCGGCCAGGTCGTTGTGCTCAGAATTGACTGCGATGGGCATGCCGAAGTGCCTTCCCTAATAACCGGTCGGTTGGGACGAGACTACTCGGGTGAGTTGACGACGTTTCGAAGGTCCCGCCCGTCGCGGATCCGGCGGCAGTTGTCGACCGCTTCGGCCAGGTATCTGCGCATGGTGTCGACGGTGTACCAGGTGACGTGCGGTGTCAGCACGACGTTGTCGAGGGCCAACAACGGGTTGTCGGCGGGTACCGGTTCGACGGCGAAGACGTCGAGTCCCGCCGCCGCCAGCCGACCTCCTCGCAACGCCTCGACGAGAGCGTCTTCGTCGATGATGGGTCCGCGAGAGGTGTTGACGATGATCGCACTCGGCTTCATCAGGGCAAGTGCCGAAGCATCCAAGAGGTTCGACGTCGATGCGGTCAGCGGGAGGTGCAGCGACACGATGTCGGCTGCGGCCAGCAGGTCAGGCAGCGGCCGCCAGCCGGGATGGCCGTCCTCGGCGGTGCTGGTGTGCAGGACGTCGGCACCCATTGCGGCCACGATGGTCTCGACACGTTTGGCGATGTTGCCGTAGCCGACCAACCCGACGGTGCAGCCGCCAATGTCGCGCACGGTTTCACCGAGGCTCGGATCCGACGGCCAGCCGGTCCCCGCGCGGGTGGCCCGGTCGAGTTCGGGTAGTCGGCGAAGTGCCGCAAGCGTCAGCAGGACGGCGCCTTCGGCAACCGACGCGGCGTTGGCGCCGGGCATGTTGGCCACCGCTATGCCGAGCCGCGATGCCGCTTCGACGTCGATGGTGTTGACGCCCGCGCCGAGCTTGTGCACCAGCCTGCACCTCGACGCCTGCTCGAGATCGGCCGCCGACAGTGGCCGCAGCACATGCCAGATCACCTCGGCTTGCGGCAGTTCGCGATAGAAGGTGTCGTCGTCGTCCTCGGCGCAATACCGCACGTCGAGCCAATCAGCTTCTGGCGCAACGAACTCCAGAACCTTGGCGCCGGGAACGAAATGGGCCAGGACACTCACCGACGAGCGCTCGCGCGACGAGTCGGCAGCTAGCGCCACCGCCTCGCGATCCACTTGGCGATCGTATCGGCTTTCTCGCTGCGCGCTCCCGGCGTGGTGAAGTAATGGTCGGTGTCGACGGAGTACTGCGTCTTGTCTTGACTCTTGAGTGCGTCATGGATGCGCTGGGCGTCGGATGGATAGACGCCGGTGTCCTGTTCGGCGTTGATCACCAGGGCGGGGCAGTCGATGCGTGCCAGGTGCGGTTCGGCGCGCGTCTGCGCGTGTCGCAGGCTCCACATGCCGAGCCAGCTGCGCAGCGTCGACGCGGCGGCGATTCCGTGCGCCGATCGGTTGGCCTTGACCGGTTCGCCGACGTAACACATGTTGGCGGGCCGCTTCGTGGGTTCCAGTGTCGGATCGACCATCCGGGGGTCCGCCCAGGTACGCAGGACGGTGAACGGGCGGTCGGAGAAGCCCGCGGCGCGCACGCGCTTGAGCTCGCGTTCGGCCCAGTCGGTGATCGCGTTGTTGCGGGCCACCTGCGCTGACCGATAGCGGCTGACGAAGTCCTCGCTGTAGGGTGGCCCGTTCGCCGGGTCGAACAGGTCTAGATCGGAATCGGTTGAGATTGGATCGTTCTCGTCCAGAACCGACGCGTCCATCCACGCGGTCAGAACGTCGGGACGACCGGGATGTGCCGCGCTGGCGACGTACCCGTCGGCCGGAGGTAGCTCGGTGAGGCCTGCTGCCGGACGCATGCCCTCCAGAGGCGTGACGTGGGGATCCACGGCCTGCGCCTGATAGGCGGCCATCAATGAGCCACCGCCGGAGTTCCCCAGCAGCACAATTGCTTCCACCCCCTGGACCTCGCGCAACCAGCGGACGCCTACACCGATGTCGACAAGCGCGTGGTCCAGCATGAAGCTGCTCTCGAAGCCCCGGAACCGGGTGTTCCAGCCCAGGAAGCCGACGCCGCGGGTGGCCATGTAGTCGGCGAGATAGTGCTCGGAGAAGTCGATCTGATAGTGGACGGCGATCATCGCCACCTTGGGCTTGCGCCCCACTCCGCGGTGATACAGGCCCTGGCAGGGATGGCCGCCCGAGCCGGCCCGCCGCGCGGTGGGGGAGTCCAACCCGATGAACTCGCGCATCACTCCCGGTGTGTCGGAGGACGGTGTCCTGGTCATGTCGGTCCGGTCTCCTCGTGGCACTCGCGGACGGTCGACTCCATTGAGCCGTGGTAGCTGTAGAACGAAGCGGTCGACATACCTGCTTCGCCGGCGATATCCAAGATCGTGGTTGCCAGAATTCTGTTGCGCGCGACGGCAGCTCGCGCCGCGGTATCCGTCGCCGGCTGCGCCCGGCGACCCCGGGCGGCAGGCATCTGCTCGCGCGGACTGACCCTCACGACCCCCCTCGCTCCTGGCTGAACGGACGTTGATCGCACCCCAACCTGATGTTAGATTCAGATTTGCCTCCTGACAGAGGATTCGCGTAGTCGGCTCGAGGGGAGGCGACAATGATCAAGCCCGACAATCAGAATTCCGAGTTCCAACTCGGCGGGATCAACCACGTCGCGCTGGTGTGTTCGGACATGCAGAAGACGGTCGACTTCTACTCGGGTGTTCTGGGCATGCCGCTGATCAAATCGCTCGACCTGCCGGGCGGCATGGGCCAGCACTTCTTCTTCGACGCGGGCAGCGGTGACTGTGTGGCGTTCTTCTGGTTCGCCGACGCCGCGGATCGGGTGCCCGGCATCTCCTCGCCCGCCGCCATCCCAGGTATCGGCGAGATAACCAGCTCGGTCAGCTCGATGAACCACCTGGCGTTTCACGTACCCGCCGAGAAGTTCGACGACTACCGGCAGCGGCTGAAGGACAAGGGCGTGCGCGTCGGCCCGGTGCTCAACCATGACGAGAGCGAGGTGCAGGTCTCGCCGACCGTGCATCCGGGCGTCTACGTGCGGTCGTTCTATTTCCACGACCCCGACGGCATAACGCTCGAATTCGCCTGCTGGGTGAAGGAATTCAGCGAGGCCGACACAAAGGCGACGCCCAAGACCGCGGCCGACCGACGGCAGCCTGTGACCGCCGGCTAATCCCGGTACAGCTTCGGGTCGGTCAATGCGTCCAGAATGGCCGTCAGTTGGTCGACTAGTTCTCCGGCCTCGAGTTCGACGTCGCCGTCCAACCACGCGCTGATCGTCTGTGCGACGCCTGCTACGGCGAAATGGGCAGTCGCCTTGCTGCGCTCGCTCTGTTGCACACCGAGCGCGCTCCCGACATCGCGGCCGTAGAGCGTGGTGAGCAAGCCACCCGCCTCCCTGCGCTTGCGTACCAGCACCGGGTTGGCCAATTCCGAATTGAACAGCAGTCGTCCGATGCGCGGGTCTTCGGCGATGGTCTGCACGATGTTGGCCATGGCCGCCCGGTTCTCGGTCCTCGGCGGCGCAGCCGCCACGGCGGCCTGAGTGCCTGCGGCGATGTCGGCGATCACCCAGTCGTATACCGCGGCGACCAGCTCGTCCTTGTCGGTGAAGCTCTCATAGAAGTAGCGTGCCGTCACCCCGGCCTGCCTGCAGATTCCGCGCACGGTCAGATCCGATGGATCCGCCCTCGAACCGAGAATGTCCAGACCGGCCTGCAGCAGGCGGGAGCGGCGATCTGCCAGCCGGTCGGCCGCTTCGACGCCGCGATACGGGCGAACTTGAGCCACGGTCCCCATCTTGGCACCTTGACACCCGCCCAGTGGCCCGCCAGAATCTGAGAACAGCCGTTATCAGTTTCGAGTTCGGGGCAAGGTGAGCAATGACGATCGGTGAGATTCGCCGTCCGCTCTTCGGCCGCCGCACAGAAGCCGTCGGCGGGATGATGGGTGTCGGCCTGCTGGCCGGGGCGGCGAACGTCGTCATGCAACTCGCGCGACCCGGCGTCGGCTACGGCGTGGTGGAAAGCCGGGTCGAGAGCGGCCGCATCGACCGCCACCCGATCAAGCGGGCCCGCACCACATTCACATATCTCGCTGTCTCGGCGCAGGGCACGGCCGAGCAGCAGGCGGCGTTCCGGCGGGCAGTCAATGGTGCGCACGCGCAGGTGTATTCGACTGAGGAAAGCCCGATGTCCTACAACGCGTTCGACCCCGAGCTCCAGATGTGGGTCGGAGCCTGCATGTACAAGGGCATCATCGACATCCACAAGATCTTCGTCGGCGAGGTCGACGACGCCGCGGCCGCGCAACTGTTCTCCGAGGGCATCGCGCTCGGGACGATGCTGCAGGTTCCTCGCGAGATGTGGCCCGCGGACCAGGCGGCGTTCGACCGTTACTGGGACGAGTCAATGGACAAGGTGCACATCGACGACCGAGTCCGAGACTTCCTCTGGCCGATCGCGGCGGGCCGGGTGCGTGGAGCAAAGATTCCCGCAGCGGTGCAGCGCAAACTCGACGACTTCAACCTCCTGATCACGACAGGGTTTCTGCCGCAACGTTTCCGCGACGAGATGCGCCTGGAATGGGACGACATCAAACAGCGCCGCTTCGATCGGTTGATGAAGCGCATCCGGTTCGTAAACGACATGTTGCCGGGCTTCATCCGTGAGTTCCCGTTCAACTGGATGCGCAAGGATCTCGACCGGCGGATCCGGACAGGACGCCCACTCGTCTAGCACTTCAGCGGTTTGTCAGATTGCACGCGTACAACCGGATGTATGCGCACCGACAACGACACCTGGGACATCACATCGAGCGTCGGCGCGACCGCGCTGTTCGTCGCGGCCTCTCGGGCGTTGGAGGCGAACAAGCCCGAACCGCTGGTGGTAGACCCTTACGCCGAGATCTTCTGCAGGGCGGTCGGCGGCGAGTGGGCGGACGTCCTCGACGGCAGGGCGCCGGACAACAAGCTGATGTCCGAGTTCGGCAGGCACTTCGTCAACTACCAGGCCGCCCGCACCAAGTACTTCGACGATTACTTCTATGCCGCCGCCGACGCGGGCGTGCGCCAGGTCGTGATTCCGGCGGCCGGGCTGGACTCACGTGCCTACCGACTGGCGTGGCCGGACGGCACGGTCGTCTTCGAGTTGGATCAGCCGCAGGTGCTGGACTTCAAGCGAGACGTGCTGACGCGCCGCGGTGAAGCGCCAACGGCCGAACGCCGTGAGATAGCCGTCGACCTGCGCGGTGACTGGCCGCAGGCACTCCGGCAGAGCGGATTCGACCCCTCGACGCCGTCGGCCTGGGTGGTCGAGGGACTGCTGGTGTACCTACCCGCTGCAGCACAGGGCGAACTCTTCACCGGCATTCATGACTTGACGGTGCGGGGCAGCCACGTCGCGGTCGACGACGGGAAGCCCTTCAGCGAGGAGCTGTTCAAGGCGGCACGCGAAGAGGAGCGGGCGTCCGACGACGGGAATCGGTTCTTCACGCTGATCTACAACGAGCAGCACGCTCCGGCGATCGACTGGTTCACCGACAACGAATGGCAGGGCGCAGCGATCGACCTACCGGACTACTTCCGACAGATCGCTCGACCCCTTCCGGACCCCGACTCCGAAGCGGGACCGATGTTTAGGTCCATTTCGCTGGTCAGCGCGGTCAAGGCGTGACGCGGCCTAGCTGAACATGAAGTCGCGCATGAACCGCGTCATCCTGCGCAGGTAGTCCGGCTGACTGACGTGCAGGATGTGATTGCCGGGGAACCAGTGGAACGCACAGCGGTCCCAGTGCTCCCACAGTGCCTCGGCCTGCTGCGGTGGCGCGAGCCGGTCGCCGAGGCCTGCGATGATCAGCCGCCGGTTCTTCGGCACCAGCGCCGGATAGTTCAGCGGCGAGTGGAACATCGCTGCGGCCGTTGACAGTTCGTCGTCGTTGTCGGTCAGCCGATCGCCCAGCGCCGCCAGCATGTTCGCCGGCCACCACTCGTCGATCAGCTTCTCGGGCATGACGACCGGAACGTTCGGGATCACGGCTTCGATGCGGTCGTCGGCGCAGGCGATCAATGCGGAGGTGTAGCCGCCCAACGACATTCCGGTCAGTGCGACGCGGTCGACTCCGGTGAACTCCAGATAGTCGATCAGCGAGCGGAAGTCGTGGACGGCTTGCGCCATAGCCTCGGCGAACCCGGCGAATCCGTTGGCGAACAACCCGTATCCGCTGTACGGAGAGTACTTCTCGGCCCGGCGACCGTGGAACGGCAGCGTGTAAAGCATGATGTCGTACCCGGAGCGGTAGAACCACGGCAGCGAGAAGAACAACCCGTTGAACAGGTACGCCGAACCCATGAACCCGTGGATCACGCACAGCGTGGGACGAGGGCCGTCGTCGTGGCGCCAGTGCTGGGCGTGCACCACGTTGTTGCGTGCATACGACCCGCACCGGTCGCGCATGGCCGGATTGACGGCCTGGAAGCTGCTGTTGAAGCGGATGTTGTGCACGCGGCCGTTGGCCGTCCATTCCGCGATGGGGTTCGCCGGGCGTGAGGAGATTCGCGGCACCTCGGTCGGGGTGGGGAACGACAGTCCGGCGTCCTTGACCGCACCCAGCTCGGCGTAGAACCGCAGCGCATCGCGCTGCTCCTTGGCGTTGGATCCGTTGAGTGCTGCCAACGCCATCTGGGGCACCATCGCCGCGCCGACCACCGACGCCAGTGCGGTGCGCAGGCCGAGGTCGGCGATTGCTGAGGTATCGACGATCAGTCGCTGGCGCAGCGTGAGATCCACGCGCCGCGGCAGCCCGCGCGCTCCTGCGTCGGCGCCGGGGACGTCGGGGACGGGGATCGGCGGATCAGCCGGCGCGGCATCGGGCGGCTCGGTACTGGACACCGGCCCGATGCTACGTCAGGCGGTAGACCGTCGATTCGCCGATGATGGTGCCCTGATAGTGGTTGATCACCCATTCGGCGATCTCGCGGGTGTGCGCAGCGCTGCGGCTGCGCCCGTAGATCACCTCGCCGCGGCCCGCCTGTCCGGCCGCGCCGCCGCGGCCGGCCTCCACGTAGTAGGAGATCTTGCCGTTGTGGACGTCGTCGATGAACGTCTGCAGCGTGGGGACCGGATCGCCACTCCACCCGCCGATCGCCATTACCGGCGTACCCGACGACACCTCCAGCGCGGCAGCTGATTGCGAGCCGTTGGTGGCGGCCGACCATTCGGTGTGCGTATTGGCCAGCACTCCGGCGAGGTCGCTATTGGAGGCTTCGTCACCGGTCCAATTGCCGAGCTGGAAGACGCCCTTCTGCAGTGCTGTCGGAATCGCGCCCTGGTGCGGGGTGGCGGCGGTGGCGATCGAGAACGCCGTCGCACCGCCGGCCGCGGCCAGCACGCCCACCGCGGCGGCCGGTGTGACGATCCGGTATGCGCCTAGGGCGAGCACCACGGCGGCGGCGGCTATCGCAACCGCAGCGACGGTCCAGGGCAGCCAGACCGGACCGAAGTGGTTGCGGTGCAACAGTATCCCCGACCAGACTGCGGTGAGCACGATCATCGCGGCGAGCGCGATGCGGCCGTCCCAGCTCGCCCGGTCTCGCCACGCCCATACCGCGCCGATGCCGACGAGGCCCGCGACCGCGGGTGCCATCGCCACGGTGTAGTAGGGGTGCACCATGCCACTCATATAGCTGAACACCAGCGCGCTGCCCAGCAGCCAGCCGGCAAACATCGTCAGCAAAGCCTTCTCGCCGCGGCCCAGCCGGCCGCGGGCGAGCAGGTAGCAACCGAAAGCGATGGCCAGCAGCGCGGCAGGCAACAGCCAGGAGATCTCATTGGCCATCTCGGCGGTGAAAAGCCGACGCAGTCCCGTGCCGCCGCCCAGTCGCGACCATCCGTGCCCGGTCGCAGGCACCGCCAGATTGGCCGCGCGGTTTCGGTCGCGGCCGAGAATGCGGGCCATGCCGTTGTACCCGACGGCAAGCTGCATCACGGTGTTGTCCGTCGATCCGCCGATGTAGGGCCGCGCCGTCGCGGGAACCAGCTGAACCGTCAGCACCCACCAGCCCGCCGCCGCGATCAGCGCCGCCGCGGCGCCGAGCAGATGCACCAGCCGGTTACGCAGGCTCGTCGGTGCGAACAACAGATATGACAGAGCGAACGCGGGTAGCGGAAGGAAGCCTTCACCCATCTTGGTGAGAAACGCCAAACCCATCGCGACACCGAGCAGCGCGAGCCAGCGCCAGGAGGCCGACTCGATTGCGCGGATCAGGCAGTAACCGGCCAGGGTCAACACCAGAACCAGCAGTGCGTCGGGATTGTTGAATCGGAAGATCAACGCCGCAGCGGGTGTGCAGGCCAGGGCCGCACCGGCCAGGAGTCCGGCCGCCGTTCCCGTCCTCGCATCGTCGAACCCCCGGCGCACCGTGGCGTACAGGACGGCGACCGACGCCGCGCCCATCAGCGCCTGGGGCGCGAGCACCGCCCAGCTGTTCATGCCGAACAACCGGACCGACAGAGCGGTCACCCACAATGACGCGGGCGGCTTGTCGACGGTGATGAAGTTGTTCGCGTCGAGCGATCCGAAGAACCACGCCGACCAACTGTGCGAACCGGCCTCCGCCGCGGCGGCGTAGAACAGGTTGCCGTAGCCGGTTGCCGACAGATTCAACAGATACAGCGCCGCGGTGGCCACCAGCAGCGCGGCGAGCACAAGCTGCATGCGCCTGTCGAGGTTGGCGGTCATGGAAGAACACCGTGCCGTGCGTTGCTGGCCGCGGGGCTGGGCCGCCGCTGCGAACCACCTGTGAACCGGCGGAATGCGACACTTTGTCGCATGTGGAATCCGGATGTCTACCTGACCTTCGCCGACCACCGCGGCAGGCCCTTCTTCGATCTGACGTCGCGGGTGGCCGCCGAGAATCCGCGACGGGTGGCCGACCTGGGTTGCGGTCCGGGCAATCTCACGGTCACCCTCGCCGAACGCTGGCCGAACGCGGTGATCGAGGCCTGGGACAGCTCGCCGGAGATGGTCGAGTCGGCCAGGGAGCGGGGAGTGGACGCGCAGACCGGCGATGTCCGGTCGTGGGAACCGAAGCCCGACACTGACGTCGTGGTGAGCAACGCGACGCTGCAGTGGGTGCCCGAGCACGTCGAGTTGCTCGTCCGATGGGCGGGGGCGCTGGATGCGGGTTCGTGGATCGCGGTGCAGATGCCCGGCAGCTTCAACACGCCGTCACACGAGGCGGTGCGTGAGGTGGCTCGCCGCGAACCATTCGCGAACAGACTGCGCGACATGGCGTTTCCCGAACGCGACAGGGTCAGCCCGGCCGCCGAGTATGCCGGCATACTCACCGACGCGGGTTGCCGGGTGGACGCGTGGGAGACCACCTACATTCACGAGTTGACCGGCGAGCATCCAGTGCTGGATTGGATGTCGGGCACCGCACTGCGGCCGGTGATCGAGCGCTTGTCGGACGAGGCGTGGCAGCAGTTCCGCCAGCAGCTCATCCCGATACTGGACGAGACCTATCCACGTCGACCCGACGGCCGGACGTTCTACCCGTTCCGGCGGATATTCGTTGTCGCGCAGGTGGCTTAGCGTCGCTGGTTGAGCAGGTCGATAACCTGCGCGACCAGCTCGTCGATCTCGGCGCCGGTCGTGTCGAGCACCAGATCGGGATTCTCCGGCGCCTCGTACGGGGCGTCGACGCCGGTGAGCCCCTTGAGTTCTCCGGTGCGCGCCCGCGCGTAGAGACCCTTGGGGTCGCGCTTCTCACACTCGGCCAGCGAGGTCGACACGTACACCTCGATGAACGGCAGCTTCGCGGCGTCGCTGAGGGTGCGGGCGATCGCGCGGTCGGACTTCAGCGGCGACACCAGCGATGCCAGCGCGACCACGCCTGCGTCGGCGAACAGTCGGGTGAGATGCCCGACGCGGCGGATGTTCTCGGCGCGGTCGCCTGCGGAGAAGCCGAGATCGTCGGAAAGACCGTGACGGATGTTGTCACCATCGAGCAGGTAGGCGACGTCGCCGGACTCGACCAACGCCCGCTCGACCGCCACCGCGATCGTCGACTTCCCCGATGCAGGCAGGCCGGTGAACCAGATCGTGGCGCCGCGCTGCCCGGTGGCCGTCCACCGGTGGGAGCGATCCAATGCCGACGGGTGCCAACGGATGTCATTACGAGCCTGCGCCCCCGGCTTGACTTCTCGTGGCTCGGTGATGGTGCCTGCGCCGACGGTGTCGTTGGTCGTCTCGTCGATGAGAATGAACGCGCCGCTGTCCCGGTTCTCGGTATAGGCGTCGGAGACGACGACCGAGCTGGTGCGCAGCGTGACCGAGCCGATGTCGTTGAGCACCAACTCAACCGGGTTGTCGAGCTCCTCGAGGGTCTCCGGGTCGAGCCGGGTGTGCAGTCCCTGAACGGTGGCGCGCACGGTTCTGGCGCCTTGCTTGAGCGCGAGCCGGTCACCCGCCCTCAGCGGATGGTCGACGAACCAGCACACCGCGGCATCCAGTTCCCGGGCGGCCACCGGCAGCACCGCGTCGTCGGCGCCGCTGACGAACACGTCGCCGCGGCCGACGTCGATGTCGTCGGCGAGCTCGATCGAAACGGACAACGGCGCAACGGCCGTCGTGCGGTCGTCATCGAGGGTGTCGACGACGGTGACAGTTGACCTGGTTCCTCCGGGAAGGCTGACGACGGTGTCCCCGACTTGCAGTGTGCCCCCCGACAGGCGGCCGGTGTAGCGCCTGCGCTGCTCGGTCGACGGCCTCGACACCCACTGCACCGGCAGTCGCAGCTTGCCCGGCTCGGGCTGCGGTGCGGACAGCTCGACGCTCTCGAGGTACTGCAGCAGCGTGGGCCCTTCGTACCAGGGTGTGCGGTCCGACCGGTGCACGACGTTGTCGCCGTGTTTGGCGGCGATGGGGATGACGGTGACGTCGGCGGCGCCGAGTCGCGCCGCCACCTGGTGGAGTTCCTCCTCGACTTCCCGGTAGCGGCCTTGGTCGAAATCGACCAGATCGAACTTGTTCACGGTGGCCACGAAGTGGTTGATACCCAACAGTTTTGCGATCCGGGCATGCCTGCGGGTTTGGCGCAGGACGCCCGCGCGGGCGTCGACCAGCAGCACCGCGACATGTGCATTGGACGCGCCCGTGAACATGTTGCGCGTGTAGCGTTCGTGTCCCGGCGTATCGGCAAGGATGTAGCTGCGGGCATCGGTCGAGAAGAAGCGGTAGGCGACGTCGATGGTGATGCCCTGCTCGCGCTCGGCGCGCAGGCCGTCGGACAGCGCGGCCAGATCGGCGACGCCCTCCTCGTCGGTCACGGCTTCCAGATGGTCGGTCGGAAGGCTGTCGGTATCGTGCAGCAAGCGGCCGATCAATGTGCTCTTGCCGTCGTCGACAGATCCTGCGGTGGTGATTCTCAGCAGTTGGCGTGTCATCAGAAGTAGCCCTCGCGCTTGCGATCCTCCATGGCGGCAGCCGACGTCCGGTCGTCGGCACGGGTCTCACCGCGTTCGGAAACGGTGGCCGCGGAGATCTCTTCGATCACGCGCTCGATGTCGGTGGCCGTCGACCGCACCGCGCCGGTGATGGTCAGGTCGCCGACTGTCCGGTAGCGCACCCATTCGACCGAGGCGGTTTCACCGTCCGCGGGCCCGGCGTACTCGGACACCGCGAGCAGAATGCCGTCGCGCTCGAACACCTCGCGCTCATGGGCGAAGTAGATCGGCGGCAGCTCGAGATTCTCCAGCTCGATGTAGCGCCAGACATCCAGCTCGGTCCAGTTGCTGAGCGGGAAGACCCTGACCTGCTCGCCCTTTTTGATGCGGCCGTTGTACAACGACCACGGCTCAGGGCGTTGCGAGCGGGGGTCCCACTGGCCGAACTCGTCGCGGAAGCTGAGGATTCGTTCCTTGGCGCGGGCACGTTCCTCGTCGCGGCGGGCGCCGCCGAACGCGGCGTCGAACCCACCCTCCTCCAGCGCGTCTAGCAGCGTGCGGGTCTGCTGTCGGTTACGGGAGGCGCCCGGACCCGGATCGGGAACGCGCCCCTTGTCGATCGACTCCTGCACCGAGGCGACGATCAACCTGTGTCCTTCTCCGGTGACCCTGCGATCGCGGAACTCGATCACCTCATCGAAGTTGTGGCCGGTGTCGACATGCATCACCGGAAAGGGCAGTGGCGACGGCCGAAAGGCCTTCTCCGCCAACCGCAGAAGCACGATGGAGTCCTTGCCCGCGGAGAACAGCAGCACCGGCCGTTCCAGCTCGGCGACAACCTCGCGAATGATGTGCACCGCCTCCGCTTCGAGCAGGCGCAGTTCATCGACATGGGTGGCGTCATAGGTGGAGGTGGTAGTGGTCATGTCGGCAGCCCTTCCTTCTCGGCGTCGGCACGGTAGCGGTCTACCCATTCGTCGGACCTTTGATCGGCCTGACGTTCGAGGACCGGCGCTGGCGCCAGTCGCGGATCCTGTCCCAGCGCGTCGAGCACGGTCCCGACGACCGAGGTCAAGTTGCGCCACAGCACGGGATAGGAGATCTCCATCGGGGAGACGCCCTCTTCGTCGAACCACGCCCGCCAGCCCTTCTCCTGCTCCCGCAGCATGGTGATGACGTGGGCGATGGCACCCGCGTGGTACTCGGCGCGTGAGTCCCTCATCGGGTCGGGCCTACCGCGCCAGACCCGCGTCTGCACCGCCCGCCAGAACGAAACCGCTTGCGACACAACGTCAGGACGGTAGACATAGATGAGCACCGGATCGGTGCCGATGACATCTCGGATCGCGGAGAGCAGGCCGTCGCCGGAGCGGTCCGGTAACCCGGCCGCGCGGTGAAGCAGAAGCGAGGCCTGGTTCCACATCAGCTTGCCGCCCCAGATGCCGTTGGGGGTTCGTCCCGCCGACCGGATGTAGTCACGCCATATCTCGGGCGGCGCAAGGTCCGGCTTGCCTTCGTCGAGCGGATCGAGAAGGCGCAGGATCGATTCGTCCGCAACCCCTTCGAACCACTGCCTTGGCTGCGGCGACTGGCTGGTGCTCGGCAGGTACTGGAAGAACTCACCCGGCTCGCCGGCAACGCCGGTGGCCCGCAGGGATTCGACGAGCAGGGTGCTACCACTGCGTTGCGATGCGAGTACGAGGTACGCAGAGGCAGCCATCGGATCCCCTAACTGTGTTCGTCTTCGATGCCGCGGTCGGCGGCGATCGCCGACCTGCTGGTCACCGACGGGCCGTGGATTCGGAGGTACGTCTCGGTGTATCGCTCGGAGATGCGAGTACCCGCGAACTCGGACGGTATGACGTCGTTGGTCTTCTGGCGCCAGTCGTGCAATAGCAGGGCGAGTTCATTGGCGACCGCCTCGGACTTGTCCGTCGCATCCGGACCGAGCAGGTTGTGCAACTCGCCGGGATCTTCGAGGAGGTCGTACAGTTCGCGCTGCGGCCGCGGCTCCTGCGCCAGCGGTGCGACCGCGAGTCCCGGCGCACTGTCGGCGATGTCCCATGGCAGGTCGAGAAGCGTTCGGACCGCATAGTTCTCGACGTAGCTGTACTCCTTCGTCCGAATGCCCCGGATGGGATCAAAAGAGTCGTGGTACGTCTTCGTCGTGTACACCTCCGAGCGCGCAGGCTCGGAACGGCTCGGCGAAGTGTGGAGGTGAGCGGCGTGCGAAATGCCCTCAACGTCGGCCGGAACGTCGAGTCCGAGCATCTCGAGCAGGGTCGGCAGCAGGTCCACGCCGCTGAACAGATCGTCGTAGACCCGGGGTGGGCGTCTGCTGTCGGACGGCGGACGGACGATCAGCGCGATGCCGGTGCCCGCGTCGTACAGCGTCGACTTCGCACGCGGCAGCGCCGGCCCGTGGTCGGTCATGAACACCACCCAGGTGGTGCGGTCCAATCCGGTCGCGGTCAGGGTGTCCAGTAGCTGCCCGACGGCGGTGTCGGCGACGGTGATCGAGCCGTAGAAGTCGGCCAGGTCCTGGCGGACGGCGTCGGTGTCCGGGAGGTAGTCCGGCACCTCGACGGTGGTGCGGTCCGCGGGCGCGTAGCGGTCGTGCGGATACGGGCGGTGGGTTTCGAAGAAGCCGGCCGTCAGAAGGAACGGCTGCTGCGGTGCGTTGTCGAGCCATTCGGTCGCACGGTCAACCACGTACTCGCAGTATGAGTTGGAGACGTCGAACTCGTCGAAGCCGAGCCGGGCGGGATACGACGTCTCATGCTGCATGCCGAAAAGTGCCGTGTACCAACCTTGTTCCGAAAGAAGGTGAGGAAGCGTCCGGACGTCGGCGCGGTACTCCCAGCCGTGGTGGGCCAGCCCGAGCAGACCGTTGCTCTGCGGATAGCGACCGGTGAACAGCGACCCGCGCGACGGGGAGCACAACGGCGCGGTGGCGTGTGCGCGGGTGAACAAAATGCCCTCGGCGGCGAGTTGGTCGAGCCGTGGGCTGGACACGTCTGGGTGGCCGTAGACGCCGAGATAACGGCCGAGATCGTGCCAGTGCACGATCAGCACGTTGGCCCTGCGGGGGTCGGTCACGGCATGTCCTTCCATGGTCGTCGGTAAACGGAACCGGTTGCTGGACGGTTCGGCAACCGTTTTGCTCACTAAAAGTTATCCACAGTCGCGAGTTCATCCACAGGTGCGTGTTGCCTCATGTCAAGATGCGCGCGTAGGACCCCTGGTTGCCTCATTTGAGAGTGCGCGTTTGTTGACACGG
>NZ_JAVHWR010000030.1:0-14664 GCF_032159565.1 Mycobacterium sp.
GATGACAACTCAACAGTGCTCTCGGCCGTACGCAATGGCGATGTGGTCTGACACAACATCGCCGCCGCGACGCAGTGCCGGTAGACAACATCCATACCGGCACTACCCTTCGGGATCGACTCAGCGACAGCGGCGAACATGTTCGGATGCGCGAAACTCCCAGACATGCTAACGATTTCCCAACTATGACGGATCTCCTGCAGCACAACAGGGGACGGTTCCCTTCCGACGCCGACGTTTCAAGTCGGTGCGCACTGGTTCCGCGCAGAGCGCCTGTGAGGACCAGCTGAGTGGCGCTTGCAGGCAAGGCTCGACCCTAGACCGACGCCTGGGCGCGCACCTAACCTGTCACGTCAAGTTCGTCATGCGGTAACGCGTTAATCGCCCGCGCCATCGCCGCCGCATAGTAGGTGGCGATTAGCATGGCCAACCGCTTCTCGAGCCAGCGCCTCACAGTCATCTCCTTCCTTCAGCGTGCTTGTCGCACCCCTCGTCACGTTGATTGCCATGTCCTGGATCATTCTGTCGGCCGCAGCAATCCACTTCCCCGCCGCGTGAACGGGTTGAAGATCAAGCCTTTTGACGATCCGCACCTACAAATCGGGTTGCCGCACCGCAATGCGGACACCCCGGCTACCACATCCGCGGCGTGCCACGGGTAGGTGCCCCGCGGCGGGTGTGCAGGCTCCCGCCGCGCGGGCCGGCCGGGGTCCTCCTGTGCTGCCAACAGAAACACCTGTGGCGCTGGAAGAAAATGTAATGGAGGGTTTGCCGGTCTCGGTTGTGACGGTAGCCAACCGTCATTGAGAGATCATGGCCCGCCGAACAATGACTCCTCGCCCGCCGAACACTCACGATTGGTGGGAGCGGAAACTGCAACCAAGAAGGGACATCCATGTCAACGCTGAGCAAACTCCATCAACGTGCGGCTGAACATCATGAGCACGCAGCACGGCACCACCGCGAAGCAGCCAAGCTTCACGAGGTGAAAGACGTTCTGGCGGCGGTGGATCAGGCGCATATGGCGACCGACCACCAGGTGCACGCCATCCACTATGCAACGCAAGCTGCGAAGGAGTACCTGACGGCGCACCGCGGCAGCTAGAGGTATCGTCGGCGGGTGGACAGACATTCGGTCGTCCACCCCACCTTCGTTTCGTTGCGGGCGTCGACCGTCCAAGGCCACGACCGACAACGTCGTCACCGATCTGCACCTGGCGGAGATCTACGCCCGCTCCAGGCCGGTAGGGCTACGTTTGGCCGAGGATCAGCTGCTGGATGTGTTGCCGGACAACGACATCAATGAGGCGATGCAATCACTACCTCGGGAATTTTCGCGACGTAATCTATTACACGCCGGCGACTGCTGGACAACGGCGCTGGCCGTGTCGGCGCCCATCAATGCCCGCTACCGTGTAACGCCATGTCGCGGCCTGTGCTCAGCTCGATGGCGACTGCAAGATCACGATTGACCGCGGCCCGACCGTAAGCTCTAGCGCGACAGTGACCTTCCGCGCAGGGTCGTGGGTGTCGCACACGACGCTCCACTGGCGCGCCGAGAGGTCTGGCGGGACCGTGAACGTCAACGGCTCCCACCACGCGTTGATCAACACGAGAAAGTCGTTGTCGACCATCGGCGTGCCGTCCGCGCCGACGTCGGGATCGGTTGAGCCGTCAATAAATAACGCGACGGCGCGGGCGTTTTGGTCAGCCCAGTTTTCGGCCGTCATCTCGGTACCCGACGGTGTGAACCAGCGCAGGTCCGCCGCTTCTTTGCCGGTGGAGTAGCGGCGCCTGCGGAAAACCGGGTGGCCGCGGCGCAGCGCGATGAGCTCCTTGGTAAACCGAAGCAGGTCATCGTCGACCGCTGACCAGTCGAACCACGTGATCTCGTTGTCCTGGCAGTATGCGTTGTTGTTGCCGCGCTGGGTGCGGCCGAGCTCGTCGCCGCCCAGCAGCAACGGCACGCCAGCGGAAAGAAGCAGAGTCGCAAGGAAAGCCCGCTTCTGCCCCGCCCGCAGGGCATTCACGTCAGTGTCGCCGGTCGGCCCCTCTACCCCGCAGTTCCAGGAGCGGTTGTCGTCGGTGCCGTCGCGGTTGTCTTCTGTGTTGGCCTCGTTGTGCTTGCGGTCGTACGAAACTAGGTCATTGAGGGTGAGCCCGTCGTGGACGGTGACAAAGTTGACCGATGCGCTGGGCCGGCGACCTTCGTCGGGCCGGTCGTAGATATCGGCGGATCCGCATAGGCGCGTCACGAAGTCCGGCAGCAGTCCATCGTGGCTGCGCCACCAGTCGCGCACGGTGTCGCGGAACCGCCCGTTCCACTCGCTCCACAGCGGCGGAAACCGGCCGATGTCGTAGCTGTCCATGCGGCCGACATCCCACGGCTCCGCGATGAGCTTGACTTGCGACACCACCGGATCCTGGCCGACGGTGTCGAAGAACGCCGAAAACGGGTCGAAGTCACCGTCTTCTCGGCCGAGGGTTGGCGCCAGATCGAAACGGAAGCCGTCGACGCCCATCTCCGACACCCAGTAGCGCAGCGAATCCATGATCATCCGTAGGGTTGTCGCGTCGGCCGTGTTCAGCGAATTGCCGGTTCCGGTCGTGTCGACGTATCGGCTCGGATCGTTCGGGTCGAGGCGGTAGTAGGCGGCGTTGTCGAATCCCCGGTGGCACAGCGTTGGGCCGCCGGGCCCGCCCTCGGCGGTGTGATTGAACACGACATCCAGTACCACTTCCAAACCGGCCGCGTGCAGCGCGTTGACCATGTCCCGGAATTCCTCGACCTGGCCACCGGGCCGACCCGCCCGCACCGCAGCGGAGTACGCGGCGTGCGGGGCGAAGAAGCCGATCGTGTTGTAGCCCCAGTAGTTCGTCAATCCCCGCTCGACGAGGAAGGACTCGGGCACGTTGTGGTGGATCGGCAGCAGCTCGACCGTGGTGATGCCAAGGTCGACGAGGTGTTGCACCGCCGCCTCGTGCGCCAACCCCGCGTAGGTGCCGCGCAGTTCCGGCGGCACACCTGGATGCTTCGCGGTGAACCCGCGCACGTGCACCTCGTAGACGATCGTGTCGGCCAGGGCGTGTCCCGGCCCCGGCGATAGCGTCGTGGAGGCGGCGGCCGTCACCAGGCTGCGCGGCATCTGACCCGCTGAATCCAGTGAGCTGGGTGCACCAGCGTTATCCATTGCGTAATCGAGTAATTCGGGCCCGAACCGAACGTCGCCGTGGATCGCTCGCGCATAGGGGTCGAGAAGGAGTTTGGCAGGGTTATAACGCTCGCCGCGCGCGCGATCGTACGGTCCGCTGACCCGATAACCGTAGGCCTGTCCCGGCGCCACACCGGGCACGGACCCGTGCCAGACGTCGCCGTCACGCTCCGGTAGCAGCAACTGGGTCTCGCTGCCGTCGCCACTGAACAGGCACAGCCTGACCTCGTCACCGTTGGACGACACGGCGAAGTTCGTGCCTTGCGGGCCCGGCGTCCCGCCGAGCGGGGCGGGACGGCCCGCAAGGATGGTGGCGCTCACGCGGTCTCCTCTCCCTGAACCAGGCGCTGGATGACTTCCGATGCCTTGGGGTAGGCGCGGTGGCGGCGCCTGATCACGTCGGCGACCAGACCGGTCCACCCCGTCTGGTGGGACGCGCCAAGGCCGGCACCGTTGTCGCCGTGGAAGTACTCATGAAAGAGCAGGTTGTCACGCCATCGGGGATCGGCCTGCATCCGCGCTACGCCGCCGAAGCACGGCCGCCGTCCGTCTTGGTCGACGAGGAAAAGGGAGACGAGCCGCTCCCAGAAATCGGCGGCGACCACATCTAGCGTGACGTTGGTTCCCGATCCGGTCGGGTATTCGATCGTGAGCTCATCGCCGAAGAATTCGTGGTAGCGCTCCAACGCGGTCGCCACGAGGTAGTTCAGCGGAAACCACACCGGGCCCCGCCAGTTCGAGTTGCCGCCGAACATCGCCGTGGTCGACTCCGCCGGCTCGTAGTCGATCCCGGCGCGCACACCCTCCACGTCCAAGACGTATGGATGCTCCCGGTGGTAGGCGGACAGGGAACGGAGCCCGTGCGGCGACAGGAACTCCGCCGGATCGAACAGGGCTCGGCATAGCCGCCGGACGCGATCCAGGCCGGTCACCCCAACCAACAGCCGCCGCTGTCCCGGCGGCCCGCGCAGGATCCCGGCGTCGACCATCTCCTTGGTCCCTCCCAACCCGTGGCGGCGTAGGTAATCAGCGAACATCTTGTCGGTCACGAGCGTCCGGTCGATGGCCTCCTCGTTAACAACTGCTGCGGCCAGCAGGGGGATCATGGCGACCATCGAGCGCACCCGGACGGGTACGGCACTGCCGTTAGACAGCAGGATGCGGTCATAGAAAAAGCCGTCGTTATCGTCCCAAAGACCAACCGTCTCAAGCGCTTCCGAGATACCAGCGAAGTGCTCCAGGAACTTCTGCACCAGGTCGAGCGCGGGCCGGTGCCCAGACGCGTGCAGGATGGCCGCGATGGTGGCCATCGACAGTGCGTACCCTGCCATCCAGCCGGTGGCATCAGACTGCTCGAGGAGCCCGTGGACAGGAAGATGCGAGCGGTCGAGGGGACCGATGTTGTCCAGACCCATGAATCCACCCTCAAAGAGGTTGGAGCCGTTGGCGTCTTCGCGATTCACCCACCAGGTGAAGTTCACCAGCAGCTTGTCGAAGATGCTGCTGAGGAAGTCGAAGTCGCGACCGCCGTCGATGGCGAACACTTCGAGCGCGGCCCACGCTTGTACCGGCGGGTTGACATCGTTGAAGTCCCACTCGTAGGCGGGCAGGGCGCCGTTGGGGTTCTGAAACCACTCTCGGCACAGCAGGGATAGTTGGTACTTCGCGAACGCGGGATCGACGTGGACCAGCGCGACGCAGTGAAACGCCATGTCCCACGCCGCGAACCACGGGTATTCCCATGTGTCGGGCATCGACATCACGTCGAACGCCTCGAAGCTGCGCCATCGGGCGTTGCGGCCGTGCCGCCGCTGCGGCGGAGGCGGCGGCTGGCCCGGGTCGCCGTCCAGCCAGCGGGCAACGTTGTAGTTGTAGAACTGCTTGTTCCACAGCATGCCGGCGAACGCCTGCCGCATGACCGCCGCTTCGTCGGCCGATGCTGCGGGAGGTGTGAGTTCGGCGTAGAACTCGTCGGCCTCGTCCCGTCGTTGCGCTTCTACCCGGGTGAAGTTCGCGCCGAGCGCGGTCGCCGCGTCCGGGCCAGTGCCTTCCGGTCGTAGCCGCAGCCGCACTTGTGCGGTCTCGCCGGGTCCCACCGTCAGCCGGTACCAGGCTGCACACTTGGTGCCGCGTCGCTGCGGATTGACGGTGTCGGCGCCCGCGACGATGTGGTCGTTGATTCCGTCCTTCGGCCATCGTGAGGAAGACGGAACTCCATAGAGCCGTTCAAGATTCGTGTCGTTGTCACAGAACAGCAGCTCCGGGTAAGCGCCCTGTGGGTCCGGTCCGGGTAACAGCTCGAGTTGACCGAGGAACGGATGGTTGGTGGCCGCGGTCCCGGTCGATGTGGCGGTGATCGTCGGTCTGGTTTCATCGGCGTCCCAGGACCAGGTGTTGCGGTACCACATGGTCGGAAGCACGTGCAGCAGTTCGGTGTCGGGCCCGGCGTTGGTCACGCTGATCGTCATCAGGACGTCGGTCGGGTCCGCCTTAGCGTAGTGGACGTCGACTATCCAGTAGCGGTCATCGTCAAAGATCCCGGTGTCGAGCAACTCGTACTCGGAATCCAGCTTTCCGCGCCGCCGGTTCTCATCGAGCAGTTGTTGATACGCATAAGCCCTCTGCGGGTAGTGGTAGCGCCAGCTGTTCCAGGCGTGGCTCGGCACAGCGTCGAGATACCACCAGTACTCCTTGACGTCCTCGCCATGATTGGCCTCCGCGCCCGTCAAGCCGAACGACCGCTCCTTCAAGATCGGGTCACGCCCGTTCCATAACGCCAGCGCCACACACAGCCGCTGCTCGATGTCACAAATGCCGGCGAGTCCATCCTCGCCCCAGCGGTACGCGCGCGAGCGCGCGTGGTCGTGCGGTAGATAGTTCCAGGCGTCCCCGTCGGGGCTGTAATCCTCCCTGACGGTGCCCCATTGCCGTTCGCTCAGGTACGGGCCCCACAGATACCAGTCGCTGGCCTGGTGCAGACCAAGGTCGAGGCGGCCGAAACCAGCGACCCGCTGCCGCTCCGCCCCCGGAGTCGTTGTCATATCGAGAGCTGTGGTGCTGTAGAGGCGAACACGGGCTAGCCTTGCCCTGGATCTGTCCCCAGAGTGACGGTGACAGTCCTGGCATCACCCGACGGATCGACGAATGCCATCTTCACCTGTGTGCCTGGCGCCGTTGATTGCACAATCGCCAACAGAGACTCTGCATTGGGAATCGGTTGGTCATCGACCCTCGTCACCAACGCGCCGTTGGACAGGCCCGCCACGGCGGCCGGGCTTGGGGTGGCGACACCGACAACCGTGGCGCCCCGGCTATCTGCGCCGTTGCTGACCTTTGCCCCAAGCCAACCGTGCGACGCCTTACCCGTGGCGACGAGTTCGCTCGCGATGCGCTTCGCGTGATCGATGGGAATGGCGAAGCCGATCCCGATCGACCCGCTCGGGGTGTCCCCGGAGCCAGCGGTGCCCAGCTTCGCCGTCGCCGAGTTCATCCCGATGAGCTCACCGTTCATGTCGAACAGGGCCCCGCCGGAATTACCCGGATTGAGCGCGGCATCGGTCTGGATCGCGTCGAACACCACAACCTCATTGTCCGCTTCACCAGGGGTGAACACCGGTCGATTCAGCGCGCTGATGATGCCCGTTGTAACCGTGCTCTCCAGGTCGAGCGGTGAACCCACAGCGATCACCGGCTGACCGACGCGGAGGCCGGTCGAAGTACCGAGGGTGATCGGGGTGAGTCCTGAAATCCCCTGCGCCCGAATAACGGCGACATCGCTCGTCGGGTCGGTAGCGACAACGCTGAACGGAGCCGTGCGACCGTCGCTGAACGTGACCGTGCTGCTTGTCGACTCGCGGCCGCCGGGACCGGACGCCACAACGTGATTATTGGTCATGATCAGCCCATCCGGGGTGAGGATGATGCCGGAACCTTGTTCGAACTCGTCACCCAGATGCGAATGTAGCGTCACCACGCTGGGCAACACCTTGGCGACGACCTGCTCGACCGAGGACGCGCCCATATCGGCGCCCGACGTGGAGCTCACGTACCCAGGAATCACGGTTTGACCGGCGACTGCAGGAGGATGGAGAAGCAAAACGACCGCTGCGCCAAAGGCCGCAGAAATAATTGCCGCCACAAGCGCACGCCAGAGCAATCTGCCTTTACCAACAAGACTGTGCCAATTTGCCCGCGCCGCACGGTGAGCGGGGGGACGTGTCCGGCCGGTACCCCGTCTCGAGTCCGACATCACGTCAGCCGCCAGCGGGAGTGAGCACTGCCCGAAGCCGCTCCCGGCCGCGATGAAGCCGCGACATCACGGTTCCCCGCGGAGTCTTCATCATCGCCGCGATCTCTTTGTAGCGATAGCCCTCGACATCGGCGTAGTAGACGACCTCGCGGAACTGTGACGGCAGGGTCTGCATCGCCATCTCGATGTCCTTGTCCGGCAACGAATCCAGAACATAATCCTCGGCAGACCGCGGTCCAGGCACGCAACGGGCATACGCCGCTGCCAAGTACTGCTCGGTCACCTGCTCCGTCGAGCACTGCACCGGTTGGCGTCGTTCCTTTCGGTAGCCGTTGATGTACGTGTTGGTCAGAATCCGGAACAGCCATGCCTTCAGGTTGCTGTCTGACCGGAACGATTTGAAACCGACGTACGCCCTCATCATGGTCTCCTGCACCAGGTCGTCCGCATCTGCGTTGTTCCGGGTGATGCGACACGCATGCCGATACAGGGAGGCCCGTAGCGGAACAACCTCACATTCGAATCGTGCATTCAATTCGGAGTCCATCATCATCACCTGGCCGTGAACCGTTCAGAGACTGAGTCAATGGCTTCGCGAACTGTTCTGGCATCCTTGCGGATCTGGAACGACTGGATGATCTGTACCACGCCGAGCACGACGAGCCACACGCCGGCAACGAGCACGAGCACGACGATCGAATCGAAGGGCCAAACAAGGACGACGAGGCCGGCGATCACAGAGACGACGCCAAGGACTACATACCAACCGCGTCCGGGCAGATTCGACTCGCCGATAGCTGCAGCGGTGGCCGAGATGCCCTGGAAAACAAACCCAATTCCGATCCACAGTGACAGCAGAAGAACCGCGTATGCATCGCCGAAGTGGCGGAAGGACAGAATGGCCAGCACCACCGCCAGCGCTCCGCTGATGAACAGCAGAACGCGCAGGCCGGGAGATCGGGGCAGCGTGAACGCCATGGACAGTCCGATCAATCCGGTCAACAGCAGGTACACCCCGAACAACGCCGAAGCGACGAGGATCGTCGGGCCGGGCCACGCAAGAACGATGCCGCCCAGAACAATCGCCAGCACACCGGCTGCCAGTGTCCATTTCCACAGCTGCTGCCCAAGAAGGGGTCTCACAACTCTGTTTGCCTCATCCACGTTTGCGTTCGCCATCTAAACCACTCCCTGTCGTCCGATCCGGACGGATACCGTTGGTAGCGCGGGCTTTATGCCCACCAGGTCATCCTTTGACGAGGCGCAGCCATTGTCGATGTCGTCGCGAACAACATGACGCGGTGCTCGGTGTTGCCGACGCCTACACATTTGACGGCCATCTCATCACGTCTGTCTGTCGATATCACTCCGGCCAATCATCGGTTCCCTACGGTGTCGCGCTGAACAATGACGGTGCCATCGTCAGGCCCCACGATTCACTTAGGTGCGGAGAGGCCGCCCCCCATTGACAAGGAGCATTTGATGGCAGATTCCAAACTGAGCGCAGAGTTCGACAAGATCTCCGATAAGGCGAAGGCTGCGAGCGACGCCCTATCGGCGGCCAATGAGCGGACGCGCGAGCAGCTCGCAAACGACGTCGACGACGCGCGGGATAGAGCTACGGCAGCAGCCGATCACGTCAAGGACAAGGCGGATGACTCCCGGAACGCCGCGTCCTCACACTGGCAGGAGCTCCGCGACAAGTGGCATGCACACGTCGATGAGGTGCACTCGCGGGTCAAAAAGCACAACGACAAGATTGACGCCGACGGAGCGGCGATGGATGCCGACCTGAGCGAGTCGTATGCCTACGATGCGATCGATTTTGCTCTCGACGCCATCGAGGAGGCGGAGTACGCGGTGCTCGATGCCATGTATGCGCGCGCCAACGCTGCCGCGCTCAGTGTGTGATCGGATCCCCCCTAGACGTTGCGGGACGGTCACATGCCGTCCCGCAACGGCTTCCTGTAAGTCTCATTGACCGCGTCGGTACAGGAGCGAAACGACCTGGCAGAGAACCGTTTCCGGCGGCGCGACGATGCAGTTTGCCGCCGCACGTGGCTCACCTGTCGCGACCGTGACACCGGAATCGCTTGGAGTGGAAATGACTGGACCTCGTCAGGCCCCAATGACCATCGCCACACTTTTCGGATTCTTCTGCTTCGTGACGGCAGCGAATGAGGGGCGGCGTCGTTTCGACGAAGAGTTGGCGGATACTGCATGAATCGCGGCCGGAGCACTCATCCTGGGCATTGGCAGATCGCGGTTGCTTGCAAGATTGATCAAGGTGTCACGGGCGCTCGATGGACAGCATGGAGCATCATGTGACTGATTCGCCCATGACTCCCTGGCATGCGGAACTTGGCCGACTCATTCCGAGTCGGCTCATCAAGAGCGGCCATGTGCACCATCCGGCGGTGGTCGACGAGGCGATAAAACGCAGCGCGAGTTTGCAGCTGCGCGTAGCCGACCGAATCACCGCCTTCGCCGGGTCGATGAGCTTCGTCTTCATGCACGCGGTGCTATTCGCGGTCTGGATGTTGTTCTTCGAACGCAGTCCGTGGCCGACGTTGACCCTGGTGGTCTCGCTCGAGGCGATCTTCTTGTCGACCTTCGTCATGATCGGCCAGAATCGACAGGCGGCGTTCCAACAGGCTAAGGCCGATCATGACTTCCAGGAGCAGGAACTGGAACTCAAGACCAACACCGAGCTCACTCGGGACATCCACAGACTCACAGCCGAACTGCACAAGCGTCTTATGGGACCGGAGTCTGCGGATCACGGTCCTGCGTCTGCCACATGAGGCGGTGGTGGACTTCACATGCCAGGCAGAGCTCGGCAAACCATCGCGCGGCAGTGGATCCCGAAACCCAGCCCATCGGTGCAACTATGCACCTGACCGCGGCCCAAGCCGCACGGAACTTGAAGGTTCCTACTTCGGGGCTCCAGTCGCCGTTGCGGCCTGCTCGGCCAGGGGTGTAGGAGCATCGAAGAAGTCCACCGGATACCCATCCAGGGCCCGCACCCGCCGGCTGTTCGTGATCGGATGCCGCCCGCACCGCTCGCGAAACCACGAGACCTTCGCTGCGGTGAAGATGCCGGATCAAGGCTAGGTCTTCCAAGTAGATCACCCGACCAATCTGGTGGGGTGACCCACTTTTCAAACGTCGTCAACAAACCCTCTGCTATCTTCTGCACCCGCGTCGAGCCGGGCAGTAAACCCCTGGAACCGTGACGCCTTTCCCCCAATCGGTGGACCCTTGTGTCCCCCGCGGGAAGGGCCGATCAGCGGACACGCCAAGCGCCGAACACCAATACCGTCATGACCGTATTCATCACCGCTTCGTTCTTAGAAAGGGAAACATGCGATGACAAACACGAATCCAATTCACGATCACTACACCGTTGTCAGCCGCGCCGGCGACGTTCACACCTCCCGCGTCGTAATCGCCGGCAACTCTGCCGACGCGGCGGAAACCCACCGCGAGCATTACCCCGGCAGGGATATCATCCGCGTCTTCAACAAAGTAACGGCGCCTGTGAAGCTGACTGCGTAGGAGACTGGGCGGACTTCGGGTCCGTCGGTGTTCTGACTTCCGCGAGCACAAATGTCGGCTTTCGTCTCGGGCGGGAGTCGGGACTTGTTCGCAAGATCTGGCTGCAGGTTCTTTATTTCACGGCAGACCGTTCGCTACGTCCCGTCCGTCCGCGGCGTCACAAGACAGATGCGATTCTCGGCCCGCCACCCTGCTGCTGGTGGCGGGCCTCTGGCTGTGCAATCCCAAAAGCCGGAAAATTGATGTACCGGGTCCTGTAGGGACTGACAGGAACCTGCCAGCTACGCGGACGTGAGATCGGGTATCTGATGGGCGCGGTGGCTTGGCGTATTGAGGCGCGCCGGGCTCCCGTAGAGAACAGTCTGGGTGCGCCAAAGGAGGAACGATGGCTTCCGGCAGCAAGTTTGAGGTGCGGGTGGACCAACCGGGCAACGTCTTGGAAGTGCAGTTCGGCCCCGTTGAAGTGGACGTGCCGCGGTCGGTGGGATATTACGGTGGGCTGGCGGTCGCGATAGGACTGGGTTTGATCGAGCCGCCGCTTGCCCTATTCATCGCTGCGGTGCCGGTGTACAAGGCATTGACGAATTCGCGGCTTCCTCGATCGGTGCGCGCCATAGGTGAGGTTTTGGAAGGGGCGGCCAAACCGGTCGGCGGCGACGCGGAGGGCGTTATCCAAGTCGAAGATCAGCAAAATGCACGGACAAATGTCGTCGAAGCTTGCGACTCAGGGCCAGCAACGCGTTCGGCGTCCTCATCGGGCCGTCGGAGGGCGCCGGCCCGGCGGTCAAGTGCTGCGCGCGCGGCAAGCGGGAATTCGGCTAAGCGGTCGGCGGCTGCCCGCGCGCGCTGACGAGACTCTTCTTACCGACACTTCGCCACCGCTGGCAGGAAGGCCGGACGGCCAGGACGTCACTGCATTCGCAGCAGATCGACCTCGGTCGCCGTCGTGACCCGCTGAGCGGGGATACCCGCCTGGTCGCACGTCTCCGCGACGACGCTCGCCGAGTCCGCGGTGAAGACCGCGAAAAGCACCTCGTCAGTCGGCACCGCGAGCATATTGAGCAGCCGGACCGGTGACCCCTGCGCCGACATCAACACCGCGGAGTCCTTCAGGCGCGCCACCGTGTCATCGAGCGGCTCCTCCGTAATGGCGGAGTGATACCACTCGACGAGGTAGCAGGGCACCGGAATAGTCATCAATTGAACGCTAACCAAGATCGAGCGCGAAGGAATCGGGTGTTTCCCTATACATCTCGCGCAGCGACATGTCGGCCGAGCTCTGCGCGCGAGTGGATACCCAGCTTGGCGTAGATGCGGGAAAGGTTCGATTCAACTGTCTTCGGGCTGATGAACATGGCGGCGGCGATGTTGCGGTTGGTCATGCCCGACGCAGCGAGTTCGGCCACCCGCTGTTAGGACGGGCTCAGGGCAACCCTTCGACGTGTGCCGACGCCGACTCGGCCCAGCTCAGCGCGCGCACGGTCGGCCCACAGCGAAGTGCCCAGCTGCTCGAACGTCGCCAACGCATCATGAATGGTCGCCGCCGAGGCGTCCTTCAAACGCTTACGGCGTTGCAGCTGACCCAGCAGAAGCTGGGTACGCGCGCATTCGAACGGCATCGAAAGCCTTCGGTGTGCGGCCATCGCCTGCTCGACCATTTCGACCGCCGCGGGAACGTCACCCCGGGCGCCCAACAGCATGCCTCGGCCACGACGCCCGACGGCCAGCATCCAATGGCGCTGTAGCCGCGAGCCGTTGCGCTCGAGCGTCGTGACCAGCTGCTCTGCGGGTTCGAGCCGGCCCAACGCCACCATCGCCTCGACGGCATCGGGAATGAATGACGCGGCGATGATCTCGGTCGCCTTCGGCGCCAATTCAACCTTCGCCAGCAGAGGCAGAAGCGCGTCCAGCGCGGCTTCATAGTTGCCCCGCGACACCTCGAAGAAGCCGAGCGCCGTGGCCGGCCATTCGCCCAATCTGTCCGACCCGCAACGCCGGCTTGCGGCGCGCGCTTCTTCGATATCGGTATGCGCCTCATCGACTCGACCCAGATAGGCGCAGAGCAGCGCACGGCACGTCAGCGCCACCGAAAGCGGCAGGTCACCGCCCAACTGCTCGGCGAGCTGCATCGTGTCCTCGGCGATCAGCGCTGCTTCCGCGAGGTGGCCGCGCCAGATCTCGACCAGCGTTCCGTGAAAGGCGACGAGCATCAGCTCGCCGTCCTGGCCGTGATCGACACATCGCCGCCGAAGCGACGTCAGTTCCTTGTGCGCCAAATCCAACTCGCCCGTGCAGGATCGAATGATGGCGTTGTGCACGGTGGGGCGCAGTGCGAGCGGGGTGGTCGCTTCGTGATCCTCGAGTTGCAGTGCCCTTCGCATCGCCGGCTCGTCGAGGCCGTCGCCGTTCAGGAAGCGGACCATCTCCCGCATACCGAGTGCCTGACTCAACAAATCCGGCCGCCCGATTTGCTCGGCCTTCTCGACCGCCTCCTGCACGCATTGTAGCGACGCGTCGAGTCGCCCCGAGTTGAACTGCGCGAAAGACAATGTGACCAGCGTAGGGATGAGCACTGCCGGATCGTCGGGTACTTCGGCGAGCGCTTCTTCGAGCAGATCGGCCGCCTCGGGGAAGCTGTCGTCGAGCAGCCGGACATAGCCAAGCCAACTCATCGCTTCTGCCCGGACCACGCCGGGCTCGAGTTGCGCAATCGCTTCTTCGAGAAGCGCGCGGGCCCGGCTGGATTCGCCGGCATGGAAGTGGTGAGCCGCCGCTTGGATGAGGCGATGTGGCGTGCCGCCACCGAGGCCGATCGCCAGCTCGATCAGTTCGGCCGCGGCGGCCGGAGCCCCGCGCACGCGGGCCGACTCGGCCGAGTCGAGCGACTCGAGCGTGGCCGCGTCTGCCGTGGTAAATCCCAGCGCCATGTGTCTGGCTCGCAATTCCGGTTCGTCAACGACGTCGGCCAGTCGCCTGTGCATGGCCCTGCGCCGGTCAGGGGCAGCGTCGTTGTAGACCCCACGAGCGAAGATCGGATGGCTGAACCGGAGCTGATCGCCGTTGATGTCGATGATTCCGCGACTTTCGGCGTCCTCGATCCGTAGCGACACACCTTCGGCATCCGAGTCCAGAGCACGGGCGACCAGCCTGACCGACGGTGCGGCCAGACAGGCCACGGCAAGCAATGCACCATCGACGTCAGCGTCGCCACCACGGATCTTCGATCGAATCAACTCCCGAAGGCTGTCGGGCAATGAGATCTCTGTGTTCGATTGACGTCCCTGCACCGCCCTGGCGATTTCCAGCGCATAGAACGGATTGCCGCGAGACGCCTCTTCGATCCGCACCATCGTGGGGCGGGAGTACGAGCGACCCAGTCGGTTCGTGATTACTGCGTGTAGTGCGCCGACACTCATGGGAGGCACGGTGATTCGCCGGACGCCGTCGGGCCGTGGGAGCTGCAACCACGAGCCTGCATTGCCGTTGTCTTCGGTGCGGACGGTAGCCAGCACACCGACCCGTCCGGTCAGCCGACGCGCCACGAACGCGAGGACTAGACGGCTCGAGGAGTCGAGCCACTGCAAATCATCAACCGCCACAATGACTTTCATGTTCTCTGCGAGAATGGATACCACGGAGAGAAAT
>NZ_JAVHWR010000061.1:0-19467 GCF_032159565.1 Mycobacterium sp.
AAGTCCGACGTGAAGCGCAAGGTTCGCGACGGCGGCGAGCGCGAGATGCGTCAGATGCGCGACCGCGCCCAGCGTGAGCTGGACCGGCTCGAGGAGATCTGGACCACCTTCACCAAGCTGGCCCCCAAGCAGCTGATCGTCGACGAGGTGCTCTACCGCGAGCTTGTCGACCGCTACGGCGAGTACTTCCAGGGCGCCCTGGGCGCGGAGTCGATCAAGAAGCTCATCGAGAACTTCGACATCGACGCCGAGGCCGACAACCTGCGTGACGTCATTCGTAAAGGCAAGGGCCAGAAGACGCTTCGTGCTCTCAAGCGCCTGAAGGTCGTCGCCGCGTTCCAGATGTCGGGCAACTCGCCGATGGGCATGGTGCTCGATGCGGTGCCGGTGATTCCGCCGGAACTGCGCCCGATGGTGCAGCTTGACGGTGGCCGGTTCGCCACGTCGGACCTCAACGACCTGTACCGCCGAGTGATCAACCGCAACAACCGCCTCAAGCGGCTGATCGACCTCGGCGCGCCCGAGATCATCGTCAACAACGAGAAGCGGATGCTGCAGGAGTCGGTGGACGCACTGTTCGACAACGGCCGCCGCGGCCGTCCGGTCACCGGACCGGGCAACCGTCCGCTCAAGTCGCTGTCGGATCTGCTCAAGGGCAAGCAGGGCCGGTTCCGTCAGAACCTGCTCGGCAAGCGCGTCGACTACTCCGGCCGTTCGGTCATCGTGGTCGGCCCGCAGCTCAAGCTGCACCAGTGCGGCCTGCCCAAGCTGATGGCACTCGAGCTGTTCAAGCCGTTCGTGATGAAGCGTCTGGTCGACCTGAACCACGCGCAGAACATCAAGAGCGCCAAGCGAATGGTCGAGCGTCAGCGTCCGCAGGTGTGGGACGTGCTCGAAGAGGTCATCGGTGAGCACCCGGTGCTGCTGAACCGCGCGCCGACTCTGCACCGACTGGGTATCCAGGCTTTCGAGCCGCAGCTGGTCGAGGGCAAGGCCATCCAGCTGCACCCGCTGGTGTGTGAGGCGTTCAACGCCGACTTCGACGGTGACCAGATGGCCGTGCACCTTCCGCTGAGTGCGGAGGCGCAGGCCGAGGCTCGCATCTTGATGCTGTCCTCGAACAACATCTTGTCGCCTGCGTCGGGCCGCCCGTTGGCCATGCCGCGTCTGGACATGGTGACCGGGCTGTACTTCCTGACCACCGAAATCGACGGCGACACCGGCGAATACACGCCTGCCGCCAAGGATCGGCCGGAGACGGGCGTCTACTCGTCGCCCGCCGAGGCGATCATGGCGCTGGATCGCGGTGCACTGTCGGTGCGGGCCAAGATCAAGGTGCGGTTGACGCAGCTGCGTCCGCAGGCCGAGATCGAGGCCCAGCTGTTCGGCGACGAGGGCTGGAAGCCGGGCGACGCCTGGACGGCCCAGACCACGTTGGGTCGCGTGCTGTTCAACGAGCTGCTTCCGGTGAGCTACCCGTTCATCAACCAGCAGATGCACAAGAAGGTGCAGGCGTCGATCATCAACGATCTCGCCGAGCGCTACCCGATGATCGTGGTCGCACAGACCGTGGACAAGCTCAAGGACACCGGTTTTCACTGGGCCACCCGCTCGGGTGTCACGGTGTCGATGGCCGACGTGCTGGTGCCGCCGAACAAACAGGAGATCCTGGACCGCTACGAGAAGGAAGCCGACGGGATCGAGAAGAAGTACCAGCGTGGTGCTTTGAACCACGACGAGCGCAACGGCGAGCTGGTCAAGATCTGGCAGCAGGCGACCGAAGAGGTCGGTAAGGCGCTGGAGGAGCACTACCCCGAGGACAACCCGATCATCACGATCGTGAAGTCCGGAGCGACGGGCAACCTCACCCAGACGCGCACGCTGGCAGGCATGAAGGGCCTGGTGACCAACCCGAAGGGTGAGTTCATCCCGCGGCCGATCAAGTCCTCGTTCCGCGAGGGCCTGACGGTGCTGGAGTACTTCATCAACACCCACGGTGCCCGAAAGGGTCTGGCGGACACCGCTCTTCGCACCGCTGACTCGGGTTACCTGACCCGTCGTCTGGTCGACGTGAGCCAGGACGTCATCGTTCGCGAGACCGATTGCGAGACCGAGCGTGGCATCAACGTCACGCTGGCCGAGCTGCAGTCCGAGGCGCTGGTTCGCGATCCGCACATCGAAACCTCGGCGTACGCGCGGACTTTGGCCGCCGACGCCGTCGACGAGAAGGGCAACGTCGTCGTCGAGCGGGGTCACGATCTCGGTGACCCGGCCATCGAGGCGCTGTTGGCGGCGGGCATCACCGACGTCAAGGTTCGCTCGGTGCTGACCTGCACGACCGGCACCGGTGTGTGTGCGATGTGCTACGGCCGTTCGATGGCGACCGGCAAGCTGGTCGACATCGGCGAGGCCGTCGGCATCGTGGCCGCGCAGTCCATCGGCGAGCCCGGCACGCAGCTGACCATGCGCACCTTCCACCAGGGCGGTGTGGGTGAGGACATCACCGGTGGTCTGCCCCGCGTGCAGGAGCTGTTCGAGGCACGTGTGCCTCGCAACAAGGCGCCCATCGCGGACGTCTCCGGCCGTGTGCAGCTCGAGGAGACCGACTCCTTCTACAAGATCACCATCATTCCCGACGATGGTGGCGAGGAAGTCGTCTACGACAAGCTGCCCAAGCGCAACCGTCGCCTGAAGGTGTTCAAGCACGAGGACGGCACGGAGCGGCTGCTCACCGACGGCGACCACGTCGAGGTCGGCCAGCAGCTGATGGAAGGCTCCGCGGACCCGCACGAAGTGCTGCGTGTCCAGGGCCCCCGCGAGGTGCAGATCCACCTCGTCAAGGAGGTCCAGGAGGTCTACCGCGCTCAGGGTGTGTCGATTCACGACAAGCACATCGAGGTGATCGTCCGGCAGATGCTGCGGCGCGTCACGATCATCGATTCGGGCGCGACGGAGTTCCTGCCCGGCTCGCTGACCGAGCGCGGCGAGTTCGAGTCGGAGAACCGTCGGGTGGTGGCCGAGGGCAACGAGCCCGCGGCCGGTCGCCCGGTGCTGATGGGCATCACGAAGGCATCGCTGGCCACGGATTCGTGGCTGTCGGCGGCGTCGTTCCAGGAGACCACTCGCGTGCTGACCGATGCGGCGATCAACTGCCGCAGCGACAAGCTTCAGGGTCTGAAGGAGAACGTGATCATCGGCAAGCTGATCCCGGCCGGTACCGGCATCAACCGGTACCGCAACATCCAGGTGCAGCCGACCGAAGAAGCCCGCGCTGCGGCGTACACGATCCCGTCCTACGAGGATCAGTACTACAGCCCGGACTTCGGCCAGGCCACCGGTGCCGCGGTTCCGCTGGACGACTACGGCTACAGCGACTACCGCTAAGTCAGTCAAGGAAAGAGCCCTCGCTTCGTGCGGGGGCTCTTTTCTTTTGCCGTCTCTTTGCGCCCAAACCGACACACGGGCGAGAAAGTGCGAGTACATCTCGCCATTTCGTCGATCTCGGCGTCGGTTCAACTGTCGCAGCGCGTCACTAGACTGGCGCCGTGCTCATTGGTTCGCATGTCCACCAAGACGACCCCCTGGCAGCGGCGCAGGCCGACGGCGCCGACGTGGTGCAGTTCTTCCTCGGCAACCCGCAGAGCTGGAAGAAGCCCAAGCCCCGCGACGACGCCGAAACGCTGAAGGCGGCGAGCGTGCCTTTATATGTGCATGCGCCGTACCTGATCAACGTTGCGTCGGCGAACAACCGCGTGCGCATCCCGTCGCGCAAGATCCTGCAGGACACCTGCGACGCCGCCGCGGAGATCAACGCCACCGCGGTAATCGTGCACGGCGGCCACGCCGACGACAACGACATGGAGGCCGGCTTCGAGCGCTGGGTGAAGGCGCTGAAGTACCTCGAAACCGACGTGCCGGTCTACCTGGAGAACACCGCAGGCGGCGACCACGCGATAGCCCGCTACTTCGACACCATCGGCAGGCTGTGGGACCACATCGGCGACAGCGGTATCGGCTTCTGTCTTGACACCTGCCACGCATGGGCGGCAGGTGAAGTGCTTATCGACGCGGTCGACCGAATCAAAGCGCTGACCGGCCGCATCGACCTCGTGCACTGCAACGACTCGAGGGATGCAGCCGGCTCCGGGGCGGACCGGCACGCCAACTTCGGCACCGGTCAGATCGATCCCGACCTGTTGGTTGCCGTCGTGAAGGCCGCCGATGCGCCGGTCATCTGCGAGACTGCCGACGAGGGCCGTAAAGACGACATTGCCTTCCTGCGGGAGCACCTGGACTAGCAGCCGAACGGCATCCGAACGACAGACGACCACGCGGTTAATTAGGCTGTTCGCCGGGAACAACCACAATCCCGGTCGAGAGGCTGCCGTGTCCACAGTTGACGAAGCGCCGGTTGCGACGGCGCGCGTCAACGACGAGCCGGTAACCGGCCGAGGTCGAGGCCTCAAGATCCTGCGCGGGGTGGCGATCGCCGTGTGGGCCGCGGTCGTCGTCTTCCGCACCGTGACCGCCGGGTTCGCGTTCAACCGCGAACTGGTTCTGCTCTACGTCGCGACCGGCCTGCTCGCCGCGAGCATCGGGCAGGGCCGCCGCATGCTTTTTGTCATCCGCGACTGGTTGCCGTTCGCCCTTGTCTTGCTCGCCTACGACTTGAGCAGGGGCGCCGCCGATCTGATCGGCAGGCCGACCTTGTGGCAGTGGCCAGCCGACGTCGACCGCTGGTTGTTCTTCGGCACCATGCCAACGGTGTGGCTGCAGGAGCGGTTGAAGCTGCCCTTGCCGCCATGGTGGGAAGTGGTCATGAGCACCGTGTACATGTCCTTCTTCATCCTTCCGTATGGGGTGGCGGGTGTGCTCTGGCTGCGGGACCGAGAAGAATGGAAGGCGTTCGTCAAGTTGTTCGTCGGGCTGTCCTTCGCGGGTCTGGTGATTTACGCGTTGGTGCCGGCGGCGCCGCCATGGGCCGCCGCGCGCTGTACCGCGGCAGACGTCGAGGGTGGCCCGCCGGGCCCGCCCTGCATGTTCGGCACGGCCCGCGGGGTTCCTGACGGTGGCCTGCTGGGAGCGATGCAAGTCAGTCAGGACGGCGCCAATGGCTGGGTCGAGCGGATCGTCGGGCGTGGTTGGGGCAAGCTGAACATGCACACCGCGAGTGCGCTGCTCGACTCGGGCCAGGCGAGCGTCAACCTGGTGGCTGCCATCCCCTCGTTGCACGCCGCGACGACCGCCGCTATCGCGGCATTTCTCTGGAATCGTGTCCATCGAGGGTGGCGGCCTTTTTTGGCCGCTTATGTGCTCGTCATGGCCTTCACGCTGGTGTACACCGCCGAGCACTACGTGATCGACATCCTTCTCGGCTGGGCGCTGGCGGCGGTTTCGCTGTTGGCGGTCAACCGGATCGAGTCACGCCGAGCGGGGCCGTCGTCGGAAATGGTGGACGTTCAACCGGGCCAGACCGTTAATTCGTGATGTGATCCCTGCGTAGACAACGTCACGCGGATTCACCATCGACTACACGGTGTCGGGCGACGGGCCGCCCCTGTTGCTGGTCCCGGGGACACTCTGCGCAGCCAGGCACTGGTTCGGGTTCGGGCATGTGTCCACCCTGCGCCGGCACTGGCGTGTCATAGCCGTTGATCCGCTGGGGCACGGAAGCAGCGACACCCCGCACCACGCCGACGCATACGAAGCGGCAGGAGTCACATCGGATCTGGTGGCGGTATTGGACGCTACAGGCGTGGCCGAGGCGACCGTGTGGGGGTATTCGCGCGGAGGTTGGTTGGCGTGCAATTTGGCCAGCGGCTATCCCGAACGAGTGAAGCGCCTCGTCGTCAGCGCCTATTCGATGAGCGCCCATGAAGAGGAAGTCGGTCGAATACTGGTGCCGTTGGCGGGCTTCCTGCGAGACGGGAATTGGCCCGCGCTCTGGCAGGCCCTCGGAGTCGCCGATCCAAAGTTTCAGCAGATGATGGAGGACACCAACGACGCCGTGGCTGTAGCGGCGGCCATCGACGGTTCCCTCAGACCCACCCGATATGTAGATCCGACGTTGATCCGTTGTCCTGCAACGTATTACGTCGGATCCGAAGATTGGATAATGCCGTACGTCTACACCGATGCCGAAAAGCTCGACGCGACTGTCGACGTCATCGATGGTTGCGGCCATATGGGGTCTTTCTTTGCGGCGGCCGAGCCTGTCCTGGCCGCGATGAGTGCGCGACTGGGGCGTTGAACCGCTGACAGCCTGGGCTCGGCGTCGGCCGAGCGCCTAAGGGATCAGCGGCTTGTTGGCCGTTACCATTCCGGCATGGCGGACTCCGAGACGTTTCAGCAACCCCAGCAACCCCAACCGCATACGAAGCCTGCGACGACCTCGTCCGGTGGAGGCGCGAAGGTTGTTGCGCTGCTGTCGCTCATCGTTGCGCTGGCGGCGATCGGTGTCGCCGCATGGGCAATCGTGATGGCGTGGCCACAGAAGGAGGCGACGCCGCAACCGACCGCTGAGTCGAAGCAAAAGGTGTGCGCGGCCTTTGACACGGTGAGCAAGGCGGTTCAGTTGCAGACGCATGCCGATCTCGGGCCCGACCCGGTGGCACAGACCGCGGTGGCGGCCAACGCCCGCCTTTCGCTGATCGGTGGCGGCGAATATCTGCTGAGCCGCCTGGACGACCAGACGCCGCCGGACCTCGCCGAAGCGGTTCGCCTGTTCGCGAACAACCTCGACGAGATCGGGATGAACGCGCTCGCCGGGGCGACCAACGACGATCCGCAGCAGGCAGCGCGATTGACTGCCGGCGAGGACGGCAGGAACAAGGTCGCCGACCTCTGTAAGTAGCAGACGCCTTACGCATCTTGTGCGGCTGTCGGGAAAATGTAATATCGGAGACATGCCAGACACGCACGTCGTCACCAATCAGGTCCCTCCGCTCGAGGACTTCAACCCGGCGTCCTCACCAGTACTCACCGAGGCCCTGATCCGCGAGGGCGGTCAATGGGGCTTCGACGAGGTCGCCGACCTCGGAGCGCTTTCCGGCAGCGCGCAGGCGCAGCGCTGGGGCGAGATCGCTGATCGCAACCAGCCGGTCCTGCACACCCACGACCGCTATGGCCATCGTGTCGACGAGGTCGAGTATGACCCCGCCTACCACGAGCTGATGGAGGTCGCGGTCGGCCACGGCCTGCACGGCGCCCCGTGGGCCGACGACCGGCCGGGCGCCCACGTCGTCCGCGCCGCCAAGACGTCGGTGTGGACGCCCGAGCCCGGCCACATCTGCCCGATATCGATGACCTATGCCGTCGTGCCTGCGCTGCGCTACAACAAGGAACTCGCCGACGTCTACGAGCCGCTGCTCACCAGCCGCTCCTACGACCCCGAGCTGAAAGTGCCTGCCACCAAAGCCGGTATCACCGCAGGAATGTCGATGACCGAGAAGCAGGGCGGCTCCGACGTGCGCGCAGGCACCACCCAGGCGACCCCGAACGCTGACGGCAGCTACAGCCTGACCGGACACAAATGGTTCACCTCAGCGCCGATGTGTGACGTCTTCCTCGTCCTGGCCCAGGCTCCCGGCGGACTATCCTGCTTCTTCCTGCCGCGGATCCTTCCCGACGGCACTCGCAACCGGATGTTCCTGCAGCGGCTCAAGGACAAGCTCGGCAACCATGCCAACGCGTCGTCAGAGGTCGAGTACGACGGCGCTACCGCGTGGATGGTCGGCGAAGAGGGCCGTGGTGTGCCGACCATCATCGAAATGGTCAACCTCACCCGGCTGGACTGCACACTGGGCAGCGCGACCAGCATGCGCACCGGTCTGACCCGCGCCATCCATCACGCGCAGCACCGAAAGGCATTCGGCGCCTACCTGATCGACCAGCCACTGATGCGCAACGTTCTCGCCGACCTCGCGGTCGAGGCTGAAGCCGCAACCATCCTCGCGATGCGGATGGCGGGCGCCACCGACAAGGCCGTCCGCGGAGACGAGCGCGAGACACTGCTGCGCCGTATCGGACTGGCCGCAAGCAAGTACTGGGTGTGCAAGCGCGCGACGGGCCACGCCGCTGAAGCGATGGAATGCCTCGGCGGCAACGGCTACGTCGAGGAGTCCGGCATGCCGCGGCTTTACCGTGAGGCCCCACTGATGGGCATCTGGGAGGGCTCCGGCAACGTCAGCGCGCTGGACACATTGCGCGCCATGGCAACCCGGCCTGAAAGCGTCGACGTGCTGTTCGACGAACTCGCCGAGTCCACCGGTCAGGACCCGCGGCTGGACGCACACGTCGACGGGCTCAAGCCGCAATTCGACGACCTCGAGACCATCCAGTACCGGGCCCGCAAGGTCACCGAGGACATCGCGCTCGCGCTGCAGGGCTCTCTGCTGGTGCGGCACGGACATCCGGCAGTCGCCGAAGGGTTCCTTGCCACCCGGATGAGCCGCCAGTGGGGCGGCGCCTACGGAACCATGCCCGCTGGGCTGGACCTCGCGCCGATCCTCGAGCGGGTGCTGGTCAAGGGATGAAGCGGTCGTGGGCATCTAGCGCGGCGGGCTACCCACTCTCTTGAAGTCGTCAGGCAGTTGACTGAGGACGTCGTTGAACTCACCCGGTGTGACGGCATCGCGCAGCGTGTCGAAGACCACGTCGACAGCCATCTCGGCCGTATTGACGTCGCTCCCACTACGTTCTGCGACGCGGCGAACGAACTCGACGAAATCGAAGGCCTCGGCTTCTTCTTGCGCGGGCAGCAAAGGGTTCTGGAGCGGAATAGGCAGCTGGTCGGCGAGGTCGCGGGCCTCGCCGCCGGTGATGCGTTCGGCAAGTGTGGTCAGTACCGCGCGGGTGAGTGTCTCTGCTTCGGATCGGCCGACACCGACTCCGGAGGCCACCCTGGAGATGAACTCGTCATATTTCATGTTCGTCAGGGTTGTCGGGTCCGCCTCGCAATTCCTCCACCCACGCGAGCCAAATTCGTCCTTGGGAATCGGTCCCCGAACGCTGTTACGGCTGTTGTGCGACTGTCGAAAAAACGTAACATGAAAGACATGCCAAAAAGCACGCCGTCACCAACCTGGCTCCTCAGCTGCAGGACCTCGATCCGGCGACCTCGCCGGTGCTGATCGCGGCGCCGATCCTCGAGCGGGCTTTGGTCAAAGTCCCGGACGCGAGGAGGACAGACAAAGTCCCGGACGCGAGGAGGACAGACAAAGGATGACCCACGCCATCAGGCCCGTCGATTTTGACAATCTGAAGACGATGACCTACGAGGTCACCGATCGGGTTGCGCGAATCACGTTCAACCGCCCCGAAAAAGGCAACGCGATTATCGCCGACACCCCGCTGGAGCTGTCCGCGCTCGTCGAGCGGGCCGACCTCGATCCCGGTGTCCATGTCATCCTCGTGTCGGGCCGGGGCGAAGGCTTCTGCGCCGGCTTCGACCTGTCCGCCTACGCCGAGGGGACCTCGTCGGCAGGTGGCGGCAGCCCGTACGCGGACACCGTGCTGTCCGGCAGAACACAGGCCGTCAACCATCTGCCCGATCAGCCGTGGGACCCGATGGTCGACTACCAGATGATGAGCCGCTTCGTTCGCGGCTTCTCCAGCCTGATGCATTGTGACAAGCCCACGGTGGTGAAGATCCACGGCTACTGCGTGGCAGGTGGCACCGACATCGCGTTGCACGCCGATCAGGTGATCGCGGCGTCGGACGCCAAAATCGGCTACCCGCCGATGCGGGTGTGGGGTGTGCCCGCCGCAGGCCTGTGGGCGCACCGACTCGGCGACCAACGCGCGAAACGCCTTCTGTTCACCGGCGATTGCATCAGCGGAGCGCAGGCGGCCGAATGGGGACTGGCCATCGAGGCGCCCGACCCGGACGACCTCGACGAGCGCACCGAACGCCTGGTCGGGCGCATCGCCGCGATGCCCGTCAACCAACTCATCATGGCGAAACTGGCGCTCAACACCGCTCTGCTGCAGCAGGGGGTCGCCACCAGTCGAATGGTGAGCACCGTGTTCGACGGCGTCGCTCGCCACACTCCCGAGGGGCACGCGTTCGTCGCCGAGGCGCGCGAGCACGGCTTCCGCGACGCCGTGAAGAGTCGCGACGAACCCTTCGGCGACGCGGGACGCAAGACGTCCGGGGTCTGACCGGTGGCCACGCTCAGCCGGATGACCGCGCGCTCGGTGGTGCTGAGCGTGCTCCTCGGTGCGCATCCAGCATGGGCGACCGCGGCCGAACTGGTCCGGCTCACAGCGGATTTCGACATCAAGGAAGCGACCTTGCGGGTCGCCCTCACCCGGATGGTCAGCGCGGGGGACCTGGTGCGGTCCGAGGACGGATACCGGCTGTCCGACCGACTGCTGGCTCGGCAGCGACGCCAGGACGACGCGATCAACCCGCAGCTGAGATCGTGGGACGGCACGTGGACGACCCTGGTGATCACCAGCGTCGGCATCGATCCGCGCACCCGGGCCGGACTGCGAACGACGTTGCAGCAGAGTAGGTTGGCCGAGTTGCGCGAAGGCGTCTGGTTGCGCCCGGACAACGTGAAGATCACGCTGCCGGACGAGGTGCTGTCACGGGTGAGGGTGATGCACGGATACGACGACAGCCCCGCGGAGTTGGCCGGCCAGCTGTGGGATCTGTCCGCCTGGGCGGGCACCGGCGAAGAATTGCTCGACGACATGTCGGCCGCGACCGACACCCAGGGCCGGTTCATTGCCGCCGCGGCAATGGTGCGCCATCTGCTGACCGACCCCGTACTGCCCGACGAGTTGCTGCCCGACGGCTGGCCGGGTGCCGCGCTTCGGGACTCCTACGCGCGATTCGCCGCCGAGTTGGTGGCATTGCGCAACGAATCCGAGTTGATGGAGGCGACATGAGTGTGCGAGTCGAACGCAGCGGGCCGGTCACCACGGTGATCATGAACCGGCCTGAGGCGCGCAACGCCGTCAACGGCCCTACGGCAGCCGAATTGTTCACCGCCTTCGACGAGTTCGACAAGGACGACTCCGCGTCGGTCGCCGTGCTGTGGGGCGACAACGGAACCTTCTGCGCCGGCGCCGATCTGAAGGCATTCGGCACACCCGACGTCAATCCCGCGCACCGGACCGGACCGGGGCCGATGGGACCGACCCGAATGGTGTTGTCGAAACCGGTGATCGCCGCGGTCAGCGGATACGCGGTGGCCGGCGGACTGGAACTGGCGCTGTGGTGTGATCTGCGGGTGGTGGAAGAGGACGCCATCATGGGTGTCTTCTGCCGACGCTGGGGCGTGCCGTTGATCGACGGCGGCACCGTGCGGCTGCCGCGGCTGATCGGCCACAGCCGGGCGATGGACATGATCCTGACCGGTCGCGGGGTGGACGCCGCCGAAGCGCTGGCGATGGGGCTGGCAAACCGTGTCGTGCCGACGGGTCGGGCGCGGGAGAACGGCGAGGAACTCGCCGCGGAACTCGCCGCGCTGCCGCAACAGTGCATGCGCGCCGACCGCACGTCGCAACTCAATCAATGGGGGCGCTCCGAAGTGGACGCCATGGATTTCGAATTCGGCAGTCTGACCCGTGTCGCGGCGGAATCGCTGGAGGGCGCAACGCGATTCGCGAAGGGAGCGGGACGGCACGGCGCGTCCGCCTAGGAGTCGACGAAAAGCCGGCTCCTGACGAACTCCTCGATGGCGTCGGCTCCCACGTCGGCTCCGTTGCGCTTCCGGATCTGCGCTCCCAGCCGAGCGGCCGCGTCGGCGTAGCTGGAGTCACCCAGCACCGTCTCGACGGCAGCTCGAATACGTTTGGGCCAAGCGTGTTTCGACAAAAGAATGCCCGCGCCGACGCGCTCGAGCGCCGCTCCGACACCTTTCTGGTCGATCATCGGGTTCGCGGGCATGACGATTTGCGGCACCCCGAACGACAGCGCCCGCATCGCGGTGCTATGCCCGCCGTGTCCCACCACCAATGAGGTCGTGGAAAGGACCTCGTCATGGTCGAGCCAGTCATGCATCGCCGCGTTCTGCGGTACGCGCAATCCGGCGGCGTCGATGCCTGGTCCGACCGTCACGATGGCCTCGACCGGTAGAGGCCCGACCGCGTCGAGGATGTTCTGCAGCATTCGGCGCTGCCCGGCGAACGCGCAAGTGCTGAGGCTCACCAGGATTCGCGGAACGGGTGTCGGCACGGCGGCACTCGGCACGCCTTGCCACACGACGCCGGTATGGCACACCGGCGGAGCGGCACGCATCGGGTCGAGATCCGCGCGGGCGGCGACCACTTGCAGCAATCCGCGGTGTTCGGCCGCGAGCGGGTCTATCCCGCGCAGCCGAAGCATCCATCCGACCGGACCGCCCGCGAGGTCCTGGACCGCCCGGTAGAAGCAGTGCACGAAGACCGCCGTAGGGATGCCTGCGCCGACGACTGTGGGGATTCCCGCAGTCAGGATCATGTCGACGACAACGGCGTCCACCTTGTGGCGCCGCGCAACCTCCACCACGCAATGACCGAGTCGTCGATCCGCCGCCACCCGGGTGAATGCCGTCATGATCGCCGCGAGCGATCGCTGGATCGTCGGGTCGAAATTCGTGCCCTCAGTAAATGATTCGAACGGCAGACCTGCGGCTTCGACGCGCTCGCGGATACCGCGGTGTCCGAGTACGTGGACTTGCGCGCCACGGGACTTCAGCGTCCGGGCGACCGCCAACTGCGGCGGAATGTTGCCACCGCCGTCCACCATGACGAACAGGATTTTCATGGCGTCGGGGCTCCGGCGAGAAGCGCCTCCGTCATCAGGAGCATCCGGTCGCGCACGTCGTCGACGGACAGACCGCGGTCGAGCCGCAGCAGCTTCCATGTGTAGACGTCGGTGGCGACGACGAGGACATCGATCAACCGGGTGCGTTCGCCGGTTCCCGCGGGGAGTCGGTCGGCGAACACCTCTTCGACCCAATGGCGATGCCCAAGCCGTCCCGCACTGTTCATCCGGGCGGCGCGCGGGTCGTTTTCTTCGGTCAGCATGGCCAGCACGACCTCACCCCGCGCCTCGTAGTGAGCGATGAGCACCTTCATTGCGCCCTCGAGGTCGCCTGGCGGCGGAATGCGTTCGGCCATCACCTCGTCGTAGGCCTGCGACCACGCGGCCTCGATGAGGCCGTCGCGGCTTCCGAAATGCCGCAGCACCGTCTTCACGGTCACATCGGCGCGCTCGGCGACCGTCGGCAGCGTGAGCGCGAACGAACGTTCGGCCATGAACGTGTCTATGGCGGCCTTGATGATCGCGTCTCGGGTCGCGTTTTTGGCCCCCTGACGTGTGCCCATGTCATATTTGCGCGATTTCATGTCCACGGCAATGTACACCGATTTCAGCGTTCGTGTCCACAGTTATGGACACGAAAGTCCGGCCGATCAGCCCTTGCTGATCTTGTTGCCCGAGCCGGTGTCGTTGATCTTCGGATCACCCTGTTTGTAAGTGACGGTGTTGTTGAAGCCGACGACGCTGAGTCCCTTGTCGACGCGCTCCATGGTGACCGTGTTGTCCGCGCCGCCGATGTTCGCGTTGGCGCAGGTGCCCTTGATGGTCAGCTTGTTGTTGTTGCCGCCGATGTTGAGCGATTTGCCGTCCGCGCAGTCGAGTTCGGTCGTCGTGCCGACCGAGCTGTAGTTGATGGTGTTGCCGATCTCGACTTGGCCGCCTCCGGAGCCGAGTGTCGCTGTCGGAGTGTTGCTGTCGCTGCTTTCCGCTCCGCAACCGGCAAGCCCGACGGCTGCGGCGACCGCAGTGACACCAATCAAGACGCGCGTACGCATGGGTTCCTCTCGCTTCCGTTTGGTGCGAACAGAACGCGGACGGTCACGCCGGTATGCGGTCGATCCGGTTCGTCATGCCAAGTTCCCGACCGCGATCCCAGACGGCAGGTTCGCCGTTCTTGTAGAAGACGGCCTGGTCGGATCCGTACACCGTGATGTCGTTGATCACATTGTCGGCCACGATGGTGTTTCCCGAGCCCTGCACCGTCACCGCCCAACAGGTGCCCAGCGCGTTGATGGTGTTGTTGGCTCCGAGCACGATCAGCGTCGACTCGTTGCAGTCGATGGTCTGATTGCTGCCGATCGAGGTGATGTGCGTATCGCCGTTCTTGGCCTGCGCCGCGGGCACACTCACGGTGAGCGCGACGGGCACTGCGACCGCGAGGGCGACCATCGATCGGCTCAACGCTCTGCAACCCCCAGCCGTCATGGCTGTAGAGCGTACGTCGTGCGAGTGGTTCATGGCAGCACTTGACCGGTTCGGTTCACCCCGGAGCTGCGCCGAACGAGTCGCGGCGCCGTACACCGCTGGGTAGCGTGTGCAGGCGATGCGTTGGCCTGTCAAAGCGGTTGCTATCGCGGCGGTCACGGCGGTGATGACCGTCGCGGGGTGTGCGCAGACCGTCAGCGGGACCGCGCAGAGAGCCCACCCTTCGGTGCCCGACCCGGAGCGCAGCTACGGATACTTGGACAACCGATGCGGCCTACTGGAGGACAGCTCGATTCAGCAGATATTGGGCGCCACCAACGTGGTGAGGCCCTACAGCGGCGCCGTCTGCCAATACGTGTTGGAGCGCGGTCCTGGGCCCGATGTCGGCCCCGGTGCACCTCCGAACACCACGATCGACGTCGTCTTCTCCTGGTTCGAGACCGGCAGCCTGGACCGGGAACGGACCTTCGCCGATCAGCGCGGCGCAAAGGTCACCGAGAAAGTCGTCGAGCGGCACGAGGCGTTTCTGGCCCGCCGCGATACGAATGGCGCGGGTTGCTCGGCGACCGCCGCAGCAGGCCCCGGTGTGCTGAGTTGGTGGGTGCAGACGCGCGGCAGGACCGACAGCGACCCCTGCGCCGACGCCGAGAAACTGCTCACAGCGACGCTGTCGTCGGATCTATGACCATGTCCAGGCGCATCTCCAGCCTGGGGCCGGCGCTCCTTGCCGCAGCGGCCATGCTGACCGGCTGCGGCACGCCGCAACATCCCGCCGCGACCGACGCGACCGCGGCCCCGCCCAGCAGCGGCTTCCAGAGCGGGGAATGCAACAACGTCACCGACGCGGATGTCACCAAGGCCGTCGGGTCGGCGATGTTCACCAAGGTCGTCGACAGCGACTCCGGCTGTTTCTGGCAGGAGAACACGATGCTCGGCTCGTTCGGGGCGGGCATGGGCATCTCGACGTGGTGGTACCGCGGCAGCGACATGGATACCGAGCGGACACTCGAGCAACAGGCCGGCCGCACGCTGACCGAACTGTCCGTCGACGGCAACAAGGGATTCAAGGCCTCCGATGGCAACGCCTGCAGCATCTATGTGTCCAAGGGCGGGGACGTCATCACCTGGTCGATCCAGACCATGAATCCGGCCACCCTGCCCGATCTGTGCGACATCACCGAGCAGCTGGCCCAGCTCAGTCAGGAACGTGTCAACTGAGTGAGTGGAAACTAGAGGTGTTAGTTTTCGCATATGGCAGGCCCTCCCGTGCCCCAATCGTCCGGTCGGCGACCGGGCAAATTGAGCCGGGACTCCATCGTCAACGCCGCCCTCACCTTCCTGGATCGCGATGGTTGGGACGCCCTGACGATCAACGCGCTGGCCACCCAGCTCGGCACCAAAGGCCCGTCGCTGTACAACCACGTCGACAGCCTGGAAGACCTGCGCCGCACAGTGCGGATGCGTGTCGTCGGCGACATCATCGACATGCTGAAAACCGTCGGTCAGGGCCGCACCCGCGACGACGCCGTGATGGCGATGGCGAGTTCTTACCGCAGCTACGCCCACCACCACCCCGGGCGCTATTCCGCGTTCACTCGGATGCCGCTCGGAGGAGACGATCCCGAGTTCACCGACGCGACCAGAGCCGCGGCGGGACCGGTGATCTCGGTGCTGGCCTCTTACGGGTTGGACGGTGAGGACGCGTTCTACGCCGCGCTGGAATTCTGGTCGGCGCTGCACGGGTTCGTGCTGCTGGAGATGACCGGGGTGATGAACGGAATCGTCGATACCGATACTGTGTTCAGTGACATGGTCATGCGGCTGGCAGCCGGCATGCACAGGCGCTGAACGTCCGCACGGGCTGACCTGCGGTAAGGCGCCTGGTCACGGGTTTGGATCGATGTGGTCTGCCCTGGTATCGTGGATCGCCGTGCCTGGCAGTAGGCGGTTGCCGCACGCCGGGCCAATTCGCATGTCGTGAAGCATCGGAAATGGATTCGTCAAAAGATTTCGGTGCGGGCGCGTGCGACACTCCCGGTCGCGGGGTAAGCGAGCGGGGCATAACAGCAGTACAGAGACTTAGAACAACACGAAGAGACGAAGAAAGAAAGCCGGTAGATGCCAACCATTCAGCAGCTGGTCCGCAAGGGTCGCCGCGACAAGATCGCCAAGGTGAAGACCGCGGCCCTCAAGGGCAGCCCGCAGCGGCGCGGTGTGTGCACCCGCGTCTACACCACCACCCCGAAGAAGCCGAACTCGGCGCTTCGGAAGGTGGCGCGCGTCAAGCTGACGAGCCAGGTTGAGGTCACGGCTTACATCCCAGGCGAGGGCCACAACCTCCAGGAGCACTCGATGGTGCTCGTCCGCGGCGGTCGTGTGAAGGACCTGCCCGGTGTGCGCTACAAGATCATCCGCGGCTCGCTCGACACTCAGGGTGTCAAGTCCCGCAGGCAGGCTCGCAGCAAGTACGGCGCCAAAAAGGAGAAGAGCTGATGCCGCGCAAGGGACCCGCGCCCAAGCGTCCGCTGGTGAACGACCCGGTCTACGGATCGCAGTTGGTCACCCAGCTGGTCAACAAAGTTCTGCTGGACGGGAAGAAATCACTGGCCGAACGCATTGTTTATGGTGCGCTCGAACAGGCCCGGGACAAGACCGGCACCGATCCGGTCGTCACCCTGAAGCGCGCTCTCGACAACGTCAAGCCCTCGCTCGAGGTGCGCAGCCGACGCGTCGGTGGCGCCACCTACCAGGTTCCGGTCGAGGTTCGGCCGGAACGGTCGGTGACGCTGGCCCTTCGTTGGCTCGTCAGCTTCTCCAAGCAACGCCGCGAGAAAACGATGATCGAGCGGCTGTCGAACGAGATCCTCGACGCCAGCAATGGCCTGGGCGCCGCCGTCAAGCGGCGCGAGGACACCCACAAGATGGCCGAGGCGAACAGGGCCTTCGCGCACTACCGCTGGTGAGAACCGCCGGCGCGCGATGCGGCCGCCGGGCGTGACAACAACAGCAACCAAGCAACCGAAAGAGTGAGACTTCCGTGGCACAGAAGGACGTGCTTACCGACCTGAATAAGGTCCGCAATATCGGCATCATGGCGCACATCGATGCCGGTAAGACCACGACGACCGAGCGCATCCTCTACTACACCGGTATCAGCTACAAGATCGGTGAGGTGCACGACGGTGCCGCCACCATGGACTGGATGGAGCAGGAGCAGGAGCGGGGTATCACCATCACCTCGGCTGCCACCACCACGTTCTGGAAAGACCATCAGATCAACCTGATCGACACCCCCGGCCACGTCGACTTCACCGTCGAGGTGGAGCGCAGCCTTCGGGTACTCGACGGTGCTGTTGCCGTGTTCGACGGCAAGGAGGGGGTCGAGCCGCAGTCCGAGCAGGTCTGGCGGCAGGCTGACAAGTACGAGGTCCCGCGCATCTGCTTCGTCAACAAGATGGACAAGGTCGGCGCTGATTTCTACTTCTCCGTGAAGACCATGGAGGACCGCCTCGGTGCGAACGTCATCCCGATCCAGTTGCCGATCGGCTCGGAGAGCGAGTTCGAGGGCATCGTCGACCTGGTCGAGATGAACGCCAAGGTGTGGCGGGGCGAGACCAAGCTGGGCGAGACCTACGACACCATCGAGATCCCCGCCGATCTGCAGGGGAAGGCCGACGAGTACCGCACCAAGCTGCTCGAGGCGGTCGCCGAGACGGACGAGGCGCTGCTGGAGAAGTATCTCGGCGGCGAAGAGCTCACGGTCGAGGAGATCAAGGGCGCGCTGCGCAAGTTGACGATCACCTCCGAGGCTTACCTGGTGCTGTGCGGCAGCGCGTTCAAGAACAAGGGCGTGCAGCCGATGCTGGACGCGGTCATCGACTATCTGCCGTCTCCGCTGGACGTGCCGCCGGCCACCGGCCATGCGCCCGGTAAAGAGGACGAAGTCATCATCCGGGAGCCGTCGACCGACGAGCCGTTCGCGGCGCTGGCGTTCAAGGTCGCCACGCACCCGTTCTTCGGCAAGCTGACCTATGTCCGGGTGTACTCGGGCAAGGTCGACTCCGGTTCGCAGGTCATCAACGCCACCAAGGGCAAGAAGGAGCGGCTGGGAAAGCTGTTCCAGATGCACTCCAATAAGGAGAACCCGGTTGAGTACGCGTCAGCCGGGCACATCTACGCGGTGATCGGACTGAAGGACACCACGACCGGTGACACCTTGAGCGATCCGAACCAGCAGGTTGTGCTGGAGTCGATGACGTTCCCCGATCCGGTGATCGAGGTGGCGATCGAGCCCAAGACCAAGAGCGACCAGGAGAAGCTGTCGCTGTCGATCCAGAAGCTCGCCGAAGAGGATCCAACCTTCAAGGTGCATCAAGATGTCGAAACGGGCCAGACGGTCATCGGCGGCATGGGCGAATTGCACCTGGACATCCTGGTCGATCGGATGAAGCGCGAGTTCAAGGTCGAGGCCAACGTCGGCAAGCCGCAGGTGGCCTACAAGGAGACCATCAAGCGCAAGGTCGACAAGGTCGAGTTCACGCACAAGAAGCACACCGGTGGCTCTGGCCAGTTCGCGAAGGATCTCGTCAGCAACGAGCCGTTCAGCGGCGAGGACGGCGCCACCTACGAGTTCGAGAACAAGGTCAGCGGCGGCCGCATCCCGCGCGAGTACATCCCGTCGGTGGATGCCGGCGCCCAGGACGCCATGCAGTACGGCGTGCTGGCCGGTTATCCCCTGGTGAACCTGAAGGTCACGCTGCTCGACGGTGCGTACCACGAGGTTGACTCCTCGGAGATGGCATTCAAGATCGCCGGTTCCCAGGTGCTGAAAAAGGCTGCGCAGCAAGCGCAACCGGTCATCATGGAACCGATCATGGCCGTCGAGGTCACCACGCCCGAGGACTACATGGGCGATGTGATCGGCGACCTGAACTCCCGCCGTGGTCAGATCCAGGCCATGGAGGAGCGCAGCGGTGCCCGCGTCGTGAAGGCGCATGTGCCGCTGTCGGAGATGTTCGGTTATGTCGGCGACCTTCGGTCGAGGACACAGGGCCGGGCGAACTACTCCATGGTGTTCGATTCGTACGCCGAAGTTCCGGCGAACGTGTCGAAGGAGATTGTGGCGAAGGCGACGGGTCAGTGAGAATCGAGAATTGCCGGCGTGCCGGCAAAAGTTCGAGCTCGGAGCTGATCCGGAGTCGAGCAATCGATCACGCGAAGGCGACGGG
>NZ_JAVHWR010000091.1:0-7777 GCF_032159565.1 Mycobacterium sp.
AAGGCATAGACATGCCAGCCGACGGCCGGCAGCCTGCCGAGCGCGCGCAGCACCAAGAGCAGCACCGCACTCACCGCGGCTAATACGGGAAGCAGCGTTGTCACTTTGGAAGCCACGTAGGCGCCGACGCGCAGGCCCGCCAGGCGCTCTCTCCGGAAAACCGCCATCTCGCCGACGATCTGGAGCAGGCCGTAGGTCAGGCCGAAGAAGAAGCCATCGAAGGCGATCCAGAACACGATCTGCGCCGGGCCGACGCCTGCTGCGCTACCGAAGTCGAACGCGCCGCGCGTGAACAGCGTCGCCATCATCGCAGTGACCAGCACCGGGGAGCCAAGCAGGATCGCGAGGGTCAGCCGGTTGCGCAGGAGCACATCCGCATTGCGTCTGGTCAACAGCCACCACTGCCGAAGCACACCCGTGCGATCGAGGTCGCCCCGGGTGGCCGCAGTGGGCGGCGAAGCAATGCCTGCACCTGGTTGTGTCGTCGGACGACTGGCCGAGAACCGCTGCGCCCACACTTGGGGCGTGGCCTCGTCGGCAAGCCGCTCGTACACCTCGGTGAGATCCTGCACGTCGAAGTAGCGCCGCGCCTGCGCTGGGCCGCCGATGAAGGCCAGATGGCCCTCACGTGCGAGAAAGACCACCCGGTCACACGTGTCGATGCCTGCGGGCTCATGCGTCGTGATGACGACCGTGACGCCTCGCCCGCTGAGCCGGCGCAGCAGGCGCATCACACCGGCTGCCGTCGACGGATCGAGGCCCGAGGTCGGTTCGTCCAGGAAGAAAAGGCGTGGCCGAGTCAGAAGCTCGACAGCGATACTGGCCCGCTTGCGCTGGCCACCCGACAGCGCACGGACGGGCACCTCGGCGCGGTCACTCAGATCGAGGTCGCACATGGTGTCCTCGACGATGCGCTCCGCTTCCACCGCCGAAGTGCCTGCGGGCAGCCGTAACCGCGCCGCGTAGCGCAGCGTCCGGCGCAGCGGCATCTCCAAATGGATGATGTCGTCTTGGGGGACGTAGCCGATGCGCGCACCCCCGCCGACCTTGGCACCGCGAACGACACCGTCGTGGCGAACTTCTCCCGAAGACGACGGTTGCTGTCCGGCGAGTATTTCCAGAAGGGTGGTTTTTCCTGCTCCGCTGCCACCGGCGATGGCAATCAGCTCACCAGGTTCCACAGCTAGCGACAGCTCCTGGAGAATCTGCCGTGCGCCGACACACCGGCTCACGTTGACTGCTTCGATCCGCCCGCCATCCGGTGCTTCGCGCGCGTGGCGTGGTGTGCGCGTACACGACCGTGTGATGGTCGGCGGGTCGATCGCGTTCTCGGTCATGGCGGAACCCTTCTCGTGGCGGACTTGCTTTGTCAGCCACGATCATCGGTCCGCTGATCGCTTTGTCACATGGGGCGGATGCCTCAACTAATGACGTTCACCGTCAACGGTATTGCGGCCGGTTCGGCCACGTTCGACGCCCGAAAGCCGTTACAGTCCTGCCGCCGCGTCGGAGGGCAGCACCGCCAAGCCTCGATCGATCGCGGCGAGACTCGCCTGCGTGCGGTTGTTGACACCCAACTTGGAGTAGACGCGCTCGACGTGGTTACGCGCCGTTTTCTCGGCGATGTACAGTTCTGCAGCGATCTGACGGTTCGATCTCCCCTGCGCGACGAGTCGGAGGACCTCCACCTCCCGGGCGGTAAGCCCGCCCGACTGGGAAGTGCGCCGTGATACCCGGTGCCCGGCCGCCGCAAGGACGGCCTCGACGGAATCTGCGTCGAGGCGTGCCGCCCGTGCTTCTTCGCGCAGTTGACGTGCGGCGCCGAGAGTATCGAGCCCGGGGCGGTCCGGACGCGCCTCGAGCAGTCGGTGATAGGCCACGGCCGCTGCAAGCAATCGATCCGTCGAAGACAACTCGGCGCCGACGAGCCCACGGGGAAACCCAGATCCGTCGATCCGCTCCTCGTGCTTGGTCGCCACCGATACCACCGACTCCAAGCCGCCGACCCGGCTGAGTATCCGTCCGGTGAGATACGGGTACATGCGCAACCGCTCGGATTCGGCCGTACTGAGCGGTCCCCTCTTCTGCCAGATGCTGTTGGACACGCCTAATCTGCCGAGGCCGTGCACGAGGCCCGCCCGGTAGAGACGCGTGACGTCCTCCGACGGCTTCCGCAGGTGCCGGGCGGCTCCGGCGGCCAGCTCGGCGACGCCACGCGAGTAGCCGGGCGAGCTCGGACATTTGAGGTCGACGAAATCCGCTACGGCCCGCAGCAACTCGTCGATCTCGTCACCGTCGAGAGTGCGGTGAAGATCCGGTGCATGCGCCAACGCAGCGGTCCAAACGTCTATTTCGAGCAGTCCGTCGACGATGGCGACGGCGTTGCGTTCGAACACATCGGCCACCGCAGGGCTGAACTGCGTGCCGCGCCTGCTTTTCACGACCCCGAGGGCCTGTTGCACGCCGCTCGTCCGCAGATGCACCTCGACGACGTCCGCCAAATGAACGATGTGGACTTCGATCGGGATTTCTTCTTCGCGAGCGCCTTTCGGCATCCCGCGGCCGTCCCAGCGCTCGAAGATGTATGCCAACGCCTGCCCGACCTGCTCGTCCAGACCCATCCGATCGGAAAGGACACTGGCAGAACTGCAATGCGAATGAATGAGCTTGCCGACCCGGTTACGTGCCGTGACCAGAAATGCCGCCGCGCGAATGCCACGCTCCCACGCGGGTAGGCCGCACCCAACGTGGCTCATCATCAGACGCAGGAACGGCAGTCCGGTCATGTCCACGCCGTAAGTGTCGGCCCGGAAGGCGATGTCGTCACCGAACAGCGCCGAAAGCTCGTATGAATCGGCGTGACAACCGATCCAGCCCACCAGATTGGCGTAGTACACCGTCGCCCGTCGTTGCGCGTCGAGGCCCATGAGTTCGGCGATGCGTGCCGAGATCAATGACGACCGAAGCATGTGTTCCATCGGCTGACCCAGCCCGAGGTCGATCGCCAGCGATGTCGCAGCCAGCAACTCTGCTCTGCGCAGGCCCTTTGTCGAGCCCGGCAGGGTCCCGGACGGGTGCACGTGCTCATTCTGCACCCAAAAACGGCGATGCCGACCCAAACGAGCGGCCGACGGCCGGACTACTTGAGGCCGATGCCTCATGCGCCCGAAGCGTTACCGGGTAAACCATTTCTCCATGGCCACCATCAACATTCCCGTCGAGACCTCACCGGCGATCCCGAAGGACCCGTGGCACACGGTGCTGACCGAAGGTCACGGATCACTGGTGCGGGCGCGACGACTGTTCCGCTATCTACCGTCGGCCCCCCGATGCAAGCTCTGCAACAACCCTTTCGGGGGCCCCGCCGGCCGTGTTCTGTCCGCTGCCGGCTTCAGTCCGTCGCGCAAGAATCCGAATCTGTGCAGTCGCTGTTGTGATGTGCTTCCGGCAGGTGGTGCCGAGGTCGACATCGCCGTCCTGTTCGCCGATGTTCGTGGCTCCACAGTTCTCGGCCGCCGCGGCGCCGCGGCGGACTTCGCCGCCTTACTCAACAGGTTCTACAACGTCGCCACCCGCACCTTGCTTCGCCATGACGCGGTGATCGACAAGCTCATCGGAGACGAAGTCATGGCCTTTTTCGTCAGGGGCATCAGCGGTCCGCGCTACCGACAGCGGGCCGTTCGGGCGGGGCTCGACCTGCTGGACGCGGTCCGTGACGGCAGCGACGGAAACCCATGGCTCGACTTGGGTGTGGCGGTTAACGCGGGCGTCGCCTACGTCGGCAATGTCGGGAGTTCAGTCGTCGACTTCACTGCCCTCGGCGACACGGTCAACGTGTCGGCGCGAATGCAGGAACACGCCGCAGGTGGAGAATTGCTCGTCGCGTCCGGAGTGGCCGACACGCTCATGGCCACCGCATCGCGGCGCTCGTTGAACCTGCGTGGGCGTGAGGAACCCGTCGACGCGTTCGTGCTGCGCGCAGGAGATCCGCCAGAAGCACCGGGATCTGGCTAGGCCACGGGTTGTTGTCTGCGGACCGCGGTGTGAAGCGGTTGATCGGCCTCGATCTTGACGCCCAGCAGCTCGGCCGTGCCGTTGATCGCGCCCATCATGATCGTGGTCATGTGGCTGATGAACTCGTCGCTGGGCATCCGGCGCGGGCTGTCGTCGTCGGCGCCCAACCACCAATCCGTGGCCGAGGCCGCCGTGCCGAAGATCGCGAACGCCGCCAGCTCGAAGGCCGCCGGGTTGAGCTCCATCTCCTCGAGCTCGCTGCTCATCATCTCGGCGATCGCGAGCGTGATGTCGCGACCCTTGTTGACCGTCGCCATCGCGGCCGCGGATTGGTCGGCGAATCTGCCCTGCAGAAGGAAGCGCACCACATTGGGGTGCTGATCGACCAACTCGACGTAATGCGCGACGCCGCGCCCGACGATCTCGCGGACCGAGTTCGCCTCCACGTCGATCGACGGAATGATCGCGGACCACAGCAATTCGCGCATGCGTTCACCGATCGCCTGGAACAGATCGGACTTGTCGGTGAAGTGCCGGTAGATCTTCGGTTTGGCCGTGCCTGCTTCTTCGGCGATCTCGCGCAGCGACAACACGGGCCCGAGGCGGTCGATGGCACGGAAGGCGGCATCGACGATTTCCGCCCGCACCTTCTTGCGATGTTCACGCCAACGTTCACTGCGGGCGTCGACCTTGACGCCCGGTTCATGACCAGAGCGTGACCTCGGCCTTGCGCGCATTCCGACTACTGTACCCGTCCCAACGTCTCTGACCTGCTCAGACCGTGCCGCAACGCGTCATCGAGGTGCCTCACCGGGCCCTTCGGCGCACCAGAAACCTGCAGCGACTTGGGTACTATCTGTGCGACAGCGAAGATAACGAGACGAGAGTTATGACTCAGCGATACGACCTGGTCATCGCCGGTGGGGGGCCATCGGGGTCGGCCGCCGCGTGGCAGGCGGCGCAGACCGGCGCGAAGGTGCTCGTGCTCGACAAGGCCGATTTTCCGCGGGATAAGCCGTGCGGCGACGGTTTGACCGCCCGCGCGGTCAGCTATCTGCAGAAGATGGGCCTCGCCGACGAGGTGTCGACCTTCCACCGGGTCAACCGGGTGACGGTGTTCAGTCCGAGCCAGTGGGAGCTGTCGTTCCCGAAGCGTCCGGGCATGCCCGATCACGGGCACACCGTCAGCCGCACGCATCTGGACACTGTGCTGCTCAAGCACGCCGAATCGGCAGGTGCCGAGGTGCGCCAAGGGTCCGAGGTGACCGGGCCCGAGTTCGACGCCAACGGCCGGGTCATCGGCGTGACGCTGAAGGGCGGCGAGAAGGTCCACGGCGACGCGGTGATAGCCGCCGACGGCGCCTACTCCCCCATCAAGCGGGCCTTGAAGATCGATTCGGAGTACAAGGGCTACTCGGCCATCGCGATCCGCTCGGAGATGCACGCCAACCGGCCCGACTCGGACTCGCTGGACATCTATCTGAAGCTGGCGTTCCAGGGTGACCAGCTGCCCGGCTACGGCTGGGTGTTTCCGATGGGCAACGGCGTGTTCAACATCGGACTCGGCTATGTCAACAGCTACAAGAACTGGCAGTCGATCAACGCCACGCAGTTCCTCGGCGAGTTCCTGCGGACGCTGCCCGCCGACTGGGAGCTGCCGCCGATCGAGGAGCTGAAGAAGAACAAGAGCGTGCGCGCGTGGCGGTTGCCGATGGGCTTCACCGCGTGGCCGCCGTGGCGGCCCGGCGTCCTGTTCACCGGGGACTCGCTCGGCGCCGGTAAGCCGGCGTCCGGTGCGGGCATCTCCAAGGCGCTGGAGTCGGGCCTCGCCGCGGGCGAGTGCGCGATCGCGGCGCTGCAGAACGGCGGGCCCGACGATTTCACCAACTATGCGCAGCGGATGGAAGCGGCCTGGGGCCGGGAGTACAAGCGGGGCCGCTACTTCCACAAGCTCGCGGGTATCCCGGCCGTCGCGAACACCGGCATCAATCTCATCGACAACGCGTTCCTACGCGACCGGATACTCAAGGCGCTCTACAAGAAGGAACAGGGCCCGCAGCACAAGTACAAGTAGTTCACCGGCGTCGCGGGTGTGCGGTTTCGTACGCGACTCGCCGCAGTCGGCGTATGAAACCGCGCGTTCGCCTATCCCTTAAGGCCCGGATGCGGACGGGCGGCAAAGGCCCTACGTGCTCGTGCCGGCGACGCGTGCGTCGGCGACCACCCGGACACCGACGGCATCGGCGTCTGCTGCGTCTTCTACGGCGGCACCTATGACGACCACGGCCAGTGCTGGGATTACCCCGGTGCGACAATCGTGGAGTCGACCCACGGTTATTCCGCGCACCGCGCTTGCAGAGGTCCGCCCCGAGGGCCTACAGCATGCAGGAGACGCAGCCCTCGACCTCGGTTCCCTCCAGCGCCATCTGGCGCAGCCGGATGTAGTACAAGGTCTTGATTCCCTTGCGCCAGGCATAGATCTGCGCCTTGTTGACGTCGCGGGTGGTGGCGGTGTCCTTGAAGAACAGCGTCAGGCTCAGCCCCTGGTCCACGTGTTGGGTGGCCGCGGCGTAGGTGTCGATGATCTTCTCGTAGCCGATCTCGTACGCGTCCTGGTAGTACTCGAGGTTGTCGTTGGTCAGGTATGGCGCCGGGTAATAGACGCGGCCGATCTTGCCTTCCTTGCGGATCTCGATCTTGCTCGCCACCGGGTGGATCGAGCTCGTCGAGTGGTTGATGTAGGAGATCGACCCCGTCGGCGGCACCGCTTGCAGGTTCTGGTTGTAGATGCCGTGCTTGCCCACCGACTCCTTGAGCTTGACCCAGTCCTCCTGCGTGGGAATGCGGATGTCCGCTTCGGCGAACAGCTGCTTCACCTTGTCGGTCTTCGGCTCCCACACCTGCTCGGTGTACTTGTCGAAAAACTCCCCTGACGCGTACTTCGAGTTCTCGAACCCCTTGAAGTGCGAGCCGCGCTCGATCGCGATCCGGTTCGACGCCCGCAGCGCGTGATACAGCACGCAGTAGAAGTAGATGTTGGTGAAGTCAACGCCCTCCTCGGAACCGTAGAGGATCCGTTCCCGCGCCAGGTATCCGTGCAGGTTCATCTGCCCGAGGCCGATCGCGTGAGAGTCGTTGTTGCCCTGCTCGATCGACGGCACCGACCAGATGTGGGTCTGGTCGCTCACCGCGGTCAGCGCCCGGATCGCCACCTCGATGGACTGCGCGAAGTCCGGCGAGTCCATCGTCTTGGCAATGTTCATCGAACCGAGGTTGCACGAGATGTCCTTGCCCACTTTGGAGTAGGACAGGTCGTCGTTGAACACCGACGGCGTGGACACCTGAAGGATCTCCGAGCACAGGTTCGAGTGGGTGATCTTGCCCTCGATCGGGTTGGCCCGGTTCACCGTGTCCTCGTACATGATGTACGGGTAACCCGACTCGAACTGCAGCTCGGCCAGCGTCTGGAAGAACTCGCGCGCCTTGATCTTCGTCTTGCGGATCCGCGCGTCGTCGACCATCTCGTAGTACTTCTCGGTCACCGAGATGTCGGCGAACGGCAGACCGTAGACCCGTTCGACGTCGTATGGCGAGAAGAGGTACATGTCCTCGTTGCGCTTCGCCAGCTCGAACGTGATGTCGGGGATCACCACACCCAGCGAGAGCGTCTTGATGCGGATCTTCTCGTCGGCGTTCTCACGCTTCGTGTCGAGGAACCGCATGATGTCGGGGTGGTGCGCCTGCAGGTACACCGCGCCCGCAC
>NZ_JAVHWR010000108.1:0-76022 GCF_032159565.1 Mycobacterium sp.
CACCTGGCCCGGCTCGAGGGCAGGGTGTTCTTCGAGGAACTACTCGATTCATTCGCCACGATCGAGTTGACGGGCGAACCGGTGCGGATCCGGTCGAATCTCAACAACACCTTCAAGCGACTACCCGTCCGGTTATCCGCCTGAAATCCCAGGCAGCGCGCGTAGCATTAGCCGGGCTTGATCAGCCCTGCGCTGCAAGAGGAGGTCTAACCGATGCCTTCGTTCCGCGGCGCGCTGCCGCCTGCCCTTCGCCCCGCCCGCACCAAGCACACCCACCCCGACGCCCGAACCATCCATGTTCCGGTCGCGCGCGCCATGGTCGACTGCGCCATCTACGTCGAGGGCAAGCGGCTGCCCGGTAAGTACACCCACGCGGCGGCGCTGAACAAGGTTCACGAGCTGGAAAACGAGGGTAAGGACGCGTTCGTGTGGATTGGCCTGCACGAACCCGACGAGCACCAGATGCAGGCCGTCGCCGACGTGTTCGGACTGCACGAACTGGCCGTCGAGGATGCGGTGCACGCACATCAGCGGCCGAAGCTGGAGCGCTACGACAAGACGCTGTTCTTGGTTCTCAAGACGGTGAACTATGTCGAGCACGAGTCGATGGCCAAGGCGCGGGAGATCGTCGAGACCGGCGAGATCATGGTCTTCGTCGGCGCCGATTTCGTGGTGACGGTCCGTCACGGCGAGCACTCGGGGCTGGCCGGTGTCCGCAAGAAACTCGAGGGCTCACCGGCGATCCTCAAGCTGGGCCCCTACGCGATCATGCACGCGATCGCCGACCACGTGGTCGACGACTATCTCGATGTCACCGATCTGATCGAGGTCGACATCGACGCCATGGAGGAAGACATCTTCTCACCGCTGGCGCACACCAACATCGAGTGCATCTACCTGCTGAAGCGGGAGGTGGTCGAGCTGCGCCGTGCCGTCAACCCGCTGACGCTGGCGCTGCAGCGACTGCACACCGACCACAACGACCTCATCTCGATCGAGGTCCGGCGCTACATGCGCGACGTGCTCGACCACAACATCCAGGCGTCCGATCGGATCACCAGCTACGACGAGATGCTGAGCTCATTGGTGCAGGCCGCCCTGGGCAAGGTCGCGATGCAGCAGAACGTCGACATGCGCAAGATCTCGGCGTGGGTGGCGATCGCCGCCGTGCCGACGGCGTTGGCCGGCATCTACGGAATGAACTTCGAGCACATGCCCGAGCTGAAGTGGACGTGGGGCTACCCGGCGGTGCTCACATTGATGTTCTGCGTCTGCTTCGCGCTGTACCGCACTTTCCGGCGCAACAACTGGTTGTAGGCCCGCTACTCTGAGGGCGCAGCGCCCCCGATCGGGGACCTCTAGAGTCGTCCGCCCGCAGACGTGCTCAGCTCGGCGCCGACGCCTTACGTCGCGGATCGAGCACGTCAACGCCGTCGGTCCGCCACGCCTCGCGCATCGCCTCGGCGCCCTTGAGTCGCACCCACGCCGCCTCCGTGGCGGTGATCGGGATTGCCGACAGTACAGCGACGGGGTCGCTGGGCGCGGGGAGCTCGACGTCGGCGATCTCGCTGCGACCGAGCAGGAACGCCGTGAACGGGGCACCGCTCCACAGCGGCGTGCCGAGATCGACCAGGGCGTCGGGCGCCAGCACCAGTCCTTCCACGGCGGGCGCGGCGGCCAGCACGGCCACGTTGCGGGCCAGCCCCGTCGGCGTCGGCCCACGCAACGAAACCGCCACTTCCGCGCGGGGACCACGCACCGGATCGGCGGCGAGGTCGGCCGGATCAGTCATGGGCTCGCGCGAACACCCAAGGGACACATAGTGGACGACGCCGTCATCACCGGGCCCGAACCGCAGCACATCGAAGGACTGCGTGCCCAGAAACGTCACACTTGCGGCGTCGGGCTCCCGGGCGAAGTGCGCGCTCAGGCGAGCCCGGACCTCCGCAAGGACGTCGGTCACTCCGCTGCGGGTGTGGACTGCTCCACGTCCGCCCCAGCCGAAGGTGGCGGCGGTGCAGCCTGTTCCTCGCGCGCGCCCGCAGGCGGGATGGTGAGGTTGGCGCCGGTGTCGGCGTCGAAGATGAACAGCTTCGTGGTGTCGAAGGCCAGTTCCACCGTCTGCCCCGGTGTCACCCTCGACTCGGTGGAAACCCTTGCCACGAACTCGTTTTCGCCCACGCCCGATTCGGCCGCCAGCTCCGCCAGCTGTGCCGCCCGGGCACCCGCACCCTCGGTCTTGAAGTGGACGTACTTGTCCGCACCGAGCGATTCGACGAAGTCGACCGTGACCTCGAATGTCAACGCGCGGATGCGTGCGTACGTGTCGATCAGGGAGGCGTCCTCGATGTGCTCGGGCCGGATGCCGGCGATGACGTTGTTCGGCCTCTTGTGCTGCGCGAGCACGTCGTGCACTTCCTGGGTCAGCGTGATTTCGCCGAACGACAGGCCGGCCCCGACATCGGTCAGCGTCGCCGGGAAGAAGTTCATCGCGGGCGATCCGATGAAGCCCGCCACGAAGAGGTTGGCAGGCCTCGCGTACAGCTCCTCCGGCGTGCCGATCTGCTGAGCGACCCCCGCGCGCATCACGACGACACGGTCACCGAGTGTCATCGCCTCGGTCTGGTCGTGTGTCACGTACACCGTGGTGGTGCCCAGCCGACTCTGCAGACGCGCGATCTCCGAGCGCATCTGCACACGAAGCTTCGCGTCCAGGTTGGACAGCGGCTCGTCCATCAGGAACGCCTTGGGGTCACGCACGATCGCGCGGCCCATCGCCACCCGCTGACGCTGACCGCCCGACAGTTGACCGGGCTTGCGATCCAGCAGCGCGGTCAGGTCGAGAATCTTCGCGGTCTCCTCCACCTTGCCGGCGATCTCGGCCTTCTTCATCTTCGCCAAGGTGAGCGGGAAGGCGATGTTCTGGCGCACGGTCATGTGCGGGTAGAGCGCGTAGGACTGGAACACCATCGCGATGTCGCGGTCCTTGGGCGCCTTCTCGTTCACCCGCTGGCCGGCGATCCGCAGCTCGCCGGACGAGATCTCCTCGAGCCCCGCAATCATGTTCAGCGTGGTGGACTTTCCGCAGCCGGACGGACCCACCAGGATGATGAACTCGCCGTCGGCGATGGTGATCGACAGATCCTGCACGGCCGTGGCGCCGTCGGGGTAACTCTTCGTCACCCGGTCCAACACGATCTCGGCCATCGAACTATCCTTTCACCGCACCGGACGTCAACCCGGCGACGATCCGTCGTTGGAAAATCAGAACGAAGACGATGATCGGAATCGTGATCACCATCGCGCCTGCCGCGATTGAACCCGTCGGCTCCTCGAATTGCGAACTGCCGGTGAAGTTCGCGATCGCCACCGGCGCGGTGATGGCCCGCTGGGTTGCCGTCAGCGACAACGCCAGCAGCAGGTCGTTCCAGGCGAAGATGAAAACCAGGATGGCCGCGGTGACGATCCCCGGCGCCGCCAGCGGGGCGATCACCTTGCGGAAGGCCTGCGCCGGTGTGGCGCCGTCCATCTTCGCCGCCTTCTCCAGATCCCAGGGGATCTCGCGGAAGAACGCCGACAGCGTGTAGATGGCCAGCGGCAGCGCGAACGTGATGTACGGGATGATCAGGCCGGGCCAGGTGTCGAACAGCCCGATACTGCGCCACAGGTTGAAAATCGGTGTCACCAAGGAGATCTGCGGGAACATGGCGATCAGCAACGCGACACCGACCAACAGTTTCTTGCCGGGAAAGGCGAGCCGGGCCACCGCGTAGGCCGCCATGCCCCCGACGATGACGGCGATCACCGTGGTGATGAGCCCGATGCCGATGGAGTTGATCAACGCCGAGCTGAACGCGTCACCGGAGAAGATACCCTTGTAGTTGTCGAACGTGATCTGACTCGGAATCAGCTTGCCGTCCTTCACCGTTGACGTCGGCTTCAGCGACAGCGACAGGATCCACAGGACCGGTAACAACGCGTAGATCACCACGAGAACGTTGACGACGATCCACCCCGTCGCGCGGCTCGCGCCGACCCTTTCGGCCATCAGCGCCTCTCCTCGTCGGATCCCGGTGCCGACGCGCCGAAGATCGTGATGTAGATGAACGCGATGATCGCGACCGACAGGAAGATCAGCACGCTGATCGCCGACCCGAGACCCAGATTGAAGGCCTTGAACAGGTTGTCGTAGCCGAGGATCGACACCGAGCCGGTGTTGTTGGCGCCGCCGGTGAGCACATAGATGTTGTCGAAGATGCGGAACGCGTCGAGCGTGCGGAACAGCAGCGCCACCAGGATCGCCGGTTTGATAAGCGGCAGAGTGATTTTGAACAGCCGCTTCCATGCGCCTGCGCCGTCGACCTGTGCGGCGTTGAGCAGATCCTGCGGCACCAGCGCCAGCCCGGCGAGCAACAGCAGCGCCATGAACGGGGTGGTCTTCCACACCTCGGCGAGGACAACGATGGCCAGCGACGGGATCTGTTCGGTCAGCGGCGCGCTGCCCTCCGGCAGCAGGTTGGCCAGGTAGCCGGTGCCGGGCGTCCACGCGTAGTACCAGCTGTACGACGCGGCGACGGTGACTATCCCGTACGGGATCAGGATCGCTGTGCGCACAACGCCCTTGCCGAAGATGGTCCGGTGCATGACCAGCGCCAGCGCCATCCCGAGCACGAACTCGATCGCCACCGAGATGATCGTGATGGCGAGCGTGATGACGAAGGCCGTCCACCAGTACCGGTCGGTCAGTACGGTCTGGTAGTTCGACAGCCCGACGAACGCGGTGTCGTCGGGTGCGGCCAGGTTGTAGCGCTGCAGGCTCAGCCACACCGCATAGCCGATCGGGTACGCCGTGACGGCCAGCATCAGGATCACCGCGGGCGCGATCAGTAGATATGCCAGCTTGCGATCGGATCTGCGGTCGTCGCCGGTGCCCTGTGCCGGAGCGGCCCGGGTTTGTTGTGCGGGCACGGTGGCCGTCACGGGATCAGCCCCTTACCGTCGATGGCCTTCTGGACCGCATCGGTCAACTTGTCGGCCGTCTTCTCCGGATCGATGTCGGTGATCGGCGCGAGCGTCGCAGAGATCCGGGTGGACACGGCCTGGTAGACGGGCGTGGCCGGGCGCACGGCGGCGTTGGTCAGCTGATCGCGGATGATCGCGTACTGCGGGTACTTGGCCTGGAACGCCGGATCGTCGTACAGCGACGTGCGCACCGCGGGCAGTCCGCCTTCGACAGACGTATAGCGCTGGTTCTCGACGTTGCGCAGGCACCGGATCGCCTCGAACGCCTCGGCACGGTGCTGGGTGGTGCGGGCCACCGCCAGATTGAGCCCGCCCAGCGTCACCTTCGCCTGCTCACCTGCCTTCACGCCCGGGTACGGAGCGAACCCGAACACCTTCTTGCTGGCGTCGTAGGCGGCCTCGAACTGCTCGTCGGAGGGCGAGAACGTGCCGGCGTCGTTGATGCTGCCCGCCAGCGCGGGGTCCTTGTCGAGCGGGAGGAAACCCACGCCGCCCTTGACGGCGTTCTCCAACATCGACGGCAGCACGAACGGCCAGTTCACCTCGAGGGCGGCCTTGCCCTGTTCGAGCGCGAGTCGGGCGGTGCCCTCATCGGTCTGGGTGATCGACGGGTCCGCGCCGGGTGCGGTGGCAACGGCCTTCATGATCTGCAGCGCCTTGATGGTTGCCGCGCGATGCTCGGCTGTGTCGGTCAGCGTCACCGACTTGCCGTCGTCGGAAAGCACTTGGCCGCCAGCACTTTCCAGCAGCGTGTTGAACCAAACCACCAGACCCTCGTATTGCTTGGCCTGCAGGGCGATCCAACTCGGCTTGCCTTCGTCGTGCAGCCGCGTCGCCTCGGCCACCATGCCGTCCCACGTGGTCGGCGGCTCGCTGATCAAATCGGCGCGGTACCAGAGCAGTTGGGTGTTGGTCGTGATCGGGGCCGCGTAGAGCTTGCCCTGCCACCTGGACGTTTCCAGCGGTCCGGGCAAGGTGTTGCTGGTGGCGTCGGCCTCGGCCTGGCCGGACGGATCGTCGGACAGCGGCAACGCCCAACCCGCCTCGGCGAACTCGGCGGTCCACACCACGTCGAGCGCCATCAGGTCGAGGGTCTTGTCGTTACCGGTCAGTCGCCGCGCCAGTTGCAGCCGCTGCGCGTCTGCCTCCTTCGGCAAACTGATCTGCTGAATGGTGAAGCGGCCGCCCAGCTCCTCGTTGCACCGCTTGGAAACGGCGGTGAACGTCGCCATTTCGCTGGCCGGTGTGTAGTAGTTGATGACGAGCCCGCCGTCGCCCGAACTACACGACGTCGCCAGGGACGCCGTCGTCGCGGCGGCCAACGCCGCGGCAAACAGTCGACGTGCGCGCACACCCGCCTCCTGTCCGCGTCCGATGTCGCCGCCGGAGCGGCTCCGCGTCCGATGTCGCCGCCGGAGCGGCTGCGCGGGGAACTCCCGCGCCAGAACCGTAGAGCCAGCTGTGCGTGATTTGCAACACTTCGCAACGGCGCGTCGGTAGCCGCAGCAGGATCGTGACCTGCAATCACCGCTCCTCGCGGGCGCGACGTCAGCGTGCGAATTCCGACGCTAGATGGTCAAGCGCGCCAGCAGATCCCGACCCTTCTCGGCGCTCTGCGGGTCGCACAGCACGTCATAACGACCCGCGACGAGCTGCATCGTGGAGCTGAAATCTCTTGTGCCGCGTGCCATCGCGTAGGGGATCGCCGAGGTGATCAGCCCGAAGAAGACGCCTGCGACCAGGCCGGTGATGAGCGACGCCCACGGATTCTCGCTGAAGAAGCCGAGGATCAAGCCGATGAACAGGCCAAGCCAGGCACCGCTGATCACACCGCCGCCGAGCACCTTGGGCCAGGTCAGCCGTCCGGTCACCCGTTCGACCTGCATCAGGTCGACGCCGACGATCGTCACCTGCTGGACCGGGAACTCTTGGTCGGAGAGGTGATCCACCGCGCGCTGCGCCTCGGCGTAGGTCGGGTAGGAGCCGATCGGCCAGCCCTTCGGCGGGGTCGGTAGGGCGGCCGGTCCGCGGGCCGGGGATGTCGGCGCGCCAGGTGTCACGCCGGGATTTTGTCCTGGCTGGAAGGGACTGGTCATCGGTCCTCGTTCTCCTCTGTTCGCGCCGAGATTTCCCTCGGTCACACACGGTCAACGATCCGGCGCGGGCGTTGGTGCCCCGCGTCCACTCCGCCACGGGTACCAGCACATACGCTAGGTTGAACAGCATGACAAATCCGGGTGGGGACTCCTCCGAAACGCCAGCATCCGACTCAGGTTCCGGCTCGTCGGAGCCGTCGTCCGGCGGTTACGAGGCGCCGTCGATCGAGCATTCACAGCAGCCCGACGAGCAGTCCGAGCCGCAGCCTGGCACCGAGCAGTTCACCCCGCCTGCCGCGCCCACCGAAGCGTTCATCCCGCCGGCTCAGCCTGCCACCGAGCACTTCACCCCGCCGGGCGGCTACGCCCCGCCGTCAACCGGATACCAAGCACCGCCTGGGTATCAGCCGCCGCCCGGTTACCAGGCGCCGCCGAGCTATCAGCCGCCCACCGACTATCAGCAGGGCGGTTATCCGCCTGCCTACCCGCCTTCGCAGGCGTACCCGCCACCGCCCGACTATCAGTCACCGGGCGCGCAGCAGCAGGGCTACCCGCCGCCCTATCCCGACCCGTCGGCGTTCGGCGGGCAGCCCAATTACGGTGCCCAGTCCTATCCACCTCCGCCGCCCCCGCCCTACGGCGCGACCCCGGGGTATCCGCCGCAGTCGTATCCGGGTGCGGGGTACCCCGGTGGCTACGGCCAGCCGCAGCCAGAAACGAATCAGTTGGCGATCTGGTCGCTGGTGGCCTCGCTGATCGGAATCCTGTGCACCATCGGATCGCTCGTCGGTATCGCGCTCGGGGTAATCGCGCTCAACCAGATCAAGGAAAGGCGCCAAGGTGGCCACGGGCTGGCGATCGCAGGTATCGCGGTGGGAGTCGCGACGCTGATCATCAGCATCATCTGGACTGTCTACGCCCTCAGCGGATGACGTGAGCATCCCGCCGGAGCAGCCGTACCGCGGTGGCGAGTTCGCGCCGTTGGAGCATTCGGCGCAGCCGGATCCCTATGCGCCGGTCGACTATCCGACGGGCTATTCACCGTTGCCGCCTCCGGTCTACCCGCAGGGCAGCGCCTACCCGGTCGGGTATCCGGGTTATCCGCCGTACGACCCGTACCGGGCAGGCAAGCCGCCCGGCACCAACGGCAAGGCGCTCGCCGCGTTGGTGACCGCGCTCGCCGGACTGGTGTTCTGCGGTCTGCCGTCGATCGCCGGCCTGATACTGGGCATCATCGCGATGCGCGAATGCCGGCGCACCGGGCAGGACGGCTACGGGCTCGCGCTGGCAGGGACGATCATCGGCGGACTGGTGGTCGCCATGTTCACGCTATATTTCATCTTCATGATCGGCATCGCCGCCTCTGGATTCCAGTGGGCGCCATGAACTTTCGCGCCTAGCTCGGCGGCTGGAACCGCTCGCCCTCGCGCGCCATGCCCGCCGCGCGGCCCTTGCCCGCGATCACCAGCGCCATCTTGCGGCTGGCCTCGTCGATCATCTCGTCACCGAGCATCACCGCGCCGCGCGCCCCGCCTGCGCGTGAGGTGTGCCATTCGTAGGCCTCCAGGATCAGCTCCGCGTGGTCGTAGTCGGCCTGACGGGGGCTGAAAATCTCGTTGCCTGCGGCGATCTGGTCGGGATGCAGAACCCACTTGCCGTCGTAACCCAGCGCCGCCGACCGGCCGGCCACCCGCCGGAACGCGTCGACGTCGCGCACCTTGAGAAAGGGCCCGTCGATCGCGAGCACGCCGTGGGTGCGCGCGGCGATCAGGATTCGCATCAGCACGTGGTGATGGGCGTCGCCGACGTCGTATCCCTCCGGTTGTTCGCCGACCTCGAGCGTGCGCATGTTGAGGCTGGCCGCCATGTCCGCCGGGCCGAGCACCAGCGCCTGCACGCGGGGGGCGGCCGCGATCGCATCGATGTTGGTCAGCCCCCGCGCGTTCTCGATCTGCGCCTCGATCCCGATCCGGCCGACGGGCAACCCGTGCGTGGTCTCCAACTGGCTCAGCAGCAGATCGAGCGCGTGGATGTGGGACACGTCGGTCACCTTGGGCAACACGATGACGTCAAGTGCGGCGCCTGCGGTGGAGACCACCTCGATGGCGTCGGCGTAGGTCCACGGCGTCGTCCAGTCGTTGACCCGCACCCCGCGCAGCTGTCCCGCCCAACCCGGATCGGCTAACGCCATCGCGACCTGAGTGCGCGCCTCCGCCTTGGCGTCCGGGGCGACAGCGTCTTCCAGATCGAGGAACACCTCGTCGGCGGGCAGCGACTTCGCTTTCTCGATCATTTTGGCGCTGCTGCCGGGAACGGAAAGGATCGTTCGGCGGGGTCGATAGCGGTTTTCCACAAGCACACTCTCTACCCTTTGAGTCATGGCGGCGGTGAACAGGGTCTATGCGGCCCGACTCGCGGGATTGGTGGTCCTTGGCCCCGACGGTGAGTCCATCGGCCGTGTCCGCGACGTGGTGATCAGCATAAGCATCGTCCGCCACCAGCCCAGGGTGCTCGGACTCGTCGTGGAACTGCTCACCCGTCGACGCATCTTCGTGCCGATCGGCCGCGTGACAGCCATCGATCCCAGTGCCGTCACGCTGGTCACCGCCAACGTCTCGCTGCGCAAGTTCTCGCAGCGGCCCGGCGAGGTGCTGGTGCTCGGTCAGGTGATCGAGACGCGGGTGCGCGTCGACGACCCCGATCTGCCCGAGCTCGCGGGCGTCGACGTCGTGGTGGTCGACCTGGGCATCGAGCAGGCCCGAACCCGCGACTGGCTGGTCACCAGGGTCGCCGTGCGGCCGCTGGCACGCAGGCTCGGCCGCCGCAGGAACGTCGACATCGTCGAATGGGAGCGGGTGCAGGGCCTGACCCCGTCGGGTCTGGCGATGCCGGGGCAGGGCGTCGCCCAACTGCTCGAACAATTCCAGGGGCAACGGCCGGTCGAGGTGGCCGAGGCGATCCGTGAACTGCCGGAGAAGCGGCGCTTCGAGGTGGTCAGGGCCCTCGACGACGAGCGTCTCGCCGACGTGCTCCAGGAGCTGCCGGAGGACGAGCAGGCCAACGTGCTGCGGCAGCTGGAACCCGAACGCGCTGCCGACGTGCTCGAAGCGATGGATCCCGACGACGCCGCCGACCTGCTGGGCACGATGACCCCGGCCGATGCCGAGCTGTTCCTGCGCCGGATGGATCCCGAGGACTCCGAGGATGTGCGCAGGCTGCTGGCCCACTCCCCCGACACGGCAGGCGGCTTGATGACCTCCGAGCCGGTGGCCATCGCCCCCGACACCACGGTTGCCGAGGCCTTGGCCCGCGTCCGCGATCCCGACCTGACCCCGGCGCTGGCTTCGCTGGTGTTCGTGGTGCGCCCGCCAACGGCCACTCCGACCGGCCGCTACCTGGGCTGTGCGCACCTGCAGCGGCTGCTGCGGGAGCCGCCCGCCGCACTTGTCGGCGGCATCATGGACAAGGATCTGCCCAGCCTCGGTCCCGACGACCCGCTTGCGGCGGTGACCCGCTACTTCGCTGCCTACAACCTGGTCTGCGGTCCGGTGGTCGACGAGGAGAACCACCTGTTGGGCGCGGTATCCGTCGACGACGTGCTCGACCACCTGCTGCCCGACGACTGGCGGGAGCGCGAGGAACCCGACCTCAACGGCGCTCTGCCAGAGGTCACCGGCCGAGCGGGAGCCGAGGCATATGAGTGAAGCGTCGGCGCGCCAACGGCTCGACACTCCGCGCACCTCCCGGCGCCGCTTCACCTTCACCGTCGACGCTGAGACCGTCGGGCAATTCAGTGAGTCCATCGCGCGATTCCTCGGCACGGGGCGCTTCCTGCTGTGGCAGACCATCATGGTCATCGTCTGGATCGGACTGAACCTGTTCGCCGTCAGGCTGCGCTGGGATCCCTACCCGTTCATCCTGCTCAACCTGGCATTTTCGACGCAGGCCGCCTACGCGGCCCCGCTGATTCTGCTGGCGCAGAACCGCCAGGAGAACCGCGACCGGGTGAGCCTGGAAGAGGACCGTCGTCGGGCCGAGCAGACCAAGGCCGATACCGAGTACCTGGCCCGCGAGCTGGCGGCCCTGCGTCTGGCGGTCGGCGAGGTGGCCACCCGTGACTACCTCCGTCGCGAACTCGACGAGTTGCGCGAGCTGCTGACCGAATTGCGGCCGCCGGAGGCCACCGACGGAGGCAGGGACGGCGCCGGCAAATCCCACTCCGGCGAGCGCCGCGCGAAAAAATCTGGTTAACCCAGGTCAGGCATTGCTGTAACGCGCTCCGTGCCGACTAGGTATGGTGACTTGGTTCACAAGCCATCGCGAACTTAGGACGGTTGGGTGCACATAGGGGGAGGAGCCGCCATCGAGGCGGTACGGCGCGGCGCTACGCGGGTGATGCGCACACCCGCGTTCGGCATTGCCGCCATCACCCCGATCGTCTTCGCCGGGGCCGTCGCAGGCTCGCCGCCGACGATGGCGCCGGTTCGCGACTCGGCGGTGACACCGCTGGCAGCCGTCGCCCCGTCACCCATGAATCCCGACGGTGCCTCAGTCGTGGCTGCCACCAAGACGCCGACCGCTTTCCATATCGCTTCGACCACCAACATCTCGGGGCCGCCGCCCGCGGTAGTGGTGAGTTCGCCTGGCACACTTCGCATTCCGATGATCGCGCTGAACGCGTATCAGAACGCGGAACGGATGATGGCCGTTTCCTACCCGGGCTGCGGCATCAGTTGGAACCTGCTCGCAGGTATCGGGCGCATCGAGTCGATGCACGCCAACGGCGGCGCCACGGACGTGTCCGGTTCTCCGGTGCGGCCCATCTACGGGCCCTCGCTGGACGGCACCCTGCCGGGCAACGAGGTCATCGAGTTGAGCCGCAACTCCAACCGCGTCACCTATGCCCGCGCGATAGGTCCGATGCAGTTCCTGCCCGGCACCTGGTCGCGCTACGCATCCGACGGCAACGGCGACGGCAAGGCCGACGTCCAGAACGTGTTCGACGCGAGCCTGGCCGCGGCCCGCTACCTGTGCAGCGGCGGGCTGAACCTGCGCGATCAGTCGCAGGTGATGACCGCGATCCTGCGCTACAACAACTCGATGGCGTACGCCCAGAACGTGCTGGGCTGGGCGGCGGCTTACGCGACCGGAGTCGTGCCGGTGGACCTCCCGCCGATCACGGGTCCAATTCCGCCGATCGCCGACGTACACCTGGACAATTACCAGGGTCTCGGACCCGGCTTGCCGATGAGTGTGCTCGGGCTGCCCGCCGACGATCCGCTCGCGTTGGTTCCGTTGGCCGACATGGGCCGCACGGACGTGGCCAGCCAGATGCAGATGCCCGGGCAGATGTTCGGACCGCTGCCGGGACCCACGGAATCGGGCGCACAAGGGGTCGCCACGCCCGTCCCGGCCCAGGGTATGCCGCCGTGGATGCAACAGCCGCCGCAACAGAACTGTGCCGTGTTCTGCCTCGGCAACAATCCGCCTGCTGCGGTGCAGCCGCAATTGCCGCCCGAGGCGCTGCCCCCGGGCGTCGTCGCGCCGCAGGCCGGGCCTCCCGGGCTCGCGCCGGGCACGGCCGCCGAACTCGCGCCACCCCCGCCGGGAGAGGCGCCACCGGCACAAGCCCCCATCGGACCGCAAGGCGTCGGACCGGCGCCCGGTCCGGCTGCCTGACCCCGGATTCCAGGCCGCGCGCGAATCCGCCTCACCGCACCCGCCTACACTCGGCGGTGATGTCAACACATCCCACTGAGCTGGAAGCCGCGGTCCGCGCCGGGCTGACCAAGGTGATCGATCCCGAGTTGCGCAGGCCGATCACCGAACTCGGCATGGTCAAGAGCGTCGACGTGGACGCCGACGGCGGTGTGCACGTCGGGGTGTATCTGACCACCGCGGCGTGCCCGAAGAAAACGGAGATCTCCGAGCGGGTCGCCGCCGCCGTCACCGACGTGCCCGGCACCGGGTCAGTCAAGGTCAGCCTCGACGTGATGAGCGACGAGCAGCGCACCGAACTGCGCAAGCAACTGCGCGGCGACGCCCGAGAACCCGTCATCCCGTTCGCCCAGCCCGGCTCGCTGACGCGGGTGTACGCCGTCGCCTCGGGCAAGGGCGGCGTCGGCAAGTCCAGCGTGACGGTCAACCTCGCCGCCGCGTTGGCGACCCGCGGACTGTCGGTCGGTGTGCTCGACGCCGACATCTACGGGCACTCCATTCCGCGGATGATGGGCACGACTGAACGGCCCACGCAGGTCGAGTCGATGATCCTCCCGCCGATCGCCCACGACGTCCGGGTCATCTCCATCGCCCAGTTCACCCAGGGCAATACGCCCGTGGTGTGGCGGGGACCGATGCTGCATCGGGCGCTTCAGCAGTTCCTGGCCGATGTGTACTGGGGCGATCTGGATGTGCTGCTGCTCGATCTACCACCGGGCACCGGCGACATCGCAATCTCGGTGGCGCAGTTGATCCCCGGCGCCGAGATACTCGTCGTCACGACGCCGCAACTGGCCGCGGCGGAGGTCGCCGAGCGCGCGGGCGCCATCGCGTTGCAGACGCGTCAACGCATCGTCGGCGTCGTCGAGAACATGTCGGGCCTGGTGCTGCCGGACGGTACGACGATGCAGGTGTTCGGCGAGGGCGGTGGCCGTCAGGTCGCGGAGCGGCTGACGACGGCGGTCGGCGCGGACGTGCCGCTGCTCGGGCAGGTGCCGCTGGATCCCGCGCTCGTCTCCGCGGGCGACTCCGGGGTGCCGCTGGTGCTCAGCGCGCCGGATTCGGCCGCAGGCAAGGAGTTACGCGGCATCGCCGATGCGCTGTCCAGCCGCAAGCGCGGGCTCGCGGGGATGTCGCTGGGTCTGGATCCGGCCGGCCGCTAGCGCTACCGCTCGTCGCGAGACGGAATTCCCGCAGCGTCTACTCGACGTTTCCCTGCCGGAATGCCGTTTCGCGGCAAGACTGGGCGCGATGGACTCCGAACAGCTCATCCGCATTGCGTTGACGGTTGTCACGCCGATTCTGACGGCGGGGATCGGGATCGTTGCGCTGGTGATCGGTGACTGGCGCGAACGCAGAACGCAGGCCGGCCGGCGCAAGATCTCGTTCGAAGATGCCAGCAGGCAAGTCGAATTCGCGGCTGACTGGTACAAGGCCAGCAGGGAAATCGCACCGGACCAGGAGCAGCAGGCCGCGGCACGGGCGCAGGTTTGGCTCGACGAAGCGTCTGACCTCGTCGCCGAATCCAAGCCACCGCCGCGCTCGCAGAAGCGGTCCGTGACCGCTCGGCGGTTGCTCCTCGCCTACCCGATGCACCGTCGCGGCGCGCGTGTCCTTCGCGGCTTCTACTACTTCTTCCTCGGCGTGGTGGTTCTGCAGGTCTCCGGAGCGCTGGGCTCGGCGTTCGGCAGAACCGACACCCTCGGTGTCCCGAACTACTTCTCCGGCGGCCTCATCTACGCCGATCTCCTCGGCATCGTCGTCTACACACTCGTCGCGATGGCGTTTCGCTTCTGGGCGCTGCGCGCCGAGGAGTCGCTCACCGCGGATGCGCCGCAACGCCGGATGACGGTGCGTGATGCGTTGCTCTTGTGCCGGCTCACGGGCGTTGGCGCCAACATCGCGCGGATCGTCTACTGGTTCTGGCTGGCGTTGATCGTGCTGGCCGTCGTGGCGATCGTGATCAGCGCATCGCATGACCCACGGACACTGCCCTCCAACGTCGTGGCGCTCGTCGCCTGGGCCGGATGGGCGGTCGGACTTCGTTATTGGGCCGTATCGCACAGCGAACGCGCAGCGGGGGCGAGCCCAGGCGCCGGGTGCTAGGTGGCGTCGCTGTCGAACGGCGTCGCGAGCGGCTTGGGCGGCGTTGGCGTCGGCCCCGCCGGCTCCGCAGGGGTGGGTTGGACGACAGGTTTGTTCTGCGGGTCGTCGAACTTGCCGGTGAAGATCGAGTCGTCGCCGTCGAGAAGGTGTTTGGTCAGCGCGGCGCGCGGTGTCATGCCACGCAGCTTCTGCAGTTCGCTCAGCGGCTCCCGAAGGTCGTCGAACTCCGGACCGAGGTCGTCGCGCAGCTGTTTGGTCGCCCCGCTGATGTAGTCACGGGCCTGGCGCATCGCGTCAGACGTCCAGCGGATGGCACCGGGCAGCCGCTCCGGCCCCAGGATCACCAGTCCCGCGATCAAGAGGACCAGCATCTCGCCCCAGCCGACGTTGGCGAACATCAGGTGCTGTTGTCGGAACCGGGATTCACGGTGAGCGTCACATGACGACCGTCGCGAACCACCTCGACGGGGGCGTCCTGGCCGATCTTCAACTGCCGCACCGCGACCACGAATTCGTCCGCGTCGGCGACCGTGCGATCGCCGATCTTCACCACGACGTCGTTCTCGAGAATGCCCGCCTTCTCCGCCGGGCCGCCCGCCTTGACGTTGGCCACCTGCGCGCCGGAAGCGAGGTCGTTGCTCACCGAGCGCGCAGTCAGCCCCAGCGTCGGGTGCGCGATCTTGCCGTCCTTGATCAACGCCTCGACGACATTCTTCACCTCGTTGACCGGGATCGCGAAGCCGAGCCCGCTGGCACTGTCGGACAACGACTTTCCTGCCGTGTTGATGCCGATGATGTCGGAGTTCATGTTGATCAGTGGGCCACCGGAGTTGCCGTGGTTGATGGCCGCGTCGGTCTGCACACCGTCGATCACGGTGTCGGTGTCGGAGCCGTCGCCGGACAGCGGAACAGGCCGGTGCAGCGCGCTGATGATGCCCTGGGTGACGGTGCTGCGCAGGCCGAGCGGGGCGCCCGCGGCGATGACCTCGTCACCGACGTGCAGCTCGTCGGAGTCGCCCAGCTTCGCCACCGTGAGGTTGTCGACGTTGTCGACCTTCAGCACGGCCAGATCGGTTTTCGGATCGCGGCCAACGAGATTGGCAGGCACCGATTTGCCGTCGTTGAACACCACCGACAGCTTGTACTGGCTCGGGTTGGTGGCGGCCTCGGAGATCACGTGGTTGTTCGTGACGATGTAACCGCGGGGGTCGACGACCACGCCGGAGCCCTGTGCACCTTCGTTGTCACCGACCGCTTCGATGGTGACAACCGAATCCGCTACGGAGGCAGCTACTTTCGCGAAGCGCCCCTGCGGCTGTTCGGAGTTGGTGTCGGTGGACAGCGTCACCTTCGACGTGGTGAACGCCTCGACGACCTCGGCGGTTTTGCGACCAACCCAACCGCCGGCGAATCCGATCACCAGCGCGACGATCGCCAGCACGGCGAGCGCTACATAGGACACCCGACCGCCGAAGAGGACGTCGCGAACGCCGAGCTTGCCGACGTTCGCTGCGGCGGGTTGGGCTGCGGGCGTCGGGACGGCGGGCGTCCCGAGTGCGGCCGCCGCGCCGGGATCGCGCCACGGATCGTCTAGCTCCTGCGGCTTCTGCCTGTCGCGCTCGGCGTCCAGCGCGCCGATGTCGGCGGGATGGCGCTGCAGGGAGTCCCCCCGGCCGTTCGGCCGTCCGAAGGCTTCGTGAAGGACGGGATCGGGCGGCTGGTCGGTCGGGGTGAACTCGCCCTGGTCGGGCTTGGTCTCCGCGCCGTTGAAGGAGCCGTTGACGCCGTCGGGCCTGCCGAACGCCCTGGTCGTGGACGGGTCGACCGGTGGACGCGAGACAGGGCGCGGCTCGACCCGGTGGCTGCCGTCGGTCTGGTCCTGCTTGGTCACCCGTGTATCACTCTCTATTTGGTCGCCGCTATTCGCCGGCGCGCGTCGATGCTTGGACTGCCACCCACATTACCGGCGCTTGCGCCGGCCGCGGATCGTGTCGTCAGCAAACTGCGTCTGCTCGTTCTCCTCAGGCGCTACCTGCGCTGTGTCCTGCGGAATCTGCGACAGTAGGCCCAGTAGCGAAGTGGGAATGGCAATCGGACGGGAATCCCGCAGCGCGGCGCGGGCCTGGCGCTGGGCCTCTACCTCGGCGGCGCACTGTGTACACAGGGACAGATGGTGTGCCGCGCGCAGATGGGCGGTCATCCGCAGTTCGCCGTCGGCGAAGGCGGCGACCGCCTCGGTGGACAGGTGCTCTGTGGAGCCGAACTGGCGCGGTCCTACCGGCGAATCGCTCTGCGAGGCGAACTGGGCGGGCAGCCAGGAGAACGCGCGACGAAACACATGCCCCGGGTCGGCCATCACCCCGCTCCTCTCGGCCCATCACTATCGCGACAGACGGTACTCACTTGAATGTAGCGCGGGACACGTCGTCCGACACCCGGGAACGGTCAGGCTGACCTGGCGGTGTCGGCGGAATGGCTCGCCAAGTGGTCCCTCAAGGCCTGCCTACCACGGTGGATGCGGCTGCGTACGGTGCCCAGCTTCACGCCGAGCGTTGCGCCGATCTCCTCGTAGGACAAGCCCTCGATGTCGCACAGCACCACCGCCGCGCGGAATTCCGGCGGCAGCGAGTCGAGCGCGGCCTGCAGATCGGGTCCGAGCCGCGAGTCGTGATAGATCTGCTCGGGGTTGGGCTCGTCGGCGGGCACCCGGTCGTAGTCCTCGGGCAGCGCCTCCATGCGGATGCGCCCGCGCCTGCGGACCATGTCCAGGAACAGGTTGGTGGTGATGCGGTGCAACCAGCCCTCGAAGGTGCCCGGCTGATAGTTCTGCACGGACCGGAAGACGCGGATGAAGGTCTCCTGGGTCAGGTCCTCGGCGTCGTGCTGGTTGCCGGAGAGCCGGTAGGCCAGCCGGTACACCCGATCGGCGTGCTGACGCACCAGCTCGTCCCACGACGGCATGGTGGAGTGGTCACCGGTGGCGTCGAAAACCGCGGTGCCCTGTGGTTCTTCGGAAGGCTCGACCCATTCCCCGTCGGTGAACCGCTCGAGATGCGGCATCGAAACCGGCGCCAGATGGGCGGCCGTAGTGGTGGTGCTCGTCGGATCCTCCAGATCACAGCGTTCGCCGCTTGTCGGCAACGCGACATCCGCGACAACATGACGGTCAACATGGTTATTCCCAGAGCGCCAGCGTCCGCCGTGTTCCATGCGAATTACCTTTTCCGATGGTGGTGTGGCTGGCATATGAGCTGACTGAACTTTCCCTGAGAAATGAACTTGTTACCCAATTACCCCACTTCTAACCAGGGCAAATCACCCAATTTCCGCCGGATTTCAGCATTGCGGCACGGGCGTGTCGCGGTGGTGGCCCATCGGGCACCGCTCTACGCTGCGGGCATGCCCGATGACCCGGCGAGCCAGCCGCAATTCAGCCGAGCCGAGTCGATCGTCAATCACGCCGAACATTCCATCTCCGAGGACGCCATCGTCGCCGCGGCGCGCGACCGCGCCGTCGAGACCGGAGCCGGCGCCGTCACGCCGGCCGTCGGCGCGCTGCTGAGCGTGCTGGCCAAACTGAGCGGCGCGAAAACGGTCGTCGAGGTCGGTACGGGAGCCGGTGTCAGCGGGCTGTGGTTGCTCTCCGGCATGCGCGAGGACGGTGTGCTGACCACGATCGACGTCGAACCCGAGCATCAGCGCCTCGCCAAACAGGCGTTCAACGAAGCGGGCATCGGGCCGTCCCGGACACGGCTGATCAGCGGCAGGGCCCAGGAAGTACTGACCCGGCTGGCCGACGAGTCCTACGACCTGGTGTTCATCGACGCCGACCCCGCCGACCAGCCGGACTTCGTCGTCGAGGGCGTGCGGTTGCTGCGGCCCGGCGGTGCGATCGTCGTGCACCGGGCGGCGCTCGGCGGCCGCGCCGGCGACGCCAAGGCCCATGACGCCGAGGTGACCGCGGTGCGCGAGGCCGCGCGACTGATCGCCGAGAATGAGCGCCTGACGCCGGTGCTGGTGCCGCTGGGCGACGGGCTGCTGGCCGCGGCCCGCGACTGGCCATCCCGCGACGAGGACTAGCTCGCCTTCTTCGCGCGAGCAGACACAAGATCGCATCGATAGCTGCAGATTTGCGCGAGTTTGCGTCTGCTCGCGAGGAGAAGTGGCGGGATTTACGCCATTTTGACCGCCTACCCCTTGACGGTGTGCTGAACGCGCGTTTAGCGTACTAAACATGCGTTCAGCGGACGATCTCACGGCCCTCGCGCGGATCCGCGACGCCGCGATCGACCAGGTGGGCCAGCACGGCTTCAGCGTCGGGTTGCGGGCGATCGCGCAGGCAGCAGGCGTCAGCGCCGCACTGGTGATCCACCACTTCGGATCAAAGGAAGGCCTGCTGCGGGCCTGCGACGAGCACATCGCTGCGCAGATTTACGAGGCGAAGTCGGAGTCACTGCGTTCTGCTGACCCCTCCACCTGGCTGCGCCAAATGGCCGAGATCGACAGCTATGCGCCGATGACGGCCTACCTCCTGCGGAGCCTGCAATCAGGCAGCGCGCTGGCCAAAGAGTTCTGGCGGCGCATGATCGACAACGCCGAAGAGTATCTCGAAGAGGGCGTTCGCGCCGGCACCCTCAAGCCGAGTCGCGACCCGAAAGCCAGGGCCAGGTTTCTCGGCATGAACAACGGCGGCGGTCTGCTGCTCTACCTGCAGATGCACGACAACCCGTCGGACCTGCGCGCGGTGCTACGCGACTACGCCGAGGACATGATGCTGCCCGCCCTGGAGCTGTACTCCAACGGCCTGATGGCCGACTCGTCGATGTACGAAGCGTTTCTCGCGCAACACGAACAAGGCATCCCGTTCAGCAATTCGACTGAAGGAGATCAGAATGACGGCGACGTCCCTGCAACGGGCTAGCACCGGCGAGGGCACCCGGCCCGCTGTCGAGATACACGGCCTGGTCAAGACATTCGGCCGGACCAGGGCTCTCGACGGGCTGGACCTGACCGTTGCTCCGGGCGACGTCACCGGCTTCCTCGGACCCAACGGCGCGGGAAAATCCACCGCGATCCGGGTGTTGCTCGGACTGCTGCGCGCCGACAGCGGCACGGTACGACTGCTCGGCGGTGACCCGTTTAAGGATGCGGTGGCACTTCATCGCCGCATCGCCTACGTACCGGGTGATGTGACGCTGTGGCCGAACCTGACCGGGCTGCAAGCCATCGACTTCTTGGCGCGGCTGCGAGGCGATGGCGCTGTCGACACCCGACGGCGCGACGAGCTCATCGAGCGGTTCGAACTGGATCCGCACAAGAAGGCGCGCACCTACTCGAAGGGCAACCGGCAGAAGGTGGCCATCGTCGCGGCATTCTACAGCGACGCAGAGCTCTACATCCTCGACGAGCCGACCACGGGCCTGGACCCGTTGATGGAGAGGGCTTTTCAGGCCTGTGTCGAAGAGGTCACCTACCGCGGCGCAGCGGTGCTGCTGTCCAGCCACATTCTCGCCGAGGTGGAGAAACTCTGTAAGTCGGTCACGATCATCCGCGCCGGCCGCGCCGTGCGGTCCGGCACGCTGGAGGAGCTGCGCCACCTGATGCGGACCACGGTCACGGCGCGCACCCGCAGCGACGGCAAGAAACTCCAGAGCACCCCATTCGTACAAGACTTATCGATCCGTGACGGCCACTACGTCTTCTCGGTTGACCGCAACGACCTCGACCGAGCAATGGCGCTGCTGACCGAGCTGGGCATCATCGACCTGACTGTCGCGCCGGCTTCGCTGGAAGACATGTTCCTGCGCGAGTACCAGGGGCCCGCCCGATGACTGCCGGCGTCGTCGCGCCGGGCACCGGCCGCCATGAAGCCCTGCCTGCGGCGTCCTCGTTCACCGGCGTCGGCAGCCTGATCAGGCTGGCGCTGCGCCGTGACCGCGTCCGGCTCAGCGTGTGGATCGCCGCCCTCACGCTGATGATGGCGTACGCACCCAATGCCATCAAGCTGGCCTACCCGGAGGAGGCGCAGCGGCAGGCCCGCGTAGACCTGCTCAGGAGCCCTGCCGGAATGATGTTGGGTGGCCCCATGTTCGGCGTCAACGAAACCGACTTGGGCGTGATGATGGCCAACGAGTTGATGCTCACCCTCGTCATCGCCGCCTCGATTCTGTCCATTCTCACCGTAATCCGGCATACCCGCACCGAAGAGGAAAGCGGTGCAGCCGAACTCGTCATGTCATCGGTGGTGGGCCGCCACGCCCGGACGTATGCCGCCCTGATCGTGGTCGGCGGTGTCAACGCCGTGCTCGCAGTGACGATGACGCTGGCGATGGCCTCTACCGGGTTCGGCGTGGTCGATACCGCAGCGATGTGTCTCGGGGTCACAGGCGTGTCGATGGTGTTCGGCGCCGTCGCCGCGGTCACGGCACAGCTGTGGCGGACGGCGCGCGCCGCAACCGGCGCCGCAATGGGCGTGCTTGCGCTGGCGGCGCTCGTGCGCGGCGTCGGCGATGTGATCGACAACTCCGGCAGCGCACTGTCCTGGATCTCCCCCATCGCGTGGGCACAGCAGATGCGTCCGTTCGTCGACCTGCGATGGTGGCCGTTCGCCATGCTGGTCGCGCTCGCCGTCGGCCTCATGGCACTTGCCTCGGCGCTGGAGGGCAGCCGGCAATACGACGACGGCGTCGTCCCGTCGTCCGGCGAGCACCCGAACGCGCACTCGATCAAGTCTGTGTTCGGCCTGCACCTTGCCCTGCAACGGGGCCAAACGATCGGCTGGGCCGTCGGACTGTTGTTGTCCGGCTTGGCATTCGGCTCGATGACGAAGTCGCTGCTGGACGCGGCCGCGGGCAACGAACTGCTCGAGCGCTTACTGGCCCAACAGGGCACCGACGGTGTGTACACCACGTTGACGCAGTTCCTCGCCGCGGCGACCACCGCCTACGTCGTCTCCGCCGTGCTGCGCGTCTACACCGACGAGGAGTCCGGCCTTGGCGAGGCCGTGCTTGCCGGCGCGGTGTCGCGGTGGCGGTGGCTCCTCACCGCCGTCGCGGCCGCCACCGCCGGGTCAGCGGTGTTGATGTTCTTCGCAGGTGTCGGAATGGGTCTCGGCGCGGGCATCACCATCGGCGATCCGCAAACCATTTGGCGTCTGACACTGGCGGCCCTTGCTTTCGTGCCCGCAATGGCAGCCATGGCGGGGGTCGCGGCGCTCGCAGTTGCGCTGCGGCACCCGTGGATTGGTTGGCTGGCAGTGACATTCGTGATCATCTCGCTGTATCTCGGCGCGTTGTTGCGGCTACCGCAGTGGCTGCTCGACGCGTCGCCGATCGGTCAGACCAAAGCGCCGATCGAGTACTCGGGCGTCGCCCTGACCGCACTGGTGGTCGCCGCCGCAGCGCTGACGCTCATCGCAGGCGCAATCTATCGCCGCCGCGACGCCGTCTGAGACACCGAAGGAGCAATCGTGAAGGTCACGCTTCAACTACTGGCATCCACCATCGGCGCCATTCTGTTCATGGGTGTGATCCTGTTCGTTCCGGCAGGCACATTCGACTACTGGCAGGCATGGGTTTTCATCGCGGTGTTCATCGTCGGCACCATGGCCCCGACCGTCTACCTCGCAGTGAAGTATCCGGAGGCGCTGCGGCGCCGCATGACCTCCGGACCCTGGTCCGAAACCCGGCTGGTGCAAAAGCTCATCATGGCCGGCGTCTCGCTGTCGGTCGTCGCCGTTGGAGTGATCAGCAGCCTCGACCACCGGTTCGGCTGGTCGACTGTGCCCACCGCGGTCGTCGTCGTCGGCGACGTCCTGGTCCTCGCCGGTCTCGGGCTGGCCGAAGTCGTCGTCGTCCAGAACAATTACGCGGCAGCGACGATCACCGTCGAGGCGGAGCAACCGGTGGTCTCCACCGGCCTGTATGGCGTGGTGCGGCACCCGATGTACGTCGGAGCGCTGATCATGATGGTCGGCATGCCAGTCGCACTGGGCTCTTATTGGGGCTTGCTCACCCTCATCCCGATTGCGCTGGTCTTCGCCGCCCGCATCACTGACGAGGAAAAGGCGCTGCGCGACCAACTCGACGGCTACCACGAGTACACCGAAAAGGTCCATTACCGCCTGGTCCCCGGAGTGTGGTGACCATGAGAACCGCTGTGCAGGCTGCCATCACGTCGGTCGTCGGTCTCGTCGTCTTCGCGTTGCTGGTGTTCCTGCCCGCGGGCACCTTCGACTATCCGCGGGGCTGGACTTTCATCGCCGTGTTCGCCGCGGCAACTCTGATTCCCGGCGCATATCTGGCGGTGACGAATCCGCAGGCGCTTCGCCGCCGCATGCAGGCAGGCCCCGGCGCGGAACACCGACCTCTTCAAAAGCTCGTCATCGCCTTCGCGTTCGTCACGATGGCCGCCATGATCGTCGTCAGCGTGCTCGACTTCCGCTTCTCGTGGTCGACGGTGCCCGCCGCCGTCTCGGTCGCCGGCGCCGCGCTTGTCACGATCGGCCTCGTCATCGCGATGCTGGTGACCATCCAGAACGGTTATGCCGCAGCCAATGTCACAGTCGAATCCGGACAGCAGCTGTCGTCGACGGGGTGGTACGGGTTGGTCCGGCATCCGATGTACCTCGGCAATGTGGTCCTGATGATCGGTATTCCGCTCGCGCTCGGCTCTTACTGGGGTCTGCTATTCGTCGTCGCCGGCCTGGCCGTGCTGGCCCTACGGATCAACGACGAGGAGGCGCTGCTGGCCCAGCAGTTGGCCGGTTACCGCGAGTACATGCAGAAGGTGCACTACCGGCTGGTGCCCTACGTCTGGTGACGCTTCGTTGTCCGCCAGGCGAGAATGAACACCACCACGACGGTGAACCGCGCGACGGTGTTGGCGATCATCGTGCCGTTCACGTCGGTAACCGCCATGTAGACGACATCGACGATCCCGCTGGCGCCGTGAAGGACTACGAACGTCATCACGACGAGCCCCAGCGCGGCCGGATCCGTCAGGCGGGTCGCGCCGAACGACAACACCGCGACCGCCAACTCGGCCGCCCCGACGAGATAGACCAGCAGATAATCCGGCCGCTCGACCGTGATGCCCACCGCCGACGGGATCGCGGTCGGGAACACCGTCAGCACGACGGCGCCGGCGAGCGTGATGAGGCCGTGCACCAACAGCACGATGCGAAGTGGGCGGTACATGTCGGTGCTCCTTGTCATGAAACGGCTCTGCGGATCGTCACTGATATGACGATGAACCGTCGTCGAATATGACGGGAGCGGAACCGGTGGACTTCGAGGCGCACCGCGAACACCTGCACGGCGTCGCCTACCGCATGCTGGGGTCACGCAGCGAGGCGGACGACGCGGTGCAGGAGACCTGGCTGCGGATGAACCGCGCCGTCCCGGCCGACGTGGCCAATCTGCGCGGCTGGCTCACGACGGTCGTCGCACGGATCTGCCTGGACATGTTGCGGTCGCGATCCGCCCGCCCCCAGGAGCCGCTCGACGAGGCCGATCACCCGGGTGAGACGGTCAATCCCGAGGACCACGCAGTGCTGGCGGATTCCGTCGGCGTCGCACTGATGGTGGTGCTGCAGACGCTGGCCCCTGATGAACGTCTGGCGCTGGTGCTGCACGACGTCTTCGACATGCCGTTCGCCGAGATCGCTCCGATCATCGACCGGTCCGCCAACGCGACGGCTCAGCTGACGGTGCGGGCCAGGCGGCGCGTACGCGGCGCGGACTGGGAACACGACGCAGGCGTCGCGGACCAACGCCGCGTCGTCGAGGCGTTCCTGGCCGCCGCGCGCGAGGGCGACTTCAACGGCCTGCTGGCGTTGTTGCACCCCGACGTTGAGTTGCGTGCCGACGCCGCAGCCGCGGGCGGGAATCCGGTGCTGGTGCGCGGCGGCGTCGAGGTGGCGTCGCGGGCGTCGAGGTTCGCGGCCAACTCGGCGTTTGCGGAGGTGGCGCTCGTCGACGGGGCAGCCGGTGTCGTCGTCGCGCCCGAGGGCGAGCTGACGCTGGTGCTGCGCTTCGCCAGCACCGCGGGCGTCATCGTCGGTATCGACATCTGCGCAGACCCGATACGGCTGGGGCGGTTCGACTTCGCGGTATTCGGCTGAGCTCTAGTCAGCCGCACGTATCCGCCAAGCCCCCAACTGCGATCAGATCCAGACGCCCTTGCCCACCGCCACTACGCCGCCTGCGCTGATCGCGAACCTTTCCCGGTCCTTCTCCAAGTCGACGCCGACCATCTCACCGGGCCCGACGACGACGTTCTTGTCGAGGATCGCGTGGCGCACCACCGCGCCGCGGCCCACCCGGACACCGGGCATCAGCACACTGCCCTCCACGATCGCGCCGTCGTCGACGACCACGTTGGACGACATCACCGAGTTGCGCACCGACGCCGCCGAGATGATGCTGCCCGCGCCGACCACCGACTCCTGCGCGGAGCCGCCGTTGACGAACTTGGCTGGCGCAAGATTCTCCGACTCGCCCCGGATCGGCCAGCGCTTGTTGTACAGGTTGAACACCGGGTGCACCGACACCAGATCCATGTGGGCGTCGTAGAACGCGTCCAGCGTCCCGACATCGCGCCAGTAGCCGTGGTCGCGCTCGGTGGCTCCCGCCACCTCGTTGTTTTTGAAGTCGTAGACCGCCGCCATTCCGTCGCCCACCAACCGCGGAATGATGTCGCCGCCCATGTCGTGATCGGAGTCGTCATCGTCGGCGTCGGCGCGGATCGCGTCGATCAGCACCTTGGTGGTGAAGATGTAGTTGCCCATCGACACGAACGTCTGCTCGGGGTCGTCGGGAGTGCCCGGCGGGTCGGCGGGCTTCTCGACGAACTCCCGGATGCGGCCCGACTCGTCGGAGTCGATGCAGCCGAACGCGGTGGCCTCGGCCCGCGGCACCCGGATTCCGGCGACCGTCGCACCCGCGCCGCTCTCGATGTGGAACTGCACCATCTGCTCGGGATCCATCCGGTACACGTGGTCCGCGCCGAACACGACGATGTAGTCGGGGTCCTCGTCGTAGATCAGGTTCAGCGACTGGTAGATGGCGTCGGCCGAGCCGGTGTACCAGCGCGGCCCCAGCCGCTGCTGCGCAGGCACCGGGGTGATGTATTCGCCGGCCAGGCCCGACAGTCGCCAGTTCTGCGAGATGTGCCGGTCCAGGGAATGCGATTTGTATTGCGTGAGAACGCAGATGCGCAGGTATCGGGCATTGACCAGATTGGACAGCACGAAATCGATCAGCCGGTAGGCGCCGCCGAAAGGAACGGCTGGCTTTGCTCGGTCCGCCGTCAGCGGATACAGCCGCTTGCCTTCCCCGCCCGCCATGACGATGCCGAGGACGTGTGGCAACTCCCTCATGATCCAAACCTATCCGCCGGTGTTGATGCTGACCAGGCATTCGCACGATTGAGACCTGTGCGGCTGTCCGTCAAAGTAATTGGTGATTACCCAAATCGGCGCTCTTACATAGCTGCGGGGTCCGGCCACGGCCACTACGGTCGTAAGCATGCGGGTGGCGATGATGACGCGTGAGTATCCGCCCGAGGTGTATGGCGGGGCCGGCGTCCACGTCACCGAACTCGTCGCACAATTACGCAACCTGTGCGAGGTCGAGGTGCACTGCATGGGCGCCCCGCGCGAGGGCGCTTTCGTTCACCAGCCCGACCCGGCGCTCAAGGGCGCCAACCCGGCGCTGGCGACGCTGTCAGCCGATCTGGTGATGGCCAACGCCGCCCGGGACGCGACCGTGGTGCACTCGCACACCTGGTACACCGGGCTCGCCGGGCATCTGGCGGCCCTGCTGTACGGCGTTCCGCATGTGCTGACCGCACACTCTCTCGAACCGATGCGGCCGTGGAAGGCCGAACAGCTCGGCGGTGGCTACCGCATCTCGTCCTGGGTGGAACGCACCGCGGTCGAGGCGGCCGACGCGGTCATCGCGGTCAGCTCCGGGATGCGCGACGACGTCCTGCACACCTACCCGGCGCTGGACCCCAACCGGGTGCACGTGGTGCGCAACGGCATCGACACCGAGGTCTGGTACCCGGTTCAGCCGCAGGAGTCACAAGAGTCGGTGCTGGCCGAGCTCGGGGTGGACCCCACCCGCCCGATCGTGGCGTTCGTCGGCCGGATCACCCGGCAGAAGGGCGTCGCGCACCTGGTGGCGGCCGCGCACAGATTCGCTCCCGAGGTGCAGTTGGTGCTCTGCGCGGGCGCGCCGGACACTCCGGAGATCGCCGCCGAGGTGACAGCCGCGGTGCAGGAGCTTTCGCGCGCCAGGACCGGCGTGTTCTGGGTGCGCGAGATGTTGCCGATCAGCAAGATCCGCGAAATCCTCTCGGCAGCAACGGTATTCGTATGCCCATCGGTGTACGAGCCGTTGGGCATCGTGAACTTGGAGGCGATGGCGTGCGCGACGGCGGTGGTCGCCTCGGACGTCGGCGGCATCCCCGAGGTGGTGGCCGACCATCAGACCGGGCTATTGGTCCATTACGACCCGGGTGATCCGGACTTCTTCGAGACCCGGCTGGCCGACGCGGTCAACTCGTTGGTCGCCGATCCGCAGCGCGCGCGCCAGTACGGGGAGGCCGGCAGGCAGCGCTGCATCGAAGAGTTCTCGTGGGCCCACATCGCAGAGCAGACTCTGGAGATCTACCGGAAGGTGTCCAGTTAGCTGGTGACGCCCTTGAGCTCGTCGCCGAGGGCGGCGGCCTCATCAGGGGTGAGTTCGACGACGAGGCGGCCACCGCCTTCCAGTGGTACCCGCATCACGATGCCGCGCCCCTCTTTGGTTGCTTCCAGAGGACCGTCGCCGGTCCGGGGCTTCATCGCCGCCATCGAGTGCTCCCTCCACATGAGCCGGCTGCCCACCCGTCGACAGCTCCCGGCGTTGAACTGCTACTGAACTTCCTCCATTGTTCCCTATCCGGGGCGTTCGGTGTGCAAAGACCCGGTCAAGATCGTTTCAACGTGCGGATCAGGCGGCGGCGGGGACCCAGCAGGAAGCAACGTGGTCGTCGACCATCCCGGTGGCCTGCATCAGGGCATAAGCAGTCGTCGGACCCACAAACTTGAAGCCGCGGCGCTTCAGCTCCTTGGCCATCGCCGTCGACTCGGGGGTCACCGCGGGCACGCTGGCAAAGTCTACGGGCCGTGGCCGCCGCGGGTCCGGTGCGAACGACCAGAGCAACGCGCCGAGGTCGACGTCGAGGTCTGCGACGGCGCGCGCGTTGGCGATGGTCGCCTCGATCTTCGAGCGGTTGCGCACGATCCCCGCGTCGTTCATCAGCCGCTCGATGTCGCGGTCGGTGTATCGGGCGACCCTGTCGATGTCGAACCGGTGAAAGGCACGCCGGAAGTTCTCCCTCTTGCGCAGGATGATCAACCACGACAGCCCGCTCTGGAACGCCTCGAGGCTGACCCGCTCGAACAACGACTTGGAATCACGCAGCGGCTGCCCCCACTCAGTATCGTGGTAGTCGCGGTAGAGAATGAAATCGTCTGGGGCCAAACGGGATTGATCGATCCAGGCGCATCGGACGCGGCCGTCGTCCGCCGGCGCCTTCGTCACGAATCGGCCCGTTCGTCGGCCGGCAGCGCGTGCACGCCACCGTCGATCGGCTCCTCGTCGGGATGCTCGTCACCCACCTGGGTGGCCTGCACCGCGGCGAGCTGACCGCGCAGCAGGTCGAGTTCCTGGCCCAGCCTGTCCAGCACCCAGTCGACCTCGCTGGTCTTGTAGCCGCGCACCGCCTGGCTGAACTTGACCGCGTCGACGTCGGCGCCGGTGACACCGGACGCGGGTAACGCCGTCGCGGTGGTGGCGCGGGGCAGCGGCGGCAACACTTCGCCGCGCCCGAACAGCACGCTGCCTACCCCGAACAGCACGATCGCCACCAGGATCAGCACCACCAGATACAGCAGGATCAGGGTCACGCTTCCGATACTGCCTCACCGGTCCGACGAAGAGAGTGGACCACCCCCGCGCTAGCGCGGCCGCAGAGTGAGCATCGGCGGCCGGTCGGCCAGCGACACTTCCGACGTGCGGGGCGTGTAGTCGTAGCCATCGGCGAAGAACTGCGTCAGGCCGACCCCCGAGTCCGGGATGTCGCAGCGGGACAGCAGGGTGGCGATGACCTGCCTGCTCATCGAGGCGAGCTCGGTCAGCGGCCGGTTGCGGTGCTCGCGCACACCCAGATTCACCTGCGCGATCGCGTCCAGGCCGAGCCGATCGTAGGTGTCGATGAGCAGGCCGATCTCGACGCCGTAGCCGGGTGCGAACGGCACCGACGTCAGCAGCTCGCGGGTGCCCGCGTACTCGCCGCCCAACGGCTGCATCAGGTACATCAGCTCGGGCCGCAGCGAGGCCAGCAGGGGGCGCGCCACCAATTCGGTGACCCGGCCGCCGCCGTTGGCGTCCTCGCTGCCGCTCACCTTCAGCGGACGCCGGTAGAAGCCCTTGACCAGGTGCACGCCGTCGACGGTCAGCAGCGGCCCGACCAGCTTCGGCACAAACATCGGGTCGGGGTCGATCAGGTCCGAGTCGACGAACACGACGATGTCGCCGGTGGTCACGGCCAGCGACCGCCACAGCACCTCGCCCTTGCCGGATTGCGGCGGCACCTCGGGCAGCGCGATCTCGCGGCTGATCACCCGCGCCCCCGCGGCGAGCGCGCGGATCTCGGTGTCGTCGGTGGAGCCGGAGTCCAGCACGATCAGCTCGTCGACCAGGCCGCCGAGAAGCGGCGTAATGGTCTCCACCACGGAGCCGACGGTCTCTTCCTCATTGAGTGCGGGCAGCACGACCGAGATCGTGCGGCCGGCTTTGGCCGCCTCCAGCTCCGAGACGGTCCACGTGGGCCGGCTCCAGCTGTGGTCGGCCAACCATCTGCCGGCGACGACGTCCGTGCCGGGAAGCTCTGGTGTCAAAGTCATGCTTCGACTCCTCGTCCCCTGCCCTGCGGGCGTGGGCCCACCGGTCCTCGCTCGTCCCTCGCTGCGATCCTCACTCGGATTCGTCTCAGTGTCATGCCAGTCCCCTAACCGTGCGCGTGGGCGAACGCACGCCCTGGATCGACGCGACCATTTCGAGAACGCGCCGGGTGGGCCCGACTTCATGCACTCGGAACATCGCGGCGCCCTCCGCGGCGGCCAGCGCCGTCGCTGCCAGGGTGCCCTCCAAGCGTTCTGTCAGGTCCACACCCAGAGTTTCCCCGACGAAATCTTTGTTGCTCAGCGCCATAAGGACAGGCCATCCAGTTTTTACAAGGTCTTTCACATGACGCAACAAACTAAGACCGTGATAAGTGTTTTTGCCGAAATCGTGAGTCGGATCGATTAACACTGCGTCTCGCGGGACCCCGGCGGCAACCGCCCGCTCGGCTGCGGCGGTCACCTCGGCGATCACGTCGTCCACCACGCCGCGCTCGGATATGCCGTAGTTGACCCGAAACGGGCGGGTGCGCGGCGTCGCGCCACCGGTGTGGGAGCACACCAGCCCGGCGCCGAACTCCGCGGCGACCTCGGCCAGGCCGGGGTCGTGGCCGCCCCAGGTGTCGTTGATCAGGTCGGCTCCCGCTGCGCAGGCCTGTTTGGCGACGGCGCAGCGCCAGGTGTCGACGCTGATGACCTGGTCGGGATAGCTGTCGCGGACCCATTCGATGAACGGCACCACCCGCGCGATCTCCGCGTCGACGCCGACGTCCTCGCCGGGTCCGGCCTTGACCCCGCCGACGTCCACGACGTCGGCACCGTCGGCGATCGCGCGATGAGCTGCGGTTTTAGCCGCGTCATCGGTGAAGGTGGCGCCCCGGTCGTAGAACGAATCCGGGGTGCGGTTGACGATCGCCATGATGAGCGCACGATCGCCGGCCACCGGACGGCCGCAGAAGATCGACTGCACCTCTCCAGGCTACGGACAGGGTGATTTCGGCGCGCTGGCGTGCGCTCTGCGTCGATGAGCACGCCGAAATCGCCTACTTGGGCTTCTTGCCGTCCTTCACCTCGCCGAGGTAGTCGTCGTAGAACTCGACGTACCCCTCGTCAGGGCCGGACAGCACGTAGATCGGGTCCTCGATGTTGTCGGCTTCCTCGTCGCCCTCGCCGGAGTTCCCGCCGTAGCCCTCCTTGCGGAGTTCGACCTTCTGGCTCTTGAACGTCGAGGTGTGCGCCAGTTCCGTGACGACCCGGACGAACAGCGGAACCGCATAAGAGGGCAGGTGGTCGTAGACGGCTTTCGCCAAGGCCTTGCCGTCGAAGTCCTTGCCTTCTTTGAGCTGGATGGCGGCCATGCCCGCCTTGCCGCCCACATCGGGCACCTCGACGCCGAAGACCGTCGCCTCCTCGATCTGCGGGTCCGTCGACACCGCCGCCTCCACCTCGGTGGTGGCGACGTTCTCACCCTTCCAGCGGAAGGTGTCGCCCAGTCGGTCGGTGAACGCGGCGTGTCCGAAGCCCTGCGAGCGCATCAGGTCGCCGGTGTTGAACCACACGTCGCCTTCCTTGAAGGCGTCGCGCACCAACTTCTTCTCGGACTCTTCCTTGTCGGTGTAGCCGTCGAAGGGCTGGAAGCTGCTGACCTTCGACAGCAGCAGCCCCGGCTCGCCGTTCTTGACCTTGCGGACGCGGCCCTTGTCGTCGCGCTTGGGGTCGCCGGTCTCCTCGTCGTACTCCACGAACGCGACGGGCGTCGGGCAGATGCCGGTGGTCTTGTCGACGTTCAGCACGTTGACGAACGCCGTGTTGCCCTCGCTGGCGGCGTAGAACTCACACACTCGGTCGATGCCGAAGCGCTTGGTGAACTCGTCCCAGATCGACGGCCGAAGCCCGTTGCCCGCGATCACGCGCACCTTGTGCTTGCGGTCGGTGTCCTTCTCCGGCTGGTTCAGAAGATACGAGCACACCTCGCCGATGTAGACGAATGCTGTCGCGTCGTGCCGGATCACCTCGTCCCAGAACTTCGACGCCGAGAACGACTTGCCCAGCGCCAGCGTCGCCCCCGAGCTGAGCACCGCCGACAACGCGACCGTCAGCGCGTTGTTGTGATAGAGCGGCAGGCAGCAGTACAGGGTGTCGTTGCTGTTCAGCCGCATCCCGAGGCCGCCGAAACCGGCGAGCGCCCGCAGCCACCGGTAGTGCGTCATGATGCTGGCCTTCGGCATGCCGGTGGTGCCCGAAGTGAAGATGTAGAACGCCTTATCCTTGGCGAGCACGGCCGACGTGGTTGCCGGGTTGTTGGTCGGCGCGGTCTCGGCGAGGCCCTTGAACTCGTCGAGGATCACCAGACCGTCGGTGTCCGCACCGCATTCCTTGATCGGGTCGACGAAGTCGGGGTCGGCGACGAGCACCGTGGCCGACAGCAATCCCAGACTGTGCTTGAGGACGTCGCCGCGCTGGTTGTAGTTGAGCATCCCGGATATCGCGCCGCACTTGACCGCCGCCAGCATCAGCAGCACCGGGTCGGCTGAGTTGGGAAGCATGATGCCCACCACGTCGCCCTTGCCGACCCCGCGCGCTGCCAGCACCGCGGCATAGCGGTTGACGGTCTTGTTGGCCTCTTTGTAGGTGAGCTCCTGGTCCTCGAACTTGAGGAAGACCTTGTCGGCGTTCTGCGCTGCGCGGACTTGGAACACCTTGCCGATGGAGGTCTTGGCCGACGGGCGGGCCCCGAACCCGGTGATCACACCGCGCACGATGGTGGGCGCATCGGCGATGAGGCCGGGTACCCGGCTGGCGATGTCGAGCAGCCCGACGCTGCTCCGGGTTCCAGATTTCTCGTCGGTCATGCGGCGATCCCCCTCCGGTGTCTTGCCCGACACCCTAAGTCCCTATGGGTGATCGCCATCACCGGGCCGGTGCGCAGGCCGCCAGCGCATCATCGATGTCGTCCACCACAACGAGCCGATCCAATGCCGTCTGGCTGACGTAGCCGCTGTCGATAAGGCCGTGTAGCCAGGCGCGCAACCCGTCGTAATGCCCGAACGGATCGAGCATCACCACCGGCTTGTCGTGCATACCCAGATAGCCCGCTGTCCACGCTTCGAAGAACTCCTCGAGGGTGCCGATGCCCCCGGGCAACGCGATGAACGCGTCTGCGCGGTCCTCCATCACCTGCTTGCGTTCCCGCATCGTCTCGGTGACGACGAGTTGGTCGGCGTCGACGTCGGCGAGCTCGCGATGTACGAGCGCCTTGGGGATCACCCCGACGGTGCGGCCGCCGCGCGCCCGGGCGCCGGTGGCCACGGCACCCATGGCCGAGACGTTTCCCCCGCCGGACACCAACGTCCAGCCGCGTTCCGCGATGGCGCCGCCGACACGGCTCGCCAGGTCGAGAAGCGCGGGGTGTTTCGGCCCCGAGGCGCAGTACACGCAGACGGCCCATTCGGAGTCGGGATCGGGTGACACAACGTCAACGTAGACGAGTACGGCACGGCCGCAGCGGCCACACCCTAAACTCCGGCGGGTGCCCGTCGACTGGAATATCGCGCCGCCCGAGCCGGCGGCCGGGCGAGTCGAGTCGGCGGTGGCGGACCGCGGCGGCGCGGTGATCATCGCGCCCGTCGGTGCCGGTAAGACGACGGTGGCTCGCTTGGCGAGCGAACGCATCGGCGGGCCGTCCGCGTGGGTCACCGGGACGGTGTCGGATCGCGTCGTCCCGTTCGCGGCGGTGCGCGACCTGATCGAGGTTCCCGACGACGGCAAGACGGCGGCCGTTCTTCGAGCGGCCCGCGAGTCGGTGGCCGACGGGCTGCTTCTGATCGTCGACGACGCGCATCTGCTGGACGATCTGTCCGCGGCGCTGGTCTATCAGTTGGCGGTCAGCGGGGCGGTGCGGTTGATCGTGACCGTCGATCCCGACGAGGGCGCACCGGATTCGATCTCGGCGTTGCAGCTGCACGACGTGCTGCCGCGGATCGAGCTGGAGCCGCCGAGCGTTGACCGCACGCGGCTGGACGTCTCCGTGCGGGATTTCGTCCGGTCGCTTCCGTCGGACGCACGGGTGGCGCTGGAGTTTCTGGCCGTCGCCGACCCGATCTCGTTGGCCGACCTGTCGGCGTTGGCGGGTGAAGACTCTGTGCGGGCCGCTGAGGCCGCGAAGGCGCTTACGGTCGTCGACGCCGTGCGGGCGGCCCATCCGCTGTACACCGACGCCGCCCGTGCGCAGATGTCGGACGACGATCTGCAGGCCCGACGGGCTGCGCTCTACGAGCTGTCGGCCCCGCGCCGCAGCGACGTCGTCGACCGGTTGAGACTGGCCGTGCTGGCACTGGACAGCGGTGCTTCGCAAGCCGTTTCCGAGGTGGTGGCCGCTGCGGCCGACGCACTGCGGCTGGGCGATCTGCCGTTGAGCGAGCGGCTCGGCGAGGCGGTGCTCGCACGCGACCCCGACCTGGATGCGCGGCTGACGTTGGCCCAGGCGTTGGCGTGGCAAGGCCGCGGCCGTGAGGCCGACGAGGTGCTTGCCGCCGTCGATCCGGCCACCCTGTCGGACACCGAGTTGATGGCGTGGGCCTTACCGCGCGCGGCCAATCAGTTCTGGATGCTGTCCGAGCCGGAGCGGGCGACGGCGTTTCTGCAGACCACTCGCAATCACGTCACGTCACCGGCGGCGCGGACCACCGTGGACGCACTGTCGGCGACGTTCGCGATGAACGCCGGCCGTCCCGGACGGGCGATGGAGCTTGCGGCCGAAGTGCTTGCCTCGCCGGACGCCGACGACACCGCGATCGGCTGGTCGGCCGCGGCGGCGGCGCTCAGCTGTGCCCGGATGGGCCGGTTCGCCGACGTCGACGCGCTGGCCGAGCGGGCGGCCGAGGCGCAGCATCCTGGTCTGCTGAGGTTCACCAGCGGGTTCGGCCAGACGACGGCCCTGCTGATGGCTGGCGAGCTGGACCGCGCTCAGGAACTCGCGCAACAACTCGCCGACTTCGCGCAGATGCAGCAGCCGGGCCGGGCGATCGGCGAGATTCTGGTGGCCGACGTGCTGATCGCCCGCGGTGAATCAGCGGCGGCGGCGAAGCTGCTGCGTGAGGCCGCCGAGGCATTGGCGCCGACCGGTTATTCGTGGGGGCCGCTGGCATGGATGCTGCTGGCCCAGGCACTCGGTCAGCAGGGCGAGATGGGCGAAGCGTCGAAGACGCTGGCGCGGGCGGACTCTCGACACGGGCTCAAATCGATGCTGTTCGCGCCCGAGCTGCAGTTGGCCCGGGCGTGGACGACGATGGCGCGCCGTGACCCGGCAGGAGCGCGGTCTGCGGCCCGCGATGCGGGACGGGCGGCGGAGCGCGGCGGCCAGTCGGCGATCGCAGTGCGTGCGTTCCACGATGCCGTCCGGCTCGGCGACATCCGTGCAGTCGACTCCATCGCCCGGCTCATCGACGACGTCGACTGCGTAGTCGGCAGGCTGGTGTTGCAGCACGCCCGCGCCTTCGTCGCGGGCGATGCGGATGAGTTGGAGGCGGTATCGGCCGCGTTTGCCGACATCGGCATGATGGCCGCGGCCGCCGACGCCTCGGCTCAGGCCAAAGCCGCGAAATAGCATTTGCGGCTGTTAAAGCGCCCGCCGGATTAACGACCCGGAGTTCTATTTCGCGGGTCAGGGCAGTCGCATCGTCCGGTCCAGGCGGACCTTCTCCAGGAACCGTGCGTCGTGGCTGACGACGACGAACGCGCCGCGGTAGGCGTTCAGCGCGGATTCCAGTTGTCCGATGCTGGCGAGATCGAGGTTGTTGGTCGGCTCGTCGAGGAGCAAGAGCTGCGGCGCCGGTTCGGCGAACAGCACGCACGCCAGTGTGACGCGCAGCCGCTCACCACCCGACAATGCCGACACCGGCAGATGAATCATGTTGCCTCCGAACAGGAACTGTGCCAACAGGTGCATCCGCCGCGTCTCGCTCAGATTCGGCGCGTATGCGGCCAGACTCTGGAGCACGGTCCGGTCCGGATCGATGAGGTCGAGACGCTGCGACAGGGAGGCGATCCGCCCGTCGGCCCGCCGGATGGTGCCGTCGTCCGGTTGGAGTTCTCCCGAGATGATGCGCAGCAGCGTCGACTTGCCTGCGCCGTTCGGCCCGGTGAGCGCAATGCGCTCGGGTCCGCGGATCGAGACGTCGAGCCCGTCGCCGAACAAGGCACGGCCGCCTCGGCTCATCCGTACTCCGTTGCCAGAGAACACGTCGCGGCTGGCGGGGACCTCGGTGTCGGGCAGGTCGAGCGCGATCGACGAGTCGTCGCGCAGCGCGCGTTCGGCGTCGTCGAGCCTGGCCCTGGCGTCGTCGACCCTCCCCGCGTTCACGCCGTCGATGCGGCCGGCCGACTCCTGAGCCCTGCGCTTCATCGCGCCGGCGATGATCTTCGGCAGCCCGGCGTCTTTGATGTTGCGTGCCGCGGTGCTCGACCGGCGGGCTGCGCGTTCGCGTGCCTGCTGCATCTGCCGCTTCTCGCGCCTGAGCTGTTGCTCGGCGTTGCGAACGCTGCTCTCGGCGACGCGCTGCGCCTCGCGCACCGACTCCTCGTACGCAGCGAAATTGCCTCCATAGATTGCGATCTCGCCACGGTGTAACTCGGCGATCCGATCCATCCGGTCGAGCAGCATGCGGTCGTGGCTGACCAGAAGCAGACATCCTTTGTAGTCGTCGAGTACGTCGAAGAGCTTGGCGCGTGCTTCAGCGTCGAGGTTGTTGGTCGGCTCGTCGAGCAGCAGCACATCGGGCCGCTTCAACATTTCAGCGGCCAGCCCGAGCGAGACCACCTCGCCGCCGCTCAGCGATCCGAGCCTGCGATGGAGCGCGACGCTCCCCAGGCCGACTCGGTCGAGTTGGGCGCGGCTGCGTTCCTCGACGTCCCAGTCTTCGCCGATCGCGGCGAAGACGGCATCGCCTGCGTCACCGCCGGCAAGCGCGTTCAGCGCCTCGAGGATTGGTGCGACGCCGAGCACCTCGGCCACGGTGCGCCGGGAGTCGAACGGCAACGTCTGTGGCAGATAACCGACCGATCCTTCGACGGTCAGCGAACCCGCCGACGGCCGGTATTCGCCCGCGATCAGCTTCAGCAGCGTGCTCTTGCCTGCCCCGTTGGGCGCCACCAAACCCGTGCGGCCGTCGCCGACGGTGAAGGACAACTCCTCCAACAGCGCCGGCTCGCCGGGCCACGAGAAGGACAGATTCGAACAGACAATGGATGTTTCAGACATGTGAGGGCTCTTCGTGTTCGCACGGAAAAAGACGACAGCATCGATCCGGAGTCACCCGGAGATGGCGCCAACTCACATGCCTTCAGGCTATGCGTCGAGTCAAGCGGTTAAATATCGCCGCAGCATGTCGGTGGCCGCGGTGATCTGGCGCACCTCGACCCGCTCGTCGACGCGGTGCGCGAGGTTCGGATCGCCGGGTCCGAAGTTGACGGCGGGTACGCCGAGCGCCGCGAACCGGGCCACATCCGTCCATCCGTACTTCGCCCGCACCTGACCGCCGGCGGCGTCGACCAACGCGGCGGCCGCAGGTTCGGTCAACCCGGGCAGGGCGCCGGGGGCGGCGTCGGTCTGCTCGATATGGACATCGAGACCGTCGAGCACGTCATGAACGTGTTGGCCGGCCTGCTCGACACTGCGGTCCGGTGCGAAGCGGAAGTTGAGGGCCACCGAGGCCGCGTCGGGGATGACGTTGCCCGCCACACCGCCGTCGATGCGCACGGCCGACAGCCCCTCGCGGTAGACACACCCGTCGATGTCCACGCTACGGGCCTCGTAGGACCTCAGCCGGTCGAGCACAGCGCCCAGTTTGTGAATGGCGTTGTCGCCCAGCCACGATCGCGCCGAATGCGCCCGGGTGCCGTCGGCGGTGACGACGACACGCAGCGTGCCCTGACAGCCGGCCTCGACGAACCCGCCGGACGGTTCGCCGAGGATGGCCACGTCGGCATGCAACCAGTCCGGTAACTCGCGTTCGATGCGGCCCAAACTGTTTGCGGCGGCTTCGATTTCCTCGCAGTCGTACATGATCAGCGTGATGTCGTGGGCCGGGTCGTCGACGGTGGCGGCCAGGTGCAGGAACACCGCGTCCCCCGACTTCATATCCGAGGTGCCGCAGCCGTGCAGTTCGCCGTCAGTGAGGCGGCTGGGCACGTTGTCGGCGATCGGAACGGTGTCGAGGTGTCCGGCAAGGATGACCCGCGACGGCAGTCCGTAATTGGAGCGGGCCAGCACGGTGTTGCCGTTGCGAAGGATTTCGAACCCGTTCGTCTGCTCGCGCAGCGCGGCCTCGACCTCGTCGGCGATGCGCTGCTCGTCGCACGACTCGCTGGGAATGTCCACCAGCGCCGCGGTCAGCGCGATCGGATCGCCACGTAAATCCAGGCCCATACCTGAAGGCTAGATGGTGGGTGCGGAATAGACAGACATGTCTGGTGGTCTACCCTACTAGACAGACAGGTCTACTCAACTAGGAGTCCACATGACGCAACAGAAACGACCCGTCGCTTTGGTAACGGGTGCGACATCAGGCATTGGCAAGGCAGTCGCGATCGACCTGGCGAGAGACGGGTTCGACGTCGTCGTACACGGCCGCGATGCCGTTCGCGGTGCCGCGACCGTCAACGGGATCAAGGCCGAGGGTGGGCAGGCCAGGTTCGTCGCAGCCGATCTCGCTGATGCGGACGCGGTTGCGGCTCTGGCAGAAGAGGCCGGCGAGGTGGAGGTGCTGGTCAACAACGGCGGATTCTCATGGTTCGGAGCGTCCGCAGATCTGGATACCGACACCTTCGACGACCTGTTCAGTAGCAATGTTCGCGCCGCGTACCAGCTCGTCGCGGCGCTTGCTCCCGGTATGGCCGCCCGCGGGCACGGCAGCATCGTTAGCGTCGACAGCATGGCCGGTCACGTCGGGTTGGCGGGCGCCGCGGCGTACGGCGCTACCAAGGCCGCGCTGACGGCGATGACCCGCGCATGGGCCGCAGAGTTCAGTCCGTCTGGCGTCCGCGTCAACACCGTCGCTCCCGGGCCGGTGTTTACCGATGAGGGCAAGCGCGACCTCATCGAGAACCTCGCGGCGACCACGTTGTTCAAGCGCGGTGCGCAACCCGAGGAGATTTCGGGAGTCATCGCTTTCCTCGCGTCGTCGAAGGCCAGCTATATCACCGGCGCGCTGATCCCCATCGACGGTGGACGGACGGCGATCTGATGACCCCCAGTCGCCTTAAAGCTGATACGAATGCCGCAATCCGGGAGTCCGCCCGTGACCGGCTGCTGGACGCCGCCAACGAGCTCTTCTACGACGAAGGCGTCCAAACGGTGGGCGTCGACCGCATTATCGAGCGCGCTGGGGTTGCGAAAGCATCGCTGTACAACACGTTCGGCAGCAAGGAAGAGTTGGTACTGGCCTATCTGAAGTCGCGCCATGCGCGCACTACCCAGCGGCTCACGGACGCCGTCGAGAAGCACGCCGTCCCAGCGGACCGACTGCTCGCGGTGTTCGACGCTCAAGCGGAGATCTTCGCGCAGCCCGGCTTCCGCGGCTGTGCCTTCGTGTCGGCCAGTGCCGAGTCACCACCGGGTGGTCTGGTCCATCAAGCCGCCGACGAGTACCGGCACGACATACGCAGTTTGTTCGTGCGCCTTGCCGAGGAAGCCGGAGCCCCTGACCCCACGGCGCTTGGTCACCAACTCCACCTCATCTATGACGGCGCCGGAATCGGTGCTCGGATGGATCGCGATCCCTCCGCTGCACTCCGTGCCCGCGCCGCAGCCGCTTCGCTCCTCGACACCGCGCTCCGAGAGAAGCGCTGAGTTCGAGTAGCCTCGACCAGCGTGATGCGCACGCGGGGAGCAATATGACAACTGCAGCTTCTGGCGTCGGCGTGGCGACCATCGCCGCCGACGGGACCGTCCTCGACGCGTGGTTCCCGGCTCCCGAGCTGGCCGGCGACGGCCCGTCGGGCACCGTGCGGCTGTCGGTGGCGGAGGTTCCGCCCGAGCTGGCCGAGTTGGCCGGCCGCGACGAGGACCGTGACGTGGAGGTCGTCGTGGTGCGCACGGTGATCGGGTCGCTGGACGACAAGCCCGCCGACACCTACGACGCCTACCTGCGGCTGCACCTGCTATCCCATCGGCTGATCCAGCCGCACGGCGCCAGCGTCGACGGCATCTTCGGCGTCCTGGCGAACGTGGTGTGGACCAATTACGGGCCGTGCGCGGTCGACGGTTTCGAGATCACCCGTGCCCGGTTGCGGCGGCGCGGCGCCGTCGCGGTGTACGGGATCGACAAGTTCCCACGGATGGTGGACTACGTCGCGCCAACAGGGGTTCGCATCGCCGACGCGGACCGGGTGCGGCTTGGTGCGCACCTGGCCGCGGGCACGACGGTGATGCACGAGGGGTTCGTGAATTTCAATGCGGGCACGTTGGGCACCTCGATGGTGGAGGGCCGGATCTCGGCAGGTGTGGTGGTCGACGACGGCTCCGACGTCGGCGGCGGCGCTTCCATCATGGGCACGCTGTCCGGCGGCGGTACCGAGGTGATCGCGGTGGGCAAGCGATGCCTGCTGGGGGCCAACTCCGGTGTGGGCATCTCACTGGGCGACGACTGCGTCGTCGAGGCAGGCTTGTACGTCACGGCGGGCACGAAGGTGCAGACGGCCGACGGCCAGACGGTCAAGGCGCGCGAGCTGTCGGGCGCGAACAACCTTCTGTTCCGGCGCAATTCGCTCAGCGGCGCGGTCGAGGTCGTCAAGCGCGACGGCACGGGCATCACGCTCAACGAGGCGTTGCACGCCAACTGATCGGCACGTGGCTCAGCATTCGACGACGTTGAGCGCGAGGCCGCCGCGCGCCGTCTCCTTGTACTTGTCCTTCATGTCGGCGCCGGTTTCGCGCATGGTCTTGACGGCCTTGTCCAGTGACACCTGATGGGTCCCGTCGCCGCTGAGCGCGATCCGCGCGGCGTTGATGGCCTTGACCGCGCCAACGGCATTGCGTTCGATACACGGGATCTGGACGAGACCGCCGACCGGATCGCAGGTCAGGCCGAGGTTGTGTTCGATGCCGATCTCGGCGGCGTTCTCCACCTGCCACGGTGATCCGCCCAGCAGTTCGGTGAGCCCGGCCGCGGCCATCGAGCACGCCGAGCCGACCTCGCCCTGGCAGCCCACTTCGGCACCGCTGATGGACGCGTTCTCCTTGATGATGCTGCCGATACCCGCGGCGACGAGCAGGAACCGCACGGTGCAGTCGTCGTCGGCTCCCCGGACGAAGTCGTGGAAATACTGCAGCACGGCCGGGATGATCCCCGCTGCGCCGTTGGTCGGCGCGGTGACGACGCGCCCGCCTGCCGCGTTCTCCTCGTTCACCGCGATGGCGTACAGGTTGACGCGATCCATAGCGATCAGCGGGTCGTCGCTTGAATCCGTTGCGGCCGAGAGCTTTGCCGCCAGCTGCGGCGCTCGACGGCGCACCTTCAGTCCACCCGGCAGCACACCGGAGGCGTTGATGCCCGCCTGGATGCAGTCCTGCATCACCGACCAGATGCGTAGCAACTCACTGCGAACATGATCCTCGGTGTGCCATGCCATTTCGTTCGCCATGACGATGTCGCTGACGCGCAGCCCTGTCGCCGCGGAATGGGCGAGCAGCTCGTCGCCGGTGCGGAACGGGTAAGGCACCGGCGTCTGGTCGGCGACCACGACGGGCTCGTCGGCGTCGGAGACCTGGGTGTCGTCGAGAACGAAGCCGCCACCGATGGAGTAGAACGTCCGCTTCGTCAGTACCTCACCGGTGTCATCGAAGGCGCGAAACACCATGGCGTTGGAGTGAAAACGAGCCTGCTTGTTGCGATACAGGATGATGTCGTCGGCGAGACTGAAAGCGATCGGATGCTCGCCGAGCAGTGACAGCCGACCGGAAGTCGTGATGGTGGCGATCCGCTCAGGTGTCCGCTCGGGATCCACGGCGTCCGGCCGCTCCCCCATCAGGCCGAGGGCGACGGCGGGGACGCTGCCGTGGCCCTTGCCGGTGGCGCCGAGCGAGCCGAACAGTTCGACGGTGACCCGCCGCGTCGAGATGATCGTCCCGTCCTGCGCCAGTCCGCGGGAGAACCGGTCCGCGGCGATCATCGGGCCGACGGTGTGTGAACTCGACGGTCCGATGCCGATCTTGAACAGATCGAAGACGCTGAGGGCCATGGTCAGGGTCGAATCTTGGTGCTGGTTGGATCATAGATCGCCCGCAGCGACACCGATATGGGGTAGAGCTGACCACCGACGTTGACCTGGTACTTGCCCGCCTTCACCCAGTCGGCGTCGATGACGGAGTTGTCGGGCGCGCGAACATACGCCAGTCCCACGCAGCCGCCGACCGTCTCACCCCACGCCGCCGAGGTGACCTGGCCGGCGACGCCGCCGTCGCGCAACACCAGTTCGCCGCCCCACAGCATGGCTTCGGGTGTGTCGACGCTGAAACCGACGAGTTTGCGGCGCGGGCCTTCGGCCTTGGCCTTCTCGACGGCCGCCCGGCCCAGGAATTCGATGTCGGTCTTGAGCTTGCATGCGAACAGCAATCCGGCCTCGACGGGGTTCTCGCTCGGCGTCAGTTCGCGGCCGAACGCGCGGTACCCCTTCTCCAGCCGCATCGATTCGATGGTGTAGTAGCCGCCGCGGCCGACGCCGAAGTGCTCGCCTGCGGCCATCAGATCCTCATATACGCCGACCGCGAATTCGGCGGGAACGTAGAGTTCCCAGCCCAATTCGCCGACGTAGGTGATCCGTGTCGCCCGCACCGTCGCATATCCCAGCGAGATCTGCCGGCTGGTGCCGAACGGAAACGCCTCATCGGACAGGTCGGCGGACGTCAAGGTGGACAGGAGGCCGCGCGAAAGTGGACCCATCACACCGAATACGGCGTACGCCGAGGTGACATCGACGAGCGACGCGCGGACCCCCGCAGGGAGATTCCTGCGGATGTGGTCCTTGTCGCGCTCGGTGGTGGCGGCGCTACTGACGATGAAGTATTCGTCGGCGCCGATGCGGGTGACGGTGAGGTCGGACTCGTAGGTGCCGCGCTCGTTGAGCATTCCGGAGTAGACGGCCTTACCTGCTTCGCCGCTTACGTCTGCAGTGCACAACCACTGAAGCGCCGACTCGGCGTCGGGCCCGACCATCAGATATTTGGAGAACGAGGTCTGATCGAACACCGTGACAGCGGTTCGGGTGTTGGACTGTTCGACCGCCGACCACGTCAGCCAGTTCGGCTTGCCCCAGGTGTATTCGATCGTCGAATCGGTTCCGGCGGGGGCGAAGAAGTTGGCGCGTTCCCAACCGTTGCGGCTGCCGAAGTTGGCGTTGGCCGCCTCCAGCAGGTGATGCACGGGCGACCGCCGAAACGGCCGGGCTGTCTTCATCTCCCTGTTGGGCCAGGGGATTTCGTAGTGCAGGCCAAGCACTTCGGCGACCCGGTCGTGCAGCCAGCGGTTGTTGCCGTTGAAGGGCGCGAAGCGGCGGATGTCGACGCCGGTGAGATCGCTGGTGGGAGCGCCGTTGACGATCCACTCCGCGAGCGCGCGGCCCGCGCCGCCCGCGGTGGCGATACCGACCGAGTTGAACCCCGCGCCGACGAAGAAGTTGTCGAGTTCGGGGGCCTCGCCGAGGATGAATTGGTTGTCGGGTGTGAAGCTTTCCGGGCCGTTGTAGAACTTCTTGATGCCGGTGACGTCGAGGGCAGGAATACGCAGCATCGCGTTGTCCATCAGGATCTCGAAGTGATCCCAATCCTCGTTCAGCAGCTGGAATTCGAACGGGTACGGAATGTCGTCGGGGGATACCCACGGCTTGGCTTCCGGCTCGAAGCCGCCGATGACAAGCCCGCCGACCTCCTCCTTGAAATAGGTGTAGCCGTCGGGGTCGCGCAGGATCGGCAGGTCGGGGTGCACACCGTCGATGTGTTCGGAGACCACGTAGAAGTGCTCGGCCGAATGCAGCGGCACGTTGACGCCCGCCATCGCGCCGACCTGCTTGGCCCACTGGCCTGCGCAGTTGACGACGATCTCGGCCTCGACGTCGCCCCTGTCGGTACGCACGCCGGTGACCGAGCCGTCGCTGTTGAGAACGTCAGTGACTCTGGTCTTTTCGACGACGCGGGTGCCCCGCATCCGCGCTCCCTTGGCGAGCGCGAATGTCAGATCGGTCGGATTCGCCTTACCGTCGGCCGGTAGCCAGATGGCGCCGACCAGATCGTCGACCCTCATCACGGGATAGTGCTCGAGTGCCTGCTGCGGGCTGAGCAGTTCGCACTCCATGTCGAACGCCGCAGCGTTGGCTGCGGTGCGGCGCAGCTGGATCATCCGATCCTCGCTTCGGGCGACCGTCACTCCGCCGCACTGCTTGTAGCCGGCGGACAGACCGGTCTCGCCCTCGATTTCGGCATAGAGCTCGGTGGAGTACTGCACGAGTCGCGTCGCACTCTCCGATGCCCGCAGCTGTCCGACCAGCCCGGCGGCATGCCAGGTTGTGCCGCTTGATAGTTGGCCCTGCTCGATCAACAGCACATCGGTGAGACCGAACTTGGTGAGGTGGTAGGCGACGCTGGTGCCGATGACACCACCGCCGACGATGACGACCCGTGCGCGATCGGGAAGCTCGGTGGCCATCAGTCGACCGCCTGCACATCGTTGAGCAGGCGGGCCAGGTTCGGTCCGTGGAACTCGGCTACCGCGCCCTCATATCGTTCCATCGCCCATTCCCAGAAGTCGAAATCGATTGTGCTGGAGCCGTTCTGTATGCAGCCCCACAGCGTCCATCCGTATTTGCCGACGATGCCCTGCAGATGGGCACGCGCGGTCTTGCGGCGCAACCGACGTCCGTAGTACGCGGTGACGAACTCGTCGAGTTGGTCGGCGGACATGCCGACCTCGGCCCAGGTGTTTCCCAGTTCGAAACACGGATCGTTGTTGCCGGAGTACTCGTAGTCGATCAGCCACATCCTGTCGCCGTCGTCGATGAAGTTCCCTGCGAGCAGGTCGTTGTTGCATGGGACGGTGGTCTGATCGGTCGCCCTCAGCACACGCGCAATTTCAGCGAAGGTCTCCGCATGGTCGAGGTAGCCGTCAGGAATCCGGAACCCATTGTCCATAACGGTTTTCAGATAGGTCGGTTGCCTCTCGAACATGTCGAAGCGCCCCTGGAAACGCGGGCCCGAGTGCAGAGCGCGGACTGCGGCGGCGGCCTTGCGCAACGTTTCCGGCTTCTGAAAGTCGTCGTTGGACATGGTCTGCCCCTCGAGGTAGCTCAGCAGCAGGATCCCGAGGTCCGGCCGATAGTCGATCACCTGCGCACCCACGCCGGCCTGCGCGGCTGCCACGGTGTTGTGGTGCTCGCGATCACGGTCTATGCCAAGTAAGTTGCTGCCCATATCGCAGCAGCGGGCCACGTACGCGCCGTCCGGGGTGGTGATCTTGACGTTGCGGTTGGTCAGGCCGCCGGACAATTCCTCCAGCTGCCGCGACCGGCCGGCCAGGATGGGGATGTCCTCGAACAGCTCGTTGAGCTCGTCGTCGGTGAGCGGTGGCGACACCGACTCACTCTAGGCCGCCCCCAGCTCACGTACCTTGATATCGCCACGCCGTCGCCGCGCGAGCGCCCGTGTTTGCACGCCACTTGGCGGCGTGTCGCGTACAAGAGCGCACCCTCGCGCGGGGCAAAAGTGTCAGTCGCCGGGCGCCAGGATGCAGAACTCGTTGCCCTCGGGATCCGCCAGCACCACCCATGACTGTTCGCCCTGGCCGATGTCAACGTGCCGCGCGCCCATTCCGATCGCGCGGTCGACCTCCGCCTGCTGATCGTCGGGCCGGAAGTCCAGGTGAATGCGGTTCTTGGCGACCTTCTCGTCGGGCACCGCGATGAAGATCCAGTCCGGGCCTCCGCCTGGCGGCGGGTGAAGCCGCACGTCGCCATCGTCGTCGATGTCCTGCGGCCAGCCCAGCAGCCCGGCCCACCACGCGCCGAGGGCGGTGGCGTCATGGGCGTCGATGCAGATCTCGTCGAACCTCAGCGTCATTTATCGGCTTCCCCCGCCAACTCCTTCTTGAGCACCTTGCCCATCGCGTTGCGTGGCAGGCTGTCGACGACACGAACCTGCCGCGGCCGCTTGTGCACCGAAAGCTCCTCTGCGACATAGTCGATCAGCGCACGCGGCTCGGCATCCCCGACGACGAACGCGACGATGCGCTGGCCAAGGTCGTCGTCGGGCACTCCGATGACCGCCGCCTCGCTCACACCCGGATGAGCGAGCAGCACCGTCTCGATCTCTCCCGCGCCGACCCGGAAGCCACCGGTCTTGATCAGGTCCACCGATTCGCGGCCGACGATGCGGTGCATGCCGTCACCGTCGATGACCGCCGCGTCGCCGGTGCGGTACCAACCGTCGGCATCGAAGGCTTCCGCGGTGGCGTCGGCCCGGTTGAGATACCCGTCGAAGATCGTCGGGGTCTGAATCTGAAGGCTCCCAACGGTTTCGCCGTCATGCGGCGACGGCGCGCCGTCGTCGTCCACGAGCCGGGCCTGCACACCGGTCAGCGGCAGACCCACCCAACCGGGTCGACGCTCGCCGGCGGCGCGGGTGCTGATGGTGATCAGAGTTTCGCTGGCGCCGTAGCGCTCGACCGGCGGGTGGCCGGTGAGTTCGGCGAGCCGGTCGAACACCGGCACCGGCAGAGCCGCGCTGCCCGACACCAGCAACCGGGCCGAGGACAGCGCCCGTGCTACGTCGAGGTCGTCGACGACCCGCGACCACACCGTCGGCACCCCGAAGTACAGCGAGCCCTGCGCTTCGGCGTACAGCGTCGGCTTCGGTTTTCCGGTGTGCACGAAGCGGTTCCCGATCCGCAGCGACCCGAGCAGGCCGAGCACGAGGCCATGAATGTGAAACAGAGGAAGTCCGTGCACCAGTGTGTCGTCGGACGTCCACTGCCATGCCTCGGCCAGCGCGTCGATGTCTGCGGCGATGGCCCGGCGACTCATCACTACGCCCTTGGGCGGCCCCGTGGTGCCCGAGGTGTACATGATCAGCGCGGTGGCCTCCGGCGGCGGCTCGGGATAGCGGTGCCACGACCGCGCATGCAACCGCACCGGGATCTGCGGCAGCCCCTCCGGTTCCTCCGGCTGCTCACCCAGCCACAGCTGCGCACCGGAGTCGGTGAGGATGTGCCGTCGTTCGGCCGCGCCGACGTCCGCGGGCACGGGTACCACCGGCACACCGGCGATCAGGCAGCCGGTGACGGCCAGCACGGTGGTGGCCGTCGGCCTGGCGAGTACCGCGACCCGCTGCGCGCCGCCGACGCGCTCGGCCACCGACGTTGCGGCGCCGACGAGATCGCTGCGGCTCAGCACGGCACCGTCGATGCGCACCGCGTCGCCGAGGTCGGCGCCGCCCGCGACGGCCGCGGGGTTCAACGAAGCCAGCAGCACGTCAGAGAGGCTACCCGCTGGCGCTCGGCATACTTGGCGCGTGGATGAGATACGGCGCATCGCGTCTCGCGAGATGTACCGCAACGACTGGATGACGGTACGCGAGGACCAGGTGCGCAGGCCCGACGGCTCGGACGGCATCTACGGCGTCGTCGACAAGCCGTGGTACGCGCTGATCATCGCCTACGACGGCGACCGGTTACGGCTCGTCGAGCAGTTCCGGTATCCGCTCGGACTGCGCCGCTGGGAGTTCCCGCAGGGCACCGCGCCCGGGCGGGCCGATCTCGACCCGAGGGAGCTCGCGCACCGAGAATTGCGCGAGGAGACAGGGCTGCGCGCCGAATCGATGGTCCCGATCGGGCTGCTCGACGTGGCGGCGGGCATGAGCAGCCAGCGCGGCAGGGTGTTCGTCGCCACCGGCATCACCGAGGGCGACCACGAGCGCGAGCACACCGAGCAGGACATGCACAGCGAGTGGTTCGCCCGCTCCGACGTCGAGCGGATGATGCGAGACGGCGAAATCACCGATGCTCAGTCGCTGGCGGCATGGACACTGTTTTTGTTGAGCGAGCGTTAGGAGATACCCGTGGCTCGTCCGACGCGCTCCCACGCCGCCAATTCGGCCTTCGCCTGCTCCAGGACGCCGGAGATTCCGTCGACGGCATCGGCGCCGAGGGCAAGCCGTAGCGGAGGGTCGTCGGAATCAATGGCCGCCAGAATGGCGGCGGCGGCCTTCGCGGGGTCGCCCGGCTGCTTACCGTCGCCCTGCGGCATATCCGTGCGCAACGGCTGGATCTGTTCGTCGTAGGCGGCAATCGGCTCGGAAACCAACAGCGCCCCCGCTCCATTGAACGATGTGCGGAATGCGCGCGGCTCGACGATGAGCACCCTTATGCCGAACCGGTCGACCTCTTTGGCGAGTGCCTCCGACCAACCTTCGAGGGCGAACTTCGTCGCCGAATACGCGCCGACGCCCGGGAACGAGAATCGCCCACCCATGCTGGAAATCTGAACGATCGCGCCGGAGCCCTGCTCACGCATCCGCGGCAGCACCGCACGCGTCAGCGCCGCAGGGCCGAAGAAGTGCAGGTTCATCAAGTCGCGAAGCTCGGCGTCGGTGGTCTCTTCGGCGGCGCCGATCGCGCCGCGACCCGCGTTGTTCACCAGAATGTCGACCTGACCATGACGGTCGAGCACCTCGCCGACAGCAGCCGTGATGCGGTCCTGGTCGGTGACGTCGAGCTGCAGGGCGGTGACCCGCTCGGGCGCTGACTCGACGAGGTCGGCGACCGCCTCTGGCCTGCGCGCCGCGGCCACCACGATGTCACCGGCCGCTAGCGCCGCTTCGGCGATCGCACGCCCGAACCCCGAACTTGCGCCGGTGATGAGCCATACCCGTGCCTGGCCGGCTGCCATATCCGCCTCCTCGTGAAACGCCGCCATGAGTCAGGCCGCCGGAGGCGGTCTCTATCGACATGTCCATCACCCAAGGTAATCTCAGCGGCGAATACCAGGTCGGGCATCATGAGTGACGAATCGGTGATCCGCGGCCTGATCACCCGCTGGGTAGAGGCATTGGGCAGCAGGACCTGGAGGGCGTTCTGGCCGATCATGATCCGAACATCGTGACGTTCGACGTGACACCGCCGTACAGCGGCGTGCGCGGCATCGACGAGTACCGGAAGTCGTGGCCGCCGTTCTTCGACTGGATTCGCCACGGTGCGCAGTCCGACCTTCTTCAACTCGACGTCGTCGCGGGCGCTGATGTGGCGTTCGCCTACGCGCTGTTGCGCTGCGGCACAGCGTCGGATTTCGAGGCGAACCCCGATAACCGCTTGCGGATCACCATCGGGCTGCGCAAGGCCGACGACCGCTGGAGCGTTGTGCACGAACATCATTCGTTTCCGTTGCCTGACACGGCCTCGTAATCCGCGGAATTGCCCGCGCGGGAGACTACGCTTTGGCCTTCGTGAGGGCTGCGCTACGCGGGGTGAGCGTCGCACTGTTCGCCGCCGCGCTTGTCGGAGCCGGCGTGTGTGTCGTGCCGGTCGCCGGTGCCGCGGGCCAGGTGTGGAACGGCAGGTACTCGCTGCTGCGCTACGCCGGCGAGAAGACGGGCACCAGCCTGGCTGCCCGCCAACACGAACCGGACTTCGGCGACGTCTACACCTTTGTCACCGACTGCTCGCGCGAGTGCGTCTCCACTGTGGTCGACGGGCCCAAGCCGGCCAATCCGACTCTCCCACTGCCTCCTCGGTATACGTGGAACGGCTCCACCTGGGTGCACATCTATGAGTGGCGGTGGGATTGCTATATGGGCGAAGGCGTTCCGAAGGTATGGAACCCGGCGAAGTCCGTCGCCTACTACACGCCGCAGTCCGATGGAACGCTGCGGGGCAGCTGGCGGACCGACATCTACGGCGGCCCCTGCGACGGCTCCGTCATCATGGACGTCGCGGCGTTTCCCGCGCGTTGACCCGTCAGTTGTTGGAGTGCGGGCAGTCCACATCCACGTAAACGGTCGTGAAACCGACTGCGCGGCCCGACGTGTCGGGATTGTGGACGCCGGTGACGCTACATTCCGACAGTAGGCCCTCGACGGTGCCGTTGATCATGACGTTGTAACCCTGCGCCGTCAGGGTCTGCACGACGTCGCTTGCCGACCCGGGGCCTGTTGGAGCGGCCGCGGCCACCCCCATTGGGCTCAGCATGGCGGTCGCCAGAACACCGGCCGCGCCAATCATAATCGCAAATGTCTTCACGACTAGAGATAGGGCCGCGGGTTACACCGACCGGCACCGAGATCGGTCAGTGCCGCCGCTCGGCCAGGGCGCGCAGGAAGAACGTCAGGTTCGCGGGCCGCTCGGCGATCCGGCGGACGAAATAGCCGTACCACTGCGTGCCGAACGGCACATAGATCCGGACGTGGTTGCCCGCATCCGCCAGCCGTCGCTGTTCGGCATCGCGGATCCCGTAGAGCATCTGGTACTCGAAACCGTCCACACTGCGGTTGTTTTCGCCGGCCATCGCGGGCACGGCGTCAATGATCTCCGGGTCGTGCGAGGCCACCATCGGGTAGCCCGACCCCGCCATCAGCACCCGCAAGCAGCGCAGGTAGGAGTCGGTGACCTCCTCGGGCTCGCGGTAGGCGACCGCAGCCGGTTCGTCGTAGGCGCCCTTGCACAGTCGGATCCGCGCGCCGGAGGCGGCGAACTCCTTGCAATCGCCGACAGTGCGCTTCAGGTAGGCCTGCAAAACGATGCCGAGCCACGGGAAGTCGGCACGAAGGTCCCGCACGATGGACAACGTCGAGTCGGTGGTGGTGTGGTCTTCGGCGTCGACCGTCACCCATGCGCCGACGCGCTGCGCCCCTTCGCAGATGACGTGGGCATTCTCCTGGGCGATCTTCTCGCCGTCTCGTGGCAAGGCCTGACCGAGCGCCGAGAGTTTCAGCGACACCTCGAGCGGCCGCACAGCGGCACTTCGTGTTTCGTCGCGCGTTCCGAGGGCATCGAGCAGTTCCAGGTAGGCCTGCACCGTCTTCTCGGCGTCGCCGACATCCGTGGTGTCCTCGCCCAGATGGTCGATGCTGACCATGCGCCCGCTATCCCGCAGGTGTGCAATAGATTTCAGTACGTCTGCGACCGTCTCGCCGGGCACGAAACGGTGCACGACATCCCTTGTGACCGGCAACCGCTCGGCGGTGCGCCGCAGCCCGTCCGACCGGCTGGCCGCAAGAATCGCCGGGCGCGCGACCCGGTGGAAGACCCCCATCGTCAGCCCTCCATGTGCGGGTAGTTGTGATCGGTTGCCGGAACGAACGATTCCTTGATGGACCGCGCCGACGTCCAGCGCAGCAGGTTCAGCGCAGAACCGGCCTTGTCGTTGGTGCCCGAAGCCCGGGAGCCGCCGAACGGCTGCTGCCCGACGACGGCGCCCGTCGGCTTGTCGTTGACGTAGAAGTTGCCCGCGGCGAACCGCAGGCGATTCTCTGCCTGCAGCACGGCGGTGCGATCGTCGGCGATCACCGCCCCGGTGAGCGCGTATTTCGCGCCGCTGTCGACCACGTCGAGCATCTGCTCGTAGTCCGAGTCGGGATAGACGTACACCGACAGGATCGGCCCGAAGTATTCCGTGGCGAACGACTCGTCGCCCGGGTCGTCGGACAACAGCACGGTGGGCCGAACGAAGTAGCCTTCGCTGTCGTCGTATTCGCCGCCTGCGGCGACCGTGACCCCGGCGGCGCCCTTCGCGCGCTCGATGGCGTTGACGTTCTTGGCGAACGCGCGGTCGTCGATGAGCGCGCCGCCGAAATTGCTGAGGTCGGTGACGTCACCGTAGCGCAGCGCCTCGGTCGCGCCGAGGAACTCGTCGCCCATCGTCTGCCACACCGAACGCGGAACGAACGCCCTCGAGGCCGCCGAGCACTTCTGCCCCTGATAGTCGAACGCCCCGCGAATCAAGGCGGTGCGCAACACGTCGGGCCGCGCCGACGGATGAGCCAGCACAAAATCCTTTCCGCCGGTCTCGCCGACCAGTCGCGGGTAGGTGTGATAGCGGTCGATGTTGGTGCCGACCTCCCGCCACAGGTGCTGGAACGTCGCGGTGGAGCCGGTGAAGTGGATGCCCGCCAGCCGCGGATCGGCAAGCGCCACATCGGAAACCGCGATCCCGTCGCCTGCGAGCAGGTTTATCACGCCCGGCGGAAGGCCTGCGGCCTCCAGGAGCTGCATGGTCAGGTAGGCGGCGAAGGTCTGCGTCGGCGACGGCTTCCACACCACGGTGTTGCCCATCAACGCGGCCGCGCTCGGCAGGTTGCCCGCGATCGCGGTGAAGTTGAACGGGGTGATGGCGTAGACGAAGCCCTCGAGCGGCCGGTAGTCGGTGCGGTTCCACACGCCGCGGGTGTTGATCGGCTGTTCGGCCATGATCTCGCGGGCGAAGCCGACGTTGAACCGCCAGAAGTCGATCAGCTCGCAGGCCGCGTCGATCTCAGCCTGATAGGCCGACTTCGACTGGCCGAGCATCGTTGCCGCACAAAGCTTTGCGCGCCAGGGTCCGGCCAGCAGGTCGGCGGCGCGCAGAAAGACGGCGGCGCGCTCGTCGAACGGGGTGTTCGCCCAACCCTCCTTGGCTGCCATGGCCGCGTCGATGGCGGCGGTCGCGTCGGAGTGTTGGGCGTTGGTGAGGGTGCCCAGCTTGGCGGAGTGGCGATGCGGTTGCACCACCTCGATGCGTTCACCGCCGCCCATCCGGTGCATGCCGCCGATGACGTGCGGCAGGTCGATCGGGTCGTCGGCCAGTTCGGCGAGCGCGGTGACGAGTCGCGCGCGTTCGGGACTGCTCGGTGCGTAGTCGTGAACCGGCTCGTTGACCGGTGTCGGTACCTCGGTGACGGCATCCATGCAGTAAGGATGCCCTTTCGCCCCCTTTCCAGCCGATGGTCGATCCGACAATGCCGCTGGCGGCTTATAGTCGGATCGGACAAAGGAGCGTTCGATGGCGGATCGGGAGGGACTGTCGCTCGGCCAGCTGCTGCTCACGCTGGACCGCACGATGGTGACGCTGGTCGAGGCGCCTCGCGGGCTCGACATGCCGGTGGGGTCGGTGGCACTCGTCGACGTGGACGACATCCGGCTGGGCTTGGCCGTCGGAGCAGGTGCCGCGGATCTGTTCTTCCTGCTCGGAGTTTCCGACGCGGAGGCGGTCGGCTGGATCGCGCAGCAGTTCCAGGGCACCGGCAAGGTTCCCGCGGCCATCTTCGTCAAGGAGCCGTCGCCCGCCGCGGTGAAACAGGCCGTGGCGCTGGGCACCGCGGTGGTCGCCGTCGAACCGCGCGCCCGGTGGGAACTGCTCTACAAATTGGTGAACCACGCGTTCGAGCACCACGGCGACCGCGGCGACCCGCTGCACGACTCCGGCACCGACCTCTTCGGGCTGGCGCAGTCCATGGCCGAGCGCACCCACGGGATGATCAGCATCGAGGACGACCAGTCGCACGTGCTGGCCTACTCGGCGTCCAACGAGGAGGCCGACGACCTGCGCCGGCTGACCATTCTCGGGCGCGCCGGTCCGCCCGAACACCTGGAATGGATCGGTCAGTGGGGCATTTTCGACGCCTTGCAGGCCAGCAGCGACGTGGTTCGCGTCGCCGAACGCCCCGAACTAGGCCTCCGCCCGCGGCTCGCCGTTGCCATTCACCTTCCGGCCACGGACGTTCGCCGGCCGCCCCGCTTCGCGGGAACGATCTGGTTGCAGCAGGGTTCAGCGCCGCTGGCCGACGATGTGGAAGAAGTGTTGCGCGGCGGAGCCGTGCTGGCGGCCCGCATCATGTCGCGGCTGGCGTCGGCGCCGTCGACGCACACGGTGCTGGTGCAGGACCTCCTCGGGCTCGGGCTCGGCGAGGAGTCCGCCGACGTCGCAGCGATCGCCCGTGAGCTCGGCATCGACGCCGACGGCCGCGCCGCCCTCGTCGGCTTCCGCGGCGAAGGAACCGCGGCGCCGTCCAACGTGATCGCTTTGAGCGCGAGCGCTTTTCGCGCCGACGCCCAGTTGGCGTCGACGGGTGAGCGCGTATATGTGCTACTGCCGAAGATCGGTGCGACGTCGTCGCTGACGTCGTGGGTGCGGGGTATGGTCGCCGCACTGCGCCGCGAGCTGGGCCTCACGATGCGGGCGGTGATCGCCGCGCCGCTGGCCGGGTTGGCCGGTGCGGCCCAGGCCCGCACTGAGATTGATCGGGTGTTCGACAGCGCCGACCGACACCCCGGCGCGATCGGTCAGGTGACGTCATTGGGCGAGGCGCACACCACGGTGCTGCTCGACGAGATCGTCGCGCATGTGGCCGGCAGGCAGCGGCTCGTCGATCCGCGCGTCCTCGATCTGCGTGAGCGGGACCCGATGCTCGCCGACACGCTGGCCGCCTATCTGGACGGGTTCGGCGACATCGCCGAGGTGGCGCAGCGGCTGCATGTACATCCGAATACGGTGCGCTACAGGATCCGTCGTATCGAGAAGCTGCTGTCGACGTCGTTGGACGACCCCGACGACCGGCTCGTGCTCGCCCTCGGTCTGCGGGCAACCGAGCGCTCACCCTAGTTCGGCGAGCAGACGCAAAATCGCATAAGCGCCGCGAAATTGTGCGATTTTGCGTCTGCTCGCGCGTATTACGTCACCGCGAGCGCCCCGGCCATCAGCTCATCGAATCGTTCGATGGCCTCGTCACCGTCGGCGTCGAGCCCGCGCAGCGGGCCCCGGTCGGCCAACTGCCGCTGCGCATACAGCCGGGCCACAAGTGCCTTTCGGTCAGTTCCGTTTTCGGCTCGTTCCCAGGCTGCCTGCTCGATCAGAAGCGCACCGGCGTAGACATCGCCCATGAATTGCGCGAGAGGAAACAGCCTGGCTTCGGCGACGGCGCCGTCGAGCTTGCTCCACGCGATGATCGCCGCATCGAGGTCTTCGACGCGGCGGGCAACCAGGGCGGTGGCGTCGTCGGCGTCGGACACCGACACCGCGTCGTGCAGGCGCTGCAGCAGCGGTTCGTGAGCCTGCGCCCGCTCGATACCACGCCGGACGTCGAGGCAGAGGATGTTGTCGGGGCCCTCCCAGATGGTGTTCACCTGCGCGTCACGCAGCAGCCGTGCGACCGGCCAGGTCTCGATATAGCCGTTGCCGCCGTGGATTTCGATTGCGTCGGATGCCATCGTGATTCCGAGCCGGCAGACCTTCAGCTTGGTGACGGGCACGGCGATGCGCTGACGGACCTGCCTGGGTTGTCGATGGTTGGCGGCGCCGGTGCCGTCGAAGACGAGCGCCTGCGCGGCTTCGACGTCGACGATCATCTCGGCCAGCTTGCGCCGCATCAACGGCTTGTCGATCAGCGCGTCGCCGAACGCCTGTCGCCGCTGCGCGTAACACAGTGACTCGACCAGCGCGCGTCGTGCATTGCCGAGCGCGAACAGCGCGATGCCGAGCCGCGCCGCGTTCGTCAACTCCATCATCCGGCCCAGGCCCTTGCCGTCGGACGGGCCCGCATCCTCGCTGGCCTCACCGGAGAGCAGGAACGCTTCGGCGTCGGCGAACTCGATCTCGCCCGACGCGACCGAGCGGGTGCCGAGCTTGTCCTTGAGTCGGCGCACCCGCACGCCGTTGTGCGAGCCGTCGCGGCGTGTCCGCAGCACGAGAAAGCTAGCCACGCCGCGGCTGGTGTCGGGCGCTCCTTCTGGCTTGGCAAGGACGACAAAAGCCTCCCCGTTGCAGTTAGATGCGAACCACTTGAATCCGTTGAGCAGCCACGCATCGCCGCGACGGGTGGCCGTCGTCTCCAACGCGCCCAGGTCTGAGCCGCCGGTTCGCTCGGTGAGCAGCTGAGCGGTTTGGCCCTCCCACTCACCGGATTCGAATTTGGCCAACACGTGGTCGCGCACGTCCTGTGGTGCGTACGCCGCGACCAACGCCTTCACCATGCCGCCGCCGGTGCCAAGCGCGCACCCCATACCGATGTCGGCCTGGTTGAGCAGATAGTTGGACGCGAACAGCGGCAGCGACGAGCTCACCCCTGCGCCGCGGGCGTCGTCGCGCAGCGCCTTCTGGGCATCCAGCACCGCACGGCGCGACTCGTTGAATGAGGTCGGCATGACGACGCGGCTGACGTCGTGACCCCACCGGTCGTAGCGCTCGAGCCTTGGCGGGTTGCGGTCGGTCTCCTCGGCCCACCGGGTGACCGGGCCGGCCATCAATTCACCGATGCGCGTCAGATGCGGCTCGGCGACCGCGAGTTCGTCCGGCTTCAAGTAGTAAGCCATGGTGGCCTGCAGCGTGGGGTCGGTGGCGTACCAATTGAGGCCGGCCGCTCCCCGGTAGTCCTCGGTGCGGTAGCGCGCGGACTTCTCCGGCGTCGTGAAGGGCAGCCGGTCGACGGCCTCGACGCTGTAATCGCTCATGACGCGACGGTATTGCACGTTCGGCGTGGGGTGAAGCACCGGCAGCCCGCAGTCGTCATCGACTCGGTGGCGGAGCGGAAATGCGTGCGTTATCGGCCGTGTACTAGCCGCGGTTTGTATTGACAGCGGTGGCGCGAAAATATTGTCCAGATTAATGCGGCCAGATTGAATCTTTATTTGCGTTAAGCAACCAAACGGGGTCGTTGCTCTTAATTTCGAAGAATTGCGGGATAGCCCTTGCTAAACACCCCCATACTCCTCGTAATATTTAGTCGTATGGGGAGGCCAAAGGGGCTGCCCGAGTTCTGTACCGTAGGCGGATGCGACCGTAAATACAGAGCGCGGGGACTTTGCGGAATGCATTACTACCGACAGCGGGCCGGCACGCCCCTCGCCGGCGGTGAGCGGTCTGAAGGCGAAAAGCATCGCAACGCAAAGCTCACGAGCGCCAACGTCAGGGAATTACGCTTGCTTTATGCCGACGGCGCCACTTTGCGGCAACTTGCCGAGAAATTCGGCGTGTCGAATGTGTCCATCTACAACGCGGTGGCCGGCAAGACCTGGCGCCATCTCCAATAGCCGGCGTCAACCGCCGCGCCGAGGGCCATTTGGCGATGGCCCGATAGGCGGCATGCTTCGAACGTAGCGCCGCAGACGCCCGCCGCGGTGGTCCACACCGGCTCCGAGCCGATGAGCCAATACCCGTCAGGCAGTCAGTCGTTCGACGGCGGCGGCGATCCGTTCGTCGGTGGCGGTGAGGGCGATTCGCACGTGCTGCGAACCGCGTGGCCCGTAGAACTCGCCGGGTGCGACGAGAATCCCACGCTGCGCAAGCCATCTGACGGTGTCGCGACACGGCTCGCCTCGCGTGGCCCAGATGTACAACCCGGCCTCCGAGTGGTCGACGTCAAGGCCTGCTGATCGCACTGCAGGCAGGAGCGCATCGCGGCGGCGCTGGTATCGCTCACGCTGCTCGCGTTCGTGCGCGTCATCGTCGAGCGCGGCGACCATCGCGGCCTGCACGGGCGTCGGCATCATCATCCCTGCGTGCTTGCGCACCGCAAGCAGTTCGGCGATCAGTGCGCGGTCGCCCGCGACGAAGCCGGCGCGGTAGCCGGCCAGCGAGGACGTCTTGGACAGGGAGTGAATGGACAGCAGGCCGGTGTGGTCACCGTCGCAGACCGAGGGATGCAGCAGCGACACGGGCTCGGCCTCCCAGCCGAGACCTAGGTAGCACTCGTCGGACGCAACGGCCACGCCGCGCTCGCGCGCCCACCCGACGACCTTGCGCAGGTGGTCGGCGCCCAGGACAGCTCCCGTGGGATTGCTCGGCGAGTTGAGATAGATCAGGGCAGGCGACAGCGGACCGAGCTGGGTCAGTGAATCGGCGAGTAGCACCTGCGCGCCCGCCAGTCGGGCGCCGACTTCATAAGTCGGATAGGCCAATTCGGGCACCGCGACGACATCCTCTGGCCCCAGGCCGAGCAGCGTCGGCAGCCACGCAATGAGTTCCTTGGTCCCGATGGCGGGCAGCACGGCGTCCTCGGCGAGGTCGGTGACGCCGTAGCGGCGGTTCAACGCCGTGACCGCCGACGCGCGCAGTGCGGGGGTGCCTGCTGTGGCCGGGTAACCCGGAGCGGGGCTTGCCGCTGCCAACGCGTCCCGGATCAGCGGCGCGACCGGATCGACCGGCGTGCCGACGGACAGGTCGACGATGCCGTCGGTGTGCGAGCGCGCCATGGCCATCGCGTCGGCGAGGGTGTCCCAAGGGAATACGGGCAGCCCCGCAGAGATGCCGCGGCGAACGCCGTCGGGTGTTACGCCAGCCGTATCGCTCGGCGCGTCCGCGGTGTCAGTCCTCACCCTGAGGCGGCAGGTCCTTGACCGACTGCGGGTCGTTGTCGGTCTGGCCGACCTTCGACGCGCCACCGGGTGAGCCGAGTTCGGCGAAGAAGTCGGCGTTGATCTGGGTGTATCCGTTCCACTGATCGGGCACATCGTCTTCGTAGTAGATGGCCTCGACGGGGCAGACGGGTTCACACGCGCCGCAGTCCACGCATTCGTCGGGGTGGATGTACAGCATGCGTGCGCCCTCGTAGATGCAGTCGACTGGGCATTCTTCGATACACGCCTTGTCCTTGATGTCGACGCAGGGTTCGGCAATCGTGTACGTCACTGAGTGCTCCTCGAGTCCTCTCGATCAACCTGATCAATGGGGGCTGCCTGTGGTTAGGGCGTGCCGAAATTCGCTCCAGTATCCGATGCGGATACGACGGGGTTCATCTCAGCATGCCCTAACTTTTGCGCGCACCTTGGAGGGTGGACGCGTAGTTACTGATACTAGACGTTGCATATACACGTGCCTAGACACCACACCCCTATGCGCACGGGTGCACTGCAACATGTTGCATATGGCTGTCGCCGCTTCTAAGCTGCCCGCGTGGCCCTACCCCACGCAATCCTGGTGTCGCTGTCCGAGCAGTCCGGCTCCGGCTATGAACTGGCACGCCGGTTCGACCGCTCGATCGGCTTCTTCTGGAGCGCCACCCACCAGCAGATCTACCGCACACTGCGGGTGATGGAGGACGACCGCTGGTTGCAGGCAACGCCCGTCGTGCAGCAGGGCAGGCCCGACAAGAAGGTGTACACCGTTGCCGACGCGGGCCGCGCCGAGCTGGCGCGCTGGATCGCCGAACCATTGAGCGGTCGGGGCAGCTCGGTGACCGACAACCGCACCCGTGATCTGGCGGTGAAGATCCGCGCGGCCGCGTTCGGTGACGTCGGCGCGCTGCGCGACCAGGTCGTTGCGCTTCGCGCCGAGCGCGCCGAACTACTCGACACTTACCGCGGCTTCGAGAAGCATCAGTTCCCCGACCCGGGCGAGCTCAGCGGCAGCGCGCTGCATCAATACCTGGTCCTGCGCGGCGGGATTCGGGCCGAAGAAAGTGCCGTCGAGTGGCTCGACGAGGTGGCGGCGAATTTGAAGGAGAACCCTTGACCAACCCGCGCACGCGAGGAGCCAATGTCACTCCGTACCCGACATTGTTGTCGCCGTTGGATCTTGGGTTCACCACACTGCGCAACCGGGTGGTGATGGGCTCCATGCACACCGGCCTCGAGGATCGCGCCGGCGACACCGGCCGACTCGCCGCATATTTCGCCGAACGGGCCCGCGGCGGAGTCGGCCTGATCATCACCGGCGGGTACGCGCCGAACCGCACCGGATGGCTGCTGCCGTTCGCCTCGCAGATGGTGTCGTCGTCGGACGCGGGTCGTCATCGCCGCATCACCGATGCCGTGCATGATCAGGGCGGCAAGATACTGTTGCAGATCCTGCACGCGGGACGCTATGCCTACCACCCTTTTTCGGTGAGCGCGTCGGCAATCAAGGCGCCGATCAACCCCTTCAAACCGCGTGCGCTGCGGAACGTCGAGGGCACCGTTCGCGACTTCGCGCGCTGCGCGGAACTGGCTCGCGATGCCGGCTATGACGGTGTGGAGATCATGGGCAGCGAGGGCTATCTGGTCAATCAGTTCCTCGCGCCCCGCACCAACAGGCGGACCGACGCGTGGGGTGGTTCAGCCGAGAAGCGCAGACGGTTTCCGGTCGAGATCGTGCGCCACACCCGCGCCGCCGTCGGACCGGACTTCATCATCTGCTACCGCATGTCGATGGCCGACTACGTGGAGGATGGCCAGAACTGGGCCGAAATCGTCTCGCTGGCAACCGAAGTCGAGTTGGCCGGTGCGACGATGATCAACTCAGGGTTCGGGTGGCATGAAGCACGGGTGCCCACCACCGTCACGTCCGTACCGAACAGTGCGTTCGTCGACATCAGTAGCGCGGTGGCGGAGCACGTCGCCATCCCGGTGGTTGCGTCGAACCGAATCAACATGCCCAAGGCGGCCGAGCAGATCCTCGCCGACACCCACGTGCAGTTGATCTCGATGGCCCGGCCGCTTCTGACCGATCCGAACTGGGTCGCCAAGGCGCAAAACGATGTCGCCAACGAGATCAACACATGCATCTCCTGCAACCAGGCGTGTCTGGACCATGCGTTCGTGCACAAGAAGGTCTCGTGTCTGCTCAATCCGCGTGCCGGCCGCGAGAGCGATCTGGTGCTGTCACCGACCCGCCGCGGCCGCCGGGTCGCGGTGGTGGGTGCGGGGCCGGCCGGGTTGGCGACGGCGGTGGCGGCCGCTCAGCGCGGTCACGACGTGACGCTGTTCGAGGCAGGCGAGGTGATCGGCGGCCAATTCGACATGGCCAGAAGAATTCCCGGCAAGGAAGAGTTCAGCGAGACGATTCGCTATTTCGCGCGGATGCTCGACAAGCACGGAGTGGAGGTGCGGCTGCGCACCCGCGCAGGCACTGACGAACTGGCCGATTACCACGAAGTGGTGCTGGCCACCGGCGTGGCGCCGCGGATGCCCGACATCCCTGGCATCGACCATCCGATGGTGTTGTCCTACGCCGAGGCCATCATGGGCAAGCCGGTCGGCAAGACGGTGGCCGTCGTCGGCGCGGGCGGTATCGGATTCGACGTCAGCGAGTTCCTGGTGACCGACCAGTCTTCGACGCTGAACCTGAAGGAGTGGAAGGCGGAGTGGGGCGTGGCGGACCCGCAGGAAGCCCGCGGGGCGTTGACGACTCCGATCCCCGCGCCCGCCGCCCGTGAGGTCTATCTGTTGCAGCGCACGAAGGGATCACAAGGCAAGCGGCTCGGGAAGACGTCGGGCTGGGTGCACCGGGCGTCGCTGAAGGCGAAGGGTGTCACGCAGCTGTCGGGCGTGAACTACGAACGCATCGACGACGACGGACTGCACATCAGTTTCGGCCCCGACCACGAGCGTCGACAGGTGCTGGCGGTCGACAATGTGGTGATCTGCGCCGGCCAGGAATCGGTGCGCGACATCGAAGATGGCCTGCGCCGCAACGGTATCGAGCCCCACATCATCGGCGGGGCGGCGTTGGCGGCCGAGCTCGATGCCAAGCGTGCGATCAAACAAGGCACGGAGCTCGCCGCCCGCCTGTAGTACCCCCTGCACCGCGAGTGTGCGTGTCTGCACGGCAACTCGCCGCATTCTAGCGACAGTCAGCGCACGCTCGCGGCGATCGAGCGCGCAGAATTAGGCTTGCTTGAGCGCTTCGATCTCCAACGTGATCGTGACCTTGTCGCCGACGACTGCACCGCCGGTCTCGAGAGGCATGTCGATGTCGATGCCGAAGTCCTTGCGGTTCAGCACGACCGACGCCGTGAATCCGGCGACCTCGCCGTGGCCCATGCCGGGGTTGACACCGTTGAACTCGAGCTCGAGACTGACCGGCTTGGTGACGCCCTTGAGGGTGAACTCGCCGTCGAGCACATACTTCTCGCCGCTGTCGCGCACTCCGGTCGAGGCAAAGGTTGCCGTCGGGTATGTCTCGACGTCGAAGTAGTCAGCGGACTTCAAGTGAGCGTCGCGCTGTTCGTTGCGAGTGTCAACGGAGTCGACGGCGATCTCCGCAGTCACCGAGGGGGTGCCATCCTCGTCGATCACGACAGCGCCGCTGAATACGTTGAAGTGGCCTCGCACCTTGCTCACCAGAAGGTGGCGCACGGAGAACGCAATCGATGAGTGAACGGGATCGACGGCCCACGTGCCTGCACTGAGCTGGGTCGTCGCGGTGGCTGCGGTCATGGTGGATCTCCTCGAGTGGTGGCATCGGCCTCTCCGACACCCTCGAAGTGACAAACGGACCTCAGTCCGCTTTTATTTCCCCCTGCTCCATACCGACCGCGCTCCTGCGTCACCAATGAGCACGACGCCGATTGTCGACCCAACGCCGACCACGATCGCGAGCACGGCGGCGATCACGGCCAGCATCCGCTTCGGCTCAGTCGATCGCGACTCGCTCCGGTGCTGGAATGCCTGCACGATGGCGACCACCAAGAGGGCGACGGCAAGGTAGATCATCCACTCGCCGCGCTCCTGATGCGTTTTCAGGATCTCAGAATGCGCGGGCTGCTGGTCGAACAGCCATTCACCCGCCTGTATCGTCAGCGGCGTCAGCACCATAACCGCCACCGCAAGAGCCAGGTTCAGCCAGACCAGCCGACTCCGCGCCGCAGGCCATAGGGCACAGAGAATCTCGAGTGCCGCTACCAGGGGTGCGAGCACCACGATGGCGTGGACAAGCAAGGCATGGGCAGGCATACCAAAGAGGATGGTCACAGCACGCTCCTAGGCCGGAGATGGCGGCAGTCGATTTTGTATACGTGTCGAGACTGTCACTTGGTTCACTGCCGCGCACCGATTTCGGTTCAGCACGCAGCGATTTCTACGGATGCGCCTTGATCACCCTAGAGCGTCGTCCCGCTGTGGTTCTGCCGACACGAAAAATTAACGAATTTGTTTGGAATTACGCGGATTCGAGGTGCCACTCGGCCCAGCCCAATGGCTCGCCATGAAACAGATGTCCGACGAGCCCACCGCAGAGCGGCGGGATCAGGCTGCGAGCGGTGCGTACGTGGTGGTGCGTTGGCGGGCGGGCCTGCCGATACCTTCGGCGATCGCCGTCAGCTCCTCAACCGATTTGGCCGAGCCGAACTCCGAGCCGGCCATCCGCGAGATGGTCTCCTCCATCAAGGTGCCGCCGAGATCGTTCGCACCGCCGTTGAGCATCACCTGCGTGCGCTCGACACCGAGCTTGACCCAGCTGGTCTGGATTTGAGAGATCCTGCTGTGCAGCATAATTCGAGCCAAGGCGTGGACGGCACGGTTGTCTCGGTGCGTCGGCCCCGGCCGCGCCCCGCCCGCCAGATACAGCGGTGACGACTGGTGCACGAACGGCAGCGGTACGAATTCGGTGAAGCCGCCGGTGCGGTCCTGGATGTCGCGCAGCACCCGCAAGTGTCCGACCCAGTGCTTTGGGGTGTCGACGTGGCCGTACATCATCGTCGAACTCGACCGCAGCCCCACTTCATGCGCGGTGGTGACGACGTCGATCCACATCGACGTGGGTAGCTTGCCCTTCGTCAGCACCCAGCGCACCTCGTCGTCGAGAATCTCGGCCGCGGTACCGGGGATGGTGTCGAGACCTGCCTCGCGCAAGCTGATCAACCACTCGCGGATGGACAACCCACTCTTGGTGACACCGTTGGCGATCTCCATCGGTGAAAATGCGTGCACATGCATCGACGGCACTCGCTTCTTCACCGCGCGAACCAGGTCGGCGTATCCGGTGACCGGCAGTTCAGGGTCGATGCCGCCCTGCATGCAGACCTCGGTTGCCCCGGCTACGTGTGCCTCCCAGGCCCGATCGGCAACCTCGTCGGTGGACAGCGAGTAGGCGTCGGCGTCGCCCTTGCGTTGGGCGAACGCGCAGAACCGGCAGCCGGTGTAGCAGATGTTGGTGAAGTTGATGTTGCGGTTGACGACGAACGTTACGTCGTCGCCGACGGTGTCGCGGCGAAGCGAATCAGCCAGCGACGCAACGGCTTCCAGCGCTGGCCCGTCTGCGGTGGCCAACGCCAGATACTCGTCGTCGGAACAACCGGCCGGGTCTCGCTCCGCTGAACGCAGCGCTGCGACGATGTCGGTGTCGATGCGCTCAGGAGCCCGGGCGGCCAGCTCCCCCACCTTTTCCCGGATGGATTCCCAGTCGCCGAACGCGCTGTCCAAATCGCTGCGGGTGGTGGTCAGCCGGCCCTCGGAGTCGATCGCTGAGTGTAGATCGGTCCGGCCGAGTGATTCGGACGCCTCGTCGGGCTCTTGCCACGGCCGCCCAACAGGGTTCACGTCCAACGCAAAACCGGTGTCGGGATCGGCCAACGCCGCGACGTGACCCTGGACTCGGGGGTCGATCCACGCCGCGCCGGCCTGAACGTAGGGCGGCTGGGCGGTCAGCCGCTGTACCAGGTCGTATCCCGCTTCGGCGGTGACGGCGGCCAGCTCATCCAACGCCGGCCACGGCCGTTCGGGGTTGACGTGGTCCGGCGTCAACGGCGAGACGCCACCCCAGTCGTCGACGCCTGCGCCGATCAGGGCGAGGCATTCGTCGCGCGATACCAGGTTGGGCGGGGCCTGGATGCGCATCTTGGGCCCGAGCACCAACCGGGAGACGGCGATCGTCGCGACGAAGTCGTCGAGACCCGCGTCGGGAGTCAAGGCCATCGCGGTGTGATCCTTGGCCCGGAAGTTCTGCACGATCACTTCCTGCACATGGCCGAACGCCTTGTGGGACTTGCGGATCGCGTGCAATGTCTCGGCGCGTTCCGTCAACGTCTCGCCGATACCGACCAGTAGGCCGGTGGTGAATGGAATCGACAGCCGCCCGGCGTCGTCGAGCGTCCGCAGCCGGACCTCGGGATCCTTGTCCGGGCTGCCGTAGTGCGCCAGCCCTTTGGTCTCGAACAGCCGGCGCGAGGTGGTTTCGAGCATCATCCCCATCGACGGGGCGACAGGCTTGAGCCGTGACAGCTCCGACCACGTCATCACACCCGGATTCAGATGCGGCAGAAGGCCCGTTTCCTCGAGCACGCGGATGGCCATCGCGCGCACATAGTCCAGCGTCGAATCGTAGCCGCGCTCGTCGAGCCACTGCCGGGCCTCGTCCCATCGAGCCTCGGGCCGATCACCGAGAGTGAAAAGCGCTTCCTTGCAACCCAGTTCCGCACCACGACGGGCAATGTCGAGGATCTCGTCGGGCTCCATGTACATGCCGCTGCCTTGAGCGCGCAGCTTGCCCGGGACGGTGACGAAGGTGCAGTAGTGGCAGGTGTCCCGGCACAGGTGGGTAACGGGAATGAACACTTTGCGCGAATAGCTGACCGGCAACCGGCCGGTGGGGCCGCGACGATCCGACGACGTCAGTCCGGCATCGCGTATCCGTGCGGCGCTCGCACAAAGATCGGCCAAGTCGTCGCCGCGGGCAGTCATGGCGATGGCCGCCTCGTCGACGTTCAGCGCAACGCCGTCGCGGGCGCGCCGCAACACACGCCGCAACGCGTTGGGGCTGGGCGCGCTCGGTTTTGGCGGGGCCACCGGGTTGGGCAGAGGGGCGCCGGGCTGGGGGTTCAGAGCCACTCCCGTGTAACCCCACGTATGACGACAATCATCCGCACGTCTCACATTCTGAAACATCGGCCCCTCGCATACCGGCCACAGTAGTCCGCGTATCGGTCGGCGTGTCGTGCCGCCGTCGTACAGGCGTGGGCCGACACGGTCGTCAAGCAAGTGCAGCAGGCGGCCAAGGACGAGGGGGGCAGCGAAGAACCGCGCCTCCGCTGACACTGACGCTGACGAGTCGCGGCTAGCGCGGCTGGCTTCGCCGATACAGCAGTAGCGCCGGGGGCAGGGCGCCCACCACGATCAGCAGCAGCAATAGCCATTGAGCGCTGAAGATTGCGTCGTCGCCGGGACCCGGAAATGTGAGTGCGGCGACCGTGGCCAGCCACGTCCACAGTGGTAGTGCGGCCAACCGCGGAGTCGACGTCCACTGAAGACCGACCCAGACCAGCGCAGCGTTGAGCAGGCCGCTGATCAGCGCGCTGATGGGCAACGGAACGAGTCCGAGATGAACTGAAAGAAAGAAGGCGGCAAGCAGGGCCGAGATGACGCCGTCGACTGCGAGCAGAGTGAGAACGACCGCACGCAGAGCCCGAGTGTCGTCGAACGACGGGCTCAGGTCGGGATGCTGTCGAGCACCGACGTCAGCGAGCCGACCACCCACTGGAAGCTGTCCAGCCGGTCCTGCCAGTGCTGCAGGTTCGGGTCGAGATCTTGGTCCATGACTGTCCTTTGTCTCTGCGGCCACTCGGTGGAAGCTTATCGCGTGTCGGCTGGTTAGCCGAGGTTCAATCCGGACAGGAGGTCGGTTTCCCAGCCGCGCGCGTCGCGCTCGCCCGGTTCGCCGGAGACGAGTATGTAGTGTTCCTCAGCCAGGATGGGCAGGGCGATGTTGCTGGACAGCGCGCAGGAGCGACCGTTCGCAGCGACGGTGACCTGGGTGGCATGGGCTCGAAGCGCCGCGACCTTGGCGGGCATGTGGTCGCTGGCGTCGATGACGGCGTCGATCTTGTCGTCGGGGTAGCCGAACGGAACGTCGTCGATCGATACGCGTGCCCATTCGTCGGGCACGCCATCGAGGCTTTCGAGGGCGGCGCCCATTGCGCTCGTGGCGCTGACGGTCCAATAGAACTTGGGCACCTGCCAGGGTCCGCCTGGATAGTCGTCGCTTGCCGATGCGGCAACGGCTTCGGTGGTGACGCGGTGGGCTTGGATGTGGTCCGGGTGGCCGTAGCCGCCCTCGGTGTCATACGTGACGACGACGTGGGGCCGCAGGCGGCGGATGATGGCGACAAGCTCGCCGACCGCCTCGCGCATGTCGGCGTCCTTGAACCGCTGATGGTGTCGCGGCTCGGTGCCTTCCATCCCGGAGTCACGCCAACGTCCGGGTCCGCCAAGGAAATTCGGCTCCTCGACCCCGAGAGCGGTGAGCGCGGTGGTCAGCTCACCGATGCGATAGCCGCCGAGTTGATCGGCCTTGTCGACGGCCAGCTGTGCATACCGTTCGCCGATGACTTCGCCTTCTTCACCAAGGGTGCAGGTGACGACGTGGACGTCGGCGCCGTTGGAGATGTAGTGAGCGATGGTGCCGCCGGTCGTCAGCGTCTCGTCGTCCGGGTGGGCGTGGACGAAGAGCAGACGAGGCGTGTCCTGGGAGGGCATCGGACCGAAGATACCGGCGTTGTGGTGCTGTGCTGTCAGCAACTCGGCGGGACCGAGGTCCGGTCTGAGTAGCTGCTCGGCCCCCCGGTGGCAGTTTCAGCGACGCGGCGTGAGTGGCAAAAGCCAAGATCAGATAAGTTTTTGCTTCGGCGTCAGTTACTACGGCTATGTCATTGTCAAGTTTGTCATTTTGTTGCTATGCCGGAGCGACGCGCCCGTCGCGGGACCAGGTTGTCAGACGACTTCAGGAAGGACGTTCAACAGGGCACCGCCCAGCGGAGACATGCGCAAAGTTGGCGTAGTGGAGTCCCTGGCCGGGCGAACAGCAAACTTTCGCAAAAATCACGCTTTCTAGCAATTATCTCAGACTTACGGAGGCCATGGGCTCGCACTGGCCAGAGTCGGCGCATGCAACAGGCCCGGCGCGGAGCTGTACTTTGCTATTAGCAGAAAATGTGCGCGAAGTGGCCGGAATCGGCTAAGTAAGCAGTTCACGGCATGTGCTTGTGTTCGCAACGAGATTGCGGGATCGTGATTAGGCTCGCTCCAGATATGTAATAGATTCGTGCGTCATAGCGACAACAAAGACGAACGATGACTTCTCAGATCGCGGCCTCGCTGACAGATGGCGCAGCAATCATGAGTTGCCAGTGAAAACTCAACATGACGCAGAAGGCGAACAGCCCGGGCTTGGGGTCCGGGTGACGGAGGGGAGCCGTCGCTGAGGTAACTCATCGCCTTCCGTATCGGCCCCGCTGTTGGTGCCTCACACCCACCGACAGCGGGGCCGAATCATGTCTGGGGAGGCCTAGCTGTCCGCATCCTGAGGAGGCGGCGAGGCGAGTCGTCGTGTGCGACGACAGCTGAATCTGCCTTCGTCCACCGTATTGACAAAGTCGTCAGTTAAGGACCCGCCCGCTCTGGCATTCTGGTGACCACTCAAAACCTCAGTATCGCCGGCGACAACAAGGGCACATCGGATGGACCAGCCCTCACCCAGAAGGACCACAAGAACTTCGTCAACCTCGACATAAGCGCGCTCAACCCATTTCATCAGGATCGCAAGAGCGACGACAGTGCGACGCAGGTCGGCGACAACGGGTCCACAGTCAACCGTCCCGCCGGCCATGAGTTAGGCATCGGCAAGACACCCGTGCGTGATCTGATCAAGCGCATCACCGGTGGCTTGGATCACGACAACGAAACGGACGACGGCGGAGACGCGACGCCAGCGGCAAGCTAGCGCGAATGCGGAGCCCATTAGCCGGCTCGGGGCAACCCGGGCCGGCTGATGCTTGCAGGACCGGTTCGCCAAACATCTCGAGATCTGCTTCAGGGCTGCAATTGCCGACTCAGCCACAACCCTCCCGCAGAAGTCGACGTCCGCCTGCGCACCCGTGACATAGATTCACTCCGTGAGTCGGCGGACGCTTGAGTTCTGTTGCGGCATCATCGTCGTCGGACTGCTGGCCGGAATCGCCGGTTTGTGTACGACGCTGCTGCTGCGCTGGGTCGAGCACCTGACCTACCACTACTCGTTTGGGACACTGCTGGTTGGCGTCACCGGCAGCAGCCCGGTGCGACGGGCGGTGGGCCCGATGATCGGCGGAGCGCTTGCCGGGTTCGGGTGGTGGATGCTTCGCCGACGGACCGAGGTGCCGCCGCTGGCGGACACCATCGCCAATCACCGGCCGATCCCCCGCCTGACGATGACGATCGACGCTGCACTACAGGTGCTGATCGTCGGATCGGGCGCATCCCTCGGGCGCGAAGGTGCGCCGCGCCAATTCGCCGCAGCACTGGGCGATCTCGGCACATCACGATGGTCACTGACCGAGCGAGACCGCGAGATTCTGCTCGCCTGTGCGGCGGGGGCAGGATTGGCGGCGGTCTACAGCGTGCCAGTAGGCGGCGCGCTGTTCGCGACCGCCATCATGCTGAAGACCTGGCACCCTCGCGCCGTCGGCGCTGCGCTGATCACCTCCAGCCTTGCGGTGGCCGTGGCGTCGCCCGTCACTCACGAGGCCGCTCCGCTTGAATGGCCGAGTCCCCAACTGTCTTATCTACTGGCCGCTTTCGCACTGGTGCTCGCCCCCTTTGCTCTAGGCGTGGGTATCGTGTTCAACCGCATCATGGCACGGGCGCGCCCAGCGACCGTGATGAAGTCCTGGGTTCTGATACCAGCGATCGCCGCGGCCGGTCTGCTCATCGGCATCTGTTCGATCCGGTATCCGGAGCTGCCAGGCAATGGGAAAAGCATTCTGGCGGTGAGCCTCGACAGCGGGCTCACTTTGGGTGCGGCAGTGGTCACTCTGTTTCTGAAGCCACTTCTCACCGCTCTGTTCCTGCGTGCCGGGGCGGTCGGCGGAATGCTCACCCCCGCGCTGGCGACCGGTGCGGCCTTGGGATCCATCGTGGCCTTGGCGATCAACAGCTGGACCGAGCATCACGTCAGCATTCCGGCAATCTCGCTAACATGTGCGGCCGGGGTCCTGGCGATTACTCAGCGGGCGCCGATCTGGGCCGCGATCTTCGTGTGGGAACTGGCAAGGCCGCCATGGTGGTTACTCATTCCGTTTGTGGTAGCCGCGGTCGCAGCCCACTGGCTTCGCCTGCTGATAGAACAGCGCAGATTGCGTGACGCCGCAGTCGATTCTCCTGCCGATGCATCACCGGAGGGCGGGTCCGGTAAAAGCTGGCAATGACGATGACAAACACCGGTGTACAAAGGCGCGCGACTAAGTCGGACAGGCGGCGGCCGGTCCTTTGTGCGATCGTCGACGGTGACGGGCACTCACAAGGGAGCCGATCTCTATTCGGAAGCTATTGCGGTTTCTTGGCCCACATGCCCGCGTCGCCCACGATGCCCACCGGCACCGCACCCGTCAAGCTGACGTTCTGCACCCGAGGGCCAGCCGCGACGATCGTGGTGTCCTGCAGGATCGGCAGAACCGCCGACATGTTCCAGAGGCGAGGCTCAACCGCGTCGATCACATCACCGATGTTCTCAGTCCCCCGCAGCGCAGCATCGATCTTCGGTTGAATGCTCCGGTCGCAGATGCCAGTCAGGTTGGAAGGCGCCTGAATGAGCGCGTCGGACTCCGGCGCGGGGCTTGTCGTCGTCGGTGTCGCCGTCGTGGTGGCGGCCGTGGGCGGCGAGTTCGGCGTGTGAGACGTCGACGACGGAGTTGACGTCGGAGTCACGCCTGTCGTCGCGGTTGACACCGCCGTCGCTTCCAGCGCCCGGCATCCGTACCGCGAGGACAACGCGGTGGCGAGGTCGCCGCCGGCCTGGTGCCAGCCGACGATCGCGTCGACCTTGTTCTGCGTGACGGCATCGGCATATAGCGCAACGGGATCCAGCGAAAGCACTGACGCCTCAATACCGACATTGCGCAATTGATCGGCAGCGGTGTTGGCGACTGCCACCGACGTCGGGTCGTTGGAAGCCACGCCGATCACCAATGACAAAGGCACACCGTCTTTGGTGATGCGCCCGCGATCCGCATCGGGCACCGGAGTGCCGGGCGTCGGCGTCGGCGGCGACTCGAGTGGTACCAGCTGATAACCGCTGTTACCCAAAAGGTTGAGGGCAGCCTCTTTGGTCAACGCGGGCGGTGCCGTCGGTGTGTAACCGGGATCCGACGGTGAGCGCACCTGTGCCTGAGCCAGCGTCACTGTGTTGTCGCTGCCCGCACCAACTGCTGCCAACAAATCCACGTCCAGCAGGCCCAGGATCCCTTTGCGCACTTGAGGATCGGCGAGCTTGGGCTGCTGGGCGCGAAGCGTCATCTGCATGACCCGCGGAGTGACGATGCGCGACGTACGGACATCCGGGATGGCCGACAGCTGTGCGAACGCGGCAGCACCGCCGTGCACCTGGGCGACCTGCGTATCGCCGTTGCGGATCGAATCCGCCAGTGCCGCAGTCGCACCCGCACGCCGAAACAAGAGTTGGTCGGGCTTTGCAGGCTCTGCCCAGTACCGGTCATTGCGCGCCAGCAGGATCTCCTCGCGCTGCGGGTCGATGTTCTCCACTCGAAACTGACCGCCCGTAACCGGCAGTGCTCGCGCCAGCCCGGCTGCGAATCCGCCCGGCACGTCCTTGACGATGTGCGCGGGCAGGATGTCGTTGAACAATTCCTGCCACGCCGGATACGGCTGCGAGAACGTGACGACGGCCGTCTTGCCGCCCTCAATGGATTGGACGCCGGTGATGAGGTCGTAGCCGGCGGGGTCGACGACGCCGGGTTGGCTGACCATCTGCCGCCAGAGGTACCAGTAGTCGTCGGCGGCGATCGGCGCGTTGTCCGTCCACTGCGCTTCGGGCCGGATCTTGTAGGTGACGGTGAATGGGTTGTCATTCGTCACCTCCGCCGACAGCAGCAGCGTCGGGTCGATCTCCCACCGCGAGCCCGTCGGCGACGCCGGATCTGGAACGGGCCGGAACGAGCTCGGCAGGACCAACGAGCTGATCGCCGCGTTGACCGGCGACTGATCGGACAGCAGGTGTGAATTGAAGCCCGGGCCGATCGTGTCGATCGCCATGATGATTTGCGTCGCCTTCGGTGGCGGAGGCGCCGTGGTTTCCGTGGTGTCGGTGCTCTGCGGCGCAGGTGGCGGACTCACCGTGCACCCGGCGACGAGGACTAACGATGCTGCGACGACTACCCCTCGCGTGATCCGTTCACGAAGGTAGGCGGTCGGCACGCCCAACAGGGTAACGACAGCCGTCCCGAGGTCCGATTCGCGAGCCGACAAGTCAGCGCAGGTAGATAATTTACGAACCGTCATAGCAAACATAGTTGCTGGCTGTGCTCGGACACGTTCAGTAGATTCATGCATCAGCAGGTAGGCACCGGCGACGCCTGGGCGCACTGGCCTGCCTGTCTGCCAAAGTCCCGAATCTGAGGGCGCGCTCAAGACGCTTTACGCCGCCTTCCATTGATTATCGCAATTTGCATTCAACCCTGAGAGTTTCTTATTAGACTCCCTACCCCGGCGCGCCAGCCGCGGTTTCCGATGGCATCGACACGAACCACACCGCTCGACGTGCGGCAACGGCCAAGTTGCTCAGCTAACTTGTTTTGAACCGATTCGAGCCTTAAGCTTCGGCGCGAGATCGGGTTGGATCCAAAACCAAAAACCGGGGGAACAGAAAAGAACGTGTGCAAGGCGCTGTCACGGCGGGTGTGGCGCTTGTCGGTGCGGGGGTGATGGCCGCAGCGCCGGCCGCAGCAAGCGCCGGAGGTGCTGCGAAGCGTCAACGCCGACGTTGCGCTCGCGGCGGCCGTCGTCCAACCGCCGTACACACAGAGCGTGCCCGAGCTCTTCGCCCTGTCCGCACAACGGACGGTAACTGGGCTCGCGTCGACGCCTATCGGCCTCGCAACGGCTGCAATGGCGCTCGCACAGGGCCAGAACCCGGCTGCTCAGGCGATCCTGAAAGAGATTGTTGACGGGCCGCAGTGGGCCGCTGATCCGGCGATCTATGCGTTCGACGATCTCCTTCCGGAGCCGCTCGGTGGCGATGACGCAGACAATCCCAGGCAGCCGGACGCAGATAGCGCTATCTCGCAATTCCGTGCCGCTGTGCTCATCGCTGCAAGAGATGACGTCAACGAAGCAATCGCCGACAGCCTGGGCGTTGGGCCGGCGACCCAGCCGGCCGGCAATGAGGTCAGTCCGGCCTATGCCGGGGCCAGGCCTGCGGCTTGTCTCGGCGTATCTGCTCTGCGCGCCGCCCAGAGCGCTGTAACCGCGCCGTTGGGGCTCGCGGCCGTCGCGCAGGGCCTCCAGAACAGCCTCGGTGGCGGCGGCATTAAGGAGCTGTACCTGGCACTCCAGGCATACATAGATGGGCCGAACTACGTCACGGACCCCATCGTGTTCGCTGTCGACGATGTGCTGCCGCAGGCCGCAGGCGGTGGCGATCCGGAGACGAATCCAGCACGAATACTGACACCGCAGAGCGGAAAGCCCAAGCAGTCGAGTCCTCACCTCGCTGAGGGCCACCTCCGGTGGGACTGCGACCGCCAGCACGGTCGGCAGGCATCGCGCTCCCGCAACCGGTGGCCCGAGCAATCTCTTCAAGAAGAAGGACGACCAGAAGAAGGCGGACACCACCCCGGCGTCGACCGAGTAACTGAACGATCGAAAGGCCGGCCGCGGTGCGATCCGTGGCCGGCTTTTTCGTCGGCTAAAGGGCCTAACTAACCGCGCGCTTTCGCCCGGGCCCGACTACGGGCCCTGGTGGTTGCGTCCAGTTCGACCTTGCGCACCCGCACAAACTCGGGCGTAACCTCGACGCACTCGTCGGTCGCACAAAACTCCATGGCGCGCTCCAGATCGAGCTCGATCGGTTTGGCAAGTGTCTCAAAGACATCCGCCGTCGACGACCGCATGTTGGTCAGCTTCTTCTCTCGCGTGACGTTGAGGTCGAGATCCTCCGGTCGCGGATTGATCCCGACAACCTGGCCAGCGTAGGTGTCCTCCCCCGGATCGACGAAGAACGTGCCGCGGTCGGACAGTTGAGTCAGCGCGAACGGCGTGATGGTCCCGGTCCGGTCGGACACCAACGAGCCCGTGTGCCGCGACCGGATCTCCCCCGCCCACGGCCGGTAGCCGTCGAACACCGCGTTGGCGATGCCGGTGCCACGTGTCTCGGTGAGGAAGTCGGTGCGAAAGCCGATCAACCCGCGGCTGGGCACGATGAAATCCATTCGGACCCAACCCGCTGCGTGGTTTGTCATCTCCTCCATGCGGCCCTTGCGCGCCGCCATCAACTGCGTGATCGCGCCGACGTACTCGTCCGGGCAGTCGATGGTCATGGCTTCGAACGGCTCATGCAGCTTTCCGTCGATCGTGCGCGTGACAACCTGCGGTTTGCCGACCGTCAGCTCGAAACCTTCGCGGCGCATCTGCTCGACGAGGACGGCCAGCGCCAGCTCGCCTCGGCCCTGCACCTCCCAGGCATCGGGCCGATCGATGTCGACGACCTTGATCGACACGTTGCCGACGAGCTCGGCGTCCAACCGCGACTTCACCATTCGGGCGGTCAGCTTGTGACCCGACACCTTGCCCGCAAGCGGCGACGTGTTCGTGCCAATCGTGACGGAGATGGCGGGCTCGTCGACGGTGATCCGTGGCAGTGCGTGCGCGTGATCGGTGTCGGCAAGGGTGTCGCCGATCATGATCTCCGGCAGACCCGCCACGGCAACGATGTCCCCGGCGATGGCTTCATCCGTCGATGTCCGGTCCACGCCCTCGGTGACAAGTAGTTCGGTGATCTTGGCATTGGTGATGACGGGGTGACCGTCCACCTCACGCATCCAAGCGACCTGTTGGCCCTTCCGAATCCGCCCCTTGTAGATGCGGATCAGCGCGAGCCTGCCCAGGAACGCCGACGCGTCGAGGTTGGTCACCAACGCCTGCAGCGGGGCTTCCGGGTCACCCTGCGGCGGCGGGATGTGCTCGAGAAGCACGTCGAACAGCGGATCGAGGTTCTCGCCTTCAGGATTTTCGCCATTGGCGGGCTCAACAGTGCTGGCAATGCCGGCGCGTCCCGACGCATACAGCGTCGGCAGTCCGAGCGCCTCCTCGGCAGCCTTCTGCGCCTCGTCGTCGAGGTCGGAGGCGACGTCGAGCAGCAAATCGTGACTCTCCGAAACCACCTCGGCGATACGGGCATCGGGCCGGTCGGTCTTGTTCACCACCAGAATCACCGGCAAATGCGCGGCCAAGGCCTTGCGCAGCACGAACCGGGTCTGCGGCAATGGACCTTCGGATGCATCGACAAGCAGCAGCACCCCGTCCACCATCGACAGCCCGCGTTCCACCTCACCGCCGAAGTCAGCGTGACCGGGTGTGTCGATCACGTTGATCACCGTCATGCTGCCGTCGGGGTGCTGACGGTGCACGGCGGTGTTCTTCGCCAGGATCGTGATGCCCTTTTCCTTCTCCAGGTCACCGGAATCCATCAGGCGCTCGATCGCGTCGTCGCCGCGATGGCTCAGCGCGCCCGACTGCCGCAGCATCGCGTCGACGAGGGTCGTCTTCCCATGGTCGACGTGTGCCACGATGGCGACATTCCGGAAATCCACGCTGGTGATTGTCGCAGTGCAGTCGGCCGATTACGAAAACGAGAGATGCCCGTCACTTGAAGCCGAGCAAGCTGACCGACCTGAAACCGAACAAAAAGTGCCGTCGCAGCAGGCCGCGCTGCAAGAAATGCCCCGTTGTGGTGCATCAGGTGCGCAAGGCCGAGCGCAACGGCATTCGGGGCAAGCAGCTGACGAAGGTGTTCAAGCGGGCCCGAAACTCCTGATCATCCCTCGTATTCAGGCGTACCGTGGTGCTACCCGGCAGGCGAGCGCGAAGGTGGCGGATATGTCGGCTTATGAGGTTCTGACGATTGCTCTCATCGCGGTGATCGGGACGGCGGCAACCGCGGCGATCTACCTGGGGTTACTGAACTGGATGGGCGCCTTCTACGTCGTCCGCTGCGCCGGCTGTCACCACCTGGCGTTCTCGACAGCGAATAGTGCGCAGGCGTCCTGCCCGCATTGCCGTCACCCGGTGCTCACACATCCGCTCTACTCCTTGCACCACCGGCGCACCGGCAGCGACGTTCGCGTGGTGGGTGACCGGCTGCACTACTGACCGGGGGTACGGCAGCATCCTCCGCTGTCCCCCGATGAGTTGGGGTTGAAGAGCCTCCAAATCGACGTTCGCGGGCACCTACTCGACCTTGTTCTCGCCAGCGTCCACCTCGTGGTGGAGCGCCCGGGCAAGATCGGCTACCCAGGCCCGATCCGCGGGCACCCACGGCAGTCCGGCCAGTTCGTTAGCCGTCACCCACCGCAGTGCGCGGTGGTCGTTGGGCCGAAGGAAGCCGCCGGTCTGCGTCACCCGATAGGCGCGCAGCGTCATCGCCTCGTTCAGCGCGATGTCGTCGCCCAA
>NZ_JAVHWR010000137.1:0-32448 GCF_032159565.1 Mycobacterium sp.
GACTACAAGTCGCCGCCCCCTGGTGAGACCAGCGGTGGGGCCACCGCCTCACCGGCCGACGAACAGCCGGCTTCGCGCGGATCGGAATCCGATACCGGCGACGACAGGGTCGGGCCGACACACACCGGAGGCGTACACCGCGCCGAGGACCGGCGCTAGCCGCGGATCACCACTGGTCGCGTGGCACGTCGAAGTCGGCGCACAGCGCCCGCCAGACGTCGCGCGGCTCCACGCCGTCCTCGATCGCCTGCGCGGCGGTACGTCCGTCGAAACCCGTCAGCACATGGTCGACGAGCAGCGACTGGCCCCGGACCGGCCCGAATTGGGTGTCGACAAGCTCGTTGAATTCGGTCAACCGCACACGGTCAAACTACGCCGACGGTGCCAGCGCTTCGTGGCACACCCGTACCGGATCTGCCACATCGGCGGCGGTGGCGCCTCCGCGCCTGGCGGCTTCTGCGTATCGCGGCGAGGACAGGACCTCGGTGACCGCAGCCGCCAACGCCTCCGGGTCCAGCGGCCGGATCAACTGTGCGCTGCCTTGTCGCACAAGGCGATTCGCGATCTCCCACTGATCGCCGCCGCCGGGCACCACCACCATCGGGACGCCGGCCATCAGCGTCTTGGACACCATGCCGTGGCCGCCGCCACAAATCACCAGGTCGGCTTGTGAGAGCAGTTCGTCCTGGCGGCCAAGGCCGACCACCGCCCACGCCGGCACGTCGAGGTCATCACCGCCCAGCCGCGACACGACCACCCGCGACCCCACGGGCAATACGTCACCCGGCCGCAGCGTCTCCAGCGCCACCTCGGTCAACCCGCGTGCGCCGGTGATCGCCGTTGAAGGCGCGACGACGATGACCGGGCCGTCCCCCGGTGGGATCTCCAGCCTGGTGTCGGTCGGTTCGAAATGCAGTGGACCGACGACGACGGCCTCGCCGGGCCAATCGGGACGAGGTACCTCCAGCGCGGGCAGCGTGGCGACGAGCCGTCGCAGCGGTCCGGGATCGGTTGCGGGTAAACCGATTTCGACCCTCACCGCCGAGCGCTGGCGGATGCCTTCCCGCCACGACCGCGCCGTCAACGCCCGCATGATCGCATCGCGCAGCTTGCCGCGGATCCCGACGCCCGGCGCCAATCCGCTGCCCAGCGGCGGCAACCCCTTCGACGGCCGGTACAACGGTGCAGGATTCAGTTCGATCCATGGGATGCCGAGCACTTCGGCCGCCAACCCGCCGCAGGCGGTGATCACGTCGGACACCACCAGATCCGGGGCGAGGTCGCGCAGGTTCGGCACATTGCGCACCGCCATCCGTGCCGCGCGTTGATGGATTTTGGCGCCTGCGTCGGTGTCGTCGTCGGTTTCGGTGGGATCCAGCCCGACGAGTTCGACGGCGTCCACTCCGACCGAGCGGGCCGTGTCCAGCCACTCGGTACCGGTCAGCAGTGTCGGAGCGTCACCGGCGGCCAGAAAGCGGCGACACAGCGCCAGGGCGGGAAAGGCGTGTCCGGGGTCGGGTCCGGCGAACACGGCGACGCGCATGCGGGCTACCCTACGGGCATGACATCAGGGGTGGACACCACGGCCAACGCACGCGTAGTTGAGACGTTTCTGTATGCGCTACAGGACGAAAACTTCGACTCGGCCGATTCGGCAATCGCCGACAACATCGAATGGCAGAACGTCGGACTTCCGACGATCCGCGGTCGTCGCCGCGTGATGAAGATCTTCCGCAGTGGTCAGGGCCGCATGGCTTTCGAGGTGAAGATCCACCGGATCGCAGCCGACGGCAATGCCGTGTTGACGGAGCGAACCGACGCGCTGATCTTCGGCCCCGTGCGCCTCCAGTTTTGGGTGTGCGGCGTGTTCGAGGTGCACGGCGGGAAGATCACGCTCTGGCGGGACTACTTCGACTTGTTCGATGTTTGCGTCAAGGCGCCGTTGCGCGGGCTCGCGGGGATCTTCGTCCCGTCGCTGCGCCCGACGATGTGACTACGCCCGCCTGAGCTGACCCAGTTCGTCGAACGCCTGCGCCCAGCCGGTCAGCCGGTCAGTCGCGTTGACCAGCTCATCGCGGTAGCGCTGCTGCGACATCGGCGAGTTCGACATCGGCCCCACCCCGTCTGGCCGGCTGGCGGCCGACACCAATTGCGCTGCCGCGGTGACCATGTCGTTGTACTGGCGGGCACCGCTGTCGAGCTGCGCGGTGAACGCGCCGATGGTCGGTGACAGGTGAGTGCGCGATCCGGGTGCGTTGGCGATCGCCCGCTCCATCGACACCACCTCGCCTGCGGTCGCCGCCATGGTCGCTGCGGACTGGTTCGCCACGGCGACCAGTTCACGCAGTTCGCCTGCCGGCAGCATCTTGCCCCGCTCCATGACGCTGATCAGCGAGAACAGCCCGCGCTCTGAGGCGGCCAGCGCGGCCATCGGCTGCCGGGCCGCCGAGCCCCAGGGAGGCAGCCGCCGGGTGGACCGGGAACGCTGCGGGGGCAAGGGCTCACCACGCAGCCAGCGATAGCGAAGAAACGACAGCGTGGCGAGAAACGCCGCGCCGACCGCGATCGGCGCAGGGATGAACAACGCCCATGCCGGCGTGCTCCACGACGCGAGAAGCACCGTCACTCCCACCCAGATCAGGCACGACACGGTGAAGAACAACGTCAGACCCAGCGCCCACTTGCGCTTGCGCAATTGCTTGGCGCGCGGATCGGCGGCCGAGTTGAGCTTCTGGGCCAGCACGTCGGACAGCTCTGCGGCGGTGTCGATCCCACGCTGGGCAAGCGACCGCCACGCCTCCGGCCTGCTACCTTTCGAGCGCTGTTTCATTGCCACCCCGCCAAACCGGCTACTGTCCGATCGGATTTTCGGGTGTCGCCTCCGGCGTCGACGCCGGGCTCGCAGGCGCAGTGGCCCCGCCGGCGCCGGACGGCAGAGCGTCGCCGCGCATCGAGGCGCGGATCTGCTCCAGGCGTGAGTGTCCGGCCATCTCCACGCTGGCCTGCTGGACCTCGAGCATGCGGCCTTGAACGGAGTTCTGGGCGAGCTCGGCGGCGCCCATCGCGTTGGCGTAACGGCGTTCGATCTTCTGCCGCACCTCATCGAGGGTGGGGGTGTTGCCCGGGGCGGCCATCTCGCTCATCGACTGCAGCGACGCGCTCACCTGTTCCTGCATCTTGGCCTGCTCGAGTTGGCTGAGCAGCTTGGTGCGCTCGGCGATCTTCTGCTGAAGCATCATCGCGTTCTGCTCGACGGCCTTCTTCGCCTGACCTGCGGCCTGCAACGCCTGATCGTGCAGCCCCTTGAGGTCTTCGACGCTCTGCTCGGCGGTCACCAGCTGCGCGGCGAAAGCCTCGGCGGCGTTGTTGTACTCGGTGGCCTTGGCGGCATCGCCTGCCGAGGTGGCCTGATCGGCGAGCGTCAGCGCCTGACGAACGTTGACCTGCAGCTTCTCGATATCGGCGAGCTGACGGTTGAGCCGCATCTCGAGCTGACGCTGGTTGCCGATGACCTGGGCCGCCTGCTGCGTCAGGCCTTGGTGCTGCCGCTGCGCCTCCTCGATGGCCTGCTGAATCTGCACCTTCGGATCCGCGTACTCGTCGACCTTGGAGCTGAACAGCGCCATCAGGTAGCGCCATGCCTTGGAGAACGGATTGGCCATGGGTTCATTCCACCTTCGTGTCTTCAGATCTGCTTCCGTCTGCCCTCAGGTCAACCTATCGGTTGTGCGCAGATCAGAACAGCTAGGCGACCGCCATCGAGACGGTGTGCGGGATGACGACCTTGGTGGTGGCGTCGATGTTGGCGGTGCCGGCCGACGCGTGGGCGAGCGCATTGAACTCCTCCTGCGCCATGTCGTCGCCGGCATCGGAGAGCACCCTCGACAGCGGGACGTGCAGGGCGCCGCAGATGGCACCGAGCAGTTCGCTGGAAGCCTCTTTGCGGCCGCGTTCGACCTCGGACAGATAGCCGAGGCTGACCCGCGCGGCATCGGACACCTCGCGCAGAGTGCGGCCCTGATCAATGCGGGCACGACGCAGCACGTCGCCGATAACCTCGCGGAGCAATGTGCCCATCGTGGTCTCCTTCACTTGGGTGGTACTAGAGCAACGCCAGGGGCTCCTGCGATGGTTCCCGGGTGGACACGTTTGGCGCGAAATCTTCGTCACACGGTCATTGACCTGCGACTCGTCCCCTGGAGTCGCGGATCGCCGAGACCACGTAGTCGATGCCGGTGAGCACGGTCAGCACGATCGCGGCGCCCATCACGACCCAGGCGCCGGTCAACCACGGGCCGGACAACGGCAGGACGAACAGTCCGATCGCGACGGCTTGGACCAGCGTCTTGAGCTTGCCGCCGCGGCTGGCGGGGATGACCCCGTGGCGCAGCACCGCGAAGCGCAGGACCGTGATGCCGATCTCGCGGACCAGGATCACCACCGTCACCCACCACGGCAGCTCGCCGAGCATGGCCAGGCCGATCAGCGCGGCGCCGATCAGTGTCTTGTCCGCGATCGGGTCGGCCAACCGGCCGAAGTCGGTCTCGATGCCGTAGCTACGCGCCAGCGCCCCGTCGAACCGGTCGGTGATCACCGCGACGGCAAAGATCGCGAAAGCCGTGATTCGCCAAGGCGTTTCGTGGCCGTCGCCGGCGGACAACGCGATCAGGAAGACTGGGACGAGGACCAACCGCAAGCCGGTGAGTAGATTGGCGATGTTCGCGACCTTCGCGCGGGGGATCACCGGATCGGTATCAGGTTGGCCCGGCACCGACACAGAATATCCGTTGATCGAACCGATACCCTCGCAGCTGTGAACTCGCTGCCCGATGGTTCGCGGCCCGACGGGCTCGTGGTGCGTCGCGCGACCACGTCGGATGTGCCCTCGATCAAGGCGCTGGTCGATATCTATTCGGGCCGAATCCTGCTGGAGAAGAACCTGGTGACCCTCTACGAGGGCATCCAGGAGTTCTGGGTGGCCGAGCACGACGGCGAGCTCATCGGCTGCGGAGCCCTGCACGTGCTGTGGGCGGACCTCGCCGAGGTGCGGACCGTGGCCGTGCACCCGAAGGTGAAGGGGCGGGGCGTCGGCCACCTCATCGTCGACCGGCTGCTGGATGTGGCCCGCGAACTGCACCTGCGACGCATCTTCGTGCTCACCTTCGAAACCGAGTTCTTCAGCAGGCACGGGTTCACCGAGATCGAGGGCACACCGGTGACCGCGGAGGTCTACGAGGAGATGTGCCGCTCGTATGACACCGGTGTCGCCGAATTCCTCGACCTGTCCTACGTCAAGCCGAACATCCTCGGCAACTCGCGAATGCTCTTGACTCTCTGACGCCCAAACCAACGATTGGGCGCGAAAGTGCGAGTGCAGCGCGCCATTGCGTCGATCTCGGCGCTAGTGGTCGTCGTCGTCGCCGGACGTGGTGCCGCGAATGGACGCGATCGTCGCGGCGAGCTCGTCGGGCTTCACCAGCACCTCGCGCGCCTTGGAACCCTCGCTCGGGCCGACGATTCCGCGGGTCTCCATCAGGTCCATCAACCGGCCCGCCTTGGCGAAGCCGACCCGCAGCTTGCGCTGCAGCATCGACGTGGAGCCGAACTGGCTGGACACCACCAGCTCCACGGCCTGCAGGAGGACGTCCATGTCGTCGCCGATGTCCGGGTCGACGTCGGTACGCTCGCCGGTCGGCTTGGCGGTGGTCACGCCCTCGGTGTATTCGGGTTCGGCCTGGTCCTTGCAGGCAGCGACGACCGCTTGAATCTCCTCGTCGGTGATGTACGCCCCCTGCAGCCGAATCGGCTTGTTGGCACCCATCGGGATGAACAGACCGTCGCCCATGCCGATGAGCTTCTCGGCCCCTTGCTGATCAAGAATGACCCGGCTGTCGGTCAGTGACGACGTGGCGAATGCCAACCGGGACGGCACGTTGGACTTGATCAACCCGGTGACCACGTCGACCGACGGCCGCTGGGTGGCCAGCACCAGGTGAATGCCCGCCGCCCGCGCCTTCTGGGTGATCCGCACGACGGCGTCCTCGACATCGCGTGGCGCCGTCATCATCAGGTCCGCCAGTTCGTCGACGATCGCCACCACATACGGATATGGGCGGTATTCGCGCTGACTACCGAGCGGCGTTGTGATCTCACCCGAGCGCACCTTGGCGTTGAAGTCGTCGATGTGCCGCACCCGCGACGCCTGCATGTCCTGGTAGCGCTGCTCCATTTCCTCGACCAGCCAGGCCAGCGCCGCGGCGGCCTTCTTCGGCTGTGTGACGATCGGAGTGATCAAGTGCGGAATGCCCTCGTACGGCGTCAGTTCCACCATCTTCGGATCGATCAGAATCATCCTGACCTCCTCCGGCGTGGCACGGGCCAGCAGGGACACCAGCATCGAGTTGACGAAGCTCGACTTACCCGAGCCGGTCGAACCCGCTACCAGCAGGTGCGGCATCTTCGCCAGGTTCCACGAGATGTATTCGCCCTCGATGTCTTTGCCCAGCGCGATCACCAGCGGGTGGTGGTCGCTGCGGGTCGACGGATCGGTCAGCACGTCCGCGAGGCGAACCATCTCGCGGTCGGTGTTCGGCACCTCGATGCCGACGGCGGACTTACCGGGAATCGGGGCGAGCATCCGAACGCTTTCGGTGGCAGCCGCATAGGCGATATTCTTCTGCAGCTGGGTGATCTTCTCGACCTTGACACCCGGTCCCAGCTCGACCTCGTATCGCGTGACGGTCGGCCCCCGGGTGCACCCGGTGACCGCGGCGTTGACCTTGAACTGCTGCAGCACTTCGGAGATCGCCTCTGCCATGCGGTCATTGGACGCACTGCGTTTCTTCGGCGGGTCGCCCTTCTTGAGCAGTTCCAGCGACGGCAGCGCGTACGGGCCGTCAACGACGCGATCCGACACCGGCTTCTGCGGCTTGGCCGTCTTCTTGCGCTTCGCCGCACGGGTGGGCTCGGGCACCGTCGGCGCCTCGTCGTCCAGCGGATAGTTCTCCATCGGCGTGCCGCTTGGCCACGCCCGCCCGTCGTCGTCGCTGTAGGTCGACGGGTCGTCGTAGTAGCCGTCGGAGAAGTCCTCGGGCTCGGCGTCGGCATGCTCCGCGAAATCGTCGTCGTCGTAGAACTCGTCGTCGTCGCGCATCAGCCGGGTGCCGAACATCGCCCGCACCGTGTCGGGGACTTCGCGGATCGTGGTGCCGGTGATCAGCAGCAGGCCGAACAGCGCGGCGATGAACAACAGCGGGGCGGCGATCCACTGGGTCAGCCCCTCCGACAGCGGGCCGCCGATGGCGAAGCCGATGAACCCGGCGGCGTGCTGTCGACCCGCCGGGTTGTCCGGCGAGCCGGACCACAGGTGCCACAGGCCGAGCGCGGGCAGCACGATCATCGTCGCGCCGAGGATCAGCCGCGGCCGGGTGTCGGGATCGGGCTCGGTGCGCATCAGCACGACCGCGACCGCGATGAGTGCGGCCGGCAACAGCAGCACGGCCGACCCGATCAGCACCCGCAGCAAGTTGTCGATCCATCCGCCGACCGGCCGGGCCGCGTCGAACCACGAGCTCGCGATGACGACGACGGCGACGCCAAGCAGCGCCAGTGCGATTCCGTCACGACGGTGGCCGGGGTCGATGTCGCGGGCGCGGCCCATCGAGCGGGCCGTCGAACCGGCCCCCCTGGCCAGCATTAACCAACCGGCGCGGGCACCCCGCCCGATGGCCAGCCCGGCCGCCGGGACGGGCGACGCGTTTCGGCGTTGGGCCGGCTTCTTGCGCGGCGCCGGCCGGGCCGAGCGGGACCCTGACCGCGAACCGGCTTTTGACCTGCTCGAACGGGCACCAGAGCGCGCAGCGGTCTTACTTGGCATGGCCCCAAGCCTAGTCGCAGATGCCCCATATTCACCATCTGCCACACGGGTCACAGTTAGGTGTCGAAAGTTAGTTAGGTTGGCTTCAGTAGGGTGCTCATTTGACCGGTCCCGACTTATCGAGGAGCTCATCAACCATGCCCGTTGTCGTTGTCGCCACGTTGAAGGCCAAGCCAGAGTCCGTCGAAGCCGTGCGGGAGGCCGGTACGAAGGCGATCGCGCAGGTCCACGACGAGCCGGGGTGTGAGCTTTATTCGCTGCATGAAGCCGAAGACGGCACGTTCATCTTCGTCGAGCAGTGGGCCGACGCCGAGGCGCTCAAGACGCACAGCAGCGCCCCGGCGGTCGCCACCTTTTTCGGCGCCATCGGCGAGCTTCTCGATGGGGCGCCGGACATAAAGGTGCTGCAGACGGTCGTCGCCGGCAACCCGGCCAAGGGCCGGCTGCGGCCCTAATGGCCTCGCTCGACGGCAAGGTCGCATTCATCACCGGGGCCGCCCGGGGGCAAGGACGAGCGGAGGCCGTGCGGTTGGCCTCCGACGGCGCGGATATCATCGCGGTCGACATCTGTGACCAGATCGCCTCGGTGCCCTACCCGATGGCGACGCCGGACGACCTCGCGCAGACCATCAAGCTCGTCGAGGACACGGGTGCCCGGATCGTGGCGCGCGAGGCCGACGTTCGCGACCGCGAATCGCTGAGCACTGCTCTGCAAGCCGGTTTGGACGAGCTCGGCAGGTTGGACATCGTCATCGCCAATGCGGGCATTGCCCCAATGCAGTCGGGCGAAGTCGGATGGCGCGACGTGGTGGACGTGAACCTCACCGGCGTGCATCACACGGTCGACGTGGCGATACCGGCGATGGTCGAGGGAGGCAACGGCGGGGCGATCGTGCTGACGAGCTCTGCCGCGGGCCTGGTCGGAATCGGGGGCGACGACGCCGGTTCACTCGGTTACACGGCCGCCAAGCACGGGGTCGTCGGGCTGATGCGAGCGTACGCGAACCATCTTGCGCCGCAGCGCATCCGGGTGAACTCGATTCATCCGGCCGCGGTGAGCACGCCGATGATCAACAACGAGTTCACCAGGCAGTGGCTGGATCGCATCACCCGCGAGTCCGACGCGCCGGTGGATTTCGGCATGGCACTGCCGGTGCACTCCGTCACCGCCGAGGACATCGCGAACGCGGTGGCATGGCTGGTGTCCGACGAGGCGTGGTACATCACCGGGGTGACGTTGCCCGTCGACGCGGGATACGCCAACAACCGCTGACGCCCGTGCCCGTCGGCCGATTAGATCTCGATGACCGTTGGCACGATCATCGGCTGACGGCGGTAGGTCTCCCCCACCCATTTGCCGACCGTCCGCCGCACCGCCTGGGCGATCCGGGTGACGTCGGTGATGTGATCGCCGGCAAGGATTTCCAGCTCCTCCTCCACCTTCACGGCGACCGGTTCCAGCGCCTTGGGGTCTTCGGAGAAGCCCCGTGCGTGCAGGTGCGCGGGTGCGGCAGCACGTCCGGTGCCGCGGTGCACGACGACCGTGACCGCGATGAAACCCGAAGACAGCGTAAGCCGTTCACCCAGAGTGGACTCGCCGACGTCGCCAGTGATCAACCCGTCGACGAACATCTTTCCGGTCGGCACGGCACCGGCGATGCTGGCCTTGCCCGCAACCAGGTCGACGCTGACACCGTTCTCCGCCAGCATGATCCCCGCGGGGTCGACGCCGGAGCGGGTGGCCAGCGCCGCATTGGCCCTCAGCATTCGCCACGTTCCGTGCACCGGCATCACGTTGCGTGGCCGCACGCCGTTGTAGAGGAACAGCAGCTCACCGGAATAGGCATGACCCGTGACATGCACGCGCGCTTGTTGGTTGGTGACGACGCGAGCGCCGATCTTGGCCAGCTCGTCGATCACACCGTAGACCGCTTCCTCGTTGCCGGGGATCAGCGACGACGACAGCACGATCAGGTCACCGCGCGTCAGCGTGATGCTGCGATGCTCACCACGCGACATCCGCGACAGCGCGGACATCGGCTCACCCTGGGTTCCGGTAGTGATCAGCACGACCCGTTCGGGCGCCATCATCTCGGCCGCGCCGATGTCGACCAGGTCGTCCTCGTCGACGCGTAGGTAGCCCAACTCGCGGGCGATACCCATGTTGCGCACCATCGACCGCCCCACGAACGACACCCGCCGGCCGAGCGACACCGCGGCATCGATGATCTGTTGCACGCGATCGACATTGGAGGCGAAGCACGCGACGATGACCCGGCCGTCGGCGCCGCGGATCAGCCGGTGCAGCGTCGGGCCGACCTCGCTCTCCGACGGTCCGACACCGGGGATCTCGGAGTTCGTGGAGTCGCAGAGGAACAGGTCGACCCCGGCGTCCCCGAGCCTCGACATGGCGGGAAGGTCGGTCGGTTTGTCGTCGAGGGGCAACTGGTCGAGTTTGATGTCGCCGGTGTGCAGCACGGTGCCCGCGCCGGTGTGGATCGCGATCGCCAGGCAACCGGGGATCGAGTGGTTGACGTGGAAGTACTGGCACTCGAACACGCCGTGCGTTGTCCGTTGTCCCGCCGCCACTTCGACGAAAGTGGGCTTGAGCCGATGTTCGCGACACTTCTCCGCCACCAGCGCGAGTGTGAATTTCGAACCGACCACCGGTATGTCGGGGCGAAGCTTGAGCAGGAACGGAATGGCACCGATGTGGTCTTCGTGTGCGTGCGTCAGCACGAGCGCCTCGACGTCATCCAGACGATCCTCGACGAGCCGCAGGTCGGGCAGGATCAGGTCGACGCCGGGCTCGTCATGACCGGGGAAGAGCACCCCGCAGTCGACGATCAGGAGTCGGCCGAGATGCTCGAAAACGGTCATGTTGCGACCGATTTCGCTGATGCCGCCAAGTGCCGTTACCCGCAGACCTCCGGGGGCCAGAGGTCCCGGTGGTTTGAGATCGGTATCCACTACCGAAGCACCGCCGCGGCGCGCATATCGGCCGCCAGCGCCTCGATCTGGTCCGGTGTCGCAGGCACCTGCGGCAGTCGCGGATCACCGACATCGATGCCCTGCAGCCGCAGGCCCTCCTTGGACATCGTGACGCCCCCGAGCCGTGACTGGGCTTCACTCAGCGGCGCGAGCGTCACGTTGATCTTGCGGGCGGTGGCGACGTCGCCGGAAGAGAACGCCGACAACATCTCTCGCAGCTGGCTGGCAGCGACGTGTCCCCAGACACTGACGAACCCGACCGCACCCATCGCGAGCCACGGCAGGTTGAGGGCGTCGTCGCCGGAGTAATACGCCAGCCCGGTTTCGGCGATGATCTGCCCGCCGCCGTTGAGATCGCCCTTGGCGTCCTTGATTCCGGCGATGTTCGGATGCCCGGCCAGCGCCCGTATGGTGTCCCATTCGATCGGGATGCCCGACCTGATCGGAATGTCGTAGAGCAGGATCGGCACCGACACCGCATCGGCGATCGCCGTGAAGTGGGCGGTCAATCCGGCCTGCGACGGCCTCGAGTAGTACGGGGTGACGACGAGCAGTCCGTGCGCCCCCTCTGCCTCGCATGCCTTCGCCAAGTGGATGCTGTGCGCGGTGTCGTAGGTTCCGGCGCCTGTGATGATGCGGGCGCGGTCGCCGACGGCGTCGAGCACCGCCCGCAGAAGCGCGATCTTCTCGTCATCGGTGGTCGTCGGCGACTCACCGGTGGTGCCGGATAACACCAGGCCGTCGCAGCCTGCGTCGACCAGGTGGGCGGCCAAGCGCGCGGCGGCGGTGGTGTCGAGCGAGCCGTCGGGCTTGAACGGCGTCACCATCGCGGTCAGCACGGTGCCCAACCGGGCCTGCACGTCGAATCCGCTGGTGTTCACGGCCACCAAGATTACCCGCTGATGGTCAGGCTTCCGTCGCCAACGGGGAGGTGGCGACCTCGGTGCCGTCGGCCAACGTGGCGATCTCGAAGTCGGAGAAGGCCTGGGGGGCGACGTCGACGAGCTGACGCAGGCACGCGATCGCGAGCCTGCGGATCTCCACGTCGGCTTGTTCGCTGGCCCGCATCGCGATGAAGTGCCGCCAGGCCCGATAGTTGCCGGTCACGACGATGCGGGTCTCGGTCGCGTTGGGCAACACCGCGCGCGCCGCCTGACGGGCCTGTTTGCGCCGCAGGGCGGCGTTGGGCTGGTCGGCGAACTTGGCCTCCAGCCTGGCCAGCAGCTCCGAGTAGGTGGCACGGCTGGCGTCGGCGGCCGCGGTGAAGATCTCCTGCAGTTCCTGGTCGTCCTCCATGTCGGGGGGCACGACCACCTGCGAATCGTGCTCGGGCACATACCGCTGGGACAGCTGCGAGTACGAGAAATGGCGGTGGCGGATCAGCTCGTGCGTGCACGACCGCGAGATCCCGGTGATGTAGAACGACACCGTCGCGTGCTCGAGCACCGAGAAGTGCCCGACGTCGATGATGTGCCGCAGGTAGCCGGCGTTGGTCGCGGTCCGCGGGTTGGGCTTGGACCAGCTCTGATAGCAGGCCCGGCCGGCGAACTCCACCAGCGCGGGTCCGCCGTCGGCGTCGGTGCTCCACGGCACGTCGGGGGGAGCCAAGAACTCGGTCTTGGCGATCAACTGCACGCGCAGCGCCGCGGTCTCGGCCACGGCTCACCCTAACGCGAGCACCGTTACGAAAGCGTTGCGGCTTGCACACCGGAACGGCGGCCTTGCGCCGCTACGCTGCAGCGATGGGGGATAACACCGTCGCGGCACGGCTTCTAGACGTGATGGAGCGCGACATTCTGCCGATGACCGAACGCGGTGTCGCCGCAGGCAACAAGGTGTTCGGCGCGGCCCTGTTGCGCAAGTCCGACTTCTCTGTGGTGATCGCCGGCACCAACGCAGAAACCGACAATCCGCTGTTGCACGGCGAAATCAGCACACTGAACCAGTTCTATGAGCGGTCCGCTCGGCCGTCGACGCGGGACTTGATTTTCCTGTCCACCCACGAACCCTGCCCGCTGTGCCTGTCGGCTATCACCTGGTGCGGATTCGACAACTTCTACTACTTCTTCACCTACGAGGATTCCCGCGACGCGTTCGGCATTCCACACGACCTGAAGATCCTCAAGGAGGTCTTCGGCGTCGAGGCCGGTGCGTACCGGCGCAAGAACGCGTTCTGGACCGCCTACTCGATCGGTGCACTGGTCGAGACCGAAGCCGAGCCGCTCCGCACCCGGCTGCGCGAGCAGGACAAGCGGATCCGTGCTGTCTACGCGGCCCTGTCCGAGCAGTATCAGAGTTCCAAGGCCGACAACACCATTCCGTTCAACTGACCACTCGTCGCCAAGCGGTCCGACGCGCGGCGGAACTCGGTGCGTCGGTGAACACCCCGGCCCGCTCCATCGCTGTCGTGATGAGTTCGAAGTCGATGAGGCCGTGATGACGCGCAAGATCGTCGGCATCGTCGGCGCGGCCGTCGGCGATGGCACCCACCAGCTGTTCATGTTCGTCAAGAGCGCGTAGCTCCATGGTGCGCATGGTGGACGGCTCACCCCAAAGGTGGGCCGGCGCACCGATACTGACCGTGGCTTTCACGTCGAGCAGCACCTGCTTGAGAACGTCGTTGTGGGCCGCATCCATGATCGCCAGGTGCAGCCGGCTGTCGGCCTGCTGTGCGTCCAGGCCGCTCTTTGCTGTCCGGTACGCCTCAAACCTGGCTTGAATCGCGGCTATGTCGTGTTCAGTACGCGACTCCGCGGCGGCCCGGCTGAGGGTGCCCTGCAGCCGGCAGATCGCGTCGCAGCGGTCTCGTAGTTCGCCCAGTCGCGCCCGCAGCGTGCGGCCGACCGCATCGGTGGACGAGTCCGGCCATTGGTCCCGGACGTACGACCCGCCGCCGCGTCCCCGTCGCGTTTCGATCAGTCCCCGATCGAGAAGGCGGGCCAGCGCAGCCCGCACCGTCATGCGACCCGCCCGCAGCGACGCAGCGAGATCGCGTTCGACCGGCAACCGCGCGCCGGGCAGGTACTCCCCGATCGCTATCGCGGTGATCAGGCGATCGGTGATCTCGTCGACGCGGGTGGGCGTGTCACGTTGCTGGTGTGACAAGCCTCCCGGTGCGCTGTCGTGCGCCATGCGGTCATTCCTTCGTTGTCATCTTGAATGTTAAATCCCGATCAATGGTCTTGTCATGAGACCTTTACCGGTCCATGCTGAACTCCATGCCTCGTAGCACCCGGATGGTCCCGTTCCGCAGCCACCGGACCTGGGTCCAGATCACCGCCCCGGAGGACCCCCGGCCCGGCGCGCAGCCGCTGTTCGTCCTGCACGGCGGACCCGGCATGGCGCACAACTACGTCCGCAACATCGCCGAACTTGCCGACGAAACCGGCCGCACCGTCATCCACTACGACCAGATCGGGTGTGGCAATAGCACGCACCTGCCCGATGCACCCGCGGACTTCTGGACGCCCGAGCTGTTCGTCGAGGAGTTCCACACGGTCCGCGAAGCTCTGGGCATCGACGAGTACCACCTGCTCGGCCAGTCCTGGGGCGGCATGCTGAGCGCCGAGATCGCCGTCCTGCAACCACCAGGGCTGACGTCGGTGGCGATCTGCAACTCGCCGGCATCGATGGAACTCTGGATGGCCGGCGCCGCCGAGTTGCGGGCTGCCCTGCCCCCCGACGTACAGGACGCGCTGACCCGTCACGAGGAAGCGGGCACCGTGACCGATCCGGAGTATCTGGCGGCGACCGACGAGTTCTACCGGCGGCATCTGTGCCGGGTGGTGCCGACACCGCAAGACCTCGTCGACACCATCGAGCAGATGGAAGCCGAGCCGACGGTATACCACACGATGAACGGCCCCAACGAGTTTCACGTACTCGGCACACTGCGCGGGTGGAGCATCGTCGACCGGTTGCCTCAGATCACCGCGCCCACGCTGGTCATCGCCGGCGAGTTCGACGAGGCGACTCCGCAGACCTGGCAGCCGTATGTCGATCAGATCGCGGGTGCGGATAGCCACGTGTTCCCCGCCACCAGTCACTGCTCGCACCTGGAGAAGCCAGAGGAGTTTCGCGCCGTCGTCGCCGCGTTCCTTGCCCGTCACGACGCGACAGCCCGCGTCTAGCCCACCTCGACCCGACAGGACAGTCATGGAAGGTCAACGTAGCCTCGAATCCTTCGGCTACACACAGGAATTGCACCGCTCGGTCGCGACCGTCGACCTGCTCATCTACGGCCTGATCTTCATGGTGCCGATCGCGCCGTGGGCGATTTTCGGCACCGTCTACAACAGCGCTGCCGGCATGGTGCCGCTGGTCTACCTCATCGGCCTGGTGGCGATGGTGTTCACCGCGATGGCCTACGCGCAGATGGCCCGATCGTTCCCGCTCGCAGGCTCGGTGTTCTCCTATGTCGGCCGCGGAATCCATCCGGGTGCCGGCTTTTTCGCGGGCTGGGCAATTCTGCTCGACTACTTGCTGGTGCCGACGCTGCTGTACGTCTTCGCAGCAGAGTCGATGATCGGCCTGTTCCCCGGAACGCCCCGGTGGATGTGGGCGATCGTGTTCGTCGTCGTCAACACCGTGATAAATCTGCTCGGCGTCGACTCGCTCAAAATGGCGAACCGCGTGTTCTTGGCGATCGAACTGGTCTTCGTCGTGATCTTCGTCTACATCGCGTTCCGCGCGATCAGCGGCGGCTCACTGCCCAACGTCGGCTGGAGCACCACTCCCATCTGGAACCCGGAACTCGTCAGCGCCCCGTTGATCGCGACTGCGCTGTCGATCGCAGTGCTGAGCTTCCTTGGCTTTGACGGCATTTCGACGCTCGCCGAAGAGTCGACGGGCAAGCGCAACCCGGCAGGCCGCGCGATGGTGGGTGCGCTTTTCATCGTGGCAATCCTGTTCATCGGTCAGACGTGGCTGGCCAGCCTGCTTGCCGGCGGGCGTGAAGCGTTCAGCGACGACGAGGCAGGCAACGCGTTCTTCACACTGGTCGAGGCGGCGTCAAACACCGGATGGATGAATGCGTTCTTCGTCGTCAATGTGCTCGCCGTGGGATTCGCGAACGCCATGGCTGCCCAGGCGGCGACCAGTCGGCTGCTGTACTCGATGAGCCGGGATCGCCAACTGCCCGGCTTCCTGTCGAAGATCAGCGCTCGCCAGGTCCCGATCAACGCGATCCTCCTGGTGAGCGCGATCAGTGTCGTGCTCGTGCTGTTCTTCGTCGGCCAGATCGGGCTGATCTCGTCGCTGGTGAACTTCGGCGCGCTGTTCGCCTTCTGCCTGCTCCACATCTCCGTCGTCTGGTACTACATCGGGCACAAGAAATCGAAGAATTACCTGCTGCACCTGGTCGTTCCGACGCTCGGTTTCCTGATCATCGGCTATGTGCTGTTCAACGCCGACCCGCTGGCCAAGATCGGCGGCATTGTGTGGCTGGCGATCGGCGCGGTGGTGTTCATCGTCAACAGGATCACCGGCCGAGGCGTGACGGACTTCAGCGAGGAAGGGCAGATCGAGGGCGAAGGCGCCGGCGCAGAGTCGGCAAAATTAGTGCAGGAGTGACGTTCCAGCGCCCATACGCTTGATACGTGGCCAGCCAGATACGGGTTGATGTACCCCGAGCGCTCCAAACTTCGCACGCCGTAGGCGGTGATGCCGAGGGCTTACGCGTGGAACTTGCGAGACTGTCGCGGGAGTGGGACCACGTCGTGTCGGGGTGGTCCGGAGCTGCGGCGTCTTCATGTGCCACCCTGTGGGAAGAGTGGCACGACGGGGCGGCCAAGCTCGTTGAGAGGCTGGCTCATTCGTCTTATCTGCTCGAGCGGGCCGCCGTGGCTTACGACCAGACAGAAACTATTTCCGCGCAATCCGTGCGTGGTGTTTCCACCGAAATCGGTTCGTGATGCGGTATCGAGTCGAACTCGAGATCCTGCTGGCGTTCGTCGACAAACTTCAAGCCTTCGAGCGCCACGCCGCAGCGATCGCTGCTCGCGTCGACGAACAAGTCACCGACTTGCACGAGACGTGGGAGGGTGCGGGCGCCGCGGCGCACAACACGCTGCACCAGGAGTGGATGAGCGCCGCGCAACAGATGCGAGAAGCATTGGCGCAGTTGCGAGAAGTCGCGGACAGAGCCCACCGCAACTACACCGAGGCCGCTCAGCTGAACGTAGCGATGCTGACGTGACCCAGGACGTCGACTCGGACACCTATTATTCGGTCGGCCGGCGGATGTTCGAGTTAGCATGCGGCCGATTTCGGGGTGATCGAGCCACGCGGCAAGAGTGGGTTCGAGGCGTTCGGGAACGCGGTCAGACAACAGGTCGATGATCCGAATTCGAGAAGTCATACCTTTCAGCTGTGAAATCAGAACAACGAATTCCCTGGAGACCCGGTGTTTCCCGTTCTTCAGAGACTGTTTGAAGATGCCGACGACTACGTGGAATACCCGGAGCTCAGAACACAGCCCGAGGACCTCGACGATGAACCAACTCCGGAAGTGTGCCGTTCGTGCTAGAAGCGAACTGCGTGACCCGGCCTCGATTGTGCGCTTTCGGAGCGAAAACGCTTGCCAGGCATCCGAATACGCACACTCGCACCGACTTACGCCAGCGCAGCACGCAGTGCGCCCACCAGGTCGCCGCGCTCGCCGACCGTGACGTCGCTCAACCCCAACCACGCGGCCATCGACCGCAACTCCCCCGCCAGCGCTGTCGCCACGCGCCCCGCGTCCTGGCCCCCTTCGGTGAACGCGCCGACGACGTTCAGCGCACCCCACACCCGTTCCGCCTTCAGATCGACACGGCCGACCAGCTGCCCGTCGAGTAGAAACGGCCATACGTAGTAACCGAATTGGCGCTTCGGAGCGGGAGTATAAATCTCGATGCGGTAGTGGAAATCGAACAACCGCTCGACGCGTGGCCTGAAGAAGATCAGCGGATCGAACGGGCACAGCAGCGCCGTCCCCCGCTCGCCGCGCGGCACGATCTGGCCGGCACGCAGATACGCCGGCGCCTTCCAGCCGTCGACCTCAACGGGTTCGAGCTCGCCGTCTGCGACCAGCTTGGCGATCGCCGGCTTGACCTGCGCCGCACCCAGCCTGAAGTAGTCGCGGATGTCCGCCTCCGTGCCAACCCCGAGCGCACCCGCCGCCCGCAGCACGAGCTCGCGCACCGCTTCGTCGTCGTCCACCTCGCGCGCCAGCACCTCCGGCGGCAGCACGTTCTCCACCAGGTCGTAATGCCGCGCGAATCCCACCCGCGTCGCCGTCGTCAGCACCCCCGCGGCGAACAACGCCTCCGTCACCCACTTGGTGTCGCTGCGGTCCCACCACGGACCCTTCTTGCCGCGCTGGCCGGCTCCGAGATGCGACTCGATCTGCCCTGCGGTCGACGGGCCCAGCTCGGCGACCGCGGCGACGACGTCATCGGCGAGCCGCGCATTCTTCTTGACGATCTCCTTGCCCCACCGGCCGCCGGTGTACTCCCGCATCCGCCAGCGCAGCAGCGGCCAGTCGTCGACCGCCATCAGCGCGGCCTCATGCGCCCAATATTCGACGAGCAGCCTCGGCGATCGCGCGCTGTGGCTCCACGCGGCGCGGTCCACCACATCGCGGTCGTACGGGCCGAGCCGGCTGAACACCGGCGCATAGTGCGCCCGCACGGCCACCGAAACCGAGTCCAACTGAAGCATCTGAATCCGCGAGACCAGCCGCTTCAGATGCGCCCGGGTGACCGGTCCACGTGGGGCGGGCTCATGGAAGCCCTGCGCAGCCACTGCGACCCGACGAGCCTGCGCGGCGGTGAGCCTCATGTCCGCGAATAGCTGGAGAACCGATATCTCAGCCCCGACGAGCTGACCATCCAGTCACCCTCGATACCCACCCAGGCCTCATCGAGCACGGGCGCCACGGCGTCCCCGTCGTCGCGGGGTAGGTCGACCTCCACCTCGGTGACCTCACACCTCGTCGCGATCGGAAGCGCCAGCGTGTAAATCCGCTCGCCGCCGATCACCCACGTCTCATTGTCGGTGAGCGCCTCGTCCAAGCTGCCCGCCACAGTCGCTCCCTCGGCCATGTAGTCAGCTTGCCGGGTCACTACGACATTTCTGCGCCCCGGCAGCGGGCGCACCTTGCTCGGCAGCGACTCCCAGGTCAGCCTGCCCATCACCACGGTGTGGCCGAGCGTCAATTCCTTGAAGCGGGCCTGGTCCTCGGGCAGCCGCCAGGGAATGCCGCCGGCACGGCCGATCACACCGGAGGGCGACTGGGCCCAGATGAGGCCCAGACTCATACCGCTACGGGTGCCTTGATCGCCGGGTGTGGGTCGTAATTCTTGATGACGATGTCGTCGTAGGTGTAGTCGAAGATCGAATCCCGCGGCGCCAGAACGAGTTCCGGGTACGGCCGCGGATCACGGCTCAACTGCTCGGCGACCTGCTCGACATGGTTGTCGTAGATGTGGCAGTCACCGCCGGTCCAGACGAACTCGCCGACGTCCAAGCCCGCCTGCGCCGCCATCATGTGGGTGAGCAGCGCGTAGCTGGCGATGTTGAACGGCACGCCGAGGAAGAGGTCGGCGCTGCGCTGGTAGAGCTGGCAGGAGAGTCTGCCGTCGGCGACATAGAACTGGAAGAACGCATGGCACGGCGGCAGAGCCATCTGCGGGATCTCGCCGACGTTCCAGGCCGAGACGATGTTGCGCCGCGAGTCCGGGTCGGACTTCAGCAGCTCCAGCGCGGCGCTGATCTGGTCGATGTGCGCACCCGACGGCGTGGGCCAAGACCGCCACTGCACGCCGTAGACGGGACCGAGATCGCCTGTTTCGCTTGCCCATTCGTCCCAGATGGTGACGCCGTGGTCCCTCAGCCAGCGCACGTTCGAGTCACCGCGCAGGAACCACAGCAGCTCGTAGACCACCGACTTGAGGTGCACCTTTTTTGTGGTGATCAGCGGGAAGCCGGCCGACAAGTCGTAGCGCAGCTGGTGGCCGAACAGGCTTCGGGTGCCGGTGCCGGTGCGATCCGATTTGGGTGTGCCGCGCTCCAGCACGACGCGCAGCAGATCCTCGTAGGGCGTGGCGACCGGCACGCCGCCCAGCTTACGTCCAGACCGCTGGCGTAGAACTGAACCATGCCGAGTGTCTCTGCGACGGTCCCCACACTAGATGGCAGCTGCCCCGCCACCCTGCACACCCCGAAGGGCACCGGCCCGTGGCCCGGGCTCGTCATGTACGTCGACGCGGGCGGCGTCCGCGACACCATGAACGACATGGCCGAGAAGATGGCCGGCTATGGCTATGCGGTGCTGTTGCCTGACGTGTTCTACCGGCACGGCGACTGGGAGCCGTTCGACATGCAGACCGTATTCAGCGACCAAGCGCAGCGGACCCGGTTGATGTCGATGGTCGGCTCGGTGACGCCGGACATGATCGCCGCGGACGCGGGTGCGTTCTTCGACTTCCTCGAGCAGAGACCCGAGGTCAGGGGCTCGCGATTCGGCGTCTTCGGATACTGCATGGGTGGCCGGACCTCGATGATCGTGGCCGGCCGTCAACCCGATCGCGTCGGCGCCGCCGGTTCGTTCCACGGCGGAGGCCTGGTCACCGACGATCCGAACAGTCCGCACCTGCTGGCCGACAAGATGAACGCGACCGTCTACGTGGCCGGCGCGGAGAACGACGCCAGCTTCACCACCGAGCACGCGGAAACCTTGGACAAGGCACTGACCGCGGCCGGTGTCGAGCACATGGTCGAGTTCTATCCGGCCGGGCACGGGTTCGCGGTCCCGGACAACCCGCCCTATGACAAGGCGGCCGACGACCGGCACTGGGCCGCGCTGGAGAAGCTGTTCGACGCGCTGCCCTGACCTGGATAGACCCCGCGCTTGGCCCAGTGGCCGCGGTAAGCGACGATATTCGCGTGGACAACGAGGTCAGCACCACCCAGGACGACGCCGACGTCGGATCGCGGATCAACCACGTGCTCGCCAGGAGCTGGCTGCTGGTCAACGGTGCGCAGTACGACAGGTTCGCGCCCGCCGTGCGGTCGCGCGCCGACATCGTCGTCCTCGACATCGAGGATGCGGTCGCACCCAAGGACAAGGTCTCGGCACGCGGCAATGTGATCAAGTGGCTCGGCGACGGTAACGGGGACTGGGTCCGTGTCAACGGATTCGGAACGCAGTGGTGGCAGGACGACCTCGAGATGTTGTCTGGCACTTCGGTCGGTGGCGTGATGCTGGCGATGGTCGAATCGGTCGACCACGTCACGGAGACGGCGAAACGACTACCGAACATCCCGATCGTCGCACTCGTGGAGACGGCCCGCGGTCTCGAGCGGATCACCGAGATCGCCGCGGCAAAGGGCACATTCCGGTTGGCCTTCGGCATCGGCGACTTCCGCCGCGACACCGGTTTCGGGGACAACCCGACGACGCTCGCCTACGCGCGCTCGCGGTTCACGATCGCGGCCAAGGCCGCGCACCTGCCGGGCGCGATCGATGGCCCCACCGTCGGGTCGAGCGCCTTGAAGCTCAGCGAGGCGACGGCGGTGTCGGCCGAATTCGGCATGACCGGCAAGATCTGCCTCACGCCCGATCAGTGCGGAACGGTGAACGAGGGGCTTTCGCCGTCGTTGGACGAAATCACCTGGGCCAAGGAGTTTTTCCTCGAGTTCGAGCGCGATGGCGGCGAGATCCGCAATGGCTCGGACCTGCCGCGCATCGCGCGTGCGAACAAGATCCTCGACCTCGCCCGTGCCTACGGCATCGAGCCGTCCGATTTCGACGACGTCGACGACCCGGCGCACATCCCGGCACCGTCGGACACCTACCACTACTGAGACTTCGGCGGTTCCCCGTCGCGATCTTTCCTGTGCAGGAAATTGGCTATTGCGCGCGCAATACCGCGGCCCGCATAGATGGCGGCGACCACCGACAGAATGATCATCACGATGAACATCACCAGCCAGTTGCTCCGACTGTGGCTTACGTTCCACCAGACGATGGTGAACAGGATCGCGCAGATGAACACGACGATGTCGCGCCAGTTACCGCCGTATGAGATTGCGGCCTCGCGCAGGGCACGGCTCTTCTCCGTCGCCTCGACCAGGTCGTTGATGCGCTCGTCGATGCTGGCCTTCAGCCGGGCTTTCAGCTCAGATTGATCGTCGGGGATCCGCTCGAGCAGATCCATGTCCTTGGCGATCATGGCGCGAACGTCCGGTCCCTTGAAGCTTCCCGCAGCGGCGCCCAGCAACGCTCCACCCGCGATTGGCGCTGCGCCCAAGGCGAGTTCGGCGATACCCGGCATAACTAGCTTTCTATCGCGTTGACGGTCGCCGCGCTGCTTTATGGCGCGATACACTCCGCCTCTTGCGCCGGCGCCAGCGCTATCCCATCAATTGAGCGGCGACCGTGGCGCCGAGATTCCAGCACGCCTCAAGATCGTCCTTGCTCGGCTTGCCCGACACCACCACGGTGTCAGCGGCCTTCGTCCAGCCGAGCCCAGTAGTGATTGAGTCGATTCCACGCTGGGCTCCCTCCGTGCCCTCGTTGCCGTGCAGGTAGACACCGAACGGTCGTCCGCCCGTGGTATCGAGGCACGGGTAGTAGCAGACATCGAACGCGTGCTTCATCGCACCGCTCATGTAGCCGAGGTTGGCAGGCGTGCCCAGCAGGTAGCCGTCGGCCTCGAGCATGTCGGTTGCCGACACCGTCAGCGCCGGTCGACGCACGACGTCGACGCCCTCGATCTCGGGGTCGGTCGCGCCCGCCATCACCGCCTCGAACATCTCATGTGTATGCGGCGACGGCGTGTGGTGAACGATCAACAGCCTCTTGGTCATTCCGCCTCCTGTAATTCGACGGCCTTCTTCATCGCCTCTCTCGCACGGCTGCGGTCGCCCGCGTAGTCATACGCCCGCGCCAGCCGATACCACCCGAGCCAGTTGTCCGGATCCTTCTCCACCTCGTCGCGCACGGTCTCGAACAGTGCGTCGGCCGCGTCGCGTTGGATCCGACCCGACGGCATCCTGGGCAACTGGCTGACGTCGAGCTCGACTCCCGTCTCGCGGGCGATTCGCGCCAGCCGTTGATGCGCCAAGCCGGCCAGCAGCGTGCTGACCATCACCCAGATGCCGATCAGCGGCATGACCAATATCGCCAAGCCCAACCCGACCGCTGCGGCGCTGCCGGAGGTCATGAACGCCCACGCGATCCGGCCGAGCAACAGCAAGTACACGACGAGTGCGACGCACATGAAGCCGATGACCAGCTGGATGCGCAGTGCGCGGCCGCCGTCGGTGCTCATGTCAGGTCGAGCAGCGGCTCAATGCCGACGGTGAGCCCAGGGTGTTCCTTCACTTTCCGGACGGCCAGCAGCACACCGGGCACGAACGACGTGCGGTCGAGGCTGTCGTGCCGGATCGTCAGCGTTTCACCCTCCGTGCCGAACAACACCTCCTGGTGCGCGACGAGACCGGCCAGCCGCACGGAATGCACGGGTATGCCGTCGACGTCGGCGCCCCGGGCGCCGTCCAGACCTGTGCTGGTGGCATCAGGATTGGGCGGCATGCCTTTTCGCGCTTCGGCGATGAGCCGCGCCGTGCGGGCGGCGGTCCCCGACGGTGCGTCGGCCTTGTGCGGATGGTGGAGCTCGATGACCTCAACCGAATCGAAGAAGCGGGCCGCCTGCTGTGCGAAATGCATCGACAGCACGGCGCCGATCGCGAAGTTCGGCGCGATGAGGATGGCGACGTCGGGATTCGCGGTCAGCCAGCTGCGGACCTGTCCCAGCCGCTTGTCGTCGAACCCGGTGGTGCCAACGACGGCGTGGATGCCGTTTTCGATGCAGAACTTCAGGTTGTCCATCACCACATCGGGATGCGTGAAGTCGATGACGGCCTCGGTGTCGCCTCGGGTCAGCAGATCGAGCGAATCGCCTGCGTCGACCTCGGCCGACAGAGTGAGGTCGTCCGCGTCCTGAACGGCCCCAACCATGGTCGCGCCGACCTTGCCCTTGCTACCCAGTACTCCGACCCGCATGAGCCCACCCTAGTTTGTCGCAACCCCGGCGTACTCTCGAACACATGTTCGAAGGATTGGCGCCGACCGAGTTAGTGGTGGCGATTGCCGACTCCCAGCGCCAGGAGTCGCGGCTGATGGCGCGGCGGATGTCGGCGGTGGCCGAATTGCTTGCGCTGCGGACCGCCGAGGTCTACACGGAAGACCCCGACCCGGGCTACATGATCGTGACGGGATTTCAACGCACCACCGCCGAGGTCGCGGCCGCGTGCAACCTGTCCCCCGCGGCCGCAGGCGTCACGGTCTCCCATGCCCACACTCTGGCGGATCGACTGCCCAAGGTTGCGGCGGTGTTGGCGGCGGGTGAGACGGACTGGCGAACGGTGCAGTTGGCAATCACCCGAACCGAATTCGTCAGCGATTCGGTGATCGAACGCCTCGATTGCCTGCTTGCCAGCCGAGTCGCGAAGTGGCACTGCTGGTCACGCAAGCGAATCATCAACGCCATCGACGCCATCGTGCGAGTAATGGATCCCGACGCGATCCGGGAGCGGGTGCGGCGCGAGGACAAGCGTCATGTCAAAGTCATCGCGCAGGCCGACGGCACTGCCAAACTCGACGGCAGCGTCGCCGCCGAAGCAGGAATAGCATTCGACAAGCGACTCACCGAACTGGCCAGCGCCGTGTGTCGAGACGATCCCCGCACCGTCGATCAGCGCCGCGCCGACGCAGTGAAGGCTTTATCGGAGGGGCGCACACTGGCATGCCAATGCGATGATCGCAACTGTCCCAACCGCCCCGATGACACCACTTCGTCGATCCGGATCGTGGTCAATGTCATCGCGGGGTCGGACACCGTGCTCGGCGGTGGTACCGAGCCTGGATACCTCGAAGGGTACGGCGTGATCGACGCGGACCTGGTCCGCCGGATGGCCGAGGAAGCGACACTTCGCCTGGTCGAAGAGCCGAAGGTGAGCACCGCCGAAGCGCTGCGCTATCAGCCGTCGGCGGCCCTCGAGCGCGCAGTGCGCTTACGCGATCTGACATGTCGATTCCCTGGATGCGACCGGCCCGCGGTGATCTGCGATTTGGACCACACAATTCCGTTCGACCATGCCGATCCGAGCAAGGGCGGCTTGACGGTGGCTCACAACCTCAAATGTTTGTGTCGGCAACACCATCGACTCAAAACTTTTCACGACGGCTGGCGCGACGAACAACTACCCGACGGCACTGTGCTGTGGACATCGCCGACCGGAGAGGTCTATCGTACCGTGCCCGGCGGGGTCGCCCTGTTCCCCGACATCGGGTCGCCGCCGGCGTGCCGGGAACCGAAAGCCGTTCGCCGCAACCGTTCTCGTGAGCGGGCGACCCGCATCGCACGCATTCGCAACCGCAACCGGATCCACCGGCCAATCAACGAGGCGCACCGCCGACTCGAACACGCTCGCCGGCAGGAGATCGGCTACCGCAAGCACCGCAACGAGATGCGCAAGATGTTGTTCATTCTCAAAGGCCGACCCAGCACCAGCCCGTTCTGCACCTGGATCAACGATCCGCTGGAACCCGAAGAGTTGCCACCGGATTGGCGGCCTCCCCCCGAACCACCACCATCATCGGACGAGCCACCGTTCTGATCAGCAGTCGACGTCGACATACACGGTTTTCGCCGTGACGGTTGTGACGATGCTGCTGCCCGCTCCCGGCGCTCCCGAATCCGTCCTGCTGAAGGTCTGACCGGGCCGCACCGAGGTGACGGCACACTCATCGAGCGGAGCCGTGCCGGTCTTGTTGAGGATCACGTGTAATCCACGGGCCTGCAACGCATTCACTGTCTCCGACGCCGACGCGGGACCCGTCGGCGCCGCATATGCGGCTGCGGCAGATCCCAGAGCGGCACCAGCGATCGAACCGGCGACCATCGCGGGCAATAAGACATATTTCATTGAACTTCCTCTCTATCAATAAGAGATAGAGGGCGGGGTTACAGCGGAGAGGCGCCCCGCAGGTGCTCGAAGATCAGCGATGTCTGCGTGCCCGCGACGTCGGAGTCGGCGTTGAGGTTCTCGACCACGAACGCTCGCAGGTCCTCAGTGTCGCGGGCGGCCACGTGCAGGAGAAAGTCGTCGGCACCTGCCAGGAAGTAGACGTCCATCACCTGCGGCTTGCGCCGGATCTGCTGGATGAAGCTGCGGATCTTGGCGCGCGCATTGGCCTGCAGGCTGACCGAGATCATTGCCTGCAGTGAAAGGCCGATGGCGGTCGGGTCGATGTCGGCGTAGAAACCGCGAATGACACCGAGCTCGTGCAGCCGGCGAACCCGGCCGTGACACGTCGACGGGGCGATACCCACGGCATCGGCGAGCGCGCTGTTGGGCATGCGGGCGTCGCGGTGCAGGGCGATCAGAATCCGGCGATCGACCTCGTCGAGCTCGGGTGGCCGAACATCCTTCGGCGGACGTGCGCGACTTACCGTCGCTAATGATGATTCTTCGGTCATAGCGCGATGTTATCGAATGATCGACAAGTCTGTTGCTCGATTACCGAATGTTCTTCACAATTTACCTAGTCCATCGACCTCCAGGAGCGATCATGCGCGTCGGCATCCCGACCGAGATCAAGAACAACGAATTTCGAGTTGCCATCACCCCGGCCGGTGTGGCCGAGCTGACCCATCGCGGCCATGAGGTGCTCATTCAGGCCGGCGCGGGCGAAGGCTCTGCGATCTCCGACGCCGACTTCAAGCGCGCGGGCGCCCAGATGATCGACAACGTCGACGAGGTGTGGGCCGAGGCCGACCTGCTGCTGAAGGTCAAGGAGCCGATCGAGCCCGAGTACAGCCGGATGCGCACGGGCCAGACCCTGTTCACGTACCTGCATCTGGCCGCCTCCAGGCCGTGCACCGACGCGTTGATGACTTCGGGCACCACGTCCATCGCCTATGAGACCGTGCAGACCGCCGACGGTGCGCTACCGCTGCTGGCCCCGATGAGCGAGGTCGCAGGCCGGCTCTCGGCGCAGGTCGGCGCCTACCACCTGATGCGCAGCCACGGCGGCCGCGGCGTTCTGATGGGCGGCGTCCCCGGTGTCGCCCCGGCCGAGGTCGTCGTCATCGGCGGCGGCGTGGCCGGCTACAACGCCGCCCGCATCGCCAAGGGCATGGGCGCTCACGTCAACGTGTTCGACGTCAACGTCAACACGTTGCGCAAGATTGACAACGAGAGCAGCGGATTCATCGAGACCCGCTTCTCGTCGATGCTCGACCTCGAGGACGCCGTCAAGGATGCCGACCTGGTCATTGGCGCCGTGCTGGTGCCCGGGGCAAAGGCTCCCAAGCTCGTTTCGAATTCGACTGTCGCGCATATGAAGTCGGGCGCGGTCCTGGTCGACATCGCGATCGACCAGGGTGGCTGCTTCGAGGACTCGCACCCAACCACGCACGACGACCCGACGTTCGCCGTGCACGACACCGTGTTCTACTGCGTGGCCAACATGCCAGGCGCGGTGCCGCGCACCTCGACATACGCGCTGACGAACGCCACCATGCCCTACGTGGTGAAGCTGGCCGAGCGGGGATGGCAGGCCGCTTGCCAGGCTGATTCCGCTCTGGCCAAGGGTCTTTCGACCCACGAGGGCGCGCTGCTCTCCGAGCAGGTGGCATCCGATCTGGAGCTGCCCTTCACCGACCCGGCCACCGTGCTGGCCTGACCGGTCAACCGAACACCTCCCCGTCCACGTAGAACCAACGACGGGCTCTAACGGCGAAGTGGGACCGCTCCCGAAGCGTCCCACTTCGTCGGTTCCGGCGATAGTGAGCGCAGAACTCCACCTCTCCCCCGTCATCGCCCTGCTGTCCCGCCACCGTGTCGAGGATCTCCAGTCCCGTCCACACCTCATCGGACGGAGTGAGCGCCTCGGGCCGGGTGCGCGGATGCCACGTCCGCCAGACGTAGTCGAGGTCCCCGACCGCGTACGCGCTGTAGCGCGATCGCATCAACTCTTCGGCGGTCGCGGCTTGGCGCTCCCCGGCATGTAGCGGCCGACAACACCGGCCGAACACCTCCCCACTGCCACATGGGCAGTCATCTGTCGTCAACACAGATCGCTCCGTCAGGCCAGCGCCAGCAGATCGCTGGTGCGCCACCAGATCAGGGCCGCGAACAACACGATGAGGGCAACCGTCGCACCGACCTGCACCGGGATACGGTTCTTGGCGGGTGCGTACGCGTAGGCCAAGGCGACCACACCGCCCGTCGCCAGCCCGCCAAGGTGTCCTTGCCAGCTGATCGACGGCACGGTGAACGTGATGACCAGGTTGATCGCGATCATGATGACGACCCACCGGATGTCGACGTTGACCTTGCGCCCCACCACGAAAGTCGCCGCGAACAAGCCGAATACCGCGCCCGATGCACCGAGCGTCGGCACGTTCAGCGGCGAGAACAGGTAGATCAACACCGAGCCGCCGAGCGCGCTCAGAAGATACAGCGCGACAAAACGCGTTCGGCCCAGCCAGATCTCCAGCGGCGGACCGACCACGAACAGCGCGAACATGTTGAACAGGATGTGAGTGATCCCGCTGTGCAAGAAAGCCGACGTCAGCAGGCGGTACAGCTCGCCGTGGGCGACGGCGGGCGACCACATGACGAAGTCCGCCTCCACGCGCGACGACGCCGTCTGCACGACGAAGGCGAGCACGTTGATCGCGATCAGGACGAAAGTGACGACCGGGGTCGTCGAACCCCACCGGCCGCCCGACCGGACCCGCGGTGGGGGCACCGATTTCGCTCCGGCGCTGACACACTCCGCGCATTGATGACCGACGGCCGCATCGCGCATGCACTCCGGGCAGATGTACCGGCGACACCGGGTGCACTGCACATAGGTCGTCCGGTCGGGGTGCCGGTAGCAACTCGGGGCGGTCATCACTTCCCGCTCAAGCGCCGAGCAGCCACGGCACCAGCAGCGAGGTGACCTCGCCGATCAGCGGCCGGTTGTTCGGTGCCTTCGGGTCGTTGGCCCGCGAGCGCGTCATGATGGCCAGCAGCAAGCGCCTGCCGTCGGGCCCGTACGCGATACCGACGTCGTTGGTGCTGCCGTAGTCGCCGTTGCCTGTCTTGTCGGCGGTGGTCCAGCCCTCGGGGAGACCTGCGCGCACGCTCGAGGTTTCGTTTGCCCGCATCCAGTCCTCGAGCTGCCGGCGCTGCGGCGGGGCCAGCACGTCGCCGGTGAGCAGGGTGCGGTAGCCGCCGCCGAGCGCCTGCGGCGAGCTGGTGTCCCGCGGGTCGCCCGGTATCGCCGAGTTCAACTCGATCTCCCAGCGGTCAAGCCGGGTGCGGTCGTCGCCGATGCTGCGCGCGAAATCGGTGATGGCCGAGGGGCCGCCGATCGTCTGGAGCAGCAAATTGCCCGCGGCGTTGTCGCTGACCTGCACGGCCGCCGCGCACAGCTCGGCCAGCGTCATCTGACCACCGGAGTTCGGCGCGGTCCTCGGCGAGTTGGGCAACGCGGCCTGGGCGGGGTCGACGAAGACCTGGCGGTCCAGCGTCAGCTCACCGTTCTGCACCATCTGCAGGACGCGCGCGGCGGCGTAACCCTTGAACGTCGAGCACATCGCGAACGACTCGCCGTCGAGGTGCGACACCGTGCGGCCGGTTTCGAAGTCGACTGCGTACACGCCGATCTTCGTGTTGTGCCGCCGCTGCAGCGCCTCGATACGGTCGTGCACCGGCGGGACCGGCTCCCCTTGTGTGTCGCCAAGGACAGGTTTTTGCGGAAAGGTGGCGAGGCCTGCCACGGCCAATCCGCCGGCCAGCAGGGTTCGTCGGGAGAGGTCAGTCACCGTCCCCACGTTACAGTTCAGCCTGTGATGGCCCGAAGCGGCTGTGGCAGTGACCTTTTGGTGCGGTACGGCCCCAGCACCGCGGCACCGTACGGCCTGGTCAGCAGTTGATGCGCGACCGCGTTGACCTCATCGAGGGTGACCGCGTCGATCAGCGCCAGCGTCTCGTCGATGCTGCGGTGGTCGCCGTAGTTCAGCTCGCTGCGGCCGATGCGGTTCATCCGCGAACCTGAATCCTCCAGGCCCAGCACCAGCCCGCCGCGCATCGAGCCCTTGGCGATCCGGCACTCGGATTCGGTGATTCCGTCGCGGGCCACCGTCTCCAGCACGTCCGCGGTCACCCTGGCCACTTCGGCGAAGCGCTCGGGAAGACACGCGGCGTAGACCGACAGCGCGCCGCTGTCGGAGAAGGTGTCCACCGTCGAGTACACCGAGTACGCCAGCCCGCGTGTTTCGCGAATCTGCTGGAACAGGCGCGAACTCAAACCTCCGCCCAACGCGGTGTTGAGTACAGACAACGCCCAGCGGCGCTTCCAGTGCCTGCCCGGCACGCGCACCCCCAGCGACATGTGAGTCTGCTCGGCGTCCCGGTTGACCACCTCAAGAGACGGCTGACCGGTGACGCGGCCCGTGCCCTTGCGGGGCGGCACCGCCGTGCGATCGCGCACCAGGTGCCGGCCGAAGTGCTCACGCACCAGCCGGACCACCTCGTCGTGGTCGATATTGCCCGCGACCGCCACCACCATCCGATCGGGGGTGTAGCGGCGGACGTGGAACGAATGCAGCTGCGATCGCGTCATCGCGGAAACCGACGCCGCGCTGCCGATCACGGGACGCCCGACCGGGTGTTCTCCGAAGACCGCCGACAGGAAGACGTCGCCGAGCGTGTCCTCCGGATCGTCGTCGCGCATGGCGATTTCCTCGAGCACCACAGCACGTTCGAGCTCGACGTCCTCGGCCGCACATGTACCCCGCAGCACCACGTCGGCGACCAGGTCGACCGCCAGTTCCAGGTCGTTGTCGAGGACGTGCGCGTAGTAGCAGGTGTGTTCCCTGGCCGTGAACGCGTTCAGCTCGCCGCCGACCGCGTCCACCGCCTGGGCGATCTCCACCGCACTTCGCGTCGGCGTGGCCTTGAACAACAGGTGCTCGAGAAAGTGTGCGGCGCCCGCGACGCTGGGCCCTTCGTCGCGCGAACCGACGCCCACCCATACGCCGACAGACGCCGAGCGCACCGACGGGACGTATTCGGTGACGACGCGAAGCCCACCGGGCAAGGTGGTGCGTCGCAGTGTGGACTTGGTCGTGGACTCGTCGCCGCGGCGGACCCGTCGCAGGCCCGCCTTGCCGCTAGCTGCCTGTCGTGGCATCGACAGGCGAATCAGCGGACGGGGCGTCCTCGGCTGAGTCTTCTTCGGCGACCAGGACCAGCGAGATCTTGCCGCGATTGTCGATGTCGGCGATCTCGACACGCAGCTTGTCGCCGACCTTCGCCACATCCTCGACCTTGGCGATGCGCTTGCCCCGCCCGAGCTTGGAGATGTGCACCAGGCCGTCACGGCCAGGCAGCAGCGACACGAACGCGCCGAAATCGGTTGTCTTGACCACAGTTCCGAGGAACCGCTCGCCGATCTTGGGCAGCTGCGGGTTGGCGATCGCGTTGATCCGGTCGATCGCGGCCTGCGCCGAAGGCCCGTCGGTCGCGCCGACGAACACGGTGCCGTCGTCCTCGATCGAGATCTGGGCACCGGTCTCCTCGGTGATCGAGTTGATCATCTTGCCCTTGGGTCCGATGACCTCGCCGATCTTGTCGATCGGCACCTTGATCGCGGTGACACGTGGCGCGTAGGGGCTCATCTCGTCGGGCTCGTCGATCGCCTCGGCCATCACCTCGAGGATGGTGTTACGCGCATCCTTGGCCTGTGCCAACGCACCGGCAAGGACAGACGACGGGATGCCGTCGAGCTTGGTGTCCAGCTGCAGCGCGGTGACGAAGTCCTTGGTTCCTGCCACCTTGAAGTCCATGTCCCCGAAAGCATCCTCGGCGCCGAGGATGTCGGTGAGCGCCACGAAGCGACGCTCGGTGCTGCCGTCCTCCAGTTCGACATCGTCGGACACCAGGCCCATGGCGATGCCTGCGACGGGCGCCTTCAGCGGCACACCCGCGTTCAGCAGCGATAGTGTCGATGCACACACCGAGCCCATCGACGTCGAGCCGTTCGAGCTGAGCGCCTCCGAAACCTGGCGAATCGCGTACGGGAATTCCTCGACGCTCGGCAGAACCGGCACGAGTGCCCGCTCAGCCAGGGCACCGTGGCCGATCTCGCGGCGCTTCGGCGAGCCGACGCGACCGGTCTCACCGGTCGAGTACGGCGGGAAGTTGTAATGGTGCATGTAGCGCTTGCTGGTCTCCGGTCCCAGCGAGTCGATCTGCTGGGCCATCTTCACCATGTCCAGCGTGGTGACACCGAGGATCTGGGTCTCACCGCGCTCGAACAGCGCGCTACCGTGCGCCCGCGGAACGACGGCCACCTCGGCGGACAGCGCACGGATGTCGGTGATACCGCGCCCGTCGATGCGGAAGTGGTCGGTCAGGATGCGCTGACGGACAAGCTTCTTGGTCAGTGCCCGGAAAGCCGCACCGATCTCCTTCTCGCGGCCCGCGTACTGCTCGCCGAGCCGCTCGAGCACCTCGGCCTTGATCTCGTC
>NZ_JAVHWR010000122.1:0-57621 GCF_032159565.1 Mycobacterium sp.
ACCGGATGTGGAATTGGCTCAAACGTCATCACGACAATTTGGCATCGATAGGGGCGCATCACGTCGTCCTCTACACGTCCATTTGGGAACCCGGCCGAGTGCTGGTGACGATCGGTATTCGGCACGCCCGCTCGATTCGCGACGTCATCCGTTCGCCCGCGGTATTCAAATGGTTCGACATCGCCGGACTCGACGACATCCCGCCGATCTTCGGCGGTCAGGTGGTCGAGAAGATCGATCTAGATCCGCCATCGTCGGAAGAACATGTGGGCAGGATCGTGGTCGGCGTCATGTCGTCGGTAGCCGATGTGTCGGCGCTGATGGAGAAGGTGCACGACGGCCTCGACCGGTTCAAGCGTGGAGGCGTGCGCAAGATCTGGGTTTACCGCGCCCTCGACGACGGGCAGGAAGTGATGATCCTGCAGGAGATCGACAACGAGACCAATGCCCGGCAGTGGATCGATCACCCCGATGCCGCCGCGGAGTGGATGTCGAACGCTGGGCTCGGCGCCTATCCGACGCGATTCGTCGGCAAGTTCGCTCATCTGATGAGCATCGGCAGTAAGAACTGATGGGTCAGTAGATGTTCGTCTGCCTCTGTACCGGAGCCACCAGCCACGTGGTGAGCGAGTGCGTTGCAAAGGGCGCCTCGACATCGAAGGAAGTGGCGGCCGCGTGCGGAGCCGGATCCGACTGCGGACGATGCAAGCGCACGGTCCGGGCGATCATCGAAGCTCACTTCGCCAACAACGGCACCCCCTCGGCCGCCAGCCGCTAGTCCCCAGTTCAGTAACTGGCGATTCGTTCGACGCACCCGCCGCTAGGTGCCCGCACTCCCCCGCCTGTCATTGAACGCGGCGAGCGCGTCGGCGTTGGCCGCTGCCCCCATCAACGCGGCGAAGTGAATGTTCTCGCGTTCGGTGGCCGCGGCGATTCCCGGCCGGAACGGATCTGCAATCGTCTGCTTGACCGCCATCAGGCTCGCAATCGGTCTGGCCGAGAGGATTTCGGCGTGCCGACGGGCCTCGGCCAGGAGATCGTCCGGCTCACACACCCGCCATGCCAATCCCATGCGCAGCGCCTCGTCGGCGGTGACCCACTCCGAGGACATCAGCATCCACGCCGCATTCTGCCTGCCGACCAACTTGGGCAGCAGATACGACGATGCCGCTTCCGGTGCGACGCCGAGACTGGTGAATGGACACTTCAACCGCGCCTGCGCCGACATGAACACAAGGTCGGCATAGCCGAGAATCGTTGCGCCGATGCCGACGCCGAGCCCATTGACGGCACAGATCAACGGCTTCGGGAAGTTGGTCAACTCCTCGATCATCGCCGTGAAGTGGCTGCCCGCCTCCGCCATCGAAGGATCGGTGATCCGCGCCTGCATCTCCGTGAGGTCGTTGCCAGCGCTGAACGCCCGTCCGTTGCCGGTCAGCAGAACGACAGCGATCTCGGCATCCTCGGCGGCCTCGCGGATCGCGACCGCTGTCGCCTGGTAGAGCGCCTCGTTGAACGCGTTGAGCACATCGGGCCGGTTGAGCGTGAGCGTCCGTACCCGTTTGGCGTCGCTGATCTGCAACACCGACTTGTACTCCTCGCGTGCGCCTGCCACAGCAGAAGCGTAAGGCTCAGCCGTTGCTGTACACCCGAGTGGGTGCGACGAGCACTGCCGTGCGGCGTTGTTCGGCCATCGTCCGGTCGTAGGTGTCCCAATCGTCGTGGGTGCCGCCTGCGGCGGCGAACACGTCACGCAGCAGCAGCCGAAGCTGGTCGGCGTCGGAGAGCCAGGGCTGCGGATCGTCGGGTCCGGCGAGTTCGGCATTGCCCTCGACGGTCGCCCACTGCCAGCCGTTGCGGAAGGTCGCCGCCAGCTGCGGTCGGGCCCGTAGATTCGCGAGCTTCACCCTGCCGTAGGTGACGAACGCCAGCACCGGGCTTCCGCTTCCGGGATGCGGAAGCACGCCCGCGTTCACCAGGGACGCCTGAATGGTGTTGTCGGCTCGCAGGGTCGACACCACCGTCAAGCCGCTCTCGCCGCGGGCCAAGGCCACCGCCTCATCGATGGTGGTCATCTGCTCACCTTCTGCCTTCCTTCGTCGAACGGGCTGCGGTAGACGTAACGGCTGGTGGGCACGGTGTCGACGTTCTCATTTGCGCCGAAGGCGGCGGTGCTGGCGAGCATGCGCTCCATCCGGTTACGGAGGTCGTCGTCGTCGGCAGCTCCGAAGAACGCGTGCAGATCGGACATCGCCTCTGCGGGAAACAGTTCCTCGACGATCGCCGAAAGGGCAGGCGCGCCATCGGTCAACGGCCGCACCACCGCGTTCTGGGTGTAGCCGAACGTTGCCTGGGTTTCGATCGCCACCGGTGTGTGGTCGATGTGCCAGCGCGACAGCCAGATCGCTTCGTCGAGGTCGCCGGGGCGGCGCAGCAGTGCCACATTGGCAAGACCGGCCGTGCGCTGACCGGGCACGGTCGCCGGCGGTGGCAGCGGCACGGATTCTGTGACGAGATAAGCCGCGACGTCCTCACACTCCTTGCGCAGCCGCGCCGTCGTGGCAACGAGCTGCGCCCCGTAGGACTGCTGGGTCCAGACGCTGACGACGGCGACCACCGGGGGGTCCATCGTCGTCAGTGTCATCAGCGAGTCGCGCACGTCGGCATCGCGGACATTGATCGCCAGTCCCGGCAGGCCGATGTCGAGAAGGTCCGCGGCGACCTGCGTGCGCAGCCTGGCGCACCAGGCGCCGTCGGCGTCGGCTCCCCGCAGAGTGAGGATGACTTTCTCCACCACCCGAACCTAATCGGAATCGTTGTGCTCAGGTTGTGCTCAGGCCTCGAGCCGTTCGCGGATGCTGGCGAGCCGTTGTCTCAGCTCGGCTTCGTCGATGACACCGCGGGCCAACAAGGAGTGGGCCAAAGAGACCAGTTGGCTTTCCGGATAGGGCAGATCCGCGTAAAGGGTCGCCGACAGCTCGTCCTCCTCGTCGCGCCGTTGCTTGAAGTCCGGGATGTCCGCGTCACAGGCCGCCCGGTCGAGCGCGTCGCACATCCCGTCCAAGCTCGTCTTCCACGGCGGCACAGGGTTTTCGACACCCCACTTGGCGGCCATCGCCGGCCAGACCTGATTGCGTTCGACGATTTCGTCCAGCGGCGCGATCCGGGAGCGCCCTGTCGCGGCGTCCGCTTCTGTCATCCGCCCGTTCCCGGGTGCAGTGCCGGTCGGGTGTCGACGATCGCGTTGGTGGTCACGCCGGCTTTCGGCAGCGCGACGCCGATAAGGCAGTCGCGGGTGAGGATCTCCACCAACTGGTCCTCGGTCCAGTCCTCGGTGCCTTCGGGCCGCATCGGCATGACCATGAACCGGTGCTTCTGGTTCGAATCCTGGACGTGAACGGTGATCTCGTTGGACAGGTAAAGCCCGAACTCCGCCAGCACCTGACGCGGCCAGCGAACCAGACGACGACGATAATTCGGTGTCCGGTACCACTCCGGGGAGTTGCCCAGGATGGGCCGCGGGTAGCAAGAGCACAACGCGCACACGATCACGTTGTGCACCGTCGGGGTGTCGGCGAGAATCTGGAACGCGGTGAAATCGCTAGGGGTGCCCCACCCGGTAGGGTGCAGCCAGTCGACGCCGACCTCTTTGCTGGCCGTCATCGGTTCGACCAGCGCCAGCTTCTTGAAATCAGGATCCAGCCACGCCTTGGCCACCAGATGCGCCGCCGGTGTGATCCCGATGTGCTCGGCGAACTCGGTCATCCGGCGGTGTTCTTCGGCAGTGAAGATGCCTTTCTCGATGCACAGTTCGCGCAGCGCGATCTCGAGGACCTCGAAGTCGGTGATCTCGTCGACCATCGGCGCGACGGTGCGGTCGTGATCATGGTCATGACTGTGGTCAGACATGCGAACTCCTTTCCGGACGACTCACTCGGCGGCTTGAAGCCAGTGTTCGGGAATTTCGGTGGAGATGACGTCGTCGGCTGTTCCCGTGTAGCCGTACCACAGGTCGGCCATGTTGAAGCGGACGACGTAAAACCACTCGGCCTGCGCGGGCCGGTCCCACGTCTCGTCCTCGGCGGCCGGGCTTTCGTACGCCACCGTCTCGATCTGGCCGGTCGCGCCGCGGACATACGCCGGCGTGCGGGTGTAGAAGATCACCGGAAGCTCGCGCACCACGACGGGATCGCCGACCTTGAACCTCGGCGTTCCAGCCTGCCCGGCAAACATCTGCGGATCGCCCTTACCGGCCGCCTCCTCGGCGTGGTTGTTGCGCTTGACCCCCGATCCGTCCCCTTCTGACTTCGGCTTGGCTTCCAGTTTCTTGCCGTCGAGCCCGCCTGCATATCGCTCCTGGACTTCGGCCATGCGCTCGCTCAACTCGGTCAGGCCGATGTGGTGTTTCTCGACCAGGACGCGCGCGACGGCCAGCAGCCAGCGCCCGTAGTACGGCAGCCCCAGGTATTCGGCCCGGCCCACGTCGACGTTGCCCATTCGGCGGCGCTCCTCGGACAGCCAGATGCCGCGCCAGCCGAGTGTCTCGCAGATGATGTAGGTCTCTTCCTCCCACTGCTCGTACTGCTTGTTCTCGTACTTCATCGGCGCACACGACTCGCCGCCGACGTCATGGACGGGTTTGAGGTAGGCGGTGATCCGGTGATGATCAAGCATGTCCGGCGTCGGTGCATCCGGTAGTTCCGGATACGACGATTTCAGCCGGGCCACCAGGTCGAGTTGAGTTGCTCGCTCCGCGGCCGTACTCATCCGACTCCCTTCGTGCGCGGCCGACGTCGAGCCGGCGCACGCGACACCAATTGGCAAACCCCGTGGGTGACTTTCGTGATCTGAAATCGTTAGCTGACTCTATCGCCGAATGGTTGCTGGTGTACGGAAATTCGGAATGGGTCGGCCCGCGGTTATCCCCTACTGCGGACAGGTGATCCATGCACTGTGGCGTATTGCTTTCAACGTGGTGAAGCCCGCTCGGACTGTTGGAGGGGGCGGCGGTCCCCAATGAACATGGCGCGGGAGCGGTTCAACAGGGCCTGACAGCCGACATGTCGTGGTGCCAGCTTGCCCCGGATGCGGCCGCGGCCGGGTGAGAATGATCGGGTGACCAAGGGGCTGGGCCTGCGACTGAACCTGCCGGGCAACGGCGCGGTCGCCAGGAGCCTTCTCGGCGTGCTCGTCCTGACCGCCGCGGCCTTGTTGTGGGCCCCGGCGGGCGCGGCGACCTCGACCGCCGCGGCCGGTGCGATCGCGAGCGCGATCGCACTGCAAGACAACCCGCTCGGTCGGATCCCGATCGTGCTTGCGGTCTCCGCCGAACTGGGAGTCGCCGTTCTGGCAGGCGCTCTGACCTCCGGCTACAGCGTCGTCTTCGTCATCGTGGTCGCAGTGTGGTGTTTTTTCGCGGGCATACAGTGGGCGGTCGGCGCACCCGCGGGGCTTCTTGCCGGAGCGTCGGGCTTGCTCTTGGTCATCCAGCACCCCCAACCGATCCTGGCCGCATTCGGGTCCGCCCTTTTCGCCGTCTTGGCCGGCCTGACGCAGGCCGCGCTGATCGCGCTGAGACCACCGCGGCGTTGGCGCCTCGAGCGCGAAGCGCTGACGACGGTCTACCGGTCGCTGAGCACCGATGCGCGGCGGCTGGCAACCGAGCCAACGGCGGAGGTCGACTCGTCGCAACTGTTGGCGTGTAAGGAAGCGTTCAGCAGTAACGAGACCCAGGCCGGTCGCCGCGCACCGGCATATCGGGACTGGCACGCGCTTCCGGAGCAGATCGCCAAGACGTTGATGGCATTGCGTGGCAAGGCGGCGGGGCACGACGCGATCCGCGATGTGTTGACGGCGACGGCGGACATGCTCGCGGCGATCGCCGGTCAGAACCGGACTGCGCGGCGGGATGCGGAATACGCGCTCAAGGGCGTCGACGCGTCCGTCGCGGCCGTCGCGATATCGGACGCCCCAGTGGCGCAGCGTCTTTCCCGTCAACTCCACCGCGCAGATGCGCTGCGCTTCGGTCGACGCCACGTCGGTGACTGGACCGACACCCTGAAAGCGGCGCTAGGCGTCGCCGCCGGACATCTCACCCTGAAATCGCCGATATCGCGGCACGCCGCCCGGCTCGCCGGGGCCGCCGGGTCCGGAATCGCAATCGCACGCTTCGCCGACGTCCCCGCGGGCTATTGGATTCCTCTGACGGTGCTGCTCGTCATGCGACCGGAGACGGCCCACACCTACACGCGGTGCGTCGGTCGTGTCGCGGGCATCTGCGGCGGAGTTGTGGTCGCGTCCGCCGTGACGCTGCTGTGGGAGCCGACCGGCTTTGCCGCGGCAATCCTTGCGGTGGGTTTTCTCGGGCTCACATACGCGGTATCGATCTTCGGGTATATCGCGGTGACGGCAGCCTTCGCTGCGACGATCGTCCTGCTCCTCGACATCACGGATGCATCGTCGTCCATCACCGACCTCCTCTTCGCGGTCATCATCGGTGGTGCACTCACAGTGCTGTTCCACGTGGTCATTCCCGATGACGCGCTGATCCGGCTTCGCCAGCGTGCCGGCGAGCTGCTGAAGACCGAAATCGACTACGCCGCAACGGTCATCAAGGCGTATGTGCACGACCTCGACCATCCATCGGATGCGCTGGACGCGGCGTGGCAGCGTGCGTTTCGGGCCCGTGCGGCCTTCGAAGCCGCCGCCGGGGCAACCCGAATCGAGTCACGGGACCTGAGGCGCTGGCTCAGATCGTTTCGCGCGGGCCTGAATGTCGTCACCACTTCGTGTACCGCGCTGGAACAAAGCCTGCCGCCGCACCCGTCCGCGGCGCTGAGCCGCGAGTTCGTGCTGGCCGTGGACGACTACGTCGAAGCGCTGCGCGGCGATCCCCCGTCTCCAGCGACTCCGTGGAGCGTCGACACGGTGCAGTTGATAGCCGCAGACCAGCAATTACGCGACGCCGCAACACATATCGACGACGGTGCCGCACGAATTCTCGTCGCGGAGATCGGCACAATAACCCGCAGCCTCGCTGGCATGGCCGTCGACGTCCCTGACGTGGCCGCGCCCTGATTCTCAGCCTCAGTTCTCGTCGCGCGCCCACTTGGGCGTGATGAAGACGCCCTCGGCCTCGACGGTGACGCCGTCTTCGTCGGAGAGATGGCCGACCACATGGGTTTTCACACCTTCGGTGCGGTCGATTCGCGCCTCGGCATGCAGCCGGCCCAGCCGCGTCGTACGCAGGTAGCGCATCGTGATGGTGCCGGTAAACCGAGGTGTTATCCCGTCGCTGGCCGCCTCGCCGAGCACGTGATCGAGCACCAGTGCCGAGATCCCGCCGTGCACATGACCGGGCGGACCTTCGTACGGCGCCCCCATCACGAAGTCGGTGAACGTACCGCCCGCTTCGTCGCGGTGGATCACCAGGGGCGGAGCGATCGGGTTGCGAATACCGACGACGGGATTACCCCACGCCATCCGGTCGCCTCCGGTGGTGTACCGCACCCCGAACGGGCCGTCGATCTGCCGTGCCCGTAATCGTGCGGTCAATGCGTCGATCTCGGCTTTGACCGCCGCCACCTCCTCGGCGTCGACCTCCGTTCGGATCGTTGCGTCGACGAGGTCGCGGACCGATTCGGCGAGCGGCTGGTAGACGGCACGCATCCGGTCGACTTCCTCGGAAGTCAGGTCCCCGATGTGGGTGAACTCCAACACCCCGAAACTAGAACACGTTTCTATTATGAAGTCGAATCACGCCCGCCTGCGGGGTGGAGCAACACGATTGCAATACGGCGGTACCACGACCGCCATCATTCCGTGAAAAAAACAGCTGTGGTTGGTGGCGTAGCAGGTCCGTCTGTCGGTCCCTCGGTGGCCGAGATCCTTCAGTGGCATGCCGGTGGAAGTGGTTCACCCACCAAGACGGCCGCCCGAGTCGCCGACGCGATCGCGGCAAGGGGTGATGACGGCACCTGGCTTTCCGTCGTGCCGCGCGATGCGTTGCTTGCGGCTGCCGAGGACATTGAAAGGCGCCAAGGCGCACGGACACCGCCGCTGTACGGCGTGCCATTCGGGGTCAAGGACAGCATCGACGTCGCGGGCGTCGCGACCACGCTCTCCTGCCCCGACTATGCGTACACCGCCTCGACGACGGCACCCGCCGTGCGCCGACTGATCGACGCCGGTGCGCTCTATGTCGGCAAGACCAACCTCGATCAGTTCGCCACCGGGCTCAACGGCACCAGGACCCCGTACACGGTGCCGCGCGGTGTGTACGGCAACGACATGATCTCCGGCGGATCGAGCTCTGGCTCGGCGCTGGCCGTCGCACTGGGCCAGGTGCCATTCGCCGTGGCCACCGACACGGCAGGCTCTGGCAGGGTGCCCGCGGCACTCAACGGCGTCGTCGGGTTCAAACCGTCACGCGGCCTGATCAGCACCGTCGGCCTGGTCCCGGCGTGCAAATCGCTGGACTGCATAAGCGTTATGGCCGGCTGCATCGACGACGTCGACCGCGTCTTCGAGGTGATGGCGGCCCGTGACGACAACGACGCGTGGTCGCGCGGACGCGGCCCTCGTTACGACGGCTCTGACATTCGGATGGGGCTGCCTGCCGCCGATGTGCTGGAATTCTTCGGCGACGACGGGATGCGCCGCGCGCACATGGCCTTCCGCGAGCAGGTGAGCGGCATGGCCACCGTCGTCGACACATCGCTCGAGCCCTTCCTGGCCGCCGGTTCCCTTCTCTACCAGGGCCCGTGGGTGGCGGAACGGTTGGTGGAATTTGGTGACTTCCTTGCCGCCCAGCCAGATTCGATCCATCCAGTCGTCCGCGACATCCTGCGCAGCGGGCAGAAGTACACCGCGGTCGACGCTTTCGCCGCACTGCAGCGGCTCGCCGAACTGAAGGCGGTCGTCGGTCGGCTTTGGCAACACATGGACGTGCTTGTGGTCCCCACGATCGGCACCACCTTCACCGTCGACGAGGTGCTTGCACGGCCGATCGACTGCAACACGATGCTGGGTCACTACACACATTTCGGCAATCTGCTCGACCTGATCGGGATTGCGTTGCCGCTCGGCACAACGGCCGACGGCAGGCCCTACAGCGCCATGCTCCTCGGGGCGGCTCTGTCCGATGACACCGTGCTCGAGTTTGCCGCGCACATCCTCGACGAACCACGCGATCGTTTTTCGCCTGATCCCGTTGCGACATCCATCTTCCCCACCTCCGCCGAGGAGCACTCGTGAATGCGACCATCGACCTGCTTGCGGAACCCACGCCGTTCACCCTCGTGGGCGGCAAGACGGCGCTGATCGTCATCGACATGCAGCGAGACTTCCTGCTGCCCGGCGGATTCGGCGAGAGCCTGGGCAACGACGTCGATCAGTTGCTCAAGGTGGTACCGCCGTTGGCGGCTCTGATCGCGGCGGCCAGGGCGTCGGGAGTCTTGGTCATCCACACCCGCGAAGGCCATCGGCCCGATTTGTCGGACTGCCCGCCGGCCAAGCGCAACCGCGGAGCCCCGTCCAAGCGGATCGGAGATGCCGGGAAGTACGGCCGGATCCTCATCCGCGGTGAGTACGGCCACGACATCGTCGACGAGTTGGCGCCAGTCGAGGGAGAGATCGTCATCGACAAGCCCGGCAAGGGCGCGTTCTACGCCACCCAACTCCAGGACCTTCTCACCGGCGCGGGCATCACCCAGTTGCTGATCACCGGCGTCACAACCGAGGTCTGCGTGCACACCACCACGCGCGAGGCGAACGATCGCGGCTACGAGTGCCTTGTCGTATCCGATTGTGTCGGTTCATATTTCCCGGACTTCCAGCGCATCGGGCTGGAAATGATCAAGGCCCAGGGCGGCATCTTCGGATGGGTCGCCGACAGCACGGCTGTGATCCCGGCACTTCAAGCCCTCACCATCACCGCCGTCTGAGAGGAACCCGCCATGTCCACCGACGTGACACCAGCCGATCCACCCATTGATCCGCCTGGCCCGACTGAACCCGCACCGACGTCGATACCGTGGTGGACGCGCGGCGACCTGAACGCGTTCTTCGGTCTCGGCTTCAACATCCTGGTCAATGTGCTGACGCTGACCGGACTGATGATCGGTGTCATCTCGGTCCCTGCTGGCGACGTACTCGGCACCATATTGCCTGCCCTCGGCGTCGCTCTGATCCTTGGCAACCTGTACTACACATTCCTCGCGCGCCGGCTTGCAACTCGCGAGAACCGAACCGACGTCACGGCCCTCCCGTACGGCCCCAGCGTGCCGCACATGTTCATCGTCGTCTTCGTGGTGATGCTGCCGGTATATCTGAACACCAAAGATCCTCTGCAAGCCTGGGAATCGGGACTGGCATGGGCCTTCATGATCGGTGTGATCGTCATGATCGGCGCATTTGTGGGTCCCTTCATTCGCAAGCTCACCCCCCGCGCCGCGATGCTCGGCACCCTGGCCGGCATCTCGATCACGTTCATCTCCATGCGGCCCGCGGCCCAGATGTGGGAAGCCGCCTGGATCGGCCTCCCAGTCATGGCGATCATCCTGATCGGGTTCTTCACCGATGTGAAGCTGCCGTTCGGCATCCCGGTCGGACTCGCCGCGCTACTCGTGGGCACGGCGATCGGTTGGATCGGCGGCTTTATGTCCGCACCCGACGTCGGACAGGCGATCTCCGACATCGCAATCGGCATCCCCGACCTACGGATCGACATGCTCTTCTCTGGCCTTACGCACCTGGCGCCCCTGCTGGGCACCGCAATACCGTTGGGTGTCTACAACTTCACAGAAGCCATGAGCAATGTGGAGAGCGCCGCGGCCGCCGGCGACAGCTATAACCTGCGCAGCGTGCTTCTCGCCGACGGCGCCGGGGCCGTCATCGGCTCCGCGTTCGGCTCGCCGTTCCCACCGGCGGTCTACATCGGTCACCCTGGCTGGAAGGACGCGGGCGGCCGTACCAGCTATTCACTCGCCAGCGGCGTCGTCATCGGAATCTTCTGTTTCCTTGGCCTTTTCGGTGTCCTGGACGCGCTGTTGCCTGTCCCCGCGATCGTGCCGATCCTCTTGTACATCGGCCTGTTGATCGGTGCCCAGGCGTTTCAGGCGGTGCCGCGTCTGCACGCAGTCGCCGTCGTCGCCGCCATCCTGCCGAACCTCGCGCAGTGGGCCAGCGGGCTGATCGACAACGCGCTCAACGCTGCTGGGACGTCGGCGGACAAAGTCGGTCTTGAAGCACTCAACGGCGCGGGCGTCGTCTACGAAGGGCTGCAGACACTCGGTGAGGGCGCCGTTCTGGTGGGTCTCATTCTCGGCACCACGGTGACCTTCATCCTCGAGAAGAAATTCCTCTACGCGGCGATCGCGTCCGCCGTCGGGGCGGCGTTGTCGTTCATCGGTCTGATCCACGCGCCACAAGTCGCATGGGCGGCGAATCCGGCGGTCGCGCTGGGCTATCTGTTCTTCGGAATCGTATGCGTCGCCTACTCATTCCTGCCCGGTGCGAAAGATCCGGTGGAAGTCGACGAGTCGGACATCGTCGCGGGTCACTGAGCCGTACCGTCCGGTGTGAACGGGACGTCGGCGTCGGGTTCGAGTACGACATACATTCGTCGCCACGGGTCGGGACCCTCCAGTCGCCACTGATGACCCGAGCCTGCGGTGTCCTCGGCGGCAGCACATCGCCCGGGCGAAGCGTGAACTCGTCGCCATCGCGGGTTGAGAAGATCAGCGTGCCGGACAACGTCACCACCAGTTGGCGGACGGGCGCATTGTGCCAGGCGAGCGATCCCCCGCCCGCGGTCTCCTCGACCTTCACGTGCGCGGCCGACATCGCGGGCGACACCAGATCGTTATTGCGACCCGGCAAGATGTCGAGCCTGCCGTCGCGGAAATGCGAACCGCCGTCTTGTCCCGTCCAGAGTCGGACGCAGCGGATCATTCGGGGCTCCTCGCGTACGTGACCAATCCTGCTCCTCGCGTCCGCGCCCGGTCGTACTCTGCGTAGGTGAACACCGCCACCGTAGTCGTGACGCTGTTGCTCGCAGCCCTGTTCACCTTCGCCTCGAGTATCAAACTGCTCGGCGTCCCCAAGTCCCTGGAGATCCGCGACCATCTCGGGGTCTCACCGATTCAGTGGCGGATCATCGGAGCGCTTGAACTCGCTGGCGTCGCCGGGGTGCTGGCCGGATTGCTGTGGCCGCCGATCGGCATCGCTGCGGCGATCGGGCTCATCCTGCTGTCGATCGGCGCTGTCGCGTTTCATCTCCGCGCGTCGGATCGCGTCGCGGACATGGTGCCTGCGGTGATCGGCGTCGCATTGGCCGCGGCGACCGCCGTGCTGCACACCATCTGAAGTCACCGCCGTCACACCAGTCCAGGAAGGTGTCTTAGCTTACCTAAGCTTTCGTGGTCAACTGTCTACAACAAGGATTATGGTGCAGGTATGGCACCACGCACCGACAGTTTGGATCCCCGCGCCGAGCGGGTTCGCGGCAAGCTTCGCGAGGCGGCGTTCGCGCTGGCGCACGAGCGTCCGGTCGACCGGCTGACGGTGGTTGACATAGTGGCGCGCGCCGCGGTCAGCCGCCAGGTCTTCTATCAACACTTCGACGATCGCGACGACGCGATCGCGTACGCATTCACGGCGGCGTTCGCGTCGGCCGCCGGGGGTATCGCCGGCGATCCGCGTGCCCGGATCGTGGCCCTCTTCGACTTCGCCTCCGAGCACCGTGCGATGTATCGAAACGTGGTTCCGAGTGCCGTCACCCTGCCGGTGGTCGCCGCCTTCCGCGCCGAACTCGCACCCGCGTGTGAACAGATGGCCTGCGACGGCATGGCCGCTGTCTCCGGCATTTCCGGCCTCAGCGCGGAGTCGGTGAGCCGGTTTCTGGTCGGCGGCTTCATCGAGGTGCTGCGCTCCTGGATGGAGGACCGCGACGCCACCGATCTGCGCGGCAGGGTCACCGCCGCACTGGACACCGTCGGCGCGCTGCTTGGCCTGTCTGCTTCCGCCGCAGTGCGCTGAACCGATTCGAGCTTCCAAGAAGGGTTTTCACATGGCACGACATGCTTCTCCCGAGATGACCGAGGTGACGAAGACGGGCATCCGCAACATGGTGCTCGCGATGGTGGCGTTGACGGTGTTCGTCGTCGCGATGATCGCCAGCTACTCCGGCGCCTTCGCCAGGCCCACCCTGCACCACCTGACCGTCGCGGTGTCCGCGCCGGCACAAGTGGTCGACGCGGTCCGCGGCCAGGATGCTCTGACGGTCAACGTGGTTGGTGATGACGCGGCGGCGCGGCAACAGGTCCTCGACCGAGCGGCCGACTCGGCCATTGTCGTCGCCCCGACAGGCCAGATGAAGATCTATGTTGCCGGCGGCGGTGGCAAGAGCGTTGCGACCGCAGCCGAAGCCGTCGGCCGGGCAATCGCGTTGAAGGGGCGTTTCACCCCGGCCGTGGAGGATGTGGCGCCGACGTCTGCGGCGGACCCCTCGGGCACCGTCGAGTTCTACGCCGTCATCTTCCTGTCAATCGGAGCATCGTTGGGCGCGACGGCATTCGGCTACATCATGGGCAAGGTGCGCAGGCCCGGCACCTTCCTTTTGCGCACGCTGACGCTGAGCGGATATTCGGCGCTGCTGGCCGGCGTGGTGACGGTCTACGCCGACGCCATGCTCGGCGCTTTGCCTGGACACCCGTGGGCCGTGTTCGGTGTGCTCTGGCTCTACTCGATGGCCGTCGGTGGCGCGGTCACCGGCGCCGCGGCGGCGTTCGGATCCGCAGCCTCGATGTTGCTCACCCTGTTCCTCGTGGTCGTCGGCAACGCGGCTGCCGCAGGGCCCGTAGGCAGGCCGCTGCTGTCGCCGTTCTACGCCACGTTCACGATGATCGTGCCGCAGGGTTCCGGTGTCGCACTTCTGCGCAGCATTTCCTACTTCGGCGGTCACGGCGCGGCGACTCCGCTGCTGACGCTCGGCGTGTGGGGTGCGGCTGGCTGCCTGCTTGCGGCGCTCGCCACGGCATCACGAGTGAATTATGGTGCCCTTCGTGAGCGTATCGCTGAGCCAGTCCGATCGGTACTACGACCTCGGCACCTATCACCGGCAGGTCGACACGCCGTCGGCGCAGGCGCAGACGTGGGTTGACCGTGGGCTCGTATGGGCGTACGCGTTCAATCACGACGAAGCGATCCGCTGCTTCGAACGTGCCCTCGAACTGGACCCGGATCTCGCCATCGCCCGCTGGGGCATCGCCTACTCCGTCGGCCCGAACTACAACAAGGCATGGGAGGCGTTCGATCCGGTCGATCTCGCAGCGTCATTGGCCCGCGCGCGAATGGAACTCGGGCTGGCGACCACCGGACGGGCTTCCGCTGTCGAACGCGCGATGATCGAGGCGCTGAAAGGTCGGTTTCCGACCGACGACCCTGACGACATCGACGCGTTGCATGCCGGACACGTTAGCTACGCCGACGCGATGGCGACACTGGCCGAGGTGTATCCCGACGACGTCGACGTGCAGGCGCTTGCCGCCGACGCGCTGGTCAACGTCACCGCGTGGGCATTGTGGGACACCAGAACAGGTGAGCCCGCACCCGGCTCACGGGTTCTGGAAGCCAAGCGCATCCTCGATGACGCGCTGGCGGTTGCGGCGGGCCGCGAGCATCCCGGCGTGCTGCACCTCTATCTGCACACCATGGAGATGTCGGCCACCCCGCAGGACGCCCTGCCTGCCGCCGATCTGCTACGTGGCCTGGTCCCGGACGCGGGTCATCTGCAGCACATGGCCAGCCACATTGACGTGCTGTGCGGCGACTACCGCAACTCGGTGGTGTCGAATCTGACTGCTGTACAGGCCGATCGACTTTTCGTCGAACGCGAGGGACCGCTGAATTTCTATTCGCTCTACCGCGCGCACAATTTGCACTTCGTGGTCTACTCGGCGATGTTCGAGGGTAACTCGGCCATCGCATTGCGTGCCGCCGACGAGCTGGCCGAACAGCTCACTCCGGAACTGCTGGCCATCGAGTCACCTCCGATGGCGGATTGGCTGGAAGCGTTCGTACCGTTGCGAATTCACGTGCTGGTCCGGTTCGGCCGGTGGGACGAGCTGATCTCCCAGCCTGTCCCAGACGACGTCGACCTGTACTGCACGACGGCCGCCACCATTCACTACGGCCGCGGGGTCGCGCACGCTGCGAAGGGGCAGATCGCGCAGGCGCATGCGGAGCGTGAGGCGTTCACGGCCGCTTACGGCCGCATTCCCGAGTCCCGGTACCTGTTCAACAACACCGCACGCGACATCCTGGCGGTCGCCGCGGAAATGCTGGACGGCGAAATCGCCTACCGGAAAGCCGAAGTCGACGACGCGTTCGCGCACCTGCGACGCGCGATCGAACTCGACGACGCGCTTCCCTACGACGAACCCTGGGGCTGGATGCAACCGACCCGCCACGCGTACGGGGCACTGCTGTTGGAGCAGGGCCTGGTCGAGCAGGCCGCCGCGGTGTACGCCGCCGATCTCGGGCTCGATCCCACCCTCAGCCGGCCGTGCCAGCACCCCGGCAACGTGTGGAGCCTGCACGGCTATCACGAATGCCTGCAACGGCTGGGCCGCACGGCGGAGGCGGGCATCATCGGCCAGCAGCTGGCGCTGGCGGTGGCGCGTGCGGACGTGCCCGTCGCCGCATCCTGCGCATGCCGGCTCGAGGTCGTCGAGCCATGTCATTGATCGTCAGGTGGGGGCTTCGTGCAGTTCGATCGGATTGCCGTCGGAATCGGTGATCTGTACCTGCTTGCCGCCGGGGCCTACCATGACGTCGCTGCGGACCGTGACACCGCCGGTGCGCAAACGGTCGACCTCTGCGTCAAGATCGTCAACGTAGAGCACGATCCGGTTCCATCCGCCGGGCTCCTGGCTTTGGCCGTCCATCGGTCGTGATCCCGAGCTCTCCGGCCCGCTCAGCAGGAGATTCAGAGCGCCGCGCGAAACGATCGCGATCGGGCCGGAACGTTGCTCGAGCCGGAACCCGATCCGGGTTGTGTAAAAGGCGATTGCACGATCGAGGTCGGTGGTCTGGTAGCGCACGACGGCGTCTTTAGTGCTCCTCGGCCGCCACGGTGCAGGCCGACTCGGCGCCGGGCCTTGATCAGACATAGGCCATATGTTACGAACGTTCGTCGCCAGGATCTTGTAGGAATTTGACCCCATCGCGGTCAGCTAGGTGAAGGTCCTTGACCGGTCGGCCTACCCGCATCAATTGGGCCGGCGAGGTGCCGGTGAACTCGCTGACATCGTGTATGAGATGCGATTGGTCGAAGTAGCCGCTGGCGACAGCCAGTTCTCCCCAGTCGGGTATGTTGGCATGTCGAGCCAACGCATGGATTCGCTGGAATCGCATCACCCGACTGAGCCGTTTCGGGGTCATTCCGACCTCCGCTGTGAACACCTCGATCAACCTGCGCCGGCTGAGCTGAACACTGGCCGCCACATCGCCGACGGTCACGCCTGGCCGCGCAAGCTGATCGAGTGCTACCGGCACCGCTGGGTGACCGCGGCGAACGTCTGACAGCCGGGACCGCAACGCCTGTTCGAGCACATCAAAGCGAGACCCCGGGGTCGCGGCGACGATCAGCCGCTCTCTCAGTTCGGTCGCCGAGCGTCCCCAGAGTGTGTCGAGATCGACGTGCCGGTCGATAAGCTCACCCGGTGGCAGACCGACGAACGCCATGGCGCCACCGGGCCGGAAGTGGACACCAACGATCGACGCATGGTCACGCGGGTCTATCACGAAATAGCGCCGATAGGCGCCGGACACCACCGCGCCGGTGTAGCGCCGCCAGGCCATGCTGCGTGGATCCCGAATGTGCAGCGCGTCGTTCTGCAGGTTGACCACCAGTTCGAGCGTGCCACTGGGCAGGATTCGTTCCGTTGAGTGAACCGGCGCATCGCGCAGCATCCAGAGGTACGCCACGTACTCCGCAAGCGGTGGGCCTGGACAATGCGTCAGGTACTGCACTCTCTCAGGATGCCCGCTCAGCCGAAGCCGACCCGCTCGAGCCAGAAGCCGACGAGCTCGCCATCACCGGTCACCTCGACGTGGCCCGAGTCCACGGGGATGCGCCGATAAACCGTCAGCAACAGATCCGCCACCGGTGCCCGCATCCCGGCCGTGGCGTGCTCGTCGGACCGGCGCCGTGCGATCACGTCCCCGGCGAAATCCACCAGCCAGGCGGTCCTGGTGCCTGTAGCGCACAGCCCGATCGTCCGGTCCGGGCCAAGCAACTCCCGCATCCATGGATGAACGTCGAAATGAAATGGCAGACAGCCAAGTTCGAGCCACTCGTCGACGGCGTCCATTGCAACATCACCATCAAGCGCGAATCGAGGTCGACCGCGATGGCGGCGTCGGCCCCGGTGGATCGCGGTTTCGTGTGTGAAGCGCCGCGCATAGAAGGCAGAACCTCCACCGTCGACGGGGCACCACATCTGTGCATCGGGTCCCTTCTCCTCAAGATCGCAGCCATCCGCTGCGCGGCCTCTGGAAGCGATGCGCGGAGCAGTGTCGGTTGTTCGCCGGCGAAGGCCGCCAGGTCACGGAGGGCCACGTCCGGCGGAGGCTCCGTTGCGCGGATGCCGACGATCTCCGCCGCCCAAAGCAATCCACCGTCGACGTGGCGCATCAGCTGGCAGACATTCCTGCCGGACATGTCGGCACCGGCCTGCGGACATCCGCGCCGCCGATATAGCGGGTCGGTTGCGCGGTCTGCGCCATGTTCTGCGCGCAATGCCGGTCGAAGTCCATCATCACGTCCGCCCGTTGGACCACGGCGGCGCCCCAAATTCATCGTGACACGGGCTGCGTAAACTCCGGCCATGGGCGAACCGGGATGGGTGCAGCACGCGATCTGGTGGCAGCTCTATCCGCTCGGGTTCGTCGGCGCGTTCCCCGCAGATCCGTCGCCGAGTCCCGACGAGCACCGGCTGCGCCGCATCATCGAGTGGCTGGACTACGCCGTGGCACTCGGGGCGTCGGGGATCGCGCTCGGCCCGATCTTCGCCTCCTGCACTCACGGTTACGACACCACCGACCACCACCGGATCGACCCCAGGCTTGGGGACGACGGGGACTTCGACGAACTGGTCGCCGAGGCGCACCGCCGAGGGCTGCGGGTGCTGCTCGACGGGGTCTTCAACCACGTCGGCACCGACTTTCCCCGCTACCGCGCCGCGGTCGCCGGAGGCGACAGTTCGTGGTTCCGGCCGACCGGCAGCGACTTCGAGACGTTCGAGGGGCACGGCGAACTCATCGCGCTCAACCACGACAACCCCGAGGTCATCGACTACACCGTCGACGTGATGAAACATTGGCTGAGCCGAGGAGCCGACGGCTGGCGCCTCGACGCCGCATACGCCGTGCCCGACGGATTCTGGGCGCAGGTGCTGCCGCGGGTGCGGACCGACTTCGGTGACGCGTGGTTCGTCGGCGAGGTCATCCACGGGGATTACTCGGTGCACGTCCGCGACGCCGGGTTCGACTCCGCCACCCAGTACGAACTGTGGAAGGCGATCTGGAGCAGCCTCAACGACGGCAACTTCCACGAGCTCGACTGGGCGATGCAGCGGCACAACGACTTCCTCGACGTGTTCGTGCCGATGACCTTCGTCGGCAACCATGACGTGACCAGGATCGCCAGCAAGCTCGACAATTCCCGCCACCTCGAACACGCGCTCGTCTGTCTTCTCACGATCGGCGGCACTCCGAGCGTGTACGCCGGCGACGAGTCGGGTTACCGCGGCGTCAAAGAGGAGCGCGTCGGCGGCGACGACGCCGTGCGGCCCGAGTTCACCTCGCGGCCGGTGGGTGGCGAAGGGCACGGCCACGACATCTACCGGCTGCACCGGTACCTGATCGGATTGCGCCGACGTCATCCGTGGTTGCACACCGCCGAGACGTCGGCCGTCGTGCTGACCAACACGCAGTACGTGTACCGGACGCGCCGCGGCTCGGACGCGCTGCTGGTCGCACTCAACATCGACGATGCGCCAATGTCCTTGTCTCTGAGCGAGTTCGGGTATGCTGAGGGGCGGATCGTCGCGGGTTCCGGTGCACCGCCGCAGGACGTGATCGCCCGGGCCGAGATCGAGCCGCACGGCTGGCTGATCATCGCGCCGAGCTGACCCTCAGGACAGCCGCGCCAGCGTCGCGGGGTCCTCCTCGCCGCCGTAGAACTTGTCCAGCACCGCGACGAAGTCGGCATTGTCCTCGGTCGCTCTGGCGAACAGCGTCATGGACGACCGCAGCTTCATGTCGTCGGGCCGGCCGAAGATCTCCTCGGCCGAGCGGCCGTCGATCCTGGCCACCAACGTTGCGCACTCCCGCAGCCGTGGGCCGAGCTGTTCATGTTCCAGGTAGGCGCGGGCCTCGTCGGCCGACGAGATCCCGAACCGCACCGCGGTGGGGCTACTGCCGAGGCCGCGCAGTTGCGGAAACACGAACCACATCCAATGGCTTCTCTTGCGGCCTGCGGCCAATTCGTCGATGACGGTGTCGTAAATACCAACTTGTGCGTCCACAAACCGGCGCAGGTCATACCGATCGTCGGTCATGTTGTCCATCCCAATATCTCGCGATTTCCTCACTGTGATGATGACTTCAAGTTTCACCAAGTAGTCTTCGCCCGGCAGCCGATTTCTTGGGAAAGGACGCCCATGCCGCCTTTGTCCACGGGCCGCAACGGTGCGCAGGCGACGACCGAGGAACACACCGGGGTGGAGCCGGCTTCCGGGACGGGCCGATTCCGCAGGCGAAATTTGCTGTCGAGAGTCAGTATCCAATCCAAGCTGTTGGTCATGCTGCTGTTTACGAGCATCTTGTCGGCGGCCGTCGTCGGCTTCATCGGCTACCAATCCGGCCGCAGCTCGCTGCGCGCGGCGGTGTTCGACGGACTGACCGAGATCCGGGGTTCGCAGGCCAGGCAATTGGAGGGGCAATTCAGAGACCTCGAGAATTCACTGGTCGTGTGGTCCAGGGGGTCCACCACTGCCGACGCGATCGACGCGTTCACCGCCGGTTTCGATCAGCTCGGCAGCGCCACCATCAATCCCGCCCAGCAGCAGTCCATCGCCGACTACTACACCAACAATTTCGCCAAGTCCGAGGAACGGCAGACCGGCAACAAAGTCGACGTCGCCACGCTGCTGCCGGCCTCCAACGCCGAGAGGTACCTGCAGGCTTACTACACCGCGCCGTTCAACGACTGGGACGTCGCGATAAACAACGACGACGCGCACGACGGCAGCGCCTGGTCGGCGGCCAACGTCCGCTTCAACGAGTTCTTCCGGGAGATGGTGAACCGGTTCGAGTTCGAGGACGTTCTCATGCTCGACACCAGGGGCAACGTGGTGTACAGCGCCTACAAGGGTGTCGACCTCGGCACCAACATCCTCACCGGTCCGTATCGTGAGGGCGAACTACGCGACGCTTACCAGAAGGCGCTGGCCGCCAACGTCGTCGACTACGTCGGCATCACGGACTTCGGTGATTACCTGCCGGCCGACGAACCGACCGCCTGGCTGGTGTCGCCGGTGGGTCCGCCAGGACGCGTGGACGGCGTTCTGGCGCTGCAATTTCCGATATTCAAGATCAACGGGCTGATGACGGCAGACCAGAAGTGGGAACAAGCCGGCCTGGGGAAGACGGGTGAAACGTTCCTTGTCGGTCCCGATGACCTAATGAGGTCGGATTCGCGATTGTTCCTCGAAGATCCTGACGCCTACAAGCGGGAGGCCATCGAGGCGGGTACACCGCCGGACGTGGCGGAGAAATCGATCCGCCAGCACGGCACCACGTTGGTGCAACCGGTGGCCACCGAGGCCACCCGGCTTGCGCAGCGCGGCCAAAGCGGAACCCTGGTTGCCGATGACTATCTCGGCCGCCAGACGCTCCAGACGTATGCGCCGGTGAACCTGCCCGGTTTGCATTGGTCGGTGGTCGCGAAGATCGACACCGCCGAGGCATTCGAGCCGGTGACGAGATTCACCCGGACCTTGGTGCTGTCCACGGTGGTGATCATCTTCGTGGTATGTGTGGCGGCGATGTTGCTGGCCCGATTGTTCGTTCGGCCGATACGGCGCCTGGAGGCGGGGGCGCAACGAATCAGCACGGGAGATTACGAGGTAACTCTGCCTGTTCAGTCCCGCGACGAATTCGGCGATCTCACAGTCGCTTTCAACGACATGAGTCGTAACTTAGCCATCAAGGAGGAATTGCTCGCGGAGCAGCGCAGAGAGAACGACCGGCTGCTGCTGTCCTTGATGCCCGAGCCGGTGGTGCAGCGGTACCGCGAGGGTGAGGAGACGATCGCTCAGGACCACCAGAACGTCACCGTGATCTTCGCCGACATCGTCGGCCTAGACGAGCTGTCCTCGGAGCTGACCTCTGACGAAGAGTTGTCAATCGTCAACAAGCTCGTCCGCCAGTTCGACTCCGCCGCAGACAATCTCGGTGTGGAGAGGGTACGGACGCTGCATAACGGCTACCTCGCCAGCTGCGGTATGAGCGTCCCGCGGCTGGACAACGTGCGCCGTACGGTCGACTTCGCCATCGAAATGCAACACATCATCGATCGCTTCAACAGCGAGTCCGGTAACGATCTCAAGTTGCGGGCCGGAATCGACACCGGCACCGTGTCGAGCGGACTCGTCGGTCGGGCCAGCCTGGCCTATGACATGTGGGGCGGAGCCGTGAATGTGGCCTACCAGGTGCAGAGCGGATCTGCACGACCGGGCATCTACGTCACCTCGCGGGTCCACGACGTCATGCGTGACTCCCGCCACTTCACCCCGGCCGGCGAAGTCAGCGGTGAGGACGGTCCCGAGGCCGTCTGGCAGGTGACGGAGCACAAGTCATGAGCGTTCTGGATTCCTCGTGGTTCTACTGGGCGCTCAGCGTGGCGATAGGCCTGCCTGTCGGCCTGGTGATCCTCACCGAACTGCAGAACGCGTTGGCGCGCCGTGGCAGCAACCTCACCAGACCGGTACACCTGGTTCGCAATTACCTTCTGCCCCTTGGTGCCCTGCTCGTCCTGCTGACAAAGGCCACTCAGGTGGAGGCGGGCGCGACAACGGTGCGCATCGTCGCCACGGTGTTCGCCTTCGTCGTGCTGGTCCTGCTGCTGTCTAGTATGAACGCGACCCTGTTCCAGGGCGCTCCGGAAGGTACCTGGCGCCACCGCATACCGTCGATCTTCCTCGATGTCGCACGATTCGCGGTGATCGCGGTTGGGCTGGCGCTCATCCTGGCCTATATCTGGGGGGCCAATGTCGGCGGCCTGTTCACCGCCCTCGGCATCAGCTCGATCGTTCTGGGCCTTGCGCTGCAGAACTCCGTCGGGCAGATCATCTCCGGACTCCTCGTCCTGTTCGAGCAGCCATTTCAGCTCGGCGACTGGGTCGACACCCCGTCGGCGCGGGGGCGTGTCGTCGAAGTCAACTGGCGGGCAACTCATATCGACACCGGTACCGGCCTGCAGATCATGCCCAACTCGGTTTTGGCGGCGGCGTCGTTCAGCAACCTGAGCAGGTCACCCGGTGGCCACACGATCGCGGTCACCATTGTCTTCTCGCTTGCCGACGCACCCGACGAGGTCTGTGCGGTGCTGACCCGGGTCGCGACCGCCTTGCCGCAGCTGCGGCCGGATGCGGTGCCCTCCACGGCGGCCGCAGGAGGCAACAAGTACACGACGTCGATCCCGCTCCGCTCCCCCGGCGACGACATGGCGACGCGGTCGGTCTTCCTGCGCTGGGTCTGGTACGCGTCACGGCGCGCCGGCTTGCACCTCGACGAGGCGGAGGACGACTTCTCGACGCCGGACCGGATGGCCGATGCGCTGCATGCCATCGCTCCGACTCTGCGATTGACCCACACCGACCAGCAGGTGCTCTCCGCTCATGCGCGCATTACTCGCTACGGTGCCGACGAGTACATCCAATTCGCCGGTCAGGTTCCGGACCGGATGACGTTCCTGGTCAAGGGCCACGTCCGGCTCATCGCCAGGGGTGAGGACGGCGTGGTCGTCCCCATTCGCACGCTGGAGGAGGGCGACTTCATCGGCCAGACCGCGCTTACCCGCGAGCCGGTCGTGGCGAGCGCCTACGCGCTCGACGAGGTGACCGCGCTGCAGATCGAACGCGACTACATCGCGGAGCTGGTCGAGCGGAAGCCCCTGCTGTTGCAGGACATCGGCCGAGCGATCGAGGAACGGCGGGCGTACGTGCGACGTGCGATCACCGCCGTCACGCGATAGACATGGACCGTCGAATACCGAAGCCGCGCGACCTGGCTCCGCTGATCCAGTTCAAAAAGCCGACGCGCAATCGCACGGCCCGCAGGCTGTCCGATGCGCTGACGATCGCCGACCTGCGACGAATCGCCAAGCGGCGCACGCCCAGAGCGGCCTTCGACTACACCGACGGCGCCGCGGAGGAGGAACTGTCGCTCGCCCGGGCGCGGCAAGCCTTCCTCGACATTGCGTTCCACCCGACGATTCTGCGCAACGTCGCCGAGATCGACACCGGATGGGACGTGCTCGGCGACCGGGTGGCGCAGCCGTTCGGAATCGCGCCGACGGGCTTCACGCGCTTGATGCAGACCGAGGGTGAGGTCGCAGGTGCACACGCCGCGGCGCGGGCGGGCATCCCCTTCTCGTTGTCGACGCTCGGCACCAGGTCGATCGAAGAGGTCAAGGAAGCTAACCCGAACGGACGCAACTGGTTTCAGCTATACATGTGGAAGGACCGGGACCGCTCGATGGCCTTGGTCGACCGAGCCGCCGCGGCCGGGTTCGACACCCTGCTCGTCACTGTCGACGTTCCCGTCGCAGGCGCACGGCTTCGCGACACCCGCAACGGGATGTCGATACCGCCCGCCCTCACCCTGCGTACGGTGCTCGATGCGGTGCCCCACCCGCAGTGGTGGTTCGACCTGCTGACCACCGAACCGCTGTCGTTCGCCTCGTTGGACCGCTGGCCCGGCACCGTCGCCGAATACCTCGACACGATGTTCGACCCCACGGTGACGTTCGAAGACCTGGCCTGGATCAAGTCGCAGTGGCCGAACAAGTTGGTGGTCAAGGGAATTCAGACACTGGAGGATGCCAAGTCGGTGGTCGATCTCGGCGTCGACGGCATCGTGCTGTCCAACCACGGCGGACGTCAGCTCGACCGGGCGCCGGTGCCGTTCCATCTGTTGCCCACCGTCGCGCGTGAAGTCGGCGGCGACACCGAGATCGTGCTGGACACCGGGATCATGTCCGGTGCGGACATCGTCGCCGCCATCGCCCTCGGCGCACGGTTCACCCTGGTCGGGCGTGCGTATCTCTACGGCCTGATGGCGGGCGGTGAGGCCGGTGTCGACCGCGCCATCGCGATCCTTTCCGAGCAGGTCGCGCGCACCATGCGGTTGCTCGGCGTGACGTGTTTGGCGGAGTTGACGCCGCATCACGTCACCCAGCTGACCGGCCACAGCGAGTAGACCCCAGTTCGGCGGCTTGATATCGGCGCCGAGTCGCAATCGTTAGCCATTCGCGATACCCGAACGCCGTGTTGGTGCCCCTGTGACGGATGCGGCGGATGTTTCACTAATCCACGCAAAGCAACGGCAATGCTTTGGAGCAAGTAATTGGAAAGGTGGGTTGGTTGCCGTTATGAATTTCATTGAGAAGTTTCGAGGTAAGTGGGGACGCCGACTGGCGGCCGGCGCCCTCGTCGCGACGGCCCTGCCAGCGCTGATCGGTTTCGCCGGGGGGTCGGCGACTGCAGGCGCGTTTTCCCGTCCGGGTCTGCCGGTTGAGTATCTGGACGTGTTCTCGCAGTCGATGAACCGCAACATCAAGGTTCAGTTCCAGGGCGGTGGACCGCATGCGGTGTATCTGATGGACGGCCTGCGGGCGCAGGACGACTACAACGGTTGGGACGTCAACACCCCGGCGTTCGAGTGGTACTACGGCTCGGGCCTTTCGACGGTGATGCCGGTCGGCGGCATGTCGAGCTTCTACACCGACTGGTACCGGCCATCGCAGGGCAACGGACAGGACTACACCTACAAATGGGAGACGTTTCTGACCCAGGAGCTGCCGGTCTATCTGGAGGCCAACCAGGGTGTGTCGCAGAACGGCAACGCCGTGGTCGGCATCTCGATGGCAGGCAGCACCGCGCTGACGTATTCGATCTACTACCCGCAGAAGTTCATCTACGCGGCATCGCTGTCCGGCTTCCTCAACCCCTCCGAGGGTTGGTGGCCGATGCTGATCGGTCTCGCGATGAACGACGCGGGCGGCTACAGCGCAGAGGACATGTGGGGCCCGTCCTCGGATCCGGCCTGGAAGCGCAACGACCCGATGGTGAACATCAACCAGCTGGTCGCCAACAAGACCAGGCTCTGGATCTACTGCGGCAACGGCACGCCTGCCGATCTCGACGTGGGTAGTGACGGCGGCAACCTGATGGCGGCACAGTTCCTCGAGGGGTTCACGCTCCGCACGAACGAGAGCTTCCGGGACACCTACGTGGCCGCAGGCGGCCAGAACGCGGTGTTCAACTTCCCCTCCAACGGGACACACAGCTGGGGCTACTGGGGTCAGCAGCTCGAGCAGATGAAGCCCGATCTCCAACGGGTGCTGGGCGCGTCCCCCACCTCCGCGTAACAGCACCTCCCCTTCAGTGGGCCTGCCGCTACCCCTGGCGGCAGGCTCACTGCTTTTGGGCCTAGTTCTGAACGGTTGGGCGGATGACGATTTCACCGATCTCGACGTCGCGCGGCTGTTCGATCGCGAATGCGACCGCCCGTGCCACGGCTTCCGGCGAGAGGCCGATAGCGCCCATGTTCGACCGGATGCGGGCGCGGGCGTCCGGGTCGTCGATGGAGTCGCCGAGTTCGGTGCGGACGAACCCAGGCGACACCGAGGTGGTCCGGATGACACCGTCGGTGGACTCCTGCCGCAGCGACTCCATCACCGTGCGGACCGCATTCTTGGTGGCGGCGTAGACGGCCATATCCGGGACGATCTTCAGCCCTGCCGTGGACACCGTCGTCACGAAGTGGCCGATTCCCTGCCGCCGGAACACCGGCATGGCGGCGGCGATGCCGTTCAACACGCCGTGCAGGTTCACGTCGATCATCGCCGACCAGCCGTCCACGTCGCCGTCGGCCAACGGTCCGAGCTTGCTGACGCCCGCGTTGCTCACCAACACGTCGAGCCGGCCGAACCGGTCGACCGCCGTCTGCACCAGCCGCTGGAGGTCGGCGCGACGAGTCACGTCCACCTCGACCGGGACTACTTCCCCACCGTCCTGCCGGATTTCGTCCGCAAGGGCTTCCAGTCGGTCCGTTCGACGCGCGCCGATGACCAGACGGGCTCCCCGCGTAGCCAGGTGTCGCGCGGTCGCCTCCCCGATGCCACTGCTGGCTCCAGTGATAGCGATGACAGATTCGGGTGTCATTTCGACCATGGCAACTACGACCTATGTCTTCGAGGGGCTATTCCCGCCGGATTGCCCGCACCGCCCCGTCACCGGGTCACAGCCGAGTACGCAGCGCAATGTCTTCTTCGAACTCGGACAGCATCGCGTCAGTCAACGTCGGACGCGTATCGGCGATGGCGGTCAGGTAGTCGTCGGTGCGAGCGGGTTCCCCGCGCCGGAACTCGACCTCGCGTTCGAATGCGCACTGAGCGCCCTTGCGTGCGGCGAATTCGATGTCGGCGGGCGTGAACATCGCACTTGCCTCGACCAATTTGTCAACCTCTACCGCATCCGTCATCGGACCCAGGTAGCGATTCCAAATCGCAGCGCGGGCAATGGCATCCGGCGGTCCGATCGGGATGATGCAGTCAAATCTGCCTGGCCGCAAGAACGCCGAGTCGAGCGATCGCACTGAGTTCGTCGCACACACCAGCAGGCGCCCGCCTTGCTGGCGAAACGCGGGTATCAGCTTGAGCAATTCGTTCGTCACACCGTGTGAGGGATCTGAGGGGGCGCCAGAGCGACTGCCTGCAATCTCCTCTACTTCGTCGATGAAGACGACGGCGGCTTCCAATTCCATCAGCGTTGCGAAGGCCTCGCGCAGTGCGCTGGCCATCGCGACGTCAGGAGTCGCGAGCCGTGACGGGAACAGTTCGACGAACGGCCAACCCAGCCGACCTGCCACGGCCTTGGCGAAACTTGTCTTCCCCGTGCCGGGCGGGCCGTACAGGATAACCGCCTTCGGCGGCGAAACGCCGTACTGCGCAGCGGTATTCGGTTCGACGAGCGGCAGCACGATGCGCTTCTCGATGAGTTGCTTCTCGCGTTCCATCCCGGCCATCGCGTGCCAGAGTCCACCGCCCATCACCTGACCGCCGAGGTTGGCCAGCAAACCCGCATCTGCGGTGCCGACATGGTCGAGCTTTTCGAAATAGCTCAATGCGGTGCGTTCGGCGTAACCCGAGTTCTGCAGGGCCGCCGTCCCCGTTGCATCCGCAGGCAGAAGCGCACAAATCCGCCGCACCCCCATCGTGCGCAGCCGGACCTCCAATTCGCCGAGCAGCGCACTTCCGATGCCGCCATTCCGCCAAAGATTACTCAGCGCTACTACGGAGATCCACGCTCGCTCCCCGTGCGCCTGCGCGGCCGCCATGCCGACAAGATCGTCGCCGATGACGGCGACCACCGCCGGCTGGCCGGACCTGGCCGCCGAAATCACCTCCGACACTCCGAACACCGGATGTGCCTCGTCACGGCTTCGGCTCTGGTCCCAGACGCCGATCGCCTGGTCGAGGTCGTCCTCGTGGAAGTCACGCAGTCGCCAAGGGGGCATGCTCGTGAGTACCTGGCGCAGCGGTAGCCGGACATCGCCCAGATGGGTGGTCGCGCGGGGGGGCGGACGTCTCACCGGCGACCCCCAGGGCATACAAGGCCCGGTGTCTCGACCCGTTCGCCTGCTATCTCCTGCTGACCTTCGGACTGAGTCTCGCCGTGGCCCTGGCCACCACCGATCCCGAACTGATCCTCGCGCGCAACACGCCGGTGAACGGAACCGGCGGCCTGCTCGTCGCGGCGACCGTCCTGATCGGGCGGAAACTCGGCGCTCGCCGGGAACAAAGGAGCCCCTCACAAGGTTGAGTGCAACAGGCTGAACTTTGGAGGAGATGAATGCCTGAAGCAACGAGCGTGACGACTGCGGTGCCCGTCCTTTTCTTGAGCGAGCCCATCGTGCTGCCCAGCATGGTGGTGCCCATCGAACTCGACGACGCCGCGCGTACCGCAATAGACGCCGCGCAGGCCAGCGACAGCGGAAAACTGCTGATCGCCCCGCGGCTCGACGACCGCTACCCCACATACGGCGTGCTTGCGTCGATCGTTCAGGTCGGACGCATCGCGGGCAGCGGCGGTTCGGCCGCGGTGGTGCGCGGCGAACGCCGTGCGCACATCGGTACCGGAACCACCGGCCCGGGCGCCGCGCTGTGGGTCGAGGTGACCGAGGTAGAGGAGCCCCAGCCCAGCGATGACACGCGTGCGCTGGCGGCCGAGTACAAGAAGCTGCTGCTGGCGATGCTGCAGCGGCGCGAAGCGTGGCAGATCATCGACTTCGTCAACAAGCTGACCGACCCGTCGCAACTCGCCGACACGGCCGGCTACGCGTCGTATCTGACCGATATGCAGAAGCGGCAGCTGCTGGAGACGCCGGACGTCGCCGAGCGGCTGCGCGCGTTGATCGACTGGACCAGCGACCACCTCGCCGAGGTGGAAGTGACCGACAAGATCGCCGAGGACGTCCGCGACGGCATGGAGAAGACGCAGAAAGAATTCTTGCTGCGTCAGCAGCTCGCCGCGATCCGCAAGGAGCTCGGCGAGGGCGAGCCCGACGGATCCGACGACTACCGCACCCGCATCGAGGCAGCCGAGCTGCCCGAGAAGGTCCGCGAGGCGGCGCTTCGCGAGGTCGGCAAACTGGAACGCTCCAGCGAGCAGAGCCCTGAGGGCGGATGGATCCGCACCTGGCTCGATACCGTGCTCGACCTGCCGTGGAACGTCACCACCGAGGACTCGACGGACTTGAAGGCGGCCCGCGAAATTCTCGATGCCGACCACCACGGGCTGGACGACGTCAAGGACCGCATCGTCGAGTACCTGGCGGTGCGGGCCCGACGGTCCCAGCGTGGCATGGCCGTCGTCGGCGGCCGCGGTTCCGGCGCCGTGATGGCGCTGGCCGGGCCTCCGGGAGTCGGCAAGACCTCGCTCGGCGAGAGCGTGGCTCGTGCGCTGGGCCGCAAGTTCGTTCGCGTCGCCCTCGGCGGCGTGCGCGACGAGGCCGAGATCCGCGGACACCGACGCACCTATGTCGGTGCGCTGCCCGGCCGGATCGTTCGCGCGATCGGTGAGGCGGGGTCGATGAACCCCGTCGTGCTGCTCGACGAGATCGACAAGGTCGGCTCGGACTACCGAGGCGACCCGAGCGCCGCGCTGCTCGAGGTGCTGGACCCCGCGCAGAACCACACGTTCCGCGACCACTACCTCGATCTGGACCTGGACCTGTCCGATGTGGTGTTCCTCGCGACGGCGAACGTCATCGAGAACATTCCGTCGGCGCTGCTGGACCGGATGGAACTGGTCGCTATCGACGGCTACACCGAGGACGACAAGGTCGCCATCGCCCGCGACTTCCTGCTGCCCCGGCAGCGTGAGCGGGCGGCGCTGACGGCCGACGAGGTCACGGTCACCGAAGACGCGCTGCGCAAGGTTGCCGCGGACTACACCCGCGAACCCGGTGTGCGGCAGTTCGAGCGGCTGCTGGCGAAGGCGCTGCGCAAGGCCACGACCAAGCTTGCGGAGAACCCCGACGCCCTCGTCATCGACGAGCCGGATCTCGTCGGCTACCTGGGCCGTCCGCGGTTCACCCCGGATGCCGAAGAGCGCACCGCGGTGCCCGGCGTGGCGACCGGTCTGGCCGTCACCGGCCTCGGCGGCGACGTGCTGTACATCGAGGCGAACGCCAACGACGGCGAGCCCGGTCTGAAGCTGACCGGGCAGCTCGGCGACGTCATGAAGGAGTCGGCTCAGATCGCGCTGTCCTATGTCCGGGCGCACGCCGAGCAGTTGGGCGTCGACCCGAAGACACTGGACCGGACAATCCACGTGCACGTGCCTGCGGGCGCGGTGCCCAAGGATGGCCCGTCCGCAGGCGTCACCATGGTCACCGCCCTGGTGTCGATGGCGACCGGACGTCAGGTCCGCTCCGACGTGGGTATGACCGGTGAGGTCACGCTGAACGGTCGGGTGCTGCCGATCGGTGGGGTCAAGCAGAAGCTGCTTGCCGCCCAACGGGCCGGTCTGTCAACGGTCTTCATCCCGCAGCGCAACGAGCCCGACCTGGACGATGTCCCGGCCGAGGTGCTCGAGGTGCTCGAGGTGCGGCCGATGACCGATGTCGCCGACATCGTCGCGCGGGCACTCGAACCCGTTGGCGCGGAAGCCACCGTCGCCGCCTGATCGCAAGATTGCACTCAGGGTCGTGATCGCAGACCGGTCACGACCCTGACTGCATTTTCGGTGATACTTCATCGCATGGCGTATGACGAGGACCTGGCCGACCGTATCCGCGAACTCCTCGGCGCCCAGAAAGGCGTCGAGGAGAAGCGGATGTTCGGCGGTCTGGCGTTTCTGGTCAACGGCAACATGTCGGTGGCCGCAAGCGGCCGCGGCGGCCTGATGGTTCGCGTGCCGCCCACCGAAACCGACTCGCTGCTTTCGCGCCAGCACGTCGAACCGATGGTGATGGCAGGCCGGGAGACCCGCGGCTGGCTTCGGGTCTCCGCCGATGGCGTCAAGACCAAACGTCAGCTGCAGTCCTGGGTCACCCGCAGCGTCGACTACGCCAAGTCCCTGCCCCCGAAGTGAGCGCGACGTTTCCGCACCATTGCGACGGGTAAGTCAGGTGCAATGGCACGGTCAACGCACAAGCAGCTCGTGGAGCGCCTGATGAAGGTCGCCGGCACCACCTACGCCGAAGAGGCCGGCATCACGCTGCGGGACAAACCGATGCCGCTCTTCCAGTTGCTGGTGTTGTGCATGTTGGCCAGCAAGCCCATCGACGCCACGATCGCCGTGCAGGCTGCGCGGGAACTGTTCCGGGCCGGCCTGAAGACCCCGAAGGCGGTCCTGGCCGCCGACCGGGGCACCATGATCGCCGCATTCGGGGAGGCGCACTACGTCCGCTACGACGAGAGCTCGGCCACCCGGTTGGCCGACATCGCCGCCGCTGTCCGTGACGACTACGGCGGCGACCTGCGGCGGCTGGCGGCCGCAGGCAAGTGCGATTTCACTGCGGTGAAGCGACTCTTGAAGCAGTTCAAGGGAATCGGCGACACCGGCGCCGACATCTTCCTCCGCGAAGTGCAGGACGGGTGGACCTGGGCGCGGCCGTACTTCGACCAGCGCGCCATCACCGCGGCACGTGCCATCGGGCTGGCCGCCGATCCCGCCGCGTTGAGCGCACTTGCACCACGGAACACGGCGAAGCTCGCCGCGGCGCTCGTCCGCGTCTCCCTCGACGACGACAAACGCGCCGAACTCGTCGCGTGATCCGGATCGGCACCTCCGGCTGGTCGTACGACCACTGGACCGGCGTGCTCTATCCCCCCGGCCTGCCGCCGGCCAAACGGTTGGCCCGCTACGTCGAGGAGTTCGACACCGTCGAGCTCAACGCCAGCTTCTACCGGTGGCCGCGGGACGCCGCCTTCGCCGGATGGCGGCAGCGCCTGCCCGACGGCTTCACCATGGCGGTGAAGGCGCATCGCGGGCTGACCCACTTCCGCAGGCTGACATCACCCGAGCCGTGGATCGAGCGTTTCGAGCGGTGCTGGACGGCCCTCGGCGACCGCGCGGAGGCGTTGCTCGTTCAGCTGCACCCCGAACTGCGGCGCGACGACGCCCGGCTAGACCACTTTCTCGGCCTGATGCCGCGATCGATCCCGGTTGCGATGGAGCTGCGACATCCGTCGTGGAACGACCCGGCGGTGTTCTCCCTGTTGGAACGACACGATGCGGCGTATGTGGTGATGAGTGGAGCCAAACTCGACTGCGTTCCGGTTGCCACCAGTGACCTCGTCTACATCCGGATGCACGGGCCCGAGCCGGCCTCGCTGTACACCGGCTCCTATTCCGACGACCAACTGCGCCAGTGGGCCGACCGCGTGGCGGCCTGGCAGGCCGAGGGCAGGCGGGTGGATGTGTATTTCAACAACGACCTCGGCGGGCACGCGGTGCGCAACGCTCGGCGGCTACGCGCGTTGCTAACCCCCGGCTGAACGGCCAAGATCGGCGTCCGGCAAGCTGACGTGCGAAATGCGGACCATGACCTTGATCTCGGCGGCGCTTCTGGCCGTCACGGGCTGCTCGGCCGAGCGCGTCGTCAATACCGGAGAATGGGAGAGCGTCACAGCGACGAGCACGTCCGTCGCACCGTCGCTGCCACCCACGAATCCCGTGCATCTGGCCAACGCGTTCGACTTCGTCCAGACCCCGAATGGTCAGACGGCCTACTACTTCTCCACCCCCAGCGGCCGCTGGCAGTGCGCGATACTGCCCCATGACAAGGCGGCCTGTCAGGCCACATCCGGCGCTATCGGCATCGAGGGCGCACCTGAAACAGTGCCCAACGCCGCGGGCGGGCAGACGACTCCCAACGCGATCGTCATCGAGCCGGAGGGCGACGCTCACTTCGCCGCCATAGCCGGGCCGCCGCCGACTGCGGCCACCGTACTGCCGTTCAACCGGACGCTTGTCGTTGCCCGATTCCGATGCAACGTCCAGGAAGCGACCGGGGTGTCGTGCCTGAGCGAGGAAAGCGGCGCAGGCTTCACGTTCAGCGCCGACGGATTCATACCGCAGTACAGCGAAGTACCGCTCGACGCGCCCTAGCGGCGTCGCGTCGAGCCATGTCGTCCCAATCGGAAGCCTTCGCCGGTCGAGTCGACCCCGACCAGCTCGCCGGCGCCGCGCAGGCGTTGGGATCGCTCAGCTTAGGTTGGCGGTGCCATCGGGATGCACCGTCACCGTCGCCCCCGCGATGTCCTCGCGCACCGTGGCCTCCGCCTCGCCCGTGTCGATGATCACCGCGAGGGTTCGCGAGTCGTTGGGCGTGCGGACCGCCAGATATACCTTTTCCGGGGCTCCGCTGCGGTCGTACGGTGTCGTCCAGGCTTCCACGGTGCCCGAACCTGACCACTCCACCTCGGCCTTGCTTGTCGGTTCGGCGTCGACCGTGGACTGCACGTCTTCCCAACGGAATTCGTGTTGGGGTGGTTGCGTGCCGTAGACACCGAAGCTGTGTTTGGTGAGCCAGCCGCCGTTGGCGGTGATCAGACCACGCTGACCCGGGTTCGCGACCAATCGCTCGGCCATCGTGGCGATCGAATGTGTGACGTAGTTGTTCCACGGACCGCCCGCGAAGGTCAGGCCGCCGGTGACGGTCAGCGGTCGGTCCGTGTCGTCCAGCGACAGGTCCAGTTCCGCTGCGGCGACCTGAACTGCCGATGGGAAGCACGAATACACATCGATCAGATCGAGGTCGTCGACGCCAACGCCGGCCAGCTCGAGCGCGCGGCGACCCGCGATCCGGATGGCCGGTGAGCGGTGCAACTCTCCACGTTCCGCGATGGCGTAGGTGTCGTGCGCATCGGTGCCTGCATACGGAAAAACCCAACGCTCCGAAGGGATCTGCAAGTACGTGGCCTTCTCCGCTGACGCCAGGATGATGACCGCGCCCTGATCGACCATGTTGTTGGAGTTCATCCACTTGGTGTAGGGGAAGCTGATCATCCGGTTGTCGGTACCCGGTTGCCATATCTCCTCGCCGGGCAGCGCCTTGCGGCTCCATGCATGCGGGTTGCCCGCCGCCACCGCGCTGAATCGGGCCCACAGTTCGCCGATACGGGCGCGGTGAGCATCGGGCCGCTCGCCCGCATCGATGCGCAGAGCCTGCTCGAACATTGCGTAGAAGTACGGCGCCCGGTTGAGTTCGATGCGGGTCTCTGCTGGGCCGACCAGCGGCTCACCCTCGTTGGCGCCCTCGGCGAACGGCACCGATTCGCCTTCACTGGTCCAGTTCGGCTTTTCTCCGCGGTTGCGCAATCGAGTACGCGTGCGGAACGTTTCGGCGCCCGCGATCAACACGAGGTCGGCCCGCCCGGCCTGGATGTCCAGGCACGCCTGGTTGACCAACGTCTGCGGCACGTTGCCGCCCACACCCGTGTAGCGAGTGGTCGCGTCGTCGGCGTTGATCCGTTGCGCGAGCAGTCGGCCGGGATCGCGGTAGCGCCAGGACAGGATGTTGACGATCCGGACGGAGTCGACCGCTTGCAGCACCCGCGGATCGGCGGCCGCACGCGCCGCTTCGGCCATCAGGTCGACGGGCTCCACGCCCGGCGTCTCGTCGTGCTGGTTGACCTGCCCATAACCGATCAGAACCGGCGTACGGGGTGTTGTCATGATCGAGTTCTCGATGCGTCGTCGAGGTCGGAAGCGGTGAACAACACGCCCTCAGCGATCAGGCGGTCGATCTCCTCGGTGTCGAGCGACAGCAGTTTGTGGCAGACCTCGCGGGTGTGCTCGCCGGGCATGGGGGCAGGGCGCAACTCGGCCGGCGGGATGTGGGCGAAACGCGTCGGGCTCGTTTCGGTGGGCAAAGGATGCTCGAACAGTGGGTGCACCATATCGGTGTACGAATGTCTATGCAGCAGAACGGGATCGGCCAGCACATCGGCTGCGCGGTTCATCGGAGCGGCAGGCACCCCTGCCCGCTGAAGGATCTCTGCGACGGCGTTCTTGTCCATCCGCGACGTCCATTCCGACACCGCATCGACGAGTTCGGAGCGGTCGTCGGGTAGTCCTGCCACCTCCATCACGGCGGCCAGCGCTCGGCGGTCGGCGGCGGTGCGCAGCGAGATCACACACCATTCGTCATCGCCGGCACACGCGTACACGCCGTGCGCCGTGCTCCCCTCGTCGACGGGCAGCCCGGCGACGACGGCGGCATCGGTCACATAGCTGGCGGCGAGCTGGTTGACCGCGGACTCTGCCTGTGAGATGTGCACCCGCGCACCGGTTCCGGTCTGCTCGCGGCCGATCAGCGACGCCAGCGCGGCGATCGCGGTGATGCGTGCCGCCACGTGGTCGGGAAAGATCGTGGTGGCATCGAAGAAACCGGGACAGTCGTCGGACGACCACAGCCTGGTGATGCCTGTGGTGGCCCGTACAAGGGGTCCGTATCCCATGCGGGCGCTCCACGGCCCGGTGGCACCGAAGGCGCTGCTCTCCGCCAGCACGATCCGCGGATTCAGCTCGCGCAGTTTCTCGAACGAAAAGCCCAGAGAGGTAAGCGTTCCCGGCTTGAAGTTGGCGAACACCGCATCGGCATCCGAGACCAGGCGCGAGAAGACGTCGGCGCCCTGTGGGCTGCGCAAGTCCAGCCCGAGGCCGTACTCGTTGCGGTGGGCCAGCGCCCACGATCGGCTCATCACCTGCCCGGGCGGCGTCTGACGCAGACCGTCCGGATACGTGGCGCTTTCGATCTTGATGACCTCGGCGCCGAGGTCAGCGAAGAGGCGGCCGAGTTCACCGCCCGCGACGATCACTCCGAGATCGAGAATCCGCAGACCGTCGAACGGACGATTGCCGCTCGACGAGCCCGACATGTCCGGGCGATCGGATCGCGATGTCGCCCAAGTAGCTTCGTCGTCGCCCGCCGCAGGCGCGGGCCTCTGGTAGCCGCAATGGTGCGCGTCGACGACGAATGCGCCGACGGGCACCGTGATGTCCACGCCGGGTGCGATCGTGGCCTCGGTCAGCGCGCCGACCGACCGGAAGTGTTCGGATGCGAGTGTCTCCGCAGGAGTCAAGACCGCCGCGATCGGCACGCCACGGGACTGTCCCGCCACGACGAGTTCGTCCATCGTCTGCGATGCGAACAATTCGGTTACCAACTCATTGAGCTCGCGGGACGCGGCGTATCTAGCCGCGATCGTGTCGAACTTCGGGTCCTGGAACTGTTCGGGCTCGCCCAACCACGACCGCATACCGCGCCATTGACGTGGCGACAGCAGGCAGATCCTGACGTGGCCGTCGCGGCACCCGAAGATCGGATAGATCTGCTGATTGCGCGGCCTGCCCCGCCACAGTTCGTGGGATTGCTTCAGGCCGACGGCCGCCTGTCCCTCGGCGCCGAACGGCGGATCGAGCGACTGCACCACCGCCTCGAAACGGGAGAAGTCGAGGTAATCGCCGGTGCCGTAACGCAAGCGGTGAAAGTAGGCGACCAGGCCTGCCCATGCCGCCTGTACCGCCGCGGTAGCCGAGGCGATGCCGGTGGGCGGCAGCACCGGGCGCCCTGTCGTCGGCCCTGACCGGGACAGCGCCGTCGACAGCGCATAGAACACCGGGTCGGTGGCCGACCAGGACGCCCGTGGACCGTCGGCGCCGAAGTCGGTGACCAACATCGCGACCAGGTGCGGATACCGTCGCGACAGCGCCGCACACGAGGTGCCGAACGCGTCAGCGCGCCCGGGGTTACCGCTGTCCACCACGATGTCGGCCGCCGCGGCGAGCTCGACAAGACGGTCGCGATCCGTCGCGTCGGCGGGGTCGAGCACACAGCTGCGCTTGTTGGCGTTGTTCAGCCAGAACGGAACAGCGACGCCCGCCACGCACGGCGGCTGCGACCGTCCCGGGCTGCCGCCGGGCGGTTCGACCTTCAGCACATCGGCACCGAGGTCCGCATACGGCCGGGTTACCGCGTCGGCGTCGCCGTTGCATAGGTCCAGCACCCGCAGTTCCGACAGCAGCACGATGGTCAGGTTAATGCTTAGGTCTTCGTGAGCCGGGTACCACTCGTTGTTCACCCACCACGACAACCATGGTTCCGATGAGCACTGACCTCCACACAACGACCGCCCCGCGCCTTTCCGACGACGAACTTTCCGGGATCGACGCCTACTGGCGGGCCGCCAACTACCTTTCCGTCGGCCAGATCTATCTTCTGGACAATCCACTGCTGCGAGACCGGCTGGCGGCCGAGCACATCAAACCGCGACTGCTCGGCCACTGGGGCACGACACCCGGGCTGAACCTCGTCTACGCGCACCTCAACCGCATCATCCGCGAGCGCGACGCCGACGTCATCTACATCACCGGCCCCGGCCACGGCGGCCCAGGTCTGGTCGCCAACGCCTACCTCGAGGGCACCTACAGCGAGGTGTATTCGGGCATCGAAGAGGACGTCGACGGGATCCGAAAGCTGTTCCGGCAGTTCTCCTTCCCGGGAGGCGTCCCCAGCCACGTGGCCGCCGAGACGCCGGGATCGATACACGAGGGCGGCGAGCTGGGCTACGCGCTCGTCCATGCCTACGGCGCCGCCTTCGACAACCCCGACCTGGTGGTGGCCTGTGTGATCGGCGACGGCGAAGCCGAGACGGGTCCGCTGGCGGCCAGTTGGCACTCAAACAAGTTCCTCAACCCGGCCACCGACGGCGCGGTGCTCCCGATCCTGCACCTCAACGGCTACAAGATCGCCAACCCCACGGTGCTCGCCCGGATTCCGCACGAGGAACTCGAATCGCTGTTGACCGGCTACGGTTACCGACCGATCACGGTGGCAGGCGACGACCCCGCCAACGTCCATCAGCAGCTTGCCGTCGCGCTCGACGAGGCCTTCGACCAGATCACCGCCATCCAGCAGGCGGCGCGCGCCGACGGCGTCACACAGCGTCCAAGGTGGCCGATGATCGTGCTGCGCACGCCCAAGGGGTGGACCGGTCCGCACGAGGTGGACGGCAAGCAGGTCGAGGGCACCTGGAGGTCGCACCAGGTCCCGCTGAGCGAGACGAGGACCAACAAGAAGCATCTGGCACAACTCGAGCAGTGGCTGCGCAGCTACCGGCCCGAGGAGTTGTTCGACGACGACGGCGCGTTTCGGCCCGCGCTTCGCGCCCTGGCGCCCGCAGGCGCCCGGCGGATGAGCGCCAACCCGCACGCCAACGGCGGCGTGCTGCTGCGCGACCTCGACCTGCCGGACTTCCGTGACTACGCCGTCGCGGTGGACAAGCCGGCGAGCGAAGCCGCAGAAGCCACCAAGGTGCTCGGCACGTTCCTGCGCGACGTCATCACGCGCAACCTCGACCGGTTCCGTCTGATGGGTCCCGACGAGACCGCTTCGAACCGGCTGAGCGCGGTGTTCGAGGCCACCGACAAGGTCTGGCTGGCCGACACCGAACCCGGCGATGAGAACCTCTCCCCCGACGGCCGTGTGATGGAAGTGCTCTCGGAGCACCTGTGCCAAGGCTGGCTCGAGGGCTACCTGCTGACCGGCAGGCACGGGCTGTTCAACTGCTACGAGGCGTTCGTGCACATCGTCGACTCGATGCTCAATCAGCACGCCAAATGGCTGTCCAGCAGCTCCGACCTCAGCTGGAGACGACCGATCGCGTCGCTGAACTATCTACTGACATCACATGTTTGGCGCCAGGATCACAACGGCGCATCGCATCAGGATCCCGGCTTCATCGACCATGTCGCCAACAAGCGGCCCGAAGTCGTGCGGGTCTACCTGCCGCCGGACGCCAACACACTCCTGTCGGTGGCTGACCACTGCCTGCGCAGCCGTCACTACGTCAACGTCATCGTCGCGGGCAAGCAGCCCGCGCTGACCTACCTGGACATGGACCAGGCGATCGCGCATTGCACCCGGGGCATCGGCATCTGGGAGTGGGCAAGCAATGCCGCAGGCGAACCGGATGTGGTGCTTGCCTGCGCAGGCGACATCCCGACGCTGGAAGCCGTCGCGGCGACCGACATCCTGCGCCGAGAACTGCCCGAGTTGGCGGTCCGGGTGATCAACGTCGTCGACATCATGCGACTGCAACCCGACACCGAACATCCGCACGGCCTTTCGGACCGCGAATACGACGCCCTGTTCACCACCGAGAGACCGGTGATCTTTGCCTACCATGGCTATCCCTGGCTGATCCACAGGTTGACGTATCGACGCGCCAACCACGCTCAGATGCACGTGCGGGGATTCAAGGAGCGCGGCACCACCACGACGCCGTTCGACATGGTGATGCTCAACGACCTCGATCGCTTCCATCTCGTCATCGACGTCATCGACCGCGTCGATGGACTGGCGACCCGCGCCGCGGGGCTGCGCCAGCGGATGGCCGACGCACGGCTGGCGGCGCGCCGCTACACCCGGGAAAACGGCGAGGACGATCCGGCCATCTCGGGCTGGACCTGGGACTCGGGCTTTCGTCCGTCCGGAACACAGTCGATGGCGCAGGACACCGCCGACAACGAATGATGCCAGCAGGCGCCGGTACACTCAGCAGCGTGTCCGACCAGGCGGTAAGCCCGCATCCCGCGGTGGCTCAGCTGTCGGCGCTACATCATTTCCGCACGTACATCGACATTGCGGTGGTCGTGGTGATGCTCGCGATCACCAACCTGGTCGCCCACTTCACCACGCCGTGGGCCAGTATCGCCACGGTGCCCGCGGCCGCCGTCGGACTGCTGATCCTGGTGCGGTCGCGCGGCCTGGGCTGGGCGGAGCTGGGCCTCGGCCGCGAGCACTGGAGATCCGGCGCCGGCTACGCGCTGGCGGCGGTCGCCGTCGTGCTGACGGTCATCGTGATCGGGGCACTGCTGCCGTGGACCCGCCCGATGTTCATGAACAACAACTACGCCACTGTCTCCGGCGCGCTGATCGCGTCGATGATCATCATCCCGCTGCAGACGGTGATTCCCGAGGAGCTGGCGTTTCGCGGAGTGCTGCACGGCGCGCTGAACCGGGCGTGGGGTTTCCGCGGCGTGGCGGCGGCGGGCTCGCTGCTCTTCGGTCTCTGGCACATCGCCACCTCGCTGGGCCTCACCAGCAGCAATGTCGGCTTCACCCGGATCTTCGGCGGCGGCCTGCTCGGCACCGCCGCAGGAGTGGTGCTCGCCGTGGCGGCGACAGGTGTGGCCGGCTTCGTGTTCACCTGGCTTCGCCGTAGGAGCGGCAGCCTGCTCGCGCCGATCGCACTGCACTGGTCGCTCAACGGGATGGGCGCACTTGCGGCCGCGCTGGTGTGGCATCTGTCAACTTGACGGCGCGCCGCGCTTACGTGCGCGGAATTCGCGGTTCTTGAGCTTGTTGCCGCACGACGACATGTCGCACCAAGTACCACCATGGTTGCGGGAGCGGTCGTAGAACGCCCACTGGCACTCGTTGTTCCCGCATGCCTTGAGCCGTGCCCAGGTGCCGTCGCGCTGGGCGTCGCGGATGACCAACAGCAACTCGATCAACCGCCCGGACACCGTATCGCCGGTGGCCGACAGCAGAATTTCGCCCTTCTCGTCGAGGACTGCGCTCGCGGTGCCGTCTCCGGCGACTTCGCGCAGCGGTGCCAACGCTGCGGCCGTCGGCGGCGGACCGCCGGCATTGTGCACGAGCATCTCGCGAAGCGCCTCACGCACCCCGCGCACCAAGGCGAGGTCGTCGGCCGGCAACTCGGAATCGGAACGCAGCAGGCCATGGGCCACCAACCAGGGTCTGGCCTCGCCGGGGTCGGCGAGACGGTCTTGGCCTTCTGGCATCTCGATTGTGTTGACGAGTGCCTGTATACGGCTGAGCGGATCGGGCGCCGGCTTGGACTCGTCGTCGCCCAGCCAATGCGAAGCAGGCATATCGCCACTATAGAACCTCGTGACCGGTAAATCAATTTGACTAGTCATGCATGACCGGTGTAGCGTTTTTGACAGTCATAGTACGAAACGGATGTGAGTGGAAAGAGGTCTACCGACATGAGCGCGAACCGGATTTCGATCGGCTTTCTTTCGGCCGCCCAGCTGCAGGGTGCAAGGCGGCGCGAGGAGATGTCGCGCACCCCTTTGAGCGCACGCTTGATGGCCCGGCTGTTCGCCACCAGGTTCGACCGGATGCTCGCGGTCGGTGTCAGCGCTGCCGCCGGCAGCGCACTCGCCGTGCATGCGGAGCGGTTGACGTCGGTCGACGAACGCGAGGCCCTGGCCCGCTCGCTGCGCCGCTCTGTCGGCGACGCCCGCAACCGCGACGCGCCGATGTCGTCGCGCGTGCCGCTGAACATCCCGAACATCACCGCGGCGCAGGACCGATTCGACCAGATCACGCTGCGGCTGCACTCGACGCGGCCGGTGAGCGCACGCGGAATCGCTCGTCTGCGGGTGCTGCTCGCCGACGGGACCGGGCCGATGTACCGCTACGGCCGCGGCGACCTCGAGGGGCGCCTCGGGGCGGCGCTCGCGGCTCTGTGAGCGGGGGTCGCGCTACACCCGCAGGACGGCGGCGCCCGAGATGCGCCCGGCGCTGAGATCGGCGAGTGCGTCGCCCGCGCGGTCGAGCGGATACTCCGGCGTCGTGACGGCGATGCGGTGGCGCCCGGCGAAGGCGAGAAATTCGCGGGCGTCGTCGCGGGTATTGGACGTCACCGAGCGCACCTGACGCTCGTTGAACAGGTGACGGTCATAGTTCAACACCGGGATGTCGCTCAGGTAGATACCGGCGATCGCCAGTGTGCCACCACGATCGAGCGCCTCCAGCGCGGGCAACACCAGTTCGCCAACGGGTGCGAACAGGATCGCGGCATCCAACTTCACCGGCGGTGGGTCGTAGGCGCCTTGCGCCGAGGCCGCGCCGAGTGCGAGCGCCAACTCCTGCGCAACCGCGCCGCGCGTCATCACGTGCACTTCGGCGCCCTGCGCCAGCGCCACCTGGGCGGTGATGTGTGCGCTGCCGCCGAACCCGTAGATGCCGAGCCGGCCGCCGTGCGGAAGATCCGCGCGCAGGAAGGACCGATAGCCGATGATGCCCGCGCACAATAGCGGGGCCAATTCGTTGTCGGAATACCCGGTCGGTAGCGGGTGCGCGAAAGCCGCAGGAGCCGTAGCGAATTCGGCGTATCCCCCGTCGGCGTCCCAGCCTGTGTAGCGCGACTGCGGGCACAGGTTCTCGTCGCCGCGGATGCAAAACGTGCACTGCCCGCAGGTATGGCGCAGCCATGCAACCCCGACGCGATCACCGACTGTGAACTCGTCGCCGGCATCTTGACCCACCGCAACGACTTCGGCGACCACTTCGTGTCCGGGTATGACATTCGGCCGGTGAACCGGCAGATCTCCCTCGGCGACATGTAGATCGGTGCGGCACACACCACACGCCCGCACGGCAACGAGAATTTCGCCCCGGCCGGGTGACGGAACCGCAACGGTGACGCGTTCCAACGGACGGGTACTCATCGGGCCGGGGTCGCGGACCTGCCACGCGGTCATCGACTTGGCAGAAGTCATGCTCGACGAACGTTCCTTACGAGTCGAGGTTTCGCCCAATTGTCAGCCGGTACGAAACGTTCGGCCGTATCGCCTAGTTCTTGCGTTGCACCATCCCGACGATCCACAGCAGGATCACCGATCCCAGGATCGCGGTGAACAGCGTGAACCACCATCCGCCCGCGGCGGTGTCGACGAAGAAGCTGAGCAGGAAGCCGCCGATCAGCGCGCCGATGATACCGATGACGATATTCATCAGAATGCCTGAGCCGCCACCCTTGACGATCTTGCCGGCGATCCATCCCGCGATTGCTCCGATTATGATGTAGCCGATCCAGCCAACGCTGGTAAGTGTCGTTGACCGAGCGGCCAACTCGGTCGCTGTAATGGCATCCATCTCCGGATCTCCTGCCTGTCGGCGCCCAGCGCGACCGCTGGGCCAAACTCCGGTATACGCCCGAAGCGTAACGATTCAAGGGTCGAATCGGCTACGAACAAGATCAAAACGGCAGGTAAACGAAAACGTTCTCGTTCGTCAGCCCGCGGGCATCATGCCGGGTGCGTTGGCCGGGTCAACGGGGACCCCGACTCCGACCGGCGGACGTCCCGGCGCATTGTTCGGCGCGGGCGGAGCGTTCGGGTCCGCAGGTGGCGCGTTCGGATCCGGCTCGGGCGGTGGGGGCGGGCTCCACGGCCGGATCGAGTTCGCGAGCGCGGCGGCCGCGCCCTTGTCGACGGGGTTGTTCGCAGTGCCCAGCCAGACGACGAACCACCGCTCGTTGCGCTGGCCGCGCGGAGCCAGCGGCTGGCCAGGGGCCACGGTCGGCGTCGCGTTACCGACCACGCCGGCCCAGATCTGGCCGGTCGGCTTGTTCGTGTCGGTGAACTTCACGTCGTACGCGGAGAAGGCGCCCGGCATATCGCCCGCGGCGAGCGCCCCGCTTTCCTGGTTGACCCGGGTGCCGGGGAACGGCATGAAGAACTCGCCCATGTCGGAGGCCAGCCGGGTGGCCGCCTTGCCGTTGTCGGCTTCGGCGCCTGCGAACAACTTCATGTCCAGCCTGCCGAGCAGAACGCTGGTGTCGTTGGCGGGCTGCGCACCCTGCTGTCCGGGCTGAGTCGCCGGGGCCGGGGTGGTCGCCTCCGGTCCTGTCTTGGTCAGCAGAGCCTGGCCGTAGGACAACTGGGTGGCGTCGGCGACCTTCCAGCCCGCGGGCACGACATAGCTGAAGCCACCGGCGGCGTTATCGACGCGACCGGGCTCCGGTGCGGGCGGTGGGGCGGGCGCGTTCGGATCGGCGGCCGCAGGCGCAGGTGCGGCGGGATCGGCCGGAGGCGGCGGTGCATTCTGGTCGGGCGGGCCTTGAAGGAAGGTGTTGCCTGCAGGTGGCGGCGGGGCGGGCGACGGCGACGGTTCTGGATCGGCTTGAGCCACGGACGGCAGCGCGAGGGCCACCACCGTGGCACCGGCCGCCGTGGCCATCGCCAGCGTCTTCACGCGGCGCGTGCGCTTGCGGTGTTCAGGGATCGCATCCGGCTCATGCATGCAGACGAAACTACAGTGTTGCTGCCGTGACGCAAGTGTGGGGCGGTCTTAGAGTGTTTAACTGTGACATTGCTGGGAGCGGCAAAAGGCACGCTAGCGCCCTCGACGAAATTTGCTCGCACGCCAAGCTGCTCGCGCGGTGCAACGCGAGCTTCGATGATTTGATCGATGCGCGCCCAGCCATTGTTACGGAACGGGGTGAACGGTGATTTCCTGCGTCTTGACCGTGAAGTAAACACGCTCCCCTGGCGCCACCCTGAGTTCGGCCGCCGATTCGGCGGTGATGTCGGCGGCGAGGCCCGGCGCGCCGTCGGGTTGCTCGTCGGCGCGCACGCGAAGGGCGGATCCCCTGCTGTCCAGTTCGGCGACCACCACCTCGACGGTGTTCCGCGGACTGCCGTGTGGCTTGTCGCGATAGACCGCGACGGCGGATGGCGGGAACACCGCAACGGCAGGACCCCCGACGACGACCTCCGCAGCGGGGTTGCCGTGCCAGGCGGCACCCCACTCGGTGTTGAGGGCGCCGTCCGGTCCGGCGGTGCCGCTGACGAGGTTCACGCCCGCGAACCGCGCACCGAAATGACTCCGCGGCGCGGCCAACACCGACGCCGCCGAACCGGTTTCGACGATCCGGCCGGACTCCAAGACGAGTACCCGATCGGCAAGGGTCAGCACGTCGAGTACATCGTGAGTGATCAACACGGCTGAACGCCCTTCTCGGGTCAAGTTGTCACGCAACAGCCTTCGCATCGCGGTCGCGGTCGCGACGTCGAGGCCTGCGAGGGGTTCGTCAAGCAGCAACACGTCAGGGTCTGCCGCAAGAGCGCGTGCCAGCGCCACCCGCTGCGCCTGGCCGCCGGACAACTGCCGAGGCATGCGGGGGGCGAGTCCGGCGGCGTCCACCTTCGCCAGCCAGTGCTCCGCCGTTGCGCGGGCTTCTCGGCGGGGTCGCCCGCGATGGCCGCTGCGCGGTGCGAACGCCACGTTGGCCGCGACATTCAGGTGCGGGAACAGCAGTGCGTCCTGCAACAGCATGCCGACGCGGCGAGCGTGTGTCGGCACGAATACGCCGGACGCCGTGTCGGTGAGTACGCGGCCACCGAGTCGTACGAGTCCCTCGTCGGGCCGCACCAATCCGGCGATCACGTGTAGCGTCGTCGACTTTCCGGCGCCGTTCGGCCCGAGGACGGCCAGCACTTCGCCTGCAGTGGTGGTGAATTCGATGTCGACGTCACGATCGGCGACGATCGCGCGCACGTGCACGCCGGTCACGGTGCGCTCCCGGCAATCGCGGACCCTGATCGAAGTCTTCGGGTGCCCAGCGCGAGCACCACCACAGCGGCGACGGCGACCAGCAACACCGAAAGGGCGACGGCCGCGTCGGCGTCGGTTTCACGCTGCAGGTAGATCTCCAATGGCAGGGTGCGGGTGACGCCTTGGCGCGAGCCCGCGAACGTCAGCGTCGCGCCGAACTCGCCGAGTGAACGGGCGAAGGCCAAAACCGCACCCGAGACCAGCCCGGGCGCCAGAAGTGGCAGGGACACCCGCCACCACACCGTGGTCGGCCGGGCCCCGAGCGTTGCCGCCACCACGTCGTAGTCGCGGCCGGATGTGCGTGCCGCACCTTCGAGCGCGATGACCAGAAACGGAAGAGACACAAAGGTTTGCGCCAATACCACCGCAGTCGTGGTGAACGCGATCCGGATGCCCGCCGCATCGAGGTAGTGGCCGACCAACCCGAGCCGGCCGAATGCGTACAGCAGCGCGATGCCACCCACCACCGGCGGCAGTACGAGCGGCAGGAGAAGCAGCGGCCGGATCGCCTGCACCGCCCGATGGTCGTTGCGGGCCAGCACGAGCGCCATCGGGACGCCGAACAGCACGCACAGCAGCGTGCTTGCTGCTGCTGTCTTCAGGCTCAATACCAGTGCGGCGCGCGAGGATTCGCTGGTGATCAAAGTCCAGAACTGCGGCAAGTCCACCTTCGCGACGATCGCGACGAGCGGCAGCATCACGAAGAGCGCCCCGACCGCGGCGGGGAAGTACATCCAGCGCGGCAGCGCGGGCCCGGGGTGCACGCGAGGAGCGCGAAATCCGGTGGTCAAGGCTTGGCGAAACCCGCCTCGGACAGCACCTTCTGGCCGTACTCCCCCGTCACCAGGTCGACGAACTTCTTCGCCACGTCAGGTTTGGGGGCGCCCTTCAGCACTGCGATGGGATAGGTGTTCACCGCGGCCGAGGACTCGGGGAAGTTCACTGCCGCCACCTTGTCGCCTGCGGCGAGAGCATCGGTGACGTAGACGACGCCCGCGTCGGCCTGGCCGCTGGTCACCTTGTTCAGCACATCGGTCACCGACGACTCCTCGCTGACGGGCTGCAGAACCGTGTTGGTGGCCTTCTCGACCTTCTCGGTAGCCGCGCCGCACGGCACCTCCGCGGCGCAGACCACCACCGAAAGGTCCGGCTTGGTCAGGTCCGCGAACGACGTGACCTGCTTCGGGTTCCCCGGTGCGGTGACGATCGTCAGCGTGTTGGACGCGAAGGCGACCGGCTTACCCTCCACCAGCTCAGCCTGCTCGGCCTTGACCATGTTGTTGGTGTCGGCCGACGCGAACACATCGGCGCTCGCGCCCTGGACCAGCTGAACAACCAGATCGGCAGAGCCTGCGAAGTTCAATTCCACCGAACTGCCCGGGTTGTCCGTCTTGAACCGCTCGCCGATTTCGGTGAAGGGCTTCTTCAGCGAGGACGCCGCGAAGACAGTGATCGACTGGCTCGCCGAGCCCTTGTCCGACGAGCCGCAGCCGACAAGCCCGACCACGAGCACCAGCAGGGAGAAGACGAACGCGAGCGGGGAGGATCTCGTCACCGGTCAAACCCTAGGTCACCGATCCAGCACGGGTCGATGTCATCGCGCAACCGATACGCGCGTCAGGTTTCGCCTAATAGCTACCGTCCAGTAACATCGTCGGCGGATCACCGCCACGACGCGCGGAGATCCCGCGCTGACAGGAGGAATGGCGATGGAGGTGCTGGTCACCGGCGGTGATACGGATTTGGGCCGCACGATTGCGGAGACCTTCCGCGATGCGGGTCATCGAGTGGTGATCACCGGCGCTCGTCGTGACGACCTCGAGGTGGCGGCCAAGGAGCTCGACGTCGACGCAATCGTCTGCGACAACATCGACCCGGCCAGCCTCGAAGAGGCCCGCAGCCTGTTCCCGCACCACCTCGACACCATCGTCAATGTGCCCTCCCCGCGGTGGGATGCGGGCGACCCGCGCACCTATACGCTGGCCGACCACGCCGCGGCCTGGCGCAACGCGTTGGACGCGACGATCCTCTCGACGGTGCTGACCATGCAGGTCGTCGGCGATCACCTACGGTCGGGCGGCTCGGTCATCAGCGTCGTTCCGGAGAACCCGCCTGAGGGCGGCGCCGACGCGGCGATCAAGGCGGCCGTGGCGAACTGGACCGAGGGCCAGGCCGTCCACTTCGGCACCCGCGGCATCACGGTCAACGCCGTGGCCTCCGGCCGCAGTGCGCAGGAGGGCTATGCAGGCCTCGGCAGTTCGGCGCCGGTGGCGGCCGAGATCTCCCGACTAGCGCTGTTCCTGAGCACACCCGCCGCTCGGCACATCACCGGGCAGACGATGCACGTCAGCAACGGCGCGCTCGCTCACCTGGGCTGATATTCCCGCGTTCGCCCGAAGCTAAAGCGGGGTGACCGCCCCGCTTAGTTGTGGTTACGTGACGGCGTGACCATCAAACTCGGGCTCCAGATCAACAACTTCTCCTACGGCACCGATGTCGCCGGGCTGTATCCCACCGTCATCGCGCAAGCGCAAGAAGCCGACAAGGCCGGCTTCGACTCGCTGTTCGTGATGGACCACTTCTATCAACTGCCCGGTATCGGAACGCCTGATCAGCCCATGCTGGAGGCATACACCGCACTGGGCGGCGTGGCGACCACGACGTCGAACCTTCAGCTCGGCACCCTGGTCACCGGGAACACCTACCGCAACCCGACGCTGCTGGCCAAGGCCGTCACCACGCTGGACGTGATGAGTCAGGGCCGCGCCATTCTGGGCATCGGCACCGGCTGGTTCGAACTCGAGCACGATCAGCTCGGCTATGACTTCGGCACGTTCACCGATCGGTTCAACAGGTTGGACGAGGCGTTGCAGATCATCCTGCCGATGATCAAGGGCGAGCGCCCGACGTTCTCCGGCAAGTACTACCGCACGCAGGACGCGATGGCCAATCCCCGCCTACGCGACCACATTCCGCTGTTGATCGGTGGCAGCGGCGAGAAGAAGACCATCCCGCTCGCAACCCGGTTCTTCGACCATCTCAACGTGATCGCCGGATTCGACGAGCTGACCCGCAAGGTCGACGTCATCAAACAGAGCTGCGAGAAGATCGACCGCGACCCGGCGACCCTGGAGACCAGCATGCTGATCGGCGTGATCTTCGGAGACGGCGTCAGCGCCGATGTGATCCCCGCAGGCATGGAGCAGCGGATAGTCGCGGGCGCGAGCGCCGACGACGTCGCCGAACAGATCAAGACCAAGGTGCTCGACGCCGGAATCACCGGGGCGATCGTCTACCTCCCCACCCAGATCATCGGCTACCAGCCGGGGCAGATCACTGAACTCGGAAAGGCGCTGAAGCCGCTCGTCGAGGGTTAAACATGCTCTAACGTGGCAAATCTCACCCGTAGGACCGCTCTCGACGGGATGGGGGCGACTACGGTAGATGCTGTATAAAACGTGAAGCCCTTCGAGGAGCAACAGCTGATGAGCCACCCCGGAGCGACGCCGTCTGACCGGCACAAGGTAGTCATCATCGGGTCGGGGTTCGGCGGGTTGACTGCCGCCAAGGCTCTCAAACACGCCGACGTCGACATCAAGATCATCGCCAAAACCACACACCACCTGTTCCAGCCGCTGCTCTACCAGGTGGCTACTGGCATCATCTCCTCCGGTGAGATTGCCCCGCCCACCCGGATGATCCTGCGCAAGCAGAGGAATGCCCAGGTGCTACTGGGCGAAGCCACCCACGTCGACTTGGCGAGGAAGTCTGTCCGGTCGCAATTGCTTGGGCACACCTATGTCACCCCTTACGACACCCTGATCGTCGCCGCGGGCGCCGGGCAGTCGTACTTCGGTAACGACCATTTCGCCGAGTTCGCGCCGGGTATGAAGTCGATCGACGACGCGCTCGAGCTGCGCGGCCGCATCATCGGTGCGTTCGAACAGGCCGAGCGATCCAGCGATCCGGCGCGACGAGAAAAGCTGCTCACCTTCACCGTCGTCGGCGCCGGTCCGACGGGCGTGGAAATGGCCGGCCAGATCGCCGAGCTTTCCGACTACACCCTCAAGGGTGCGTTCCGCCACATCGACTCGACTAAGGCCCGGGTCATCCTGCTCGACGCCGCGCCTGCGGTGCTGCCTCCCATGGGCGAGAAGCTCGGCAAGATGGCGCAGGCGCGGCTGGAGAAGATGGGCGTCGAGATCCAGCTCAATGCAATGGTCACCGACGTCGACCGCAACGGCATCACGGTCAAGGATTCCGACGGGACCACTCGCCGTATCGAATGCGCAACCAAGGTGTGGTCGGCCGGAGTGTCGGCCAGCCCCCTTGGCAAACAGATGGCCGATCAGTCCACCGCCGAGGTGGACCGGGCAGGCCGCCTCAAGGTGGGGCCCGATCTATCGGTTCCCGGCTATCCCAGCGTCTTCGTGATCGGCGACATGGCCGCGGTGGAGGGCGTGCCGGGGATGGCGCAGGGCGCGATCCAGGGTGCAAAGTACGTCGCCAACACCATCAAGGCCGAGCTGCGGGGCGCAGATCCTTTCGAGCGGGAGCCGTTCGAGTATTTCGACAAGGGGTCGATGGCGACGGTGTCGCGATTCTCCGCCGTGGCCCAGATCGGCCCGCTCGAATTCGGTGGTTTCATCGCGTGGCTGGCGTGGCTGGCGCTGCACCTGGTTTATCTCGTCGGATTCCGGCGCAAAATCACCACGCTGCTGTCGTGGACGGTGACGTTCCTCGGTCGCGCGCGTGGAAATCTCTATATCACCGAGCAGCAGGCCTACGCCCGCACGCGGATAGAGGAACTGCAGGAGATCGCTGCGGCTGTCGAAGGCGAGAAAGCGGCGAGCTAGCCGGGCGACGATCAAGCGGCGAGGTACGAGCAGCGTTGAGGAGACCGGCCATCTGTCTAGCCGGGCGACGATCCATCTGTCTAGCGGGCGCCGAGTCGCGGCCCCTGCCACGTCGCGAGGCTGCCGCCGCGCGCGAGTTCGAGCACGGTGCCGAGTGCGTCGGTGCCGACGTCTGGATAGCGCAGTTCGCTCACCGACGCCAGCGGCGCGCTGATCAGATCGTGACCGGCCGATTCGTCACCGAGCTCGATCCGGTGTCGCAACAGCGGTTTGCCGTCGACGTTGGCGTGTAGCGACCCTGACCAAAAACCTTGGCACTCATCGGTTCTGCCGATCTGCACACGCTCGCGCAGTCTGACCCGGCCGGACCCGATGACCGCCAATTGTGTCGATGTCGCATGCCGGGAGGCGCCTGCGACCACCGTGGGCTCGGTGTCGACATCGAGGTCACCCGCCGCCTCGAGATGCCAGTGCACGGTCGACTCTGCGGTGCTGCGACCGGGCAGCGTCACCGTCGCGGCGGCGCTGCGGACACGCAACCGGGCACCTGGTTCGACGATCACCCGCAGCGCGATGGTGTCACCGCCGAGGGGGGTCGCCGCCGTTGACACCAGGTGCACGGTGTCCGGCTCGGTGGCGCGCGCGGCCACACCGCCCGCGCATTCGATCAGCGGGTGCCGATCGGGCCGCGCCACGATCAGGACGTCGGAATGCATCTAGACGACCTGGGCGACACGGAGCTGGTCGCGGACCCACGACTTGACCGGCCCGGCGGACGGGTCGTCGGTCAGCGAGATCAACACCGTCGGACGGTCGCCCCGCGCGGCCGCGGCGTCGCGGCGCATCACGCCCAGGTCGGCCCCCACCAACGGCGCAAGGTCGGTCTTGTTCACCACGAGCAGGTCGGAGAAGGTGACACCGGGACCACCCTTTCGCGGCACCTTGTCGCCACCGGCGACGTCGACGACGAATACCTGAACGTCGACCAGACCGGACGAAAACGTGGCGGTGAGATTATCGCCGCCGGACTCCACCAGGATGAGGTCCAGTGCGGCGTGCGCGGCGATCAGGTCCTCGATGGCGTCGAGGTTGGCCGTGATGTCGTCGCGGATCGCGGTGTGCGGACATCCACCGGTCTGCACCGCGGCGATCCGGTCGTCGGGCAGCACCGCATGCCTGCGAAGGAAGTCGGCGTCCTCGGTGGTGTAGATGTCGTTGGTCAGCACGGCCAGGGACAGTTCGTCACGCAGCTCGCGACACAGCGCCGCCACCAGTGCCGTCTTGCCCGACCCGACGGGACCGCCGACGCCGATCCGCAACGGCTCGCCCGCTGTTCGCGCTCGTTTCGGCCGGTGAGGGTGAGGGCGATGCTGCTCGCCGTCGATGAAATGCGGTGCCATGGTGAATCTTTAGTCCTTTCAGGAGACGAACAGCGGGCGCTCGCGTTCGCTGTGGCGCTGGGCCAGCACGTCGAGCAACGGATCGGACAGGTCGGCGAGTTCCTTGCATGCCAGATCGGCGGTCCGATCACACATGTCGGATAGCTGGAACGTCAGCGCCGCGACGTCGCCCGGGTCGAGGGCCAGCAATCGTTGTGCGGCGGTCGCCGAGCCGGTCATGGTGGTGTACACGATGGACAGCGCGGTGTGCTGCGGTGTCATGCCGCTCGCCGTACCGACCGCGCCCGCCGCGACCGCGAAGTGCGGAGTGGCGCCGAGCGCATCCCACTCGCCGCCGGGCCACACTCGCCGCGCCAGCCTGGCCAGCCCGCGGCCCTGTGCGCGGGAGGCCTGCCGGGCAGCGGGAGCCGGTGTGCGGGCGTCGGTTTCGAGGTCGGCGGCCGCGAAACACAGCGATCCGGTGTGTACCGCCGCGGCCACCGACGCGGTCACCAGCCCCTGGGTGGCGATGCGGCGACGCAGGAAGGCCCGCAACGTCGCGAGGTCGACGACCAGGCCGCTGGTCACCGCTTCCTCGACACCGCCGGAGTGCACATGGCCACCGGTCGGCAACCGGGAATCGGCCAAGGCAAGAAGCGTCGCCAAGCTCGTCATCAGAACAGGAAATACCGTTGTGCCATCGGCAGTTCGGCGGCGGGCTGCTCTTGCCAGACCTCACCGTCGATGCGCACCGTGAACGTGTCCGGTTCCACTTCTATGCGTGGCATGGCGTCGTTGAGCGGCATATCCGCCTTGCCGGTCTTGCGGACGTCACCGACCGGCACCAGGCGGCGGTTGACGGCCAGCCGATCGGCCAGCCTGTCCTCGATCGCCTGCGGCGATACGAAGTGCACCGAGGTCGCCGCGGCCGCGGCGGGCGCCGCCCCGAACATCGGCCGGGGCAGCACCGGCTGTGGAGTCGGGATCGACGCGTTCGCATCGCCCATCGCCGCCCACGCGATCATGCCGCCCTTGATCACCGCGTGCGGCCGGACGCCGAAGAAGGCGGGCTCCCACAGCACCAGGTCGGCGAGCTTGCCCACCTCGACCGAACCGATCTCTGCGTCGAGCCCATGCGCGATCGCCGGGCAGATGGTGTATTTCGCGACGTAGCGGCGGGCCCTGTTGTTGTCGGCCGCGCCGTCACCCGCCAGGGCGCCGCGACGGCGCTTCATCACATGCGCGGTCTGCCAGGTGCGCAAGACCACCTCGCCGATGCGGCCCATGGCCTGGGCGTCACTACCGATCATCGAGATGGCGCCGATGTCGTGCAGCAGGTCCTCCGCGGCGATGGTCGACGGCCTGATCCGGCTCTCGGCGAAAGCCAGATCCTCGGGGACACTTGGGTTCAAGTGGTGGCACACCATCAACATGTCGAGGTGCTCGTCGAGGGTGTTGACGGTGTGTGGCCGGGTGGGGTTGGTCGAACTCGGCAGGACGTATGGTTCGGCGGCGACCGTGATGATGTCGGGCGCATGCCCGCCGCCCGCACCCTCCGTGTGGTAGGCGTGGATGGACCGACCGCCGATCGCACTCAGCGTGTTCTCGACGAAGCCCATCTCGTTGAGGGTGTCTGTGTGGATGTTCACCTGCACGCCGGACGCATCGGCGACCTTCAGGCAGGCGTCGATCGCCGCGGGCGTCGTGCCCCAATCTTCGTGAAGCTTGAAACCGGCTGCGCCGCCGCGCAATTGCTCCCACATCGCTTCGGTGCTGACTGTGTTGCCCTTGCCGAGGAGTGCGACGTTCAGGGGCCAGCCGTCCAGCGACTCGAGGATCCGCGCCAGGTGCCAGGCGCCGGGCGTGACGGTGGTCGCCTTGCTGCCCTCCGCCGGACCCGTCCCGCCGGCGACGATGGTGGTGATGCCGCCACCGAGCGCCTCCTCCATGATCTGCGGACAGATCAGGTGGACATGGCAGTCGATGGCGCCCGCGGTGACGATCCGGCCGTTGCCCGCGATGATCTCCGTCGACGGGCCGACGACCAGATCGGGGTGCACGCCGGTCATGGTGTCCGGGTTGCCTGCCTTGCCGATTGCGACGATACGACCGTCACGAATGCCGATGTCGGCCTTGATGATTCCCCAGTAGTCAATGATCACCACACCGGTGATGACGGTGTCGGGAGCACCGTCGGCCCTGGTCGCGCGTCCCTGGCCCATCGATTCGCGCAGCACCTTGCCGCCGCCGAATACCGCCTCGTCGCCCGCCAGTCCCGGACCGCCGCTGCGGTCTTCGGTGATCTCGACGAACAGGTCGGTGTCGGCCAACCGGATCCGGTCCCCCGTGGTGGGACCAAAAAGGGCTGCGTAACGGGTTCTCGACAGGTCGGTCATGAGGCGTCCAGTCGGCCCGGTGGATCGAGGCTGAGCCCGTGCACCTCGCGTGTGCCGCCCAGCGGTACCAGCGAAACATGCTGGATGACACCGGGTTCGAAACGGACTGCCGTGCCTGCCGGGATGTCGAGCCGGTGGCCGTGGGCGGCGGAGCGGTCGAAGTCGAGCGCCGCGTTGGCCTGCGGGAGGTGGACGTGGCTACCGACCTGCACCGGACGGTCGCCGGTGTTGACCACATCCATCGCGAGGCGCGGCGCGCCCGGATTGATGGTGATATCGCCGTCGCCGTACACGATTTCGCCCGGGATCATGGGATCGGGTGGTGGACGGTGACCAGCTTGGTGCCGTCGGGGAAGGTGGCCTCCACCTGGACATCGTGCAGCATCTCGGGGACGCCCTCCATGACGTCTTCGCGGCCGAGCACCTCACGGCCGGTGACCATCAGCTCGGCGACCGTGCGTCCGTCGCGGGCACCTTCGAGCAGATGGTCGGTGAGTAGGGCGACAGCTTCTGGGTGATTCAGGCGCAGGCCGCGTTCTCGACGGCGCCGCGCGAGATCGGCCGCGTAAGAGATCAGCAGCCGGTCCTGTTCGTGCGGGGTCAGACGCATAGTGGGCGATGCTGCCACGGGTCGCGCGAGTCCGCAGCACACGCCGGCGCGCTACTCCTGCGGGATGTTCTGCAACCGCACCTGACCGCGTGCCACGACGCGGTCGTTCTCGTCGGTGATGGTGATCAGCCAGAGCTGCTGGCGCCTGCCCCGGTGTATCGGTGTCGACACCGCTGTCACCGCGCCAGATGTGATGGCGCGCAGAAAGTCGGTGTTGTTGTTGACGCCCACGACGGTGCCGCCGCCGTTCTCGGACAACCAGACAGCCCCCGAGACGCTCGCCAGGCTCTCGATGATCGAGCAGTAGACGCCGCCGTGCACGATGCCCCACGGCTGCAGCAGTTTGTCCGTGATGACCAGCGCAGCGCTTCCGCCGTCCGGGGTGACCTCGATGTATTTGAGGCCGAGTTCGGTGTCGAACCCCTTACCGAGATCGTCCATTGGCACACTTGACACAAGGAGTGTCTACACGGTGAAGTCTCAACGCCCGCAGCGGGCCTCGCGTTACCGTCGGGCATGGGAAAAAGTGTCAAGGATCTGGTGGCGGCGGCCAACGCCGTCGTGCCGCGCATCACGCCTGACGAAGCGCGGCAGAAACTCGAGGCAGGCGCCGTCGTCGTCGACGTGCGCGACGCCGCAGAAGTCGCGAAGAGCGGCAAGGTCGCGGGTGCGGTACACATCCCGCGCGGGATGGTGGAGTTCCGGGCTGACCCCGAGACGCCCTACTACGACGCGAGCTTCGACAAGGACAAGGCGCTCATCCTGTACTGCGCCTCCGGTGGCCGCGCGGCGCTGTCTGGACAGGCGCTCAAAGAGATGGGCTACGCCGAGGTCTACAACCTGGGCGGGTTCAACGACTGGGCAGAGAGCGGCGGCGCGGTGGAGAAGGCCTGAAAGCAGTGGGCGGGCCCCGCGCCGATCGCTCGGGACCCGCCCTGGAGTGGACCGGGGGTCTCTGCAGCCCTCAGGACACCTGCTCGGCCCAACTGGGAATAGAATAGGCAAGGCTGCCCTAATTAAGCAAGCCCTTCCCTCCGCGAAGCCGAGATCCGCCGCGTACCGGGAGACCGAAGCCGACGAGTGAGTCGAGCACGGCTTGTGCGCGGCGCATGCTCTTCACCTCGCTCGACCTGGCAAGCAGCGGAACATGGGTCGCGGCGCCGACCACTGCCGCGCCGGCGATGTGCCACATCGACGCCTGCGAGATCGCTCCGCCGCTGACGTCGTCGATCGAGGCGAACAACGGCTCGAGCGCCCGGTGGCTTCGGTGGGCCACCCAGGTCGTCAGCGCCGCCTCGCTGGGCAGCCGGACCATGCCGTCGCGGGCGAAGCACGCGGCCCCCATGTCGGCCCGACCGCGCCTGCCTTCCTGCTTTTCGCGTGCGCGCCTGCCTTCCTGCTCCTCGCGTGCGCCCTTACTTTCTCGCTCCTCGCGTGCGCCCTTACTTTCTCGCTCCTCGCGTGCGCCCCTACTTTGTCGCTCCTCGCGTGCGCCCCTACTTTGTCGCTCCTCGCGTGCGCGGAAAAACGGATCGTCGGGCAGCGCCCGCAGCGTCGGATCGACGACGCCGACCCAGTCGATCGCGCCCTCGGAGTCGACATGCACCCACAGGTTCTCCAGGCCGGTATCCCATGCCCGGCCCTCGAGCGCGATGAGCGGAATCACGCGGCCGATGACGACGTTGGCCATCGTCGCGGCCAACTGTTGGGCGGCGGCCACCGGACTACCCATTTCCCCCGCGCCGATCCGGAACATCTCGCCGAGCCGTTCCGTGGTGAGCGCCTCGTGAAGTGGCCACCACCGCCGCCTGGTCAGATCCGACATCACGGCGACGCCGTACACCCTGGGGCACTCGGGATAGAGCTGCCGCAACCGCCGGCTGGACTCGTGCAGCGGCAGCGTGCGCGCGATTGCCATTCCCGCGATCAGCGGGTCGTCGATCACGACCGTCATGACACCTCCCCTAAGTTAGGTAAGCCTTACTATAATCTTGACTCAGTGCAGGACCATCCCCTGTGACTGGACTCACAAGCACTGCTGGAAGGGGTGATGACCGAGGTGAACGTGCCGCGCGGAACTCAACGAACGGACACTCCGCGTTCATACGACGCACGGTAGTAACGCCGTAGTACCCTGAATGAATCGCTCTTTTGGAGATGAACAGAAAATGGCCAAGTTGACGCGTCTAGGAGACCTCGAACGCGCGGTGATGGACCACTTGTGGGCATCGTGCGAGCCCCAGACCGTTCGCCAGGTACACGAGGCGCTGGCAGCGCAACGCGACCTGGCCTATACGACGATCATGACCGTGCTTCAACGGTTGGCCAAGAAGAACCTCGTGGTGCAGCATCGCGACGACCGCGCCCACCGGTATGCGCCGACGCACGGCCGCGACGAACTCGTCGCGGGACTGATGGTCGACGCGCTCGACCAGGTCGCAGACTCCGGTAGCCGGGAGGCCGCGCTCGTGCACTTCGTGGAGCGGGTCGGCGCCGATGAGGCGGCCGCACTCCGGCGCGCGCTCGCCGAGTTGGAAACCAAACACGAAATGCCCCCATCCAGTGGCGGTGCGGGCTCTCCCTGAGAGACACTGACAGCGTGTCCGCCCTGGCCTTCACCCTCGTCGCGCTGCTTCTGGTCGGGCCCGTTCCGGCCTTGCTGGCCCGGGCGACATGGCCGATGCGGGCACCACGGGCCTCGATCGTTTTATGGCAGTCGATCGCCCTAGCGGCGGTGCTGTCGGCGTTCAGCGCGGGCATCGCGATCGCCAGCAGGCTGTTCGTGCCCGGCGCCGACGGTCGGCCGACGGCCACCATCACGAGCGAGATCGAGGTGCTCGGCTGGCCGCTGTGGATCACCTATGTCCTCGTCTTCGCGCTCACCCTGCTGATCGGCGCCAGGCTCATGGTCGCCGTGGTGCAGGTGGCGATCGCGACCCGACGCCGAAGGGCGCACCACCGCATGGTCGTCGACCTGGTGGGCAAGTCGCAGAAAAGTGGGCTGCGCGTGCTCGATGTGGCCGAGCCCCTTGCGTACTGCCTCCCCGGTGTGCGCAGCCGCGTCGTGGTCAGCGAGGGCACGCTGACCACCTTGGCGGACAAGGAGATCATTGCCATCCTGTCCCACGAGCGCGCCC
>NZ_JAVHWR010000163.1:0-20468 GCF_032159565.1 Mycobacterium sp.
GACATCGCCGGGCCGGTAGCTAGGTTCGCACCACGATCAGGTCGTGAGGGCGCGCGTTCACGGATTCGGCACCGTCGGCGGTGACGACGACGATGTCCTCGATGCGCGCACCCCACTGACCCGGGAAGTAGATGCCCGGCTCGACGGAGAATGCCATGCCCTCGGCCAACGGCAGGTCGTTACCCGCCACGATGTAGGGCTCCTCGTGTACCGACAGCCCGATGCCGTGGCCGGTGCGGTGCACGAACGCCTCGGCGAGACCGGCCTCGGCCAGCACATCTCGGGCGACCGCATCCACCTGTTCCGCGGTGATCCCCGGCCGCACGGCCTCGACGGCCGCCTGTTGCGCACGCTGCAGCACCGAATAGTGCTGCGCCACTTCCGGATCCGGCTCCCCGATGCTGTATGTCCTCGTCGAATCGGAGTTGTACCCGGGTTCGTACGGCCCTCCGATGTCGACGACGACGATGTCTCCGGCCCTCAGCTCACGATCGGAGCATTCGTGGTGCGGGTCGGCGCCGTGCGGCCCGGATCCGACGATGATGAAAGCCACGTCCGAATGTCCCTCGGCGACAATGGCTTCGGCGATATCGGCGGCCACGTCGGCCTCCGTACGGCCCGGCACCAGGAACTCCGGCACCCTGGCGTGCACCCGGTCGATCGCCGCTCCCGCCTTTCGCAGCGCGTCGATCTCCGCGCCGTCCTTGACCATCCGCAGCCGGCGCAGCACATCGGTCGCGAGGACCGGCACCACGCCCAACACGTCGGCCAGCGGCAGCAGGTGCAGCGCGGGCATCGAGTCGGTGACAGCGACGGCGAGAGCGCTCCCCCGACTCGCGGTCGCGCCGGCGAGCGCGTCGGCCACCACCCGATACGGGTCATCGCCATCCACCCAGTCCCGCACCGCGATACCGAGTTCGGTGGCAGCGGATTCCTTCAGCGAGGCCAGCTCGAGCCGCGGCACCACGATCGTCGGCTCGCCGGACGCGGGCAGCACCAATGCGGTCAGCCGCTCGAACGTCTGCGCCCGCGAGCCGATCAGATACCTCAGGTCGTAGCCCGGCGTGATAACCAGTCCGTCCAGCGATGCGTCGGCTGTCGCCGCCGCTGCGGCTAGGAGTCGCTGGGCGTACACGTCGGTGCCGAATCGGTCGGTCGTCATGGAAGTCAGGCTAATCCGGCGCCGAATAGCTGGCGACCTCGATCAGGTTTCCGTCCGGGTCGCGGCAGTAGTGCGACGTCATGGGGCCGAGCGCGCCGGTCTTGGCGATGGGGCCCTCGGTGATCGTCACGCCGCAGGACCGCAGGTGCGCGCCGACGTCGTCGGGGCTCATCTCGGCGATGAAACAGAGGTCGAGCGATCCGGGAGCGTCGACCGCGCCCGTCTCCCAATTCGGTGCTCCCGTCGGCCGCACGTTGATCTTCTGGTTCCCGAACCGCAACGCCACCCTCCCTTCGCCGAACACCTCGCGTCCCATGCCCAGCACCCGCACGTACCAGTCACTGGTGGCGTCGACGTCACGACAGTTCAACACCACGTGGTCGATTCGATTCACGCTGAAGGCCATACCTCACGCTACTGTCGGTGACCGTGGCAGCTCCCGTGTTACTGCTCGACGGCGCCAGCATGTGGTTTCGCTCCTTCTTCGGCGTGCCCTCCTCGATCACCGCGCCCGACGGCAGGCCCGTCAACGCCGTACGCGGCTTCCTCGACGCCGTCGCCACCGTCATCACGCGCGAACGACCCGGGCGTCTGGTGGTGTGCCGCGACGACGACTGGCGGCCGCAGTGGCGGGTGGATCTGATCCCCTCCTATAAGGCGCACCGAGTCGCCGAGGAGGAGCCGGTGGGCCAGCCCGACATCGAAGAGGTGCCCGACGACCTGACCCCGCAGGTCGACATGATCATGGAAATACTGGACGCGTTCGGCATTGCGACCGCGGGCGCGCCCGAATGCGAGGCCGACGACGTGCTGGGCACACTGGCGGGCCGGGAGCGCAAGGACTCCGTCGTCGTGGTCAGCGGTGACCGCGACCTGCTTCAGCTGGTTCGCGACGAGCCGGTGTCGGTCCGCGTGCTCTACCTCGGCGGCGGCCTGGCCAAGGCGACGAAGTGGGGACCCGAAGAGGTCGCCGAGAAGTACGGCGTCCCGGTCAACCGCGCCGGACCGGCCTACGCCGAACTGGCGCTGCTGCGGGGCGATCCGTCCGACGGACTGCCCGGTGTTCCCGGCGTCGGTGAGAAGACGGCGGCCACCCTGCTCGCCCAGCACGGCTCGCTGGAGGACATCCTCGCCGCCGCGCACGATCCGCGATCGAAGATGTCGAAGGCCTACCGGAAGAAGCTGCTGGCCGCCACCGACTACATCGAGGCTGCCGGGCCGGTGGTCAAGGTCGCCACCGACGCGAAGGTGAATTTCTCGACGTCGTCCGACACGCTGCCGCTGTCCGCCGAGCACCCGCGCAAGGTGGTCAAGCTCGCAGAGCAGTACGGCGTCACATCGTCAATTGGCCGACTGCAGAAGGCTCTTGACGCGTTGCCCGGCGACTAGCATCCAGCTACTTCGGCCGACCGACCTCATAGGTGCCGCTGTTGTCCTGAAAGGTGACGGTGACCTGACGCTTGGTGCCGTCGATGCTGACCTCGCAGTCGAACGTCTCGCCCTTCTTCACCGTCGGGCTCTGACCGTTGTTGCACTTGACGTCCTTGACGTTCTTGGCGCCGTAGCCGTTGGACTCGTCCGTCAGGATCTGCTGGACACCCGACTGCGCGGCGCTGACGTCCAGCTTGGTGGTGACGAAGAAGCCGGGCTTCCAGAAGCCCAGCACCGCCACGACGGCGACGACGAGCGCGGCGAGCAGGCCGATCACACCGCCGACGACGGCCAGTGAACGCTTGGAACCCTCCTGCGTCTCGGTCGAGCCGTACTGGGGGTATTGACCGTACTGGCCCGGCTGGCCCGGCTGCTGACCGTACTGGCCGGGTTGCTGGCCGTACTGGCCGGGCTGCTGTCCGTACTGCGGATAGGCCTGCTGGCTGTAATCGTGAGTCGGTTGCTGGCCGAACTGCTCGGTCGGCGGGTACTGCTGCGGTGGTTGATACGGCTGCTGGCCGGGCTGCTGATAGGGCGGGTACTGCTGCGGCGAGTAGGCGGGCGGTTGCTGCTGCCATGCCGCCTGGTCCTGACCGGGCGCCGGCTGCTGCCACGCGGGTTGGTGGGACGGGTCGCTCGACGGCTGGTCCTGACCCGGCCACGGCTGCGTCTGGTCAGGTCCCTGCGGTCCGCTCATCTCGCTCCCTCGTCCTTGGTGGTGCCGATGGCCCACACCTTACCCTGCATCAACAGCGACGACGCCGCGTCGAACGTCGGCGATGGCGCGTTTCGCGGCGGCTCGGAGTTGCGGTGTCGGCGCGGCGTTGCGCACTTGATCGGCAAGATCAAGGACCTGCCGGCACCAGCGCACGAAGTCGCCCGCCGAGAGAGGCGAGCCGGTGCGGCCGACGTCGGATGCGTCGAGCGCGGCGGCCAGGTCGCCGGTGGTGGCCCATCGGTAGATGGCGGCGACGAAGCCCTCGTCGGGTTCGCGGCTCTGCGAGATCCGGTGCCGCTGCTCGTCGGCGCGCAGTTCGGCGGCGAACCGGCGGGTGTCGGCGAGTGCACGACGCAGCTTTCCGGTCGGGATGTCGGCGGCCTGCGGGGTCGCCGGCGAGTCACCCCGCGACTCGAACAGCACCGCCGACAGCACACCGGCCAGCTCGGCGGGCGTCAAACCCTCCCAGACGCCGCCCCGGAGGCACTCGGCCACCAGCAGATCGCTCTCGTTGTAGATGCGGGCCAGCAGCTTGCCGTCGTCGGTGACCCTGAGGTCACCGTCGGTTTCGCGGATGAAGCCGCGCTCGGTGAGCAGCTCGACGATGCGGTCGAACGTCCGGGCCAGCGAGTTGGTCGCCGCGGCCACCTTCTGCCTAATCTGCTCGTTGTCGCGTTCGATGCGCAGATAACGCTCGGCCAGTCTGGCCTTCTCCTCGCGGTCCGACAGGCGATGGCCGGGATGGCGCTCCAGCTGCTCGCGTAGACCCGCCAGCTCCGGGTCGACGTCGTGGTCGCGCGGTGGGCCGCTTCGCCTGCCCTTGGGTATCGCCATCCCGTCGGTGGCCGACCGCAGCGCCGACGCCAGATCGCGACGGACCCGCGGCTGGCGGTGCTCGACCCGCTTGGGCAGCGTCATCGAACCCACCTTTGCCGATGCGCCCGAGTAGTCCGCCGCGGAAATGCGTCCCGCCCAACGGTTTTCGGTCAGCACCAGCGGGCGTGGATCGTCGTCGTCGCGAGCCGCCTCGAGCACGACCGCCAGCCCGGCCCGCCGCCCGTTGACGATGTTGACGATGTCGCCGCGCCGCAACGACGACAGCGCATCGTTGGTGGCCCTTCTGCGATGCAGCCGCGATGCCCGTGACTGAGCCTTCTCGCGTTGGCTGATCGTTGCGCGCATCCGCGCATACTCCAGAATCGGGGGCTCGGTCATCTGCTCTTCGCGCGAGCGCTCATCGGCGCGCCCCCTCAGCTCCCCGGCGATCTCGTCGAGCATCCGCTCGCCGCGCTCGATGCCGCGCACCAGCCCGACCACCGAACGGTCGGCCTGGTACTGCGCGAAGGACCGTTCCAGCAGCTTGTGCGCCTCCGCCGGTCCCATCTTGTTCACCAGGTTGATGGTCATGTTGTAGGACGGCGCGAACGAACTGCGCAGCGGGAAGGTGCGGGTCGAAGCGAGGCCGGCTACTTCCGCGGGGTCCACGTCCGGGGTCCACAGCACAACCGCGTGACCTTCGACATCGATGCCGCGACGGCCCGCACGGCCGGTCAATTGCGTGTACTCCCCCGGCGTCAGCTGGACGTGCTGCTCTCCGTCGAACTTGACCAACCGCTCCAGGACGACCGTTCGAGCGGGCATGTTGATACCCAGAGCCAATGTCTCGGTGGCGAATACGGCCCTGACCAAACCCTCCGTGAACAGCTCTTCCACGGTATGGCGGAATACAGGCAGCATCCCGGCGTGGTGTGCGGCCAGCCCGCGCAACAGGCCGTCGCGCCATTCGTGGTAGCCCAGCACGACGAGATCGGATTCGGACAGCTCGGCGCACCGGCGGTCGACGATCTCGGCGATGCGGACCCGTTCAGCCTCGGTGGTGAGCCTCAACGACGAACGCAGGCACTGCTTGACCGCCGCATCACAGCCGGCCCGGGAGAAGATGAACGTGATGGCGGGCAGCAGGCCTTCGTCCTCAAGCAGTTCGACGACGTCGGGCCGTGACGGCCCCCGGTACATTCGCGGTCGGCTTCGATGGCCACCTCGGCCGCCCGAATGCCAATCGGTCAGCCGGTCGGCTTCGCGTCGATGCGCGATGTGCCGCAACAATTCCGGGTTTACCAACAGCTCGCGGCCGTTCTTCTTCGTGCCGCCGGAGCGGTAGTCGAAGAGGTCGAACAGCCGCTTGCCGACCATGAGGTGCTGCCAAAGCGGAACGGGACGGTGTTCTTCGACGACGACCGTCGTGTCGCCGCGCACCGTCTGGATCCAGCCACCGAACTCCTCGGCGTTGCTGACCGTCGCCGACAGGCCGACCAACCGCACCTCTTCGGGTAGGTGCAGGATCACCTCTTCCCACACCGCGCCGCGCATCCGGTCGGCGAGGAAATGCACCTCGTCCATCACGACGTGCGAAAGACCGTGCAGGGTGCTCGAATTCGCGTACAACATGTTGCGCAGCACTTCGGTGGTCATCACCACAACCGGCGCATCACCGTTGATCGACTGGTCGCCGGTCAGCAGGCCGACTCGCTCAGGGCCGTACCGGCGCACCAGGTCGGTGTGCTTCTGATTGCTCAGCGCCTTGATCGGCGTTGTGTAGAAGCACTTTCGGCCCGCGGCGAGCGCCAGGTGTACGGCGAACTCCCCCACCACCGTCTTGCCCGCGCCGGTCGGCGCGCACACCAGCACACCGTGGCCGTCTTCGAGCGCCTGGCATGCGCGCTTCTGGAAGTCGTCGAGCGTGAACGACAGATGCTCGGTGAAGACGGCGAGTTCGCCGCTAAGTGGCGTCGTCATCGATCGCAAGCCGTGACGAGGTCGACGCGGCGGTCGGCGGTTCGATCGTTTCGACGTCGCCGATCGCCGCGGCCCGGTCGTCGGGAACGTCTTCGAGCGCCAAACGACGCGCCTTGCGTCTGTCGTGGACGCGGGCGACCTGGATCGCGACCTCCAGCAAGACCGTCAGCGCCAGGCCCAGCGCCAGCATCGAGAACGGATCGGATCCTGGCGTCGCGAACGCGGCGAACACGAAGAGTCCGAAGATCAGCCCGCGCCGCCACGACTTGAGGCGCTGATAGGTCAGCACGCCGACCAGGTTCAGCATGATGATCAGCAGCGGGAACTCGAAACTGATGCCGAACACCAGAAGCAGGTTGATCAGGAAGCCGAAGTACTGCTCGCCCGACAGCGCGGTGACCTGAACGTCGCTGCCGACGGTCAAAAGGAAGTGCAGCGCTTTGGCCATCACGACGTAGGCGAGCACCGCCCCGGTCACGAAGAGCAGTGCGCCAACGCTCACGAACGCCATCGCGAAGCGGCGTTCCTTCCGGTACAGGCCAGGGGTGATGAACGCCCAGACCTGGTACAGCCAGACCGGGCAGGCGAGGATGAGCCCCGCGGTCAACGCGACTTTGAGCCGCAGCATGAACTGGTCGAACGGGGCCGTGGCCAACAGCCGGCACTCGCCGTCGGGCGCAATGGTGGCCCGCGCGGAGGCGGGCAGCGAACAATACGGCCCGCGAAGCCACTCACCGAGGCTGTGAAAGCCGAAGAAGGTGTTCGTGTACCAGAAAAACCCGATGATCGTCGTCAGCACGACCGCGGCCGCGGCGATCAGCAGTCGGTTGCGCAATTCGCTCAGATGGTCGACGAGCGACATCGTCCCGTCCGGATTGACCTTCGCGCGGCGTCGGCGCGGATCCATTCGCTTGAGGAACCCGGGGGTTTGCACGGAACCTGCCTATAAACCTATGAACACCGAGAATCGACGCGGCCTGCTGCCGCGGTCGGTCGGCGTGGGCTCAGGCCGGGCGCTTGTCGGTGGGCTCGGACGCAGCCGCCTGGCCGGCGACATCAGATCGAGCCTCGGGTGTCTCGACACGCTCCGAGGCGATCGGAGTCGCAGGCTTTTCGGTCTCCGGCTTGGAATCCGACTGCATCTCCTTGATCTCCGACTTGAAGATCCGCATCGACTTACCGAGCGAACGGGCCGCATCCGGAAGCTTCTTGGCGCCGAAAAGCAGTACGAAGACAGCGATAACGATCACCCAGTGCCAGGGTTGTAAACCGCCCAATTTGGTTACCTCCAGACGTCTGAGGCGAGTCTACCCGCCCGCCTCTGCGCCGACCCCATACGCACGAAGAGCAGCCGAAGCCGATTCGCGAACCCGCTGAGCGAGCAATTCGGGCGCCAACACCCGCACCCCAGAGCCGAAGCCCAGCACGAAGCGGGCCATCCACTGGTCGGAGGCGTACGTCATGGACGCCTCGCACGCCCCGCCGGGAAGCTCCCGGAGCACCTGCAGCGGGTAGTAGTCGAACATCCAGGACGCCGACCGGTCGATCAGCAGCGTCGCCGACGGCAGCGCCGGATCCGAGTCGAACAACGAGGTGTCCGGCGGGCTTTGCACCGCGGGCTCGGGCGGCGCCGACGGCTCGTCGAGCACGGATGCGTCGACGATGCGGTCGAACCGGAACAGCCGCACGCCCTCAGCGGACCGGCACCAGGCCTCCAGGTAGCTGTGCTCGGCGACCAGCACGACGCGGATCGGATCGACAATTCTGCTGGTCAGCATGTCGTGGGAGGCCGAGTAATACTCGATCGACAGCGCCCGGTTGCCCCGCACCGCCTCGCGTACGGCGGCCGCCGCCTGGCTTTCCACCGGCGCGGGCTCGTCGACCGCGGCCTCGGCACCGTGGGAGACCGTACCCGCGGCGGATTCGATCTTCGCGATCGCGCTGCGCGCGGCCTCCGGATCGACCATCCCCGGCACGTCGACGAGGGCCCGCAGCGCGACCAGCACACCGGTGGCTTCCGGCGAGGTCAGCCGCAGGGGGTGATCGATGCCCGCCGAGAAGGTCACCTCGATGGTGTCGCCGGAGAACTCGAAGTCGATCAGGTCGCCGGGGCCATAGCCCGGCAGGCCGCACATCCACAGCTGGTTGAGGTCGTCACGCAGTTGCTTCTCGGTCACGCCGAGATCCGATGCGGCCTCGGCGTGGGTGATCCTCGGGTTGGCCTGGAAGTACGGCACCATGTTCAGCAGCCGGACCAGGCGCTCGGAGACGGGGCTCATACGCCCACCTCCGCCTGGGCGCGCAGCCGCTCCAGCACCTCGTCGCGCAGCGCCTGCGGCTCGAGCACCACGGCGTCGGCGCCGTAGCTGGCGATCTCGCGAGCCAGTCGGTCGGACATCCCGATGTCGATGCTGATCTCCTCGCCGGCGCGGCCGTCGAGCTCCCGTGGACCGACCACCAGTGCGAGCCGGCGCAACGCGGTGGCGCGGCCGTCGGCGACCCACACCCTGGCCTGCGTTCCGGTCGGCGTCTCGCCGATCACCTTGTGCACGATCTCGCGCAGGTTCACCCTGTCGGGCGGCGTGACCGCACCGGCCGGACCGATGGCCTTCACATCCGCCCCGATCCGGGACAGCCGGAAGGTTCGGGTGGCGTTGCGGTCACGGTCGTGCCCGACGAGGTACCAGCGTCCGCGATCGGTGACCACACCCCAGGGTTCGACCGTGCGCGTCGTGTAGGGCTCACTGCGCGCGGGCCGGTGCGGGAACTGCACGGCCTGACCGGAATTGATGGCGGACAACAAAATTCCCAGCACTTCTTCGGATCCGCGGATACCGGGCATTCCCGCCGTCGGGGTGATGGCGATGCCCGCGTCTCCGGCGTCGACGTCCACGCCTGCGGCCCTCAGCTTGAGCAGTGCACCCTGCGTGGCGGTGATCAGCTCCGGCGACTCCCACAGCTGGGTGGCCACGGCGACGGCGGCCGCTTCGTCGGCGGTCAAATCGACAGCGGGCAGCGCGTACGCATCGCGGTTGATGCGGTAACCCTCGGTGGGGTCGAACTGCGAGACGCGGCCTGTTTCGAGAGGGATGCCCAGGTCGCGCAGTTCGTTCTTGTCGCGTTCGAACATCCGCGAGAACGCCTCGTCGCTGGCGCTGTCCGAGTAGCCGTATACGGTCTCACGGATCCGCTCTGCACTGATGTAGGTGCGGGTGGACAGCAGCGCGATGACGAGATTCATCAGCCGCTCGACTTTGGAGATACCCACGGGTTCACAGCTTAGGGCGTCCAGAGGTGGCGCTACGCAGTGGTGAGCGGGATGAACCGGCGCAGTTTGCCGGTAACCGGGTGGCGGTCGAGGCGGTCGACCGTCCGCACCGTGACATCGGGCGTTCGCAGCCCGCCATCGACGAGTGCCGCGCACAGCCGATCGGACAGACCATCGAGACGGAATCCGTCGGGCGTCACCACGAACACATCGACACCGCATCGAGTCTGGCGCACTTGATAATCGATCACCTCGGGAGTCTTCACCATCACGGATCTGATCACGATGGGATGGACATCGACGGTGCCGTAGTGGAGCACGTCGTCGTTTCGCCCTTGGACGCGCGCACGGAGATAGCCGTAGTTGGCGGCATCGGGCTGCCGGATGAACGTGTCGGTCAGCTCGTAACGGATCAGCGGCTGTGTCATGTTGTACATATTCGTGACAAGCACTTTTGCCGACGGTGCATCCGGCGCCACGGGGTTGTTGTCGGCGTCGACCAACTCCACGATGCACAGGTCGCTGTTGAACACGAACACGTCGTCATCGGGACACGTCTTGCCGAAAAGGCCTTCGGTGGAGCCGAAGCCATCCACAACAGGCACACCGAATGCGCTTCGGATTGCAGCCCGCATCTCTGGCAGCAACGTCTCGCTGGTCGAGCTCACCGTCACGGGAGTGATCCGAAGGCGACCAGCCAAAGCTTCCGCGCCAAGCCGAACAAGCATTGAGGCATATCCCGCCAGAACCGTGGGCCGTAATCCGTTGAGCCGTTCCACGATCTCGCTAAGTGGCTGCGTCGCAGGCACCAGATGAGACCGCACAGGTGTCATGCCATCGCGTGTCAGAGCTGCCAGCATGCCCGTGGCGTGCACAGCCGACGGCGACGCGACGAGTGCCATCGATGGCTGCTCACCCGGCGCACCGGAGAATGGTTGGGTCCGCCCCGGCTGGCGGGCCAATGATGCGACAAAATTGGCAACCGCAGCCCGGTCGAGGACGAATATTCCGCGCTGACCGGAACAGCCACCCGAGGCCAGCGCGATGTAGTTGTCCATTATCGGGACCGGTTCAGTACCGGTGGCCGCAAGCGCCGACTCGACTGCGCCATAGTTGAGCCCGCGGTCGGTGAACACCTCGTCGAGGCCGTCCATCATCTCGGTCTTCGTCATCACCGGCAGCACAGACAGATCGGCCGCGTCGATGCCCTCGATGTCGATGCCCGCCAATCTCCTGCGATGGAACGGAGACCGATCGAACGCATGCCGTAGCAGCGTCTGCAGCCCCTCGCGCTGTGCGGCCGCGATTCGTTCGGCGCTCCATGTCATCCGGGCGAACTGATCCGCCGCACCGGCGACGATCCGCCCCTGGACGTCGGCGCGGAACACGTCCCAGTCGCAGGAACTCATCACTTCTCCTCCAGTCCGAGCGCCCGCGACTCCAGTCCGAGCGCCCGCAACAAAAGTCGCTCGGCGTCCTCCTCGGGAAGCGCGTCTGGGTTCGCCGCACGTTCCAAGGCGGTGCCGACGGCACCCGCCTGCACGAACTCGGCGATCGAGCGAACTGGCACCGGCGGCTTGAGACCGATTGGTTCGTAGAGCTTTTCGAAGGCCGATGCAATTCCGTCCAGTGTTCGCGAATGCGCGCGGGCATACCGCTCACTGAGATCGGCGTCCCGCATCGCGATCGCACGGAACTCCGCCAGCAGATAGGGCCAGCCGGGTTCCGCAGCCGTGTCTTGCTGTCCTGCGCGCAGCAGTGCACGCACACCGTCGGCGCCCGCGAACTCCTCCGCGATTCGATCGTTCTCCGCCGCCCGATCCTCGATCCGGCGCTCGAGCAGCGCGAAGAACAGATCCGCCTTGCTGCCGAACTGCGAATAGACCACGCCGACCGAGAAGCCGGCCTTCTCGGCGATCGCGTCCACGCTTGCGCCGCCGTAACCGCGTTCGAGGAACACCCGTCGGGCGGCAGCGAGGACAAGGTCGCGGTTGCGGGCGACCTGTTCGACTCTGCGTAGTCTCGCCATGTAGGAAATTAGATAATGTTGTTATTTGAATGTCAACGCTATGTGAAGTGTCGCCTCAGTACTCCGGTTCGCGCGAGCTTTAGGGTGAGTTGTGGGCACTCGCTGGCAGGACACCTCCCTGCCTCGGGGCGACGACTACGACGCCCGCTGGGCCAAGCGGGCTGCCGCGGGCAAGAGCGTCCACGGCGAGGCCGATCTCGTTGAGAAGCTGCTGCAGGACTCGGGTGGCACCCGAGTGCTGGACGCGGGGTGCGGTACCGGCCGGGTGGCAATCGAATTGGCGAACCGTGGGTTCTCCGTGGTCGGCGTCGATTCCGATGCCGCGATGCTGGACACCGCCCGCGCGAAGGCACCCGAACTGAAGTGGGTACACGCCGATCTCGTCGATGCGGACACGGCCGTCGACACCGAGTTCGACATCGTGGTGGCTGCAGGCAACGTGATGATCTTTCTGACCCCGGGCACTGAACGCGCCGTCGTCGGCCAACTCGCCAACCGCATGGCGCAGGACGGCCTGCTGGTTTCGGGTTTCCAGCTCAACACGGGGCGACTGACGGTGGCGCGCTATGACGAATACGCCGCCGCGGCCGGTCTTGAACTCGTGCACCGCTGGTCGACTTGGGACCGCGAACCGTTCTCAGGAGACGACTACGCCGTTTCCACACACGCGAGGTCGCTCACATAGACGCGATGAGGCGCTTGACCCGCTCGTCGACCGAGCGGAACGGGTCCTTGCACAACACGGTGCGCTGAGCCTGGTCGTTGAGCTTGAGGTGCACCCAGTCGACGGTGAAGTCGCGGCCGGCTTCCTGTGCGGCGCTGATGAACTCACCGCGCAATTTGGCCCGTGTGGTCTGCGGTGGAGTGTTCACCGCATCCTCGATCTCCTCGTCGGTGGTGAGCCGGGTGGCCAGACCCTTGCGCTGCAGCAGGTCGAAGACGCCCCTGCCCCGCTTGATGTCGTGGTAGGCCAGGTCGAGCTGGCTGATCTTCGGGTCGGACAGCTCCATGTTGTAGCGGTCCTGGTAGCGCTGGAACAGCTTGCGTTTGATCACCCAGTCGATCTCGGTGTCTACCTTCGCGAAGTCCTGGCTCTCGACGGCGTCGAGCTGGCGTCCCCACAGGTCGACGACCTGCTCGATCTGCGGGTTCGGCTCGCGGGTCTGCAGGTGCTCGACGGCTCGCGAATGGTACTCGCGCTGGATGTCCAGGGCGCTGGCCTGACGGCCGCCAGCCAGCCGCACGGGCCGCCGGCCGGTCAGGTCGTGGCTGACCTCGCGGATCGCCCGGATCGGGTTGTCGAGGGAGAAGTCGCGGAACGCCACGCCGGACTCGATCATCTCGAGCACCAGCGCGGCCGTGCCCACCTTGAGCATGGTGGTGGTCTCGCTCATGTTGGAGTCGCCGACGATGACGTGAAGGCGCCGGTATTTCTCGGCGTCGGCGTGCGGTTCGTCGCGGGTGTTGATGATCGGGCGGCTGCGGGTGGTAGCCGACGACACACCCTCCCAGATGTGCTCGGCGCGCTGGCTCAGGCAGAAGGTGGCGGCCTTCGGGGTCTGCAGCACCTTGCCTGCGCCGCAGATCAGCTGGCGGGTCACCAGGAACGGCAGCAACACATCGGAGATGCGGGAGAACTCGCCCGCCCGCACGATCAGGTAGTTCTCGTGGCAGCCGTATGAGTTGCCGGCCGAGTCGGTGTTGTTCTTGAACAGGTAGATGTCGCCGCCGATGCCCTCGTCGGCCAGCCGCTGCTCGGCGTCGATCAGCAGGTCCTCCAGGACGCGCTCGCCTGCGCGGTCGTGGGTGACCAGTTGCACGAGGCTGTCGCACTCGGCGGTCGCGTACTCCGGGTGGCTGCCGACGTCCAGGTACAACCGTGCGCCGTTGCGCAGAAAGACATTGGAGCTACGCCCCCACGACACCACGCGTCTAAACAGATAGCGTGCGACCTCGTCAGGGCTCAGCCGTCGATGCCCATGAAACGTGCAGGTCACACCGAATTCGGTCTCGATGCCCATGATCCGCCGCTGCACCTCATCGAGCTTACGGGGTGGTTTCGAATCGCGGCGCATCAGCCGCGCCGTTAGCACCCCATTGTCTACAGAGGCCGCCGGGGTCCCGAGGATCCGCGGCGCACGGAGACGCCTGTGGATAACGTCAGCGCCGCAGCGCGGTGATCTGCCAGCATGAGGCATGGGGGGAAACACCGAAGTCGATCTCGATGCGCTGCGCGCCGTCGCTGCGCACGTCACGGAAGCAGCGGACGGGATCGCCGAATTGCACTGGCCCGCAGTGCCGGCCGACGAGCTGAAAGGCTCGGCCGTCGGCAATGTTCCCGCGCCTGATCTGATCGCGGCGAAGCTCGCCGACGTCATCGCGAACATGCGCGGGTGGGCGGTGGCGGCGCGGATGGCGGCCGATGCCTTCGAGCGGGCCGACCGCGGTAGTGCCGAGCGCTTCCCTCGCCGATGACCCGGCCGACGGTCGCACAGGCCGAGGCGTGGAATCCCGAGGCGCTGCGCACGGCCGCCGACGAATGGGACGCAGCCGCAACCGATGTGCAGTCCCGCATCGACGCCGTCGTGCGCGGCATCGACGGAACCCACGACTTCTGGAGGGGGTCGGCCGCTGAGGCGGCCCGCGGTCACGGCGGCACAATCGCCTCCGGCGGTGCACTGGCGACCCGGTGCCTGATCGCGGCAGCCGTCGCCGCGCGTGACGGCGCCGCGCAGATGAGTTCGGCGCGAGACGACGTGCTGAGCTCGGTGGCCGGCGCGCGCGCCGAGGGATTCGGGGTCGCCGACGACGGAGTCGTCACCGGGGGCGGCACATCGACCCTGCTGGTGACGTTGACCGGCGGCAGCGCGCGGGTGACGGCCGATGTGCTCAGCGGCCGGATCGTGGCTGCGCTCGACCGGTTGGGTGCGGCCGACGCAGACACCGCACTCGACATCACCGAGGCGCTGAACCCGGTCCTGGCATCGAAGGCCGACACCGTCCCCGCCGGGGCCTGGCCCGTGCTGCCGGCCGACCTCGTCGCAGGCTGGTCGGCGATCGGCCAGGACCGGATCGCGAATCAGATCGCCGCGATGACACCCGAACAGCGCCAGCGCCTTGTCGACGATTTCCCCAAGCAGGTCGGCAACACCGACGGCGTGCCTTGGGATATGCGCGTCGCGGCCAACCGGACCAACATCGCGCAGGCGATCGCCGACGAACGCCGCGAGAAGAGGCCGGGATCGCAGGGCCGTGTCGCGTTTTACCAAGGCCTGCTCACGGAGGTCGACGACCCCGCACGCAGCGGACGCCGGGTAGATCGCCAGATCCTCGCGTTCGACCCGGATCGGGCGTCGCTGATCGAACTCAACGGAGACCTGGCCGCCGCCAAGAGCGTCGCCGTCATGGTTCCGGGAATGAACACCACCATCGAGGACTCGGCCGCCAACACGAAGACAGCCAGGCGCTTCGTGTCCGCCACCCGTGGCGAGGTCGCGGCCATCACCTACCTCGGCGGGCCGTTTCCAGGCGGTGACACCATCGCGGCCGGCGTCGTCGACGCTGCGGACCCGCGCTATGCCCTGGAGATGGCCCCGCGTCTGGTGGCGTTCAGCGAGGACGTCGACCGCACTGTCGACGCCACCGGCCGCCACATCCCCGTCACCTACATCGGCCACTCCTACGGCGGGTCCATCATGGGCACCGCAGAGGTCTTCGGGCTGACGGCCGATCGCACGCTGTATCTCGCGGCCGCCGGCACCGGTGTCGGCGTCGACGAGCCATCCGACTGGCACAACCGCAACCCCGACGTGCTCAGATTCTCGATGACGGCCCCCGGCGACTTCATCGAAGTGGTGCAGGGCAGTCCGACCGGCCCGCACGGCGCCGACCCCGACGACATGCCCGGCGTGATCCATCTCAGCGCAGGCGATTACGACGACGGCAGGCCGATGGCGGGCCCGCTGGCGCACACCGACATCGTCAACGCGCCGTCGGACTCCTGGCGCAACATCCTGGCGGTGATCACAGGCGATTCCCCGGCCCTGCACAGGGCGGTGTCCTAGTGACGCAACACGATCCGCTGTTCCCGCGCGAGTTGGCCGCTCATCCCCGATCGCGATGGACCCAGCCGAGGCGCCGGCTGATCACTTCGGCGGCGGCTGTCGTCTGTTTGGCTATCTCCGGGAATCGGTCCGGGCTGAGACGGTAGGCTGGACCCGAGACGCTCAGCGCGGCAATGACATTCGAACCGGCATCGTAGATCGGAGCGGATACGGCGTTCAGGCCGACTTCGAGCTCCTCGACGACGCTGGCCCAACCGCGCTCACGCACTCCGGCGAGCTCACGCTCGAGATCCGCTAGCGTCACGACGGTGTTGGCGGTGAACGATTCCAGCGTCGCGGCGAGCCTGCCACGGAGATCCTGGGCGTCGAGCCCGGCGAGCAGTACCTTGCCGCTCGATGTCGCGTGCGCCGGGCAGCTCTGACCGACCCAGGTCCGGAGGCTGATTTGCTCGGGACCGATCGTCTCCACGATGTTGACGATGCGGTCCTCGTCCAGGATCGCGAGGTTGGTCGTCTCCCCCACCTCCGGTGCAAGCATGTCGCATACGTCCTGGCTCAGCTTCACCAGATCGAGGTGACCGCTGCTGGCCCTCGCCAGCCGGGAAATCGTGAAACCGAGCCGATACTTGCCGCGCTCCGTTGCCTGCTCGACGTAGCCACGGGACTCCAGAACGGCGATCAGCCGCGACACGGTTGACTTGTGCACCCCCAGTTCGGCGGCGATCTCGGTGACGCCGGCGTGGCCCAGTGTCGCCAAGATCTCGAGCACCAACAGCGCGCGGTCAACGGATTGAACTGCCGCCTCTGTCTTTCCAGTGGGCTTGCGCTCCACATCCGCCATGGGTCGCCACCCTATCCGGGCGGGATTCCGACGTTGCGTACCCGTCGCTGCACACCGACGATCTCGCGCAGCCCGTCGTTGAGCAGGCTGCGGTTCAGCGGTGAAAGCTCGGACATGGTGATCACGTCGCCGGGCGTGTGACCGGCGGCGGTCTGGGCGACCTGATGAGCCAGCCGCAGCCGCTGCAGCATCACGAAGACGTCGCACAGCGTTTCGGCGTCGCGGTCGCTGATCGCACCCTCCTGTGCTGCCGCGCTGAGCCGGGCAGGCGTCGACGCGGAGCCGACGCCTGCGCTCAGCCCACCCCAGCGCGCAAGGTTCACGATCGGCGTTATCGCGTGGTGCTTGAGGTCGAATGTGCCACCGCGCCGCGACAGCACATCACGCAGCGATCGGGTCTTGACCCGGGCGGCCAGCGCGTCGAGCCGCTGCAGCCGCAGGGCGTCGGAGTGTTCGTCACGCATCGAACGATAGGCGGCGGGAACGGTGTGCAGCGCCGGATCTCCCCAGACCACCCGCCCGTCGATGAGCAGCGACGACATCATCAGACCCTGACCGCGCAGCGGATCGCCAAGCCAGCCTTCCGCGGCCGCGTGCCACTCCGACTGCGAATGCGAGAAGAGCGGCTCGTATGCGACCGCGCCGTTGCGATCGGAGGGCAGACCACAGCCGTCGAGAATCTCGTGTGTGCGGACGGCGATCGCACGCAATCGATCACTGGCAGGCGACATGTCGTCGCGCCACGACAACGCGCTGTCCACATCGGATGACGGCATTGCCTCGCGGCGGGCGACGCTGCCGAGCGTCAGCCACGCGAATCCGTCGATCTCGGCACCGGCCTCCGCCAGCGCCAGTTCCAGCGCCCTGCGCACCAGGCTGTCGAGGACCACCGACAGGATCGCGCTGGTGGCGGACGCCTTGGTGCCGTTGCGGAACAGGTCGGCGGCCACCCCGGTGACTCGCTGTCCGACGTGCTGCAATTCGGTTGCGTCGGTGGCCAATCCGATGGAGCGACGCAGGCTGAAGCTCTGCCGGGCCGATGCGGCCAACAGGTCGGCGTCTTCGAGGACGCCGACGATCTCACCGCGCGACGTCACGACCGGCATGTGCTTCATGCCGCACTCCAGCATGTCCATCAGCACCGTCTCGGCGGTCAGGTCCGCGGTGACGCGCCGCGCAGGCGCACTCATCACGTCGGTGATCGGCGCGTCGATCGAGACACCGGCAGCGACCACCCTGGTCCGCAGGTCGCGGTCGGTGAAAATGCCCATGTCCCCGTCGGAGAGCCGGATCAGCGCGTAGGACACGTGGCGCTCGGCCATCCGGCACACCGCGTCGCGCACCGAGACATCGGGTTCGACAAGAAGCACGTCACCGTGCACCATTTCGCCGACCGGCCTGCTGTCGGTCGTCGGCGCGATCGTCGGGCGGTCCGCGCGGCTGACGTTCCACGCCGTCGACGCCAGGAACGCCAGGCCCGCCGGCTTGGCGAACTGCGCGCGAACCGGCGCACCCGGCAGCCGGATCAGCACGCTCGCCTGCGCGGCCCGCGCCACGAATTCCATTCCGCCACCGGTGAGTAGCGGTGTGTAGCCGAAGATGCCGCCGGGCTCGACGGTGTCGATCGTGGTGCCGTCGGCGCTCGCCTGCAGTGTCACCTGACCGCTGCGGACCATCCAGACGTCGCCGGGAACCCGTGTTGCGTAGTCGGCGACGACGGCACCTGCCGGGAACTCGACCAACTCCGAGCCGGCCGCCAGATCGCCGAGTTCGTCGTCGGACATCGCCTGGAACGGTGTGTGCTCGCCCAGGAATGTTTCGAGGCGGACCTCGAAATCAGCACCGGGGCGAGCCCCGAATTCAGCACCGGGGCGAGCCTCGAATTCAGCACCGAGGCGAGCCTCGAAATCAGCACTGCCGGATGAGCTCGGCACACTTCTCCGCCATCGTCATCACCGTGATGTTGGGGTTCACCGACGGCAGCTTCGGCATCGCGGACGCGTCGACCACCCGCAGCCGGTGGGTACCCTTGACCCGCAGTTGCGGGTCGAGCACCGCCATCGGGTCACTGAGCGAGCCCATCCGCGCCGTCGCCGCCGGGTGATACACGGTGTTGTGGCACTGGTGGATGTAGTCGAGCATTTCGTCGTCCGTTGTCGCATCGGGGCCTGGTGCGAGCTCGCGACCCACCCATGCAGCCAGCGGCGCCTGTTCGGCGATTCTGCGGGCCAGCCGGACACCCGTCAGCATGATCCGGTCGTCATACCCCTCGGGATCGGTGAAGTAGCGCGGATCAACCCGGGGCCGGTCGCGGAAGTCGCGGCTGCGCAAACGCACTGTGCCCCTCGACCGGCCCTGAGTCACGTTGGGCGTCAAGCAGAATCCGTTGTCGGTGGTGGGATAGCCACGCCGAAGCGTGTTCATGTCGAACGGCACGCTTCCGTAGTGCATCATCAGGTCGGCCTGGCTGCGGCCGTCATCGACGGTGGTGAACAACCCGATCTCCCACCACTGCGTCGACGTCGTCACCATCGGCTTCGACGCCTCCCAGAACACCAGCCCTTCCACGTGGTCATCGAGGTTCGACCCAACGCCCGGCGAGTCGACCCGAACGTCGATGCCGATCTCTCGCAGGTGCACGCTCGGGCCGATTCCCGAGAGCATCAACAACTTCGGCGTGTCGATCGCGCCCGCGGTGACGACGACCTCACGCCGCGCCGAGACAGTGTCATGGCCCGTCAGGTCCGGCCGCTGATAGCGGACACCGGTGGCCGAACGTGCGTCGTCGAAGACGATCTCGGCCACCCAGCAACCGGTGCGCACCTCGAGATTGCGCCTTGACGCCAGGATGGGATGCAAATACGCGTGCGAGCTGGACATCCTGGTGCCGTCCTCGGCCGCGTTGATCTGGAACCACCCCGCGCCGTTGCGGACGGTCTGCCCTCGATTGAAGGCGACCGTCGGCATGCCCACCATCGCAGCCGCCTCCAGGACCGCTGTGCCGCAGGGGTCGTCAGGAGGCACATCGCGGAGCAACACCGTTTCCTTCAACCGCTCGGTCAGCGGCAGGACTTCGGCGGCGCTCCAGCCGTCGGCCCCCATGGTCACCCACTCGTCCAGGCATTCCGCGGGCGGCAGGAACGCGATGCACGAGTTGTGTGATGAGCAGCCGCCCAGCACCTTTCCGCGCGCGTGCCGCATGAAGGAGTTGCCCCGCTCCTGCGGCTCGACCGGATAGTCCCAGTCGTAACCCGAATCCAGCAGATGCATCCACTCCGACAACCTCAGGATGTTGTCGTCGCCGACGTCGGAGGGGCCAGCCTCGAGCAGGCACACCGTGACGTCCGGATCCTCCGAGAGCCGGGCGGCCAGCGCACAGCCCGCGGTGCCGCCACCGGCGATCACATAGTCGAAGGTGCCGGCGTCCCGGCCGTGAGGAGATGCATCCTCAGCCATGTCAGGCCTGCTCGAGCGGCTTCTCGGCTTCGGCCACCGTCGCCGCGGCATGCGACTCCAGCGTGCCGATGTGGTGGCGGCCCTTGATGAAATACCAGAGCAGACCGGATCCGAGGATCACACCGATGTAGACGAACGCGCCCCAGGTGTTGTACCAGGGTTCGCCGTACACATCGGCGCGCGGCCACGCCAGATTCAGCGCCATCAGGGCGCCCCAGGCCACCGCGAAGATGTTGACCGGAAGCCCCCAGCGACCCATCGTGAAGTAGCCGCCCTCCTTGAGATCCTTCGGCGGCCATTGCCCTTGCAGGCGCTTCTTCAGCATCGGCCCCGTCACCATCAGGTAGGCGAGGTAGATCATGATGATCGCGATCGAGGTCAGCACCGTGAAGATCTTGGGCTGGCCGATGTTGATCACCAGGATGATCGCCGCGATCAGACCGATGACGACTGCCGGGATGATCGGTGTCTGTGTCTTCGGGTTCACCCGGGCGAGCTTCTCGCCGAACGGAAGAGCGTTGTCGCGGGCCATCGCGAACGACAGCCGAATCGCGGCCGTATGCACCGCAAGCGTGCAGACCGTTACGGCCACCACGATGCAGATCAGGAAGATCTTGCCGAGCGGGCCCCACATCACCTGCTCGACGATGTACTGCAGGCCGCCGCTGCTCTCGCCGATCTGCGGGTCCTGCAGGTTCGGCGC
>NZ_JAVHWR010000188.1:0-27839 GCF_032159565.1 Mycobacterium sp.
GAGGCAAGGAGTGAACCTGTGGACGTAGTCCTCGGGGTGGCGGTCACCGGACGGGTGGCGCGTCTGGCGCTGATCGGTTCGTCCGCCTCGAGCGGCCAGGTGTTCGACGAGTATGCGCTCGACCTGATCGGCGACGCGGCGACCGACCTCGCCGACACCGTTGTCGGCACCTACCGTGCGGTGGCCGACTCGGGCTATTGGGTGGCGGCGTGATGCTCGTGAACCTGAGTCGGCAGCCGATCGAGGCGATTACGCTGGGTAGTGTGCGCACGCGCGCGAATTGACGTACGAGTGCCATGTGCTGTGTCCGCAACGGGTTTCGACGCGAAGACGAGTGCGATGACGCGCGTCGACCCCGTGGCTCGTAATGGTGAGCGGCTATCGCAGCTGTAGGTCCGCGGCCCGGTCACGTTCCTCGGCATGGTGGTGCCGCCGGCTGCCGAACCTGTCGGCGCAGCTCCCACTCGGCGTCGGGGTCGTCGACCTCGGTTACCGCTTACTGAGTGTCGAACGAATCATCCGGTGTCGTGGTTTGGTCGACGCGGTGCTTGCCACCCGCGCCACCGTAGGTCGTGCCGGCAGCGAACCGCTGCGACGACTCCTCCAATGGCCGGAAGATCTTGGGGGCCGCGGGAGCGGCCGAGGCGATCTGTTGCGTCTGATCCGCCGCACCCGCCAAACCGATCTGCTGGGTCTGATCTTCCTCGGCCGCCGAGGCGATCTGTTCGGTGGCGTCGCTGGAACTGCGATGGATCCGCGGCGCGGTGCTGGCGGCGGCCGCAGCGGGCGAGAACTTCTGGGTGGCGTCCTCGGACCCGGTGTTGATCCGCGCGGTGGCGTCGGCCTGCCTGCGGTGAATCATTGGCGTCGCGGCCGGTTTCGGCTGCGCCGGTGTGGGGATCGCCGGTGCGGGCGCGGCTGTCCACGACTGCACCTGCGCACGCGCAGGCTGCGGACGCTTGGCGGGCGCGCTGCGCTGACCGGTCAGCAGAACCACCGCAAGGATGGCGAGCGCGACGCCGCACAACAACACGTCGATCGTCCCGGTGAGCTGCTGGGCCAGCGTATTGCCGTACACCGGGCTATCGACGAGCACCGCACCGGCGATTCGGGGGGCGAGAACAAGACCAATCACGATGCGCGACAATGTAACTGCCAACAGCACGCCGCTCAGCGCCGTCAGCACGTTCGACGGAATCGCGGTGTTCTTGAGGTTGAGGCGCAGCCAGATCGCGAGCGCGGCCGCGACCAGATCGAACGCCATCAGCGTCATGCTGTCGTACGGCGAGAACGGCAGGTTCAGCGTCGCCGTGACGACCAGATCCATGATCCGGCACACCGCCGAACCGCCGCACCATATGGCGATGAGCAACAGGCCCTTTCGGGCCGCCTCACGCCATGCGGGCCTGTCGAACACCGACCCGGTGGTCACGCGCAGCGTTGTCGGACCGAAGATCGCGGCCGCCGCCACCCACGCCAGATACCCCTCGAACCCGACGCCGGCGGTGGACGTGTTCTCCGCGATGCCGTGGTAGGCGTCGAGTTCGCGGCCGACCGGCAGGATCCACACGATCAGCCCGGCAACGAGAGTCGAAGCGCCGAGAGTGATGAGCGCAAGCCGGGACTCGTCGGTGTCACGGAGGAGCCAGCGGGTCGCCACGACGACGGCGACCAGCGCAAGCACGCCGTATACCAGGGTGCTGGCGATGATCACCACGTTCTGGCTGCCGAATGGTGCGTCGCCTCCAGGCAGCACGTAGCGCGTGCGCCAGTACAGGTTGAAGATCACCGCGACGCCCGCCAGCACGATCGCCACCAAGCCGACGGCACGCACCGCCTTGGTCCAGGGGACCATCCGCTGTTCGTCGGACGGCGAGTCGGTGATCGGAGGCTGGGCGGCCAGCACCGTGCCGGCCAAACCGAACCACGCGCCGGGGCCGATACCGGACGGCAGCGTGGTGCTGCCGCCGTAGCGGACAGCGTCGAAGAGCGTGAACGCGACGAACGCCAGGACGAGGATCAGATACGGGGCATTAAGCCCGAGCCGGAACTTAACGAGTTCCGGCCGTTGGAGATCCCCGCCAATAGACCACCAGGGTCCGACGTAGGTGACGACGATGGACGCCAAGGACACCAGCGTGGCGAGGAGCAGCAACGCGAACACCAGGCCGTTGCTCCCGGGAACACCGACCCCGAAGTGGATGCTCCATGGCAGCAGTGCCGCGATGACGAGCAAGATGCCCGCGCACACGTCGCGCCCGATGTTCCAGCGCTGGGCCGAAGAGGTTTGACCTTGACTCACTTACGATCTCCCTGCGGTGTCACTCATCTGTTGTGCGCATAGTTAACAACAGCCGAAAGTACTTCACTACCGGTCCGCCCGATAATCGTCCGTTCGAACTACGCCCCACCCTGGCATGTCGTTCGAACGACGGATAGCGAACAGGCACTTGTCTGGAGATGATCTTCGCCACGGCGACAACTTCGTGGATCACCTGACGATCCGGGCAAGATGTGGCCTAATGTCAGCAAACCGACTACACGGCGTCAATAAAGGAGTTCGCAATGGCACGCATGGGGATGGACGTTGACCAGGTTGAACAGGCCGGCCGTCAGCTGAAGAGCCAGGCTTCCCAGATCGGCAACCTGGTCTCGCAGATCGATCGCACGGTCAACGGCCTCAGCTCCATCTGGGACGGCCAGGATGCGCAGCGGTTCGTCCATGAGTGGTGGCCGCAGCACAAGCGCTCGCTGACCGCTGCTCAGCAGGAAATCGACGGGCTCGGCCAGTCGGCGATCAACAACGCCTCCGAGCAGCGCTCCGTCTCGCAGCGCTGACCGCCGCGCGGAGGGATTCAGCTCATGGCACGCATGGGCATGGATGCCGACCTCGTCGAGCAGTCCGGTCGGCAGCTCAAGAGCCAGGCTTCGCAGCTCGGCAGCCTCGTCACCCAGCTTGATCGGCTGGTCAACGGACTCCCGTCGGTCTGGGACGGGCCCGACGCGCAAAGGTTTGTCCACCAGTGGTGGCCGGAGCACCGCAAGATGCTGACGGCTGCTCAGCAGCAGATCGACGGGCTCGGCCAGTCGGCGCTGAACAACGCGTCCGAGCAGCGGCAGGTGAGTTCGGGCGGCGGCGCGGGTGCGGCGTTGGCCGGTGCCGCCGTCGCTGCGGGTGGTGCGACCGCGGCAGTCAAGGCGAACTCCAATGGCCATGCCGGCGGCAACGGGGCGGCCGTCGACAAGTTCGTCTCGAAGTGGGGCAACCAGAAGATCGACTACGACGGCGCCTTCGGTGCCCAGTGCTTCGACGTGTTCCGTCAGTACAACCACGACGTGACCGGCGCACCCGACAGCACGGCGCATACCAGCATCAAGGCATCGGCCATCTACACCGACTTCGACCACAACGGTCTCTCGCCGTACTACGACCGGATCGCGGCAAGTCAAGGCTCGCCGCAGCCCGGCGACGTCATCGTCTACGGATCCAACGATCCCAGTGGCTACGGACACGTGGCGGTGGTGACCGAGGTCGGCACGAACGGCCAGTACAAGGCGCTCGAGCAGAACTACTCGTGGTGGGACGGGGTCGACGCGAACGACCCAGCCACCGTGCGTCCGCACACGTTGGGCGAGAAAGGCACCGGCGTCACCGTGCTCGGATATCTTCGGCCGAAGGACGCCAAGGTCTAGGCCTGAGGGGATCGACCGAAGCAACCGAAAGCGCGGTGAAAGAGGGGGCCTTTGTCCGAGTTCTGGTCGGTCGAAGTCAACGACGAGAACCCCGACCCCAGGGTCGCCTGCGTCGTCCTCGTCGACGTGTCGGGATCGATGCAGGGCGAGCCCATCGCGGCGCTGGAGCGAGGCTTCGCCGCGTTCACGCACTATCTGCGCAACGAGACGCTGGCCAGCAAGCGCGTCGAGGTCGCGGTGGTGACGTTCGGGACGGTGGCCACCGTCCTGGTGCCGATGCAGGAGGCGCGGTCACTGCAGCCCGCGCGGTTCACGGCGTCGGGCACCACGAACATGTCGGCGGGCATTCACCTGACGCTGGACATCATCGAGGACCGCAAGTACGCATACAAGGCCGCAGGCCTGCAGTACTACCGGCCGTGGATCCTCGTCCTAACCGACGGCAAGCCGAACATCGACGGCTTCGACGAGGCGGTGGCACGGCTGAACGCGGCCGAAAGCGCCCGTGGGGTAACGGTTTTCCCTGTCGGGGCGGGGCCCAAGGTGGACTATCAGCAACTGGCGCGGCTGTCGTTGCAGCGCACACCAGCACCGCTGGACGGCTTGAAATACGAAGAGCTCTTCGAATGGCTGTCCGCCTCCCTGAGCAACGTGTCCAACTCGCAGGAGTTCGCGCGCAACGACGAGGCGCTCGGCGCGATGCACGATGCGGTTCAGCTGCCGTCGGTGGCCGGCTGGACCAGCGCGTGACGTGGTTGGCCTGTGGCGCTTCGGTGACGGGGTCCGAGCACGAGCGTCGCGGACTCGGATGCGACGACGCGTACGGGTACGGCATCGTCGGTGACTTCGTCGTCGCCGCGGTGGCCGACGGGGCGGGGTCTGTCAGTGGCACATCGGCGTGGGGCTCGTACGCGGCGTGCCAGAGCATCCTGACCGACGCGTTGCAGCCTCGCTTCGTGCAGGACTTTCAGGCGACGCCTGCCGAACACGGCGAGACCTTGATGCGATGGCTGTTCGACTGCGCGGCCAAGCGAGTCTCTGAACATGCCGACGCGATGCGGGTGGATGTTTCGCGATTGTCGACGACGTTGTGCGTCGCGCTGGCGGGCCGCGACCACGCCGTCTTCGGCCAGATCGGCGACGGCATCATCGCCACCGAGAACGACGGCCGCGTCGAGACTCTGCTCATCGAGCCCAAGAGCGACTACGCCAATTCGACGTGGTTCCTGCAGTCCGACGATGCGTTCGAGGAGTCGTATCGGACCGCGACCCAGCTTTCGGTGACGGCATTCGCGCTCAGCACCGACGGGATGAGCTACAAGATCACCAATGTCGCGACGGGCGAGGCCTACGAGCCGTTCTTCCGCGGATCGTGGCAGCACGTCCGGTCGGGCGCCAGCGCCGACAAGTTCGCCGCGCTGCTGCGAGGCATCGAGGACGACCAGACGGGGGACGACAAAACGATGGTGCTCGTGGCCTCGGGTGCCAAGGGCGACCACCAGGCGCCGCCTTCGGACCCGACGCGCCCGATCGTGAGTTGCAGTGCCCCGCCGCGGGGCTGGTCGGTGCCTGAGCCCGCGCATCCGTCCGAATCGGCGACGGATCCGCTTCCCGATGAGGGCCGTCGCCGCCGGCTGTTCGGGAGGCGCCGCAAATGACGACGGGGTCGACTCCTGTTGCGCCGCAGCGACTTCGCCTCGACACCGGTGCGCCCGTTACGTTGGGGCGGATGCTCGGCAAGCCGGCGGGCGAGGGCACGATCTTCGAGGTCGGCAGCAATCCGGCATGGGTCGCCAAGATCTTCCACCCGACGCTGAGCGATCTCAGGACGAAGCTCGGCAAGGTGAGCGCGATGACACAGTCTGCGCCGCCGGGGGCCACACAGCCCAACGGATTCGTCGTGTTGACGTGGCCGTTGCACACCGTTGCCGACGAGCGTGGACCGATCGGCTACGTGATGCCGAGGGTCGACACCGCCACGGCGGTCGAGATCCACACGATGAGCAACCCGTCGGATCGGCTCGACCCGCCGCCGAACGCGCCGCAGTGGATCAGGAGCGCGACGTGGGGCCACCTGCTCAACGTCGCGGCTAATCTGTGTCTTGCGGTGGAGGTGGTGCACCGCGTCGACGCGGTGATCGGCGACTTCCAGGAACGCAACATCCTGGTCGCCAACACCACCGAGGTGACGTTGGTCGACTGCGACTCAATGCAATTCACGGACCGTTCGGGTCAGCGTTTCCTCTGTGGGGTGGGTCGCCCGGAGTTCACCGCGCCGGAGCTGGCCGGGGTCGATCTGCGGGTGACGCCGAGGGAGAAGCCGTCCGATCTGTTCGCGTTGGCGGTGCACATCCATCTGCTGCTGATGGCGGGCAACCACCCATTCATGCGTGGCACATGGGTCGGTGAGGGAGACCAGCCCGACGCGATGTCGTTGGCGAAGACCGCTCACTGGGCGGGTGGTCCGTCGTCGCTGTTGCACACGCATCCGTTGGCCCCGTTGATTTCGTTCCTGCCCAATGACATTCAGCAGCTTTTTGGTCGCGCGTTCACCATCGGTGTTCACGACCCGAGTGCGCGCCCGACGGCCTCGGAATGGCGGCGGGCGTTGTCGGGGATTCGGCTCACGTCCTGCCCGCGGCTGGCGCACGAGATCCCGATCGGGTGTGCGGTCTGTCCGTGGTGCTCCGTCGACGACGAACGTCAGGCTCGCAGGCTACGGTCGGGGGCCACGGGACCCCAGCGCGCTCGCACGCGTCCCACGACAGATCCCGTGCCGCTGGCGCAGGGGTCGTCCACGGGACGCGTGTCGACGACCGGACGAGTGCCGCAGAAGCAGCATGAAAATCCGTTTGGGGTGAGCACGAATGTGCTCGTCGCGGCTATCGCAGGGGTGGTGTTGATCGTCGTGGCGCTGACGATCTTCATCGTCTGGGCATTGCTCAGCGGCGCAACGACATTCGGGGCGTCACCGCCGGGGGGCTCCGTCGCCGGCTGGTGGAGCGTTCATGGTAATGGAATCGAATAGCACCGCGGGAGAGCCGGGCGGCAGCACGATGGTGCCGCCCGCCGGGCGAACCAGCTCCTCGCCGGTGGCGAGGTTGACCAAACGGAGCTCCGTCATAGGCGCTGTGGGGACCGGATCGGTGAACGACGCGGGCGCATCGGTATAGGACACCGCGACGACGTATTGGGGTTCGTAGCCGGGCCAGGCCGCGCCCTTGACTTTGAGCTTCTCGAAGTTGACGTTGGCGGGCGGTCGCAGCGGGTTGCCGCTCATGCAGTGCACGCGGGGGACTCCGGCCTGGTCGACCAGAACCGCGGTGCCGGCTTGCAGCACAGCCTGATACGGCACGGCCTGCTGATTGGAGTTCCGGTTCGAGGTGACCCAGGTGTCGACGGTCAGCACGACCGGGGTGAGGGTGTTCAGATATGGCGGGATCTGCTCGCTGCGCGTGCCGAGAGCGCCCGCCCACGCCGACGCGGTGGCCGGACGGGCGGCGAGATAGTTGGCCAGGGCGGCGGGGTCGCAGACGTTGCCGTCCGGGGGTGCGCCGTACAAGCCGGGCCGGGAGCCCGAGACCAGGCGGACACCACGATCGGGAGATGCGGGCAGTTGCCCGGTGGCGGTCTGAATCGCGGCGGCTGCGGTCTCCGACACTGCGGACCGTCCGAGGATCATCGGCGCGGTGAAAGCGTCGGCACCGGCGATGTTGGCCGCGGTGAGCGCGACTTCGTTGTCCTGCGACTTGCTGAAGATGGTGTCGCGCTTGGAGATCACGACGATCACCAGCGTGGCGATGACGACGAGGGTCAGTATCGCGCCCGCAATGGTGAGGACCGTCTTGACGCGCGGGTCTGTGGGCGTGGGCGGGTTCGGGTCGGACCAGGTGGTCGACAGCTGGTCGGTCACTATCACCCGTTCGTGCGCGTGACTGTGCCGTCGAACTTCTTCATGCTGTCCCTGACCTCGGTAAAACGAGGATCAGTTGAGTTGTCGAAGGCGTTGGCGACTGGGAGGTAAGTGTCACGGGCGTGGTTGCCCAACCATTGGTCCTTGGAGGGGATGTCCGGGTTGTACTCGAAGACATAGTCGGAGGGATCTGCTGTTCTGGCCACGTAGTCGACCGAGTCAGCAAGCGCCGCAGCGGTTCCGGCGCCAGGCGGTCGAGTCACTATGTCGATGGCCGCATTGGTAGCTGCCCCGCCTGATCCCAAACCGGGCACGTTATCGCCAGTAGCGCGCATGTGCACAGTGCCAATATTAGGGTTGTCCGGTTGTATGATCGGCGACCCATACGTCACCAGGTTCGTCACCTTATAGCCGCAGTCGCCTGAGTGGGCGGCGATGTTCTGCGCATCCATGCCGCCTTGGCTGAAGCCGACGAGCATGATTTCAGTGTTCTTGCCGTCGGGAGTACTTTTGAGCGCCTCGCTGATTTTGTCGGTGAGGTAATGGTCCGGCTTTCCCTTGATCGCGTCCAAGTTGCGGACCTCTGACAGCCGGTCGGCCTCTTTGGTTCCCTCGAGGTACACGATCAGTCGCGTCTTGCCATCCGGGCCAACAACTTTATCGATGCGAATGCCATCCTGGACGCCGTCGTTGTCTCTGCGTCCGATGAGGTCGGCCGCGTAACCGCCGCCGCTGCTTCTGCTCTCGCTGCTGACGCCTTCCTGCTCGTCGGCGTTGCGTTTCAAATCCTGTGCGCTGCTGCGCAGCATCGTGATGGCTGCCGACATTGCTTTAAAGTCGCGTCCCGTCCACTGCGAGCGGAACCGCTCGGCATCGGGACCCTGCCAGTTCGTCGACGACCCGATCATCGAGTGCAGCGTCTGCGCATGCGACTCGAGAACCGCTGCGCCCTTGCTGAATTGCGCTGCCAGTGCACGCAGCTGTCCGGGATCGGCACCGTAATAAGCCATCAGGACCACACCTTCAACTCAGCCATCAGTCACCTCACACGTAACCGGATACCGAGACCGCCAGCGTGCGGGCAACTCGAGAGCCATGCCGTCATCGCCCGCTCGCGGTCTGCTGGTCCTGCGCGCTGCGCCGCGCAGACTGTGATGCGTCGTGCAAGGCAGAGACGACGGCATTCAGCGCCGTCCGATGCTGCCCCTGCCACTCCGACCGGAAGCGCTCCGCGTCCGGCCCCTGCCAGTCCACGGCGTCGACGGTCGACGAGAGCTGCGAGACCAGTCGCTGAATGTCGTCGGCGCGCGTGTTGAGCTGGCTGGCCAGCTGCTGCACCTGCTCGACATCCTGTCCGAAATACGCCACCACTAGCTCCTACAGCGTCGGCTGGGCGACCTGCAGCCAGGTCCCCTTGCCCTTGTCGACGAGAACTCCACGGCCGGGCGGGAAGTCGCGGCGGCGTACCTGCCCGATCGACGTGTTCAGCAGGCTGTCTGTCTCCATTCCGTCCGGCGACAGCACGAGCCCGCGGCGCGCGGACTTAAAAGGCTGCGCCAGCAAAAAGGCCTGATTCCACGTCGACACTTCCGACTCGCCGACGACGAAAGCCGAAGCGTCGGACAGGGTCTTCACCATCCGCGCGACCTCGGCCTCGGCCTCAGTGCTCGCAAAATCGGTCAGCGACTCGATCAGCACCAACAGGTTCGTGCCGTCGGTGCCGCCGTTGTTGACGCTCGTCATCAGGTCGTTCGCGAGGTCGAACACCGCACTCGCCCCGATCGCGCTGGCGCTCCAGTCGCCGAGCCCGGTGAGCGTCGACGCCACGGGCGCAAGGTACACGATGCGGGTGCCGGGATTGTGCCGGCGCATCGCCTGGGCAAGCGTCAGCAGAGTGGTGCTGCGGCCGCTGCCCGGCGGCCCGGTCACCATCAGCACGCCTTGCGGGGCAATGCCGATGGGGTCGAGCGTCTCGTCGCCGACACCGATCACCATCCCACTGGCGACGCTGGCGGGCAGCGAGTCCAGTGCGATGCGCTCCCCGAGCCGTGCAATGCGTTCGGGCGCAGGGAAACCCTTTTCGCGCATCGAGCTTGCGAGCGCATCGATGGCGCGACCCTGCACGGCGACGTTCGGATCCCCACCGAACACGGCGACCTGGATCTCCTGGCCGTCCATGATGCCGCGGCCCTGGGGCGAGGCGGCCGACAGGATATCGGCGGGCACGCCCGCGATCAGATAGTCGTCGTCGGTGGCCAACCGCAACACCAGCCGACGCTGGATCGTCGATGCCAGCGACGACGACAGCGCACCGGGCCTGTCCCCGGTGACGACGACGTGGATCCCCAGCTGACGGCCATCCGAGGCCAGCTGGCTGAACATGCCGAAATAGGGTGTGTGCGTGACATGTTCGTACGCATCTCGGAAGGCGCCGATTCCGTCGACGAGCAGAAGGATGCGCGGCTCTGTTGGCTCGCCGAGTCGCCGGTAGTCGGAGATGTTCGACGCCCGCACCCGCGCGAACTTCTTGGTGCGCTCCTCCAGGATGGCCGTGAGCCGTCGCAGCGCCCGCCCGACGCGCTCGTCGTCGTCGCCGTCGACGATCGCCGCGACATGCGGCAGGCCCGAGAGCATGTCGAGGCTGCCCGACGCGAAGTCGAACCCGTAGACATGCACGGGCCCATCGCCGGGAGCGAGCGCCGCCGAGATCGCCAGCGTGCGTAGGGCAGTCGACTTGCCGGAGCCGCCGGTGCCGATGATGGCCATGTTCCCGTCGCGATCAGGTGCGTATGTGCCGATCGGTTGCGCCTGCTCTCCCGGAACGTCGCTGGAGCCGATCACCAGTTCGTTGTTGCGCACGTAGGAGGTCATCGCCTCAAGCGCATAGGCCTGACGCAGAGGCGGCAGCCACGGCTTGCGCGGCGGCGGGATGCGCAGCGTGGTCGCGGCCGCGCCGACGTTCGCGACGATGCGCGTGATGTCGGTCGGGCCGGAGGTCAGGCTTGCGGCGCGGCCCACGGCGACGTCGGGGTTCCATGAGCGGCGTCGGCCGAACGCGAACTCGCAGATGTCGATCGGCGTGACTTCGGGCCCGTCACCCGACCAGCCGCCGACATACCCGGACTGGAATGTCGTCAGACGACCGGGTCCGGTCTTCGCCGCCGCCCGCCCAGGAATCTCGGGCGGGAAGTGCGCGGCCAGGCGTTCGTCGATGACGTCGAGGGAGTCATCGGCATCATTGAGACGCAACGCGATTCGTAGATTGGTGTTGGCCCGCAGATTGTCCTTGATCACGCCTGCGGGCCGCTGTGTGGCCAGAATCAGATGCAGCCCCAACGAGCGGCCGCGTTGCGCGACGTCAATGACCCCGTCCACGAACTCGGGCACTTCGGTGGCCAACGCGGCGAACTCGTCGACGATGATGACCAGGCTCGGCGGGGTATCCGGGTCGCCCGTCTGCTCCAGCGAGATCAAGTCTTTGGCGCGTTTGACGTTGAGTAGATGTTCGCGGCGGCGCAGCTCGGCTCGCAGCGACGTCAACGCCCGGCGCACCAGGTGCGGCGACAGGTCCGTGACAAGGCCGACGGTGTGCGGCAGCTGGACGCATTCGGCGAAGGCGGCACCGCCCTTGTAGTCGACGAGCAAGAAGGTGACCCGGTCCGGGCTGTGCGCCGTGGCCATGCCAAGCACCCACGTCTGCAGGAACTCACTCTTGCCGGACCCGGTCGTGCCGCCGACCAGGGCGTGCGGCCCCTGCTCGCGAAGATCCAGGTGGAAGTCCTCGGATCCCGTCGATCCCACCAGCGCGCGCAGCGTCGCGGGCCGCCCCGACGGTGGCGGTATCCGGTTGTCGCGGTGCGCGACAGACTCGTTCGCAATCCACTGACGGCAGACCACTTTCGCGTCGCTGGCGATGTCGGTTCCTGCGAGGCTGAGGTAGTTCACCGAGCGCGGCAGGTCGGTTTCGTCCTCGACCGCGGCACCGACGTCCACCACCGGTGCCAGCAGCAGCGCGACCTGTTTCGCGACCGCGATGTCGAGGCTCTCGCAGGACACCGGGAAGGTGTGCCTGCCGTGGCGGACCTCTCCGACGGTGGAGCCCTCGGTTGCGTTGTCCACCAACACGAATGTCCGGCACGCGGCTGGCAGGCTGCTCACCTGGGTCGCCACCCACACGACGTGCACCCCGACCGCGGCGCCGCGCTCGGCGAGCCGGGTCAACCGGGACCGGTCGATGGGCGCGGTGTCCTCGACGAGCACCATGACGGCGGGCACGTCACCGGCGTCAGCGGCGATCGGCGCCACACTCGGATCCTGTGCGATCGGGCCGAAGCTCTCGGGCACCCCGGACTGCTGATCTTCGGTGCGCTGCTTGACCAGGTTCTCCAGCCGCGCCAGCAGGGCGGCACCACCGTTGGCGCTCTCCGTCAGATGGTTGCCGGGCAGCGGACTGTGCACAGATCCGGTGTGGGGCAGCCATTCCAGCCATTCCCATGAATCGTGCGTCTGCGGCGAGCTGAACGCGGTGACGGCGAGTTCGGCGGGCGAGTGCAACCCAACGAACTGCATGATGATTCCGCGGGCGACGCCGTCGACCAGCCCGCGCGGCCCGCAGACACCCAGCGCGCCGCACTCGCGGAGGTCGGCGACGATCGGCACCTCGCTGATCTGGAGGAACTGCTCACGCAACTCCCTGGCCTGCTGGATGTATTCCGGCTCGGCCTCGGGATCCTCGGCCACCTCGACCAGGCAGCGTGACGGTGCATCACCCAAACCCAAACGGGCGGTGAGGAATTCGGGATGTTCGGGTCGATGTGTCCACAGCAGCGGGCCCAACCGGTGGGCCGCCTGGAGTGTCTCGTCGAGCGCGGGCGTCTCGCTCAGGCGCACGACCCGCTCGACGCGCTGTGCGGCCTCGAGGTCGGCGGCCAGCTGCCGCTGTCCCTCGGCGAAGCGCTCGATCTGCTGTTTGTACTTCTTCTTGTTCTGCCACATCGTGTCGATGTACATGCCGACCATCAGCAGCGGGCTGAGGGCGATGAACACCACCGCCAGCATGCTGCGGGTGACGACAAGCAGCACCGCGCCGAGCACCAGCGGCAGCAGCATCGACGCGACCGGCAGGTGCGCCGGTTCCGGCCGCTGCGGCGGTCGCGGCGTCTGGTACTTGCGCTCCGGGAAGCGCGTCACCACGCGGGGTGACCGGTTGAATTCGATGGCGGGGTTGTCGCTTTGGACGGTGCCGGGCCGCAGAGTGTGCAGCACAGCGATCGACGAGTTGCCCAGCCTGACGACATCGGTGGATCCGACGAGCGACCGCTGCGTCGGCCGGTTGCCGATCAGCACTCCCGACGGCCCGGCCAGGTTGGAGATTTCAACGCTCTCGCCGACGATGACCGCGGCATGCACGTCGGCGACCGCCGGGTCGGTGAGTACCACGTCGCTGGTGATGGCCGTTCCGATGACGGAATTGCCTGCGGCTAACTCGAATTCACGACCCGCGTCGGGGCCTTCGAGCACCCTGAGCATGGCGACGGACCTGCCCCGCCGTGATCGCGGCACCACGCCTGGGGCCGCGCCGGCAACGCGCACCGTCGACCCGGACCGGATGCCTGACTCGATGAGGCTGCGCCCGGGGTCGAGCAGCCGGCCCTGCGCGCCGGTGTCGAACGCGCTGCGCTCCAGTTTCAGCGTCGCGTTGGTTGGCCGTCGGCCGTTGGTTCGTTCGGGGTCACCGACAACCAGCGCCGTCGCGAGGTCGCCGACCGAAGCGCTCGCGTCGGCGGTCACTGCCACCTGGGTCTTGCTGCCGTCTTCCCTGTGAAGGATCACCTTGAGTTGCATCAGCGTTGTCCTGCCGCTCCAAGGGGCACCGGCGAATGCACGGTCTTCAGGCCGCGGTCGATGCCCCGGCGCAGCGCGGTCTGCTGCCGAGGCCCGAGCGGGTTGCCGCCGACGACGACGTCGATCAGCGTGGCGCCCGCGACGCGGTCATGGGCGCCGTCGCGGGGGGTGGTGCTGAGCATGGCAGGCAACCCGGCAAGTCCTGCGGTCGCCGCGAACACGAGGCTGCGGGTCGACGCGGCCGCATAACCGGGTGCGCGCCGGTCCGACGCGCGAATTAGCCGCAGGCCGAGCACTGATTTGCCGAACGACATCCCGGTGAAGCCCTGCCACAGTTGCATCCAGACCCACACGGCGAGAAACGCGACCGGAACCACGAGGTAGACCACCTCGGCCACGCCGAAGATGGCGCCGATGGCGGCCAGTGGCAGTACGGGGCTCGCCATGACCGCAAGATCGAGCAGGAAGCTGCAGGCGCGCACCGCCTGTCCGGCCGGAACAATTTGGTCGACGGCTACCGGCGCTGGCGACGAATAGCCTTGAGCTGCAGCCGTCTTCGGCGGGGAGACCGTGCGGGCGGCCGTCATCCGGTTGGTGATCGTCCGGCCGCATGCGCCGCAGAAGTGGGCGTTTTCGCGCAGGGGAGAGCCACACTGATCACAGGTTGCGCCGGTGCCTGCCGGCGACGCTGACGTCACGGTGTGGTCGCCCCTCCCAGATCCCCTCCGGAATTCCGCGACCAAACACTATGCCGGGTAACGCGATACCGCAGGCAATCGCTGTCGATCGAACGTACGATTGCTCGCGCCGTCGAACCGCCAAGACGATGGTCCGAATTCGAATCCAAGGAGCTGGCTGTGGGCAATCCCGTGCTGCCGCCGAGCCGATTCGGCGCGGGCTACACCGCCGGCGCACCGACGACTCAAGCGGCCGCGGTGCCGGCCAAATATCCGGCCACGTCGAACGCGCCCGCCGCGCGGACCAACCCGTTAGCCGCGGCGTCGTTTGTGCTGACCTTGCTGTTCGGGCCGTTCCTGGTGCCGGCAACCGTGCCGATGGCGCTGGTGGCGCGAGCGCAGAACAAGCACTCGGGGGAGGGCGGGACGGCGTTAGCCAGCGCCGCGCTGGTCGTCAGCGCCATCTACGCCTTGCTGGGCGCCGTGGTGGTGATCTTGGTCGCCTTCATAGTGCGATAACCGCCCGTGCGGAATCCCGCACGAATGTCGACCGAATGACCGATATTGGTCCGGCAGTCAAGGTGTAATTATCTGTGGTATTAATTAGCTGCTGGAGACGTAAGTGAAGTCGCACTCAGCCCAGGGTCACGCCACGGCCTGCGGTTTTTCACATCGCCACCAACATATGTCCGCAGTAGCTGTGACGTGCGGATTCATCGAAGGGGAGGGCCCGTGGACGCGGTTCTGGGGGTAGCGGTAACTGGGCCGTCTGCGCGGTTGGCGCTGATCGGCGCGAACGGAGTCCGCAGCGTCATCGACAGGTCTGAGGTGCCGCTCGCGGGTGACCCGACCGAATATCTGACCGAAACGATCGCGGGCACCGCTCAGGGGCTCGCCGCCGGCGGTCACCGGCTCGTCTCGACCCAGGTGGTCTGGTCAGACGACGCCATGACCGAGGAATTGCGGCAGTTGCTGACCAACGCCGGCGTGGGCGGCGTCTCGGTCGTCTCCGAGGCCGACGCGGCGACCGCGCTGGTGCGCAGCCTTCCTCAGAGCGGGGCGGGCCTGGGTTCCGCGCTGCTGCTGGTCGACGACGACACCGCGACGCTTTCGATCGTCGGCGCCGACGAGGTGACCACGACGGTGGTGGCCGCCGAGCCGATCACGGGTTCTGACGCCCTGACCGCATGCCGCACGCTTCTGGAGCGCCTCCGCGAAGAGCCCGGCTCGGCCGACGACATCTATCTGGTCGGCAACACCGACGAGATCACCGCATACGCTGATCAGTTGCGCGCCGAATCGCCGGTGCCGCTTGTGGTTGCGGGCAACCCCTTCTACGCGCTCGCCGAGGGTGCGGCCCACGCGGCGCCGACGTTGGCATCGTTCGATTCGGCGATCACCGTGGCGAGCCCGCAGATGGGTTCGCAGCTGGCGTATTCCGAGGCCGCCGATTCCGGGCCGTTGCCGATCGAGACGGCCAACTACAGCGACGTTCCGATGCAGAGCGCGATGGCGCCTCTGAGCGCAGCCGCCCACGACGACTTCGAAGAGGTCGAAGAGGACTACGCCGCGCAGGCGCGCCCGCGAATGTTGTTGGTGGGCAGCTCGATTGCCGGCATCGTTGTCATCGGATTCGCTGCGCTGGCGGTCACCGTGGCCATCGGGATTCGCCCGACGGCCAACTCGACACCCGAGGCGGGCGATCAGTACGTCAGCACGCCCTACGACAAGGTGCTGCCCTACGTGCCTCAGCAGGCGATCGTCCCCGGACCGACAGGGCCGGTGCCGGCGGACCCAGCGCTGGCGCCTCCCCCGGCGGCGACCGCGGTGTCGACGGGCGGCGGCGGAAGTCAGGGCGTCAGGACCGTCATCATCCAGAACGGAAACAAGGTCTCCCCACCGCCGTTGGAAGGAATTCCCGGTCCGCTACCGCAGGTCGGCGATCAGCCGATCCCAGTAGGGGTTCCGGGTCAGCCGGGCTTCCAGATGCCGAACATCCCGATGCCGCAGATCAACCTGCCGAACATCAACATCTTCCCGGGTGACCGGACCAGTGGTCCTGGTCAGCTTGGCGGCCAGACGCCGGAGCAGGTCACGGGCAACAATGGCAACCAGTTGTGCGCCAATAAGCCGTGCCCGGGCATTGCCGAAACCCACGATCAGGGCTCCGAAGGGGCCGCCGGTTCGCAGGGCAATCCTGGCACTGGTGGGACTCCCCAGCCGGGCAGCCAGACGTCAACGGACGGCGGTGGCGTCAAAACGCCGACGGACAGCGGCTTCCTACCGCCGACGAACAGCGGCTCGAACTCGACGCCCGTCATCACGGACAGCACCCCCAAGGTCGTGGAGCAGCCGAAGGTCGTCGAGCAGCCCAAGGTCGTCGAGCAGCCCAAGGTGGTTGAGCAGCCGGCTCCGATAGTCGAGCAGGCGCCGCCGGCGATCGTCGAGGCACCGCCGCCTGTGGTCGAGCAGGCCCCGGCACCTTCCGGACCGTCGTTCAAGATCCCGTTCCTGGGTGGTCCTGGTGGAGGCGGCAGCAGCAGCAGCGGCGGCAGCTCATCGTCGGCCCCATCCGACAGCGGATCAAGTTCGACACCGAGTGACTCGGGGTCGAGCAGCGGCTCAGGTTCGGGCAGCGGCACGGGGTCGGGGTCGGGGCCGGTGATCCCCTTCCTGCCGTTCGGGTAACGGACCGTCAGAGGTCGTTGAGGCTGAGGATGCCGTCCTCAACCGCACGCGCCAGCAGGGCCGACTTCGTCGGCGCAGGCCGCCCCACCGCGGCGTACTTGGCCCGCGCGCGCTGCAAATGAGTACGCACGGTGGTCGGCGCGATGTAAAGGCGCTTGCCGACGAGTTCCTTACTCTCCGTTTGGAACCAGGCGACCAGCACCTCCTTCTCGCGCTCCGACAGCTTGGTGCGGCCCTGGGTCCGGTCGTTGAGCACCGCCTTGGCCATGCGCGGACCCATATAAGGAGTGCCGGCCTGCGCGGCGTGGATCGCGTCGATCAGATGCCGCTTGCCCTCGGACTTCACGAGGTAGGTGACGGCGCCCATCTCCAGGCAGGTGAGAATCACCTCGTCGGTGGTGAGATGCGAATAAACGATGACGCGCTGTCCCGCCTCGCACAGCCGCCGCAAGGTGGCGAAATCGGGCCGATTGGCCTCAATCTGAAGGTCGAGCAACACGACCTCGACATCATTCGGAATGTTCGGATATCGCTCAAAGAATTCCTGCGGCGTCAGGAAACTGCCGACCAGATTGATCGGCGGATCAGCGTCGGCGCACCACGCTTCGACGCCGGCGTGCACCACGTCGTGGTCATCGATGATGGCCACCGTCGCCGCCGCCCGCGATTCACCTTCAGATGTCATAGCCTCGAGTTCTCCTCCCGCTGCCGAACCCGGTCGCCCAATCCTTCCCCGTTTGGCGCCGGGTTACCCGAAAAGCGGCGTCTTCATCCGGCTATCTCCACGATTGCAGCGCCGCGCGTGCTTGGGGGCAAAGTAACAATCGGCGCAGCAAATGGCTGGCCTGGGTGGCCGATTTGTCGTCGGCAGGCGTCGGGTAGACAGTGCGCGGCAAAGTGCGCGCGGGTCGTTTGGGCTGATGTCTAGTCATTCGGGCGCGGGCACCGCGTTGGGCGACGTGTCGCAACGCCAGCTGATGCGGCGGGCGACGACCGTCGGCCTGTTGATGCGAAACACCGTCAACCTGGTGGTGTCGGTCGTCGCCCTGGCCGATCACGCGTCGACGATGCGACCGCTAGGCAGGTGGCTGTTCGTCGCGCTCGGGGTGTGGTCGCTGTACCGCGTCGCGACGCGATCGCACCGCGGGATGTTCGTCGCCGCCGATTACGCGTTCGTGCTGGCGGTCTGCGCAGCGATCCCGGCGTTGGTGACCGATCCCGACTTCTACACCTACAACACTTCGCCGCAGGCGATCGCGGGAACCGCGGTGATCAGCTTCGCGGTGGTGCTACCAGCGCGCATCAGCCTACTGATGACCGTGGTCATCGCCGCCGCCTACGCATGGGGCGCCGCCGCTGTCGCCGGCTGGGAGCACGTCGCGGATATCGGCGCGATCTACTACTTCGCCCTGCAGTGGATCACCGCAGGGCTGATCCGTCTGATGCTGCTGCGTGTCGCCTCGGCGGTCGACCGAGTCGGCAGCGACCGCGAAGCAGCCGTGGTGAACCAACAGGTCACCCAGGCGGTCAGGGACTACGAGCGCGAACAGCTTGCGCTACTGCATGACACCGCGGCGTCGACGCTGTTGATGGTCGGACAGGGCGCACCGTTGCCGCCGTGGCGGCTGGCCGCCCAGGCACGCCGGGATCTGGAGCTGCTGCGCAAGGGGCCGTGGACCGCACCGCCCACCCGCGTCGAGCTGGTGTCGGCGTTGCGCCAGTGCGCCGAGCATCTGACGACGCCAGTCGAGTTCACCGGATTGCAACGCGTGTGGGTGAAAGGTGACGCAGCACAGGCGGTGATCGCGGCCGCCAGAGAGGCGATGAACAACGTCGACCGGCACGCTCAGGCGACCCGGCTGACGGTGGACGTGTCGGCGGACTCGGTCGGCCTGCGCGACGACGGCGTCGGATTCGATCCATCCGCTCTCCGCAGCGGGCGGGGCGTCTCGGACTCGATCCTCGGCCGGATGTCGCGCGCCGGCGGCAGTGTCGTGATCGAATCGACCCCCGGGTCTGGCACCGTCACCGAATTGCGTTGGGCAACCCAACAACCCGATGCGATGCCGGATCGGCCGATGGACGATCCCGACCGACTGATCGACCGGATTCGGACTCGCTACGGCCTGGCCATCACCATCTATGCGATTGCGAATCTCGTTGTTACGTTCCCCTTCGCCGTGATGAGCGCGGGGCATCCGGCCGGTCAACTGGTGCTCGGTGTCGCGGCGGCGGTGAGCACGCTGAGCGCGGTGCCCGGGATCCTCCGTCAGCGGTGGGAGTTGGCGCCTGTCGCGGCGGCGGCGCTGCTGGCCGTGGCGGTAATCCAGCCGTGCCTACTGTCAGCAGAACATGTTGCCGGTCAGTACAACTGGACGCAGAGTGCGATCGGATGGTGTGTGCTGCCGTTGGTGCTGGGTCTGCCGACGCGGACAGGTCTCGGTGTTCTGACGTTCTACTGGCTCGCAGGCGCGGCGGCGGCGGTCGTCTCCAATCCCTCAGCGGCGATGCTGGTGAACATCGGACTCGGCACCGCGAGCATCCTCAGCGTGCAGCTGTTCGCGTTGATGTTCAACGGTCTGATGCGCGACGCTGCCGCCGACGTTCAGTCGGAGACACAGGCGCGCAGGCGCTTGGTGCTGGGCGATATCGTCGCGCAGGCGCTGCGCGCAGAGTACCAACGTCGTTACGCGAAACTCGTCGACAACGTCGTGCCGCTGCTGAAGAAGCTGGGCGATGAAGGTGAGCTGGACGACGGGCTGCGACGCCGTGCCAGGGCCGAATCACGGCGACTCCGAGCGTTGTTCGACCAGGCGACGACATTCGACAACCCGCTGATGCAGCAGGTACGTCCGCTGATCGACGCGGCCGAGGCGCGGCAGGTCGACATGGTGGTCGATATCGCCGGTGAACTGCCCGACCTCAACGGGGTGGACATCTCCGGGCTGGTGGAGAAGCTGGCGACGATTTTTCCGGAGGCGACAACCTCGGTGCGGCTCGTCGTCTCCGCGATGGACGACGAGGTCACCGCCAGCGTCGTCTGTCCCCAAACACCGGGGATCGTCGCGCTCTCGAAGAGGCTGGCGGACGACGGGATCGAAGTCGTGTCATCCGATGAGTCGGTGTGGTTCCTGATCGGATGTCGGTCGATGAAACGACAGCGCTCGACGCGAGCATCTAGCTAATATCGACGCAATCGATAGTTGCTGTGACACTGGGGGAGGGCAATTGGCGGGCTACTTCGGTGGTGACCCGGAGCAGATGCGGACACTTGCCAAGACCTTCGATCAAGTCGCGAGCCGACTGGAAGCCATCGGCAGCGAGGTCAGTGGACGGCTGTCGGCGACTCCGTGGACCGGCCCCGACGCTGAGCGCTACCGGTCGCAGTGGCAGGGACAGTCCATGGCCAAGGTCCGCAGTGTCGTCAGTGCGCTGCGCGAGGCGTCGGCGTCATTGCAGCGCAACGCATCCGAGCAGGAGACGGTCAGTTCGGCCGGGGGCGCGGCACGTGTCTCCGGCGGTGCCCGCAGCGGGCCGACGTCGTCGGGGACGAATCCGTTGGTGGCCGCACATAAGTGGCTCGGCTCATCGACCATCTGGCCGATCCAGAACAGCACGCTGTTCTACGACACCCCGCTGTCGAAATACGTGCCATTGGTCGACGCCGTCGGCTTGGCGGCCGACACCGATATGGCGCCCGAGGACAAGCTCAGGGATGCGGGTGGGCAGCTTACCGACCTCGGCGGGGGTCTGCTTCGTGAGGTGGATGGGGGCAAACCGAGCCTGAACCCCCTGTACCTAGGTGGTGTCACGGTCTCGCAATGGGGCGATGTGATTAAAGAGGGATCCAAGATGGATTTGAGTGCGTCGGCCCTCCAGTCGAACGCCCATTTCATCGCGTCCAACCCGGGTGGGGCCTTTGATGCAGCTCGCGACGCTGTCGTGAACTACATTCCCAAGGCCGTATCGAACTGGTTCTGAGGCGGATATCGGTGGACGAGCCCGTATTGCTAACCGAGGATGAGATCGTCGCACTGAGTGCGGTCGACGGCCGACCGTGGCCGCTGGGTTTGATCACGGTCGGCAGCACGGCCGATGAGTTGACGCAGGCAGGGCTGCGCGGCATCCGGTCACTGTCGGTCCGGCGACTGATCGCCGACTCGGCCGAGGGCCAGCGTCGCCCGGACCCAGACCTGTCAGGCGAGGTGGCGGCATTCATCTCCGCGGAGGAACGGGTCGGTGCGCATATCGCGCCCGCTGCAAACCCCGACGTGTTGGCCGGCGCATCCATCACCGCCGCGCATACGACCGACGGCTGGCTACTGGACGCGGCGACCGCGGACGGCGTGCACGCGCTGCGAAGGGTGTCGTCCGACGAGGCGCAGACGGCAGTCGTCGACTTCGTCGAAGCAGCAATCGACGAGGCGCGCCTCGGCGTCACGTGCGTACTGCGGCACGGGGCGGACGGTGAGAACGCCACCGTAGTAGCGGAGAGATCGGGATGGAACCCGAACTCGGTAAAGGATGCGTTCAGCGCACTCGATTGACGGCCGCGAATCTTTAACGGCGCGCCGCTTCTCGCCGTTCGCGCGGTTGTTTGCCTGGATGACTGAATGAGGCGATGTCAGTCGATGGAACGACACCGCGCTGCCCAAGAGCCTGGCTAATATCGACGCATTCGACAGTTGCTGTGGGCAGTTGCTCACAGCGTTCACCCAGGGGGCACGATGAACTGCACGGTACGACTCGGTCTCTGCGCGATGATCGCTGGTGCTGCGGCCAGCGGAATGGCGTCGGCCGCCGCCGAGCCGAATGGTGTGATCGACTGCGGAACCGTCACGATGCCGAGTGGCAATATCGCTAAAGCGCTCTTCGTTCGCGCGTCCGAAGGGCCCTCAGGACAATGGAATTGCGATTACGCGACACGCACCGCCCTCGACGGATTCAAACAGACAATGGCGCAGGAAGCCGGCGGCGTGAGCATCGGTGACGTGGAGTGCATGTCCGGGCCGGATCAGTATGGGCCGTTCGCTGCGTCATCGTATTTCTTCACCTGCACCGATCCGATGGGCTCTGGGGTCGGACTTCGTACGCCGTGAATCCATATCGTGTCCTTGGCACTGCCATCGCGGTCGGCTGTCTCCTGTTGGCCGGGTGCAACGCACGGGACCAAGCGCCGGGTACTTCAGAAGCAGGGGGCACACAACCGCCGGTGCCGACGGTCCTGATCGTCGACGCGTCGGGATCGATGAACGAGACGGACGCTCCGGGACCGCGCATTGACGCCGCGAAGGCGGCTGCGGGCGCCTTCGTCGACGCGATGCCCGACGTCGCCACGATGGCACTGATGACCTACGGCACCGGCACAGGTTCGACCGAGGCCGAGAAGGATGCCGGCTGCCGGGACGTGAGAACGCTTGTCTCGCTCGGTCGTTTGAACCGAGACATGATGAGTTCACAGATCTCGGGGTTACGCGCCTCGGGGTACACGCCGATCAGCCTCGCTCTGCAGAGCGCGGTCTCGCTACTTCCCGCCGACGCTTCGCCGCAGGCCATCGTCTTGGTGTCCGACGGCGAAGACACTTGCGGAGCGCCGCCGTGCGACGCGGCCGCCGAAGCGAAGAGGACGCATCCCGGTCTGACCATCTCGACGATCGGCTTCAAGACAGAAGGCGAGGCCAGCGCGCAGCTGAGTTGTATCGCCTCGGCGACAGGAGGACTGTTCGTCCAGGCGGGCAATGCCAATCAACTGGCGGCTCGACTGACCGCGGTGCAGAACGTGAACCAGGCCAAGGGGTCGCTGACATCGTCGGGAATCGGCGACATCGCGCTGGGCATGACCGCCGCCGACATCCGCAAGCTTCATGATGACTTCCCCGGTGTGGGGTCGACGGGTTTGGTTACCGTGGTGTACGTCGACTGCGACATGACGTTCGTCGACGGAGTGCTGAATTCGATTGCCCCGCACGACGGCGGCCGCACCATCGACGGCGTGAGGCCGGGCAGTTTGATCGGCAAGGCCGTCGAGCTGTACGGCAAGCCGATGACGACCGAGACGAACAGCGACGGCAGCCACAGCGTCATCTTCAGCGCCGACGAGAAGTCCGACGTCGGCTACCGGATCCTGGTGGACCGCTACGCCGTCGGCGACGACGGAACCATCTCGGGTCTGGTGAAGACGATCGTATTGTGCCGGTGCGCGCCGCATGCGAGTGTGAGCATTGGTCCAGAACCCGGGTCAGGATCTCCAGGGTCCGGCCCGGACGTGATCGTGCTGAAACCCGTTGATGCGCAGGGCAACGTCCAGGCCGGATGGACCAAGGATGACAGCCGTCGCGACGAACCGATCGATTGTGCGCTGGCAGGAATTGCGTCACCTTCGCCATACGACGTCGACCAAGACGGTGTGAGATGGTGTGGCATCACCGCCGACTCCGGAGACGCGTGCTGGCCAACGGCTGACGGTGCCTACGTGTTGTGCCTGATGGATCCGATGGACAAGACGCTGCAGTTGATCGCCGCCATCGGCTTGTCGGTGCCACCAGAACCGCTGAACGAGGCCATACGGCCCTTCGGGTTGCTCCTCGACGACGGAACTCAATGCCGGGCGCGCATCGGCGGTGCGTGGCCGTCCCCGGTAGAGCAGCCGGACTGGGTCGGTTTCTACGGCTGCAAAGGGCAGGGCTTCAGTGCCGTTTGGGCGCCCGCCAGCAACGGCTCCGACCATTCGGGCATCACCAAGGGGCCTGACGGATGGACGGTATGGGTGGGACCGGAGGACGGTCACCTGGAGCAGCACAAGGTGAAGACGGCGTACTTCGTGGGTATGGCATGAAACCGTTGGTGGCGTTGGCTTTTGGTCTCGTTCTCGCGGCCGGGTGTTCGGGCGGCGGCGGAAGTAATAGTTCGGGCTCGGGGGTAGACGGTGGCCCGGCGCCTAGTGCGACGAAGTCCGCGGTCGCCGATCCGTGCGCGGGCGGCCCGCCGGGATGCGCGACCGTCGGTAAAGCCGACGTCGACGGCGACGGTGGTTTGGACGTCATCGGCGTGATCGTCGACCGCCAGCCGCCGTCAAGCCCGAATGTGGTGAACGGCCCGGCGAGCGTGACGGTTCGGGTCGCGACGGCGGGCGGCACGCAGGAGATGCGAGTCGACAGCATCACCGGCATGCTGCCGGGTGGGGGTACTGCGCAAGACGTGTTCGCCGGCGCATTCCTGATCAGCAGACCGCAAGGCGCGGATCTGGTGCTGCATACGGATCTTGGCGCCGGGAACGCGGATCAGTTCGCGGTGATCGGTTGGCGCGGTGGCGGATTGACGCGCATTCCACCGCCACCCGTCGCGCAAGGAAACTTCGGCGACGCCGCGTACTGGGTGATGATGGAATCGCACGGCTCAATGGCATGGGCGACCTGCGACGGCGACGCGTCGATCACGCTGGTGAGTCAGTCCGCGCCGACCGCCGAGGGCATACCCATTCCGGGGGGCGGCCTCCGCGAGTCGGATCACTGGAAGTTCGTGAACGCGGCGTGGACGCCGATGGGGTCAGAGAACGTTGCGGACGACTCCAATCCTTATACGGACGAGCAACAACCGGTGTTTCGGTGCGAGGACCAGCGGCGGTGACGGCCGGTCCGGCGTGATCAGCCGAGCGGAGTCACGGTGAAGTCGGCGAACTCGGCGGCCCCGGCCCAGACGCGGATGAACGGTTGACCGCATTGGTTCCGTACCGGTGTCGTCGCCACCGTACGACCGTCGACCGACAGCGTTCGTGAATCTTTGTTGAAGACAACGTCGACCTGATGCCACTCATGATCCAGGGTCGCGGCGACCAGGCCGGTGTCGGAGTCGCTGGGATAGACCGCGCTGCGATAGCCACGCTGGCCGAAGTCGAACTGGAAGGCCATGCCGGCCAGCTCGGCGTCGTCGCGGTTGCCGGACCCCAGAGTGCCGATCCCGATGCCGAAACCGCCTGGGACGCCGACAATATGGGAAATGTCGCGGACTCGGCCCACGATGCGCATCGCACATCCCGTCGTCATCGGTGAAATCAACCCGGACCACTTGGTGCGCCAGGTATCGGTCGTGTCATGGGTGTCCAGCCGCACCGACTCATTGTCGTTGCTGAACGTCGCCTCGACGTCGCCGAACCCGTTCCACGCGGCGAAGTTGATGTAAAGCGGAGTGTGACCCCAGTCGGGCCTGACCGTAGGCCCAGAGCTGCCGTTGTCGGTCGGTGGAAGGGGTTTGATTTCTGGCTGTGTGTTGATACCCGCGAGGGGTGAGATGCCGAGAAGGACCACGAAGCCGAGCGTGACCACGACCGCGAATGCGACGCTGCCGAAGACGACACCCTTTGTCGGTTTCCACCATGGGCGACCCGACGGAACCTCCTGCGGACGCTCGGCGTAAGCGAGCGCCTCGTCGCGAGGCTCGTCCGATACCCAGAACTGCCAGCCGGGCGGCGCGGGCGGCCACGACGGGTCAGGGACCCAGTCGGCCGACGGGGTCCAGCCGTTCGGTATGGGCCACTGCGGTGGCGGATTGAACTTTGTCTCTACCAATGACTCACCCCGGTGGTTACTGCCTTTGCCGACAGCATCGTGGCACGCCGATGCGAGTTTGCGCAGCGGGTCGCACGGAATGTCCTCCGTTCGGACTAATAGCGGCGATCACCTGCGCAGGCCTCGGCATGACGTGCTAAATACGTACCATGAGTAACCCGTTGCCACCGAGCAAATACGGAGCTGGCTACGTCTACGGCCGGGGCAGCGCTGCTGCGCCGGCTAAGCCGCAGGCCGTGCAAGCATCTCCAACGCCCAAGGCTCCTGAGCGACGAGCGCCACGTCCCGAGCCTCGTGTCCCCGACCAACGGCCTCCAGTTCTGCACGAGCCTGCCGCGACGCCGATTGCCCCCGCGTTCACTGCCTCGCCGCCGCCACCTCCAGCGCCTCCAACGGCCCAGCCCGCCGCAGCAGTGCCGACCCCGGCGGCGTACGCGCCAGGAGCGCGCCCGAGCGGCACAACCGCCATCGCCGCAGGGGTGTTGGCACTCTTGATCGGCGCCTATCGCGCCTTCCAGACCTACGGTTACATTGCCGCTGCCGCCATGTTGAGCGGAATACCTCGTGAGTTCTCGTCCTCCATCCACGGCACGCAGGCGTTCGTGACCGTCGCAGCGATCATGTCCGCTGTCGGCACCCTGGCGTTGGTCGTCGGCGCCATCAAACTGCTCAACCGGGGCCTGGGCGGCCGTGGCCTGATTACCCTCGGCTGCTTGATCGGAGTTGCCGACGTCGTGGTGACCTGGATAGCGGTTTACGGGTTCATGCAAGGCATATCGGGCTTCTATGGGTCGCTGGGCGGCTCGCCCGACAGCCTTTTCTCGGCCGTACTCAGTGAGCAGCTGCCATTCATAGTGTTGAACATTGCGATCAGCGCCGGAATACCGGTGCTGACGATAATCCTGGCGTGGTCGGCGTCGACCCGACGCTGGTGCGAAGCGCGACACTTTCCCGTGCCACCCGCCGGTGCGGTAGCCACCACCACACCACAGCCGGACGCCACACTGGCCCCGGACGCGCAACCACACGCCGAATACCAGCGCCAGGCCGCTCAGCATTTCGGCGCCGAATATCCCCGTCGCACCACCGGTTGGGGCCAGAGTTCGTATCTCACGCCGCCGCCCGCGGCCAGCCGTCCGGCATACGCATCGCAGCCGCAAGCCGGGGCGAGGGAGTCCTTCGACACCCGGCTGATGGAGAAGGGCATGCGCGGCGAGCTGTTTCAACAGCCTTGGTTTCACAAGTTCCGCAACGAGTCGCCCGATCAGTTCGTCTACATCACCTACGGCGGCGGCATCCTGATTTCTTTTCTGCTGTATCTGATTCCGTCATTGCTCTTCTCGACGGTCATGACCGACGCGCTCTGGCTGGCGATCGGCTACCTGTTCTTCGCTCTTGGGACGAAGCTGGCTCACCAGTTCCTCGTGTTCGGCATCTGCATCGTCGGCGCGGTGGTGATGGTTCTGCGGTGTTGGTCGGTGGTGTCAGCGATGGCGATCACCAGCAGCTATGGACGGCTGATCGGCGTGGGCGTCGAACCAACCGCTCTGCTGGTTCTCGACCTGCTGTTGAATATTGCGGTCGGTGCACTGCTCGGCTACATCGGAGTCCATGTGCATCGAGAAATGCAACGTCTTTCTGCGCCGTAAGTGTGCTGGCGTCGGCCGCTCGTCGACAATGATCAGGTGTGGATGATCGGCTACCGTGATGCGGGCACCTGCATCCGCTGAGGTCGACGATGCGGCCCGACGGAGTTCTCTCGGAGAAGGTGTCACGGAGCAGCAGATGATCTTCCCGACGCACGGGCCGGTGACCGGCGACAGCTGTCCCCCCGCACCCACAATGTTCCGAACCGCTGCAACCGAGCGTCGACGAAAATCCACCGCCAGCAGCCGTCTGCGCGGCTCCGGGTTGCGAGATGCCGCGTCCGTGTCCGCTGCACCCGCTCGGCGGCGTCACCGTCGCGCGCGAGGTGGCGGCCCATCTCGCGAAACGGCGGCCGTCGAGGTGTTCTGGGCGATGCCGTGGAAGGCGTCGACGTCGCGGCCGATGGGAAGGATCCACACCAGCGTGGCCGCCAGCGCCCCCGAAACGCCGATTGCATTTGTGGCCAACCGCGCGGCGGTGGTCCTCTCGAGCCAGCACTACGCGATGACCAACGCAATCATCGCCGCCGTGCCGTAGAGCAGCGTGGTGGCGATGATTGCGGCGTTCCACGGCAGAAGCAGCGCGATAACGAGCAGCGCGACTGCGACTGCGTCGCGCACGGTGTTGGCGCGGGCGGGCACGTAACCGACTCGGGGCGACCGGGCGACGACGGCCGCGGCGGGGGGCGCCACCACGGCGGTGTCGGGCGCGTCGTAACGCTGGTCGCTCACGTGACGATTTCCTCTCCAGAGTGACGGTTCGAGTCGCTGCCACCCCAGCGTGCCATTTTCGCATCCGCGCACAAGCAGTTCG
>NZ_JAVHWR010000189.1:0-54684 GCF_032159565.1 Mycobacterium sp.
GAGGCAAGGAGTGAACCTGTGGACGTAGTCCTCGGGGTGGCGGTCACCGGACGGGTGGCGCGTCTGGCGCTGATCGGTTCGTCCGCCTCGAGCGGCCAGGTGTTCGACGAGTATGCGCTCGACCTGACCGGCGACGCGGCGACCGACCTCGCCGACACCATTGTCGGCACCTACCGTGCGGTGGCCGACTCGGGTAACCGGGTGATTGCGACACGGCTCTGTCTGCCCGACGCGTCGGAGGCCGAGACCTTGCGCATGACCGTGTCGAACGCGGGTGTGCAGAACGTCGACGTGGTGACGGAGAGCGAGGCGGCCGCGGCGCTGGCCCGCAGAGTCGGCGCGGACGCCGCGTTGCTGCTGTCGGCCGAAAACACCGTGTCGCTGACGGTGATCGGCGCGGACACAGAGTCGGCGTCGGTGCTGGCGTCGGTGCCCATCGGCTCGGCCGGTGCGGCCGCCGCGTGTGCCGCCGTGCTGGCGCAGGCGCCGCAGGCGACCACCCGGGTGATGCTGGTGGGGCAGCGCTTGGACCTGAATTCCGTTGCGGCCGAGCTTCGTTCGACGACACCGGTGGAGGTGCCGGCGGATCCCGGCTTCGCGATCGCGCGCGGTGCCGCGCAGACGGCCGACGATCCCGGTTTCGCCCCGGCGGGCGCGGCGACGCAGATGGCGCCTGCTGTCGCCGACGCGACGCAGATGGCGCCGGCCGCTTGGGATGCGACGCAGATGGCGCCGGTCGCCGCCGACGCAACGCAGATGGCACCGGCCGCCGCCGACGCGACGCAGATGGCACCGGCCGCCGCCGACGCGACACAGATGGCACCGGCTTCTGATGGAGCAGTCGGGCCGCTGCTGGCCTACTCGCTGGACGAGCCGGACTCCTACGAGATGTCCGCCGACTCGCTCGAGGAGTTCGTTCCGGAGCAGGACGATGAGGCGCCGTACACCGCGGTGATCGCGCCGCCACCGCCGAGGACACTGATGATGGGCAGTGCGCTGGGGTTCGTGCTGATCAGTTTCGCGACGCTGGCCGTCACGGTGGCGGTCACCATCCGGCCGGTCGCCGACGTGCAAGCGCAGCCGGTACCGGCCATCCAGTCGGAGACGGTGCCGGGGCGTTACCTGCCTGCGGTGCCGCACGAGCCGGATCCGGTCGCCCTGCCGATGGCGGTGGTGTCGCCGCCGCCCGCGGCTCCGGCGCTGCCCAGGGTTCCTATCAACCGGGGCCCGGCGATCGACAACGTGCCGGTGGCCCCGCCGGCGGTGCCTGGGCAGGCGCCTGTGATTCCGGCTCCTGAGGTGCCGCCCGTCCCGGTTCCCCCGGACGTTTTCCCGCCATGGAACCCGTTCCCCAGGCCGTCGTGGCCGTGGCCGACGACGACCACCACGTCGCCGACCACCACCACGACGAGTCCCACAACGACCACGACGACCACGACGACGCCGTCGTCGGTCATCCCGGCGCCGAAACCGGAGCCACAGCCCGAACCCGTGCCGGCGCCCGCCTACAAGTCGCCTGCTCTCGCGCCCCAGCCAGCGCCTGCGCCGGTGGCGCCGGCCCCCGCACCCGCACCCGCTCCCGTGGCACCGGCACCGGCAATCGCGCCGGCTCCCGCGATCGCACCCGCGCCTGCGATCGCACCCGCGCCGGCGCTGGCTCCTGCACCAGCTCCCGTCATACCGGAGGCGCCGTCGGGCGGCAGTGGGTCCTCCAGCAGTGGAAGCGGATCCTCCAGCGGAGGTGGCGGTGCCGTTCAGGCGCCCGCGACGACGCCGGTGTTGTCCCCGTAACCCCTCGCCGCCGAGCAGTGACAAGATTGAGCGTCATGTTCGGCAAGGCGTCTGCGGGAAAGAGCATCGCGGTTGGCGCTGCCGTGCTCGCACTCGCTACGGCTTGCTCACGCGGGGATGCACCGCCCCCAACCACCGCCGAGCAGACACCGCAGGCCCAGGTCGTGCAGGCACCCGCGCCGGTTCCCACAACGACGTTGCCGCCAGAGGCGCCTCCTGACCCGGCATTCAACAAAGTCTCCGACTTGATCAACCGCGCTATCGCGGCGAACGAATTGCCCGGTGCCGTGGTTCTGGTCGGGCACGACGGCAAAGTCGTCTTTCACCAGGCGTACGGCGAGCGGAAGCTCGCGGCGGAGCCGGGGTTGGATGGCTCGCCCACACCGGCGGAGCCGATGACCGAGGACACGATCTTCGACATGGCGTCGCTGACGAAGCCGCTCGCCACCGCGCCCGCCGTCATGCAGCTGTACGAGCAGGGCAAGGTGAAGTTCGACGATCCGGTGCAGAAGTATCTGCCGGACTTCAACCCGGCGAACGATCCCGTGCGGGCACAGGTGACGGTGCGCATGTTGCTCACGCACACGTCGGGCGAAACGGGTGACGTCGAGCTCAAGGATCCATGGGGCCTAGGCCAAATCGACAGAGCAGAAGGTTTTCATCGGGCGCTGGCGACGCCGTTGGAGTCGACACCGGGCGCAGGCGTTCGCTACTCCGACATCAACTTCGTACTGCTGGGCGCGATCGTCGAGAAGCTCACGGGCGAGACGGAAGACGACTACGTCCAGCAGAACGTCTTTGCCCCCCTGGGCATGAATGAGACCCGCTATCTGCCCGCGAGCAAGGTGTGTGGTCCGCACGTGATGAGGGGTGCGGCGCTGGCTTGGGCGCCTGAGACAGCGGGATTCGCGCCTGCTGGGTGCCCGGCAGACACATGGAGCATCAGCCTGTTGTCACGAATCGCGCCGACGGCGAGGGACGAGGAGAACAGGGGAGACCCGGGCAAGAATCCCGACCTCGACTATCTGCTGCGGGGCTCGGTGAACGACACGACGGCGCGGCGGATGGGCGGAGTGGCCGGGCATGCGGGTGTGTTCTCGACGGCACACGATGTCGGCGTCTATGCGCAGGCGCTGCTCGACCGGCTGGCGGGCCGGCCGAGCACGTATCCGCTGACGCAGGCGACCGTCGAGTTGATGACGAGTCCGCAGCAGCCCGGGCATAGCGCTGGGCAAGTCGAGGCGGCGAATGAAGCGAACCGAGAGGCAATCGCAAATACGCCGAGGACGTCGGACCCGATGCTGGCGCCGCGGTATCCGGCGATCAGGGGACAGAACCTGCGCGGCTTCGGCTGGGACATCGACACCGGTCAGTCGACGCCGCGAGGAGAGGTCTTTCCCATCGGCAGCTTCGGCCACACCGGATTCACGGGCACCAGCATCTGGGTAGATCCGGGCTCGGATACCTATGTGGTTCTGCTGACGAATTCCATCCATACGAGGGGCAGTCCACCGGCCTCAAAGCTGCGGGGAGACGTGGCGACGGCAGCTGCTCAGGCCGTCGGACTGTCGTAGCGCAGGCGACGGCCAGGGCCAGGTTTTGCGGTTTGCGCAGACGGGAGGCGGTTTCTCGCTACGCTCCGGTTATCGGATCCGTCGGAATCGGGGAGAGAGCACTATGAGCGAGCGTCAGGTCGCCCGTGAGAAGGCCCGCGCCATCACCGGGCAAGAGGCAGAGGACGTACGGCAGCTACGGGAGTTCGAGGGCTTCGCGAAGTTCTCCGAAGACGATCTGAAGCGCGTCGTCCAGGCGTCGCATCGCACGTCGACGTCGGGGCCGTGGCCGCTGATCCGTGAGCAGACCGTGTCGGACGCCTGCTACATCCTGCTTACCGGTGAGGCGGCGGTGTACGTCGGCTCGGACAAGATCGCGACGGTCAAGTCGGGAGAGGTGATCGGCGAATCGGCGCTCAGGCGCGGCAAGTTGCGCGGTGCAACGGTGACGACGACCGGGCGGGCCGAAGTGCTGCATATCGACCGCGATGACCTCGACCGCCTGCTCGACGACGTACCCGCCCTGCGCGCACTCATCGAGGACACGATTACGCGACGCGTACCGGGCGCGGCAACGGCCGATTGAGCCGAAGTTCGGTGCCCTACCAGCCGACTCACTCGCCGAAATCGTCGAGCACCTGATCCCCGTTCGAATTCTGCGCCTCTGAAAGCTCTTCGCGTGGGACTCCCCGACGTCGCGGTTAGCCGTTTTAGGTGTACCGTTGAGGCGTTGGTAACCCAGCCAGTCCGGAACGCATTCGCCGTCTTCCGCTGATCGCCGAGCAACCGCTCATGCCGGGCACGCAGGAAACAACCGTCAATCGGGATTACCTTGAGCGCTCAACCCTTCTTTCCAACCAGTCCGTCCCCCTATACGTCGATTCTCGATCCTGTTGAGGGGCAAAGGTTTTCCCGAACTGCTCGTGTCGGCATCCTCAGTACCTATGCGCCGACGCATTGCGGACTGGCCACGTTCACCGCTGCCCTGTCCGACGCCTTGTGCGCGAATGGCGCCGATGTGAGTGTCGTACGCGTGGCCGACGACGGGGCACGTTCCTCGAGCGAGCGGGTGATTGGGGAGCTGGACAGCGGTTCGGCGACCTCCGTTGGTGCGAGCTCCGAGCTGCTGAACCAGAACGACGTCGCCGTTATTCAGCATGAGTACGGAATCTATGGTGGTGTCGACGGAGACGACGTGGTGGACGTCATCGAGGGGCTATCTGTGCCATCGATCGTCGTCGCCCACACAGTCCTCAAAGATCCGACGCCACACCAGCGTTCGGTTCTGGAAGCGATCGCGGCGATGGCGGATCATGTGGTCGTCATGTCCGAGGCTGCGAGACAGCGGTTGTGTCTCGGATTCGACGTGGACCGCCGTAAGGTCACCACGATCCCGCACGGCGCGGCCATCACGAGCGGCCCGGCTCTGAAGCGTCCGAGTCGGCCCACCCTCCTGACGTGGGGACTATTAGGCCCTGGGAAGGGTGTGGAGCGGGTGATCGAGTCGATGAGTTCATTGAAGGACCTGCCCGGCCGCCCAAGGTATCTGGTCGCCGGCCGGACGCACCCGAAGGTGCTTTCCGGCGATGGCGAGGCATATCGCGATGCCCGAATGGAGCAAGCCCGCCGCAGTGGCGTAGCCGATTCTGTGACCTTCGACTCCCGCTACTGGGGCGCGTCGAAGTTACCTGCCCTCATTCAGTCCGCGGCGGTCGTCGTACTGCCCTATGACTCCACCGATCAGGTCACTTCTGGTGTCCTGGTCGACGCGATCGCGTGCGGTAGGCCAGTTGTGGCCACCGCGTTCCCGCACGCTGTCGAGCTCCTCGGTACTGGAGCCGGCATCGTCGTCGACCACGACGATCCGGACGCCATGGCGTCTGCCCTGCGCCGAGTGCTGACGCAGCCGCGTCTCGCGGGCTCCATGGCTGCGGAGGCCCGTCGATTGGCGCCGGAGATGGCGTGGCCGGTGGTGGCGAGCGCATACCTGAGTCTGGCGGACAAGCTCCTCGCCGACCGGCGGGTGCTGGTATGACCGCCGCGTCGTCGCCTCCCAAGTTCGACCATCTGCTGCGCCTGACCGACGGTAGCGGCACCTTCGAGCATGCGTGCTTCGCCGAACCCCGGCCCGAGCACGGCTACTGCACCGACGACATGGCCCGCGTTCTTGTGGTGGCCACCCGAGAACCCGACGCCGACGGCCCGGTAAAGGGTCTCGCCGGGATCGCAGTGCGTTTCTTGAACGAGGCGCAAGCCTACAGCGGTGGCTGCCGAAATCGGATGAACCGCAACGGCAGTTGGGCCGACGAGCCGACCACGGGGGACCATTGGGGCAGGTGTTTATGGGGGCTCGGTACGGCCGCCGCTCACAGTGACGTCGGCATTGTTCGAAAGTTGGCGGTGATCCAGTTCGGGCGCGCCGCGCAGACACGGTCGACATCGCCGCGTGCGATGGCTTACGCCGCACTGGGAGCCGCTGAGCTTCTCGCCGTCGACCCCGAGCACGCCGCCGCGCGCAAGCTAGTCACCGACTATGCGGTGTCGCTCGCCGCGCCTAATGGCGACAGCTCTTGGCCTTGGCCTGAGCCGCGACTGGCCTACGCGAACGCGGTGCTTCCCGAGGCGATGATCGCTGCGGGAGCTGCGCTTGAAGCCACGGCATTGCAGCAGCGTGGGCTGGATCTTTTGGGTTGGCTGCTCGACTTCGAATCGGCTGACGGCCATTTGTCTCCCACCCCGGCGGCCGGCAGAGGGGTCGACGATGTCAGGCCCGCTTTCGACCAGCAGCCAATCGAGGTGGCCGCATTGGCCGATGCGTGTGCGCGTGCCGCCGCCGTCGACGCCGCTGCGACCTGGCCCGATGGTGTCGCGGCCGCTGCCGCTTGGTTCCAGGGTGCCAACGACTCAGGACAGGTCATGTGGGACTCGGAGACCGGCGGCGGGTTCGATGGACTTCTCGCTGACGGGGTGAACCAGAACCAGGGCGCTGAGTCGACTCTGGCTGTGATCTCGACATTGCAGCAGGCTCAGCGTTTCTCCGTTGTGCCTCAATGACTTCGGTGCAGGACGGGCTCGTCACACGTAGCCCGCAGCGCCTCGCCGCCGATCCGTCGAGGGTCATCACCCGACTTTTTGTCCCCGGGCAGGAAGGTTTCGAGCACCAGGATTCCCGGGCGGGAGCCGTGCTGAGACGCATCCTTGCCCTCGACGAGGATGAGGTGCGTTCATCGTTGGATGATGTCGTCACGCGCTTCGACGGGCGGCACCGAGACCTGGTCGGCACCTTCCACCGGCATGCCGGTGAACTCGCCGATCGCCTGGATGCCGACATTCATCGGTCGCTGCCACGAATGTTGTTGCTGGGAGCCACATTTACCAGTGAATACGCCATCGAGGCTGCGGCATTGTGCAATCCGAGCGTCGTCGCCCATCCGGATCAGGTGGGAACGGCCGCGGGCAGCCTGCGATTCGTGATGAGCGTTCGAGGTATCGGCGAAGGGCACCGGTCATCCATCGGGTTTCGGACGGGCGTGGTCGACGCGCAGGGCGGCGTTACGGTCGACCCTCCGGCCCGGTTCGCCACCGTCGGAACGGTCGGGACGACGCTCCTCGACGCTTCCGTGTTCCGCAGTGAGCTGGCGCGGCTTCGCGACGCTGGCGAGGCTGCCGACTACGTTCTCGATGCACTGGGCGACAGGTTCACCAGAGCCGACCTCGACGAACAACTCGACACGCTTCAGACACACATGAGCACCCGCGGCCGTGCGCAGCAGACGATTTCGCTGATTCGGGCCGTCGCCGAGCGGTTTTACGCCGTCGCATTCGCCGACGATATACCGCTCTCCGAGCGGGTCCTGCACCCGGCGATGGGCGCCGAAGCGGCGGGTATGGAGGACGCGCGCTTCGTCCGCTTCGTCGACGACGACGGGTCGGTCACGTTCTATGCCACCTATACGGCCTACAGCGGAACCCACGTCAGCCAGCAGCTCCTGGAGACGGCGGATTTCCAGTCGTTCACGTCCACGCCGATGGCTGGGAACGCCGCGTCCGACAAGGGCCTGGCACTATTCCCGCGTCGGATCCGCGGACGCTTTGCCGCCATGTCGCGGTCAGACCGCGAATCGAATTCTGTTGCCTATGCCGATGATCCGTTCATTTGGCCAGACTCCGTCCCATGTCAGCAGCCCACGCAAGCCTGGGAGGCGTTGCAGCTCGGTAACTGCGGACCGCCCATCGAAACCGAGGCTGGGTGGCTGGTGCTCACGCACGGCGTCGGCCCGATGCGTACCTACCGGATCGGGGCGATCCTGCTCGATCTCGAGGAGCCGACCCGCATCATCGGACAATTGCGGCGGCCGCTGCTGAGCCCAGCCGCCGACGAACAGGACGGTTATGTCCCGAACGTCGTCTACTCCTGCGGTGGACTCGTGCACGGCGAGGCGTTGGTGATTCCCTACGGGATCGCTGACGCGGCCATCGGCATCGCGACCGTGCCGCTGCGTGAGCTGCTCGCTGAGCTCGGCGGCTGACGGCCGCTCAGAGCGCGATGCGCTCCTGACTGCGTCGGACATCGCCGGTATCGGCGTCGAAGAAGTACGTGGACTCCGGCGGCATCTCGAGCCCGATCCGGGTTCCGGCGTCGTAGTCGGTGCCTGCCGGTGCCTGAAGCACCACCCGCGTCGCCGCGGATCCGGACGACGAGTCGTTCTGCGCCTCCACCAGCGCCGTCACCAAGACGTGACTGCCCAGCGGTTCGGTGAAATCGACGCGCGCAGGCACCATGCCCTGGGCGTAGCGGCTGTGTAGTCGCAGATGCTCGGGGCGCACGCCGACCGTGACCGGACCGTCCGGTGATGGAACCGCCGTCACGACCGTGCTCCCGACGTGCAGGACTCCGGACCGAACGTCCGCCGGAATGAGGTTCATCGGCGGACTGCCCATGAACGCCGCGACGAACGTGTTCGCCGGATGGTTGTAGATCTCGTCGGGGGTTCCGATCTGTTGCACCTCGCCGCCCGCCATCACACACAGCCGATGGCCGAGCGTCATCGCTTCCACCTGGTCATGGGTGACGTAGATGGATGTGACGGGAACTTCACGGTGCAGCCGCTTCAGGTCGCCGCGGACCTGGTTGCGGAGTTTCGCGTCGAGATTCGACAGCGGTTCGTCGAGCAGGAACGCCTGGGGCTGACGGACGAGCGCGCGTCCCATGGCGACACGCTGGCGTTGGCCACCGGAAAGCTGGCCGGGCTTGCGGTCGAGCAGCTGGTCGATCTCCAGCAGCTTGGCCGTCTCGCGTACGCGTCGATCCACCTCGGCGCGCGGTGTCTTGCGTTGCCGAAGCCCGTAGGCCAGATTGCGGTAGACCGACATATGCGGATAAAGCGCATAGTTCTGGAACACCATCGCGATGTCGCGCTGCCCGGGAGCCAGGCCGTTGACGACGGTGCTGCCGATCCTGATCTCTCCCGACGTCGGCTTGTCGAGACCTGCGAGCAGTCGCAGCGCGGTGCTCTTCCCACACCCCGACGGTCCGACGAGGATCAGGAATTCTCCGTCCGACACGGTCAGGTTGAAATCGTTGAGCGCCAGCACCCCACCCGGGTAGCGGCGCGTCACGTCATGGAACTCTACTTCCGCCAACGCAACTCCTTTCTCGACGTCGTGGCTGCCACGATCAGCCCTTCAGCCCGGTGCTCGCAACGGATTGAACGAAATACCTCTGCGCTCCGATGAACACGAGCAGCATCGGCAACAGGCTCATGACGTTGGCCGCCATCAGAAGCGGCCACTTGACCCGGTGGGCACCCTGGAAATAGCTGAGCCCCAACGGGATCGTCATCTGATCCTGCGAGGTGATGACGATCAGTGGCCACAGGAAGTCGTTCCAGGACGTGAGAACGGTGAGCGCCGCCAAGGTCGACAGCGCCGGCAGCGACAGCGGCAGTATGATCCTGAAAAGCACACCGATGCGTGACGTCCCGTCGACCCGGGCCGCCTCCTCGAGTTCCACGGGGACCGTCAGGAAGAACTGGCGCAGGAAGAAAATACCGAACGCCGTCGCGAGGTTCGGCAGCATCAGGGCGCCGATGTGGTCGATGCCCAGCCCCGCCCACACGTTGTCGCCGAACCATTTGACGATGAGGAAGACCGGAATCATCGTAACCTGGAACGGCACCATCAGCGTCGCCATCAAAGTGACGAAAAGTGCTCCGCGCCCGAGGAATCGAACGCGCGCGAAGGCGTAACCGGCGAGGCTGCAGACCACTAGGTTGCTGACGAGCACCACCAGCGTCACCAACGCGCTGTTGACGAAGAAGTGCCCGAACGGTGCCGCTGCCCACGCCTCGGAGTAGTTCGCGAACCGCGGACTCTCGGGGAACAGCACCGGCGGGAAGCGGTTCGCCTCGCCTTCGGTCTCCAGGGAGGTGACGAGCATCCACAGCAGCGGGACGATCAAGATGAACGTCACCGGAATCAGCACCAGATGCCACGGGCTGAACGGCAGCCGCAGCCGACGGCGCCGGCGCGGCGACTCGGTATGCGGCGCAGTCGTTTCGGTGGGCGGCAGCTGTGTGGTCGTCACGAGTGCACGTGCCTACGGGCGATCCGGAACTGCACGGCGGTGATCACCAGGATGACGACGAACAACGCGTAGGCCATCGCCGCGGCATACCCGGCGTCGAACTGCACGAACGCCCGGTCCCACAGGTAGTAGACGACGACGGTGGTGGCGCGCAGTGGGCCGCCCCTGGTGGTGACGTACACCTCGTCGAAGAGCTGCAGCGCGTTGATCGTCAGCCACACGACGAGGAACAGGTTCGCGGGCCCGAGCAGCGGCACGGTGATGGTGCGGAACCGGGTGAACGCACTCGCTCCGTCGATCGCGGCCGCCTCGTGCAGTTCCGCCGGAACACCCTGCAGCGCGGCCAGATACACGATGACCGAGAAGCCTGTCCAGCCCCAGATCGTCATCGCCACGACGACGTACAGCGCTTGCGTCGGTGAGGCCAGGAACGGTTGCGACGGCGCGCCAACGGCGTTGAGCGCCGCATTGACCAGCCCGTAGTCCCGGTCGGTCAGCCACAAAAAGATGATGCCCTGCGAGATGGTCGACACCGCCATGGTGATGTAGGCGACTGTGCGGTAGACCGAGATGAAACGCACCGAGCGGTTCAGCGCGGCGGCGACGAACAGCCCGACGAGCATCGTGGCGGGCACGAACAACGCCGTGTAGATGATGGTGTGCTTGATCGCCTCGACTAAGACCGGGTCGTCGGCCAGCTTCCGGTAGTTGTCGAAGCCGACCCACGGTGTCTCCGGTGTGAGCAGGTCGGACTTCTGGAACGACAACTGCAGCGACATGAGCACCGGCAGCAGGCCGAAGATCCCGATCAGGATGACCGCGGGGCTCACCAGCGCCCACCCGGACACACTGTCGGTGCGGCTCAGCCGCCGAAGCAATGCAGGCATCGGCCTACTTCTCGGCCAGCTTCGCGTCGGCGGCTTGGGCGGCGGAGTTCAGGGCGGCCGCAGGCTGGTCCTTGCCGAGCATGACCGCCACGATCGCCTGGCCGAGCGCTTCCGAAACCGCCGGATACTGTTCGACCTGCGGCCTGACGGTCTTGACGTTCTTCAGGTTCGCCACGAACTCCGCGGTGCCGGGCACATTCTTGTTCAGCTCGTCCAGGACGGATTTGTCATCACCGACGGACGCGCGGATCGGCAGGTCGCCGGTGCCCAGCGAGAACGCCTTGACCTGTTCGGGCGCCGTCAGCCACTTGACGAAGTCGATGGCCGCCTGCTTCCTCTTGTCGCCGTTGTTGAACACCACCCAGTTGTCGGGGCCGGCGATGGTCTGGTGTCCGCCGTTCGAACCGGCGTAGGTGGGCATCACCTGCACGCCGTAGTCGATGTCGGACAGCGAGCTGAGATCCCACGGGCCGGTGACCAACATCGCGATTTTGCCGCTGTTCATCAGTTTCGGCCCGTTCTCGTTGGTGGTGTCGAGGTAGAGCGACTTGTCGTCGACCGCCATCTGCTGCAGCGTCGTCAGCGCCTTGACACCGGCCTCGGAGTTGAAAGCGGCCTTGGTGTTGTCCGGTGTCAAGATGTTGCCGCCGGCCTCCCACAGCATCGGAATGTAGTGCCAGACCGTGTCTTCGCTGCCGTCGGCGGGGATCAGCCAGCCGAACTGGCCCTTGGCGGGGTCGGTCAGTTTGGCGGCCGCCGCGCGGAAATCGTCCCAGGTCCAGTTCGGCGTCGGCGGCGCGACACCGGCGTCGGCGAACAGCTTCTTGTTGTAGACGATCGCGAGGTTGTCCACCAGTGCGGGGACGCCGACGACCTTGTCGCCGACCTTTGTGGCATCCCGCTCGGCCTGATAGAAGTCGTCCCACTTCCAATCCGGTTTCGACACTTCGTCTTTCATGTCGACGACCTGCGGGATCTTGGCGATGTTCGGCGACCAGGACCCGAACATGTAGGCGACGTCCGGTGCGCTGTTGCCCCGGACCGCGGTGAGAACCTTCTGCAGCACGAGGTCGTTGGAGGAGTACAACTCGGACACCTTGACGTCCGGATGGTCCTTGTTGTACTGGTCGATCAGGCCCTTGAAGACGTCGCCCTCGGTGTCCTGGTAGCCGTGCCACACCGCGATCTCGGTGGGGCCGGACGACGAGTCGCCGCCGCCACCGCACGCGGCGAGGACGAAGGCGAGGACGGCGACCAGGGGGATACACAACCTGCGTCGAATCACGGCGGACACTCCTTAGTTGGCGAAATCTCGGGCGAGGGTGGAGCGCAGCGATGGGGGTAGCAGGTCGCCGTGCGCAGCGGTCAGGTCGTCGCACAGTCTCCAGATCTGATCGACGGTCAGCGTCGCGGCGGTGTTCGGATCCACCATGGCCGCCGCGCGCACCAGACGCGGATCGCCGTCGACAGCCGCGCGCACCGTGAGGTCGACCGGCCCCAGAAAACTCCTGTTGAGCGCCGCGCACTGCGGCGGAAGGTCGCCCACCTTCATCGGGTGTGAACCCAGCGAGTCCAGCAGTGAGGGCACCTCGACCGCCACGCCGTCGGGCAGGTTGGTGATCAGCCCGTCGTTGACGACGTTGGCCGAGATGACCCGCGGTGTCCCGGTCTCCAGGGAGTGGATCACCTGCGGGGCGTACTCCGTGGAACTGGTATCGATTGCCAGCGACTGCGTGTCGGCCAATTCCTTTCGTACTCTGTGATACTCGGCCACGTTGGCTTCGCTGATCGACATGTACTCGCCGACGTTGATGCGCAGCCGCTCGATCTCGTCGGGATGATGCAGGTACCACGGCACGTATTCGCTGCTGTGTTCGCTGGTTTCGGTGGGGTAGTAACCCAGCCGCCGGTACATGTCGACCCGGACACGCCTGCGCAGTTCCGGATCGGCGGCGATGCGCTCGTCCAGTAGCGGATAGAGATTCTCGCCGCGGCGCTCCCACCGCAGCACCCACGCCTGGTGGTTCACGCCGGCCGACCAGTAGGACACGTCGTCGTAGGGCACGTCGACGAGTTCGCACAGGCCGACCATCGTCCAGTACACGGAGTGACACAGGCCAAGCACCTTCAGCCGCGGGGCGACCGCATGCAGGAACGAGATGTTCATGGCCATCGGGTTGGTGTAGTTAAGCAACCAGGCGTCGGGGCACACCTCCGCCATGTCGCGGGCGATGTCGGCCAGGACGGGAAAGGTGCGCAGGCCGCGGAAGATTCCGCCGACGCCGATCGTGTCACCGATGGTCTGGTTCAGCCCGTAGCGCGCCGGGATCTCGAAGTCGCGCACGGTGGCCTCGTGTACGCCGACCGCGATGACGTTGATGACGTAGTCCGCACCGTCGAGTGCCCGGCGGCGATCGCGGGTGGCCACTACCTCGGGTTCGGCGCCGGCCGCGCGGGCGGTGGCGCGGGCGATCGCCTCCGCCGTCTCCAGCCGTTCGTCGTCGATGTCGTGCAGCACCACCCTGGTCGAGCTCAGCTCAGGGAAGGACAGGATGTCGCCGAGCAGTTCGCGGGTGAACTCGACGCTGCCCGCGCCGATGATGACGACGGTGGGTTTCACTGCACCGGCCGCTGTTCGGTGGTTGCGGGCGCGTCGGCGACGACTGCCTCGGTGAGGGCCTCGCCGCGCTTCTCGTCGCTGTAAACCATCAACGTCGAGCCGACAAGCGCCAGCACGATGCCGATCGCGCCGTAGGGAGTGGGCAGCGTCTGGTAGGCGATCAGCGAGATGATGACGGTGAGCGCGGGTGCAAGGGCGTTGGTGGTGGGCGCCACGATGGAGGCCTTGCCGCGGGCGAGGGCCATCACGAGGAACAGGGCGCCGACGGCGTTGAGCACCTGCGTGATCGCCGTCAACGCGGGTGCCTGCCAAGGGAAGTCGGTGGGGATGCCGCCGAGCGAGATCAGGGCGACCGGGATCAGGAGCAGCCCGCTGATGGTCATCCATCCGAACGTGGTTGCTTCGTTGACGCCGATCGTCGCGGTCTTGCGCATGAAGTACGCCTGTACGCCCCACGCCACGCAGATCAGGATCGCCAGCAGAAGCCAAGGCCCGTGCGAACCCTCGGATCCGCCGCCGGTGATGGTGAACATGACGATTGCCGCCAGTGCCAGGACGAGGCCGACGACGGCCAGCGGTGAAATCCGCTCGCGCAGAAGCACCATCGCCATGATCACGGTGATTGCGGGGGAGATCGAGACGATCGGGAAGATGAGGTAGGCGGGCCCCATTGTGAGCGCCTGGAACAAGATCAATTGGCCGCCGGCACCGGTGAGCCCGATGATCAGGCCGTAGATCGTTGCGGCAGGACGACGGTCCCAGCGTTGGCCGCGCAATATGAACGCGGCCGGGATGATCATGGTCAGCGCCCAGATGCTGTAGATCATCTCGTCGGGATAGCCGTACTTCGTGGAGGGCAGGGCAGAGAACGCGCCCCAGACGCCCCAGAACAGGATGAGCAGAGCGGCGTAGAAAATCCAGCTGCGGGTCTGTCCGGTGGCGGCAGTGGTCTCAGTCACGATGGTTCACCTCGTCTGGTTGTGTCGGAAAGGTGTTGCACGGCATCCGGACTCAACGGACGTCCGCTGTGCTTGGCGGCGTACAGCGCGGCGCCCAGCGCCGGGTCGAGCCGCGGGCGTTGCAGGTCGTACTTGGCGGGTGCGCCCTGCAGCGCGGTGACGAACAGGGTGCGGAAGCCGTCGTCGCTGAACATTCCGCCCGAATACGACACCGGGACGGTTTCCTGCTCGGTGAACCCGACGAGCGCGCGGGTCGTTTCGATCAGCGTGACAAGCTCATCGGCCGCTGCGGACAGGACGCGCGCCGACGCCTCGTCACCGGTGCGTGCGGCTTCGCAGACCGTGGTGGCCAGGGCGGCGATCTTGCTGCGGTTCCCCTTCCACGTGTCGATGACCAGGCTGACCACGTCCAGGTCACCGGCGACCTGCAGGCGGTCCTTCATGAGTTGAAGCAGCGGACCGTGCGGCAGCCTGCCGTCACTCATCCGGGAGAACGCGTTGAGCCCCTGCGTGGCAATCCAATACGCCGAACCCTCGTCGCCGAAGAGCTCACCCCAGCCGCCGACCCGGTGGCCGACGCCCTGGCGCTCGCCGTAGGTCATCGACCCGGTTCCGCTGATGACGTTGATGCCGTCCTCGCCGGCGAGCGAGCCGGCCCAGCCGCAGACCATGTCGTTGTCACAGCTGTACCGGTCGTGGCCGAGCACACCGGCCGGCACGGCGTCAAGTTGCTCGATGTCACCGCTGGCCTCGCCGTAGCCGGGAAGTCCGAAGAAGGCCGCATCGATATCCGCCGGTGCGATTCCGGCCTGGGTGCAGATGTCCGTAACGCCTTGCGCGAGGGCCTTTTCGACGACGTCGAAGCCGTCGTTGAAGTAGTAGGACGTCGGCGCGGTCGCGCGGGCGACGACCCCTCCGGTGTCGTCGATGAGCGCCAACGCGGTCTTCGAGCCCCCGCCGTCGACTCCGAGATAAAAGGCCATGCCTACGCTCCGCTCTTCGCCATCGGATAAATAGTGACGCCCTGCACGACGCGGTTGACCTCACCGGAGGGGAACGGGTTGTCCGGTGTCTTGCGGTGTTCCAGCGCGGTGAACAGCGCGAGGTACTGAGCGAACACCAGATACGGGAGTGCGACAAGAGCGTCGTCGAAACCGTCGAGGCCCGGCAATATTACAGCGGGACCGTGGGTTTCGGGGATCGGCTCGGCGCTGAGCACGACGACTGCGTCCTGGCCGAGCTGGGCGCGGATCTCGGCGATGATGTCGAGGTCGTAGCGACGGGTGTACGGGTCAGTGGAGACGTAGACGACGACGAGCGTGTCGGCGTCGAGCGCGGACTTCGGCCCGTGCCGGAATCCCAGCGGGGAGTCGAAGTAGGTGACAGCTTCGCCCGCAGTCAGTTCCAGCATCTTCAGCGCGGACTCGTGTGCGAGTCCTTCCAGCGGTCCGCTGCCGAGGTAGACGAACCGCTGCTTTTTGGTCTGCGCCAGGGCGGCGATGTCGGGCTGAAGAGTGGCGACGTGCTCGGCCGCGGCGGCGAGCGCCTCACCGTTGTCGGCGGTAGCCGGCCCGAGCAGCAGCAGGCTTGTCAACAGCATCGAGGTCAGGCTCGACGTCATCGCGAACCCGCGGTCGTTGGTGCGTTCCGGCATGAACACGACGCGCGAGTTGGCGCGGCCGCTGTGCGCCCGGCCCAATTCACCGTCGGGGTCACAGGTGAGGACGAGATGCCAGATGTCGTCGACGAGTTCGTCGGCCAATGCGGTGGTGGCGAGGCTTTCCGGGCTGTTCCCGGAGCGGCCGAACGACACCATCAGCGTCGGGGTGTTGGGCTCCAGGTAGTCGAGCGGGCTGGCGACGATGCTCGTGGTCGGTATGGCCTCGACGCGTCGCCCGAGATGACGCCGGAGCACGGGCGCCGCGATGTCGCCGATGAAGGCGGAGCTACCCGCCCCGGTCAGGATGATCCGGATATTGGCGCGGCCGGTGAGGTCACGCAGGAACTCTTTGGCTGCGCCATCGGCGCTCTGCGAGACCTCGCGCCAGACGTCGGGCTGCTGGCCGATCTCGACAATCGTTGCGCCGCCGTCTTTCTGGGCGGGCAGTGAATCGGTCATTCGGTCACTCCAGACACGGCTCGGGCGTAGGGGCGCATCGCGTCGCGGATCCGATCGATGACCAAGGCCTGCGGGTTGGGCTCGAGGTCACCGGCGCGGATCCGGTCGTACTGGTAGGGGAGGAACTGGCTGATGAGTGGCATCGGGATACCGGTGCGGTCGAGATTCTGCAGAAGGGTCCGGCGCGCGGCGTCGACCTCGTCGTCGGCCCAGTAGTAGCGCAGCCGGTCGCTGTAGCTGTAGCGCCGGGCGGTGCGCTGGGTGAGCGGGTCGCCCTCGTAGTAGCCCTGCCAGTATTCGGGGTTGGCGAGCATCCTCCGCTCGACGACCTCGATCAGGTTGGACCGCGATGGCCGTGCAACGAGCTCGTTCTCGATGAGGGCCAACGCGAACAGGGCTTCTCGCATCGCGAAGGTGAGGGCGGGGCCGACCTTCAGCACGGCCCAGTGGTCTTCCACCAGTTCGCGCAGCTGCGCGGGCCGCTGATAGTCGGTGGAGTGCGCTTCGAAGACCAGGTGGTCCTCGTCGTCGAGGACGCGCCTCAGTTCGGCTGTGGCGTCGCGCTGGTAGTCGATGACGTGGAGGTGGTCGAACTCGACGCCGGGCTGCACGACCAGTGCCATGACGCGGAGCCAGACGTGGTCCAGTCCGGAGTCGGCGAAGGCTTTGCGATGGGCCGCGACGGTACGCCGGGCGCGGTCGGCGGGGGTCGGGGTGAGGACGCCGAGGGTCTCGTGGGCGCCGCCGGGGACGGGCACCTCGGTCCCGATGACGTACATGGGTGCGCCGACGCCGGTGCGGTGGGCGGTGTCCTCGGCAACGAGCATCAGGCGGGCGGTTCGCTGCGCGACGACCTCGTCGTCGAGGACTGTCGGGTCGTCGGCACAGGACATCGAGCAGTCGAGGTGGATTTTGGCGTAGCCGGCCTCGACGTAGGCGGCGATGACTGTCTCAGCCTTGTCCATTGCGGCACTGGCGGTTTCGCGTTGCCAGCGGTTGGGACCGAGGTGATCGCCGCCGAGGACGACGCGGTCACGTGGGAACCCGCGTTGGTCGGCGATGGCGAGCACGAGGTCGCGAAACTCGGGAGGACGCATGCCGGTATAGCCGCCGAATTGGTCGACCTGATTCGAGGTGGCCTCGATGAGGACATAGCTGCCGTCGGCGGCGGCTTGCACCATGGCGGCCTCCACGACGGTCGGGTGGGCGGAGCAGACGGAGTAGATCCCGACGACTTCGCCGGCTTTGTGCCGGCTGATCGTGTCGGCCAGCCAGTTGACCCGTCGAGGGGCCTGCGCGGTGGCGACCGATGTCACCCGGCGACCCGGCGGCCGAACGTATGCAACATTCGTCGATAATGAGAAGCTCGCTCATAGTGCGCAACGGATAGCCGCCAAGTGATCACTAAAATTGATCGTTTGCACTGATTGGGAGGAGTCGCCGTCATGTCGATCAGGCGAACCGACCGGATGCGTGAGGTGCTGTCACTTCTGCGCGAGCGCGGCGAGGTCGACTCGCAAGTGTTGCGAAAAGAGTTTCGGGTGTCGGCGGCGACGCTCCGCCGCGATCTGGGCGAACTCGAGGAGCAGGGGCTGTTGGTGCGAACGCATGGCGGAGCGAGGGCGCTGGACCCCAGCGGAAGTGAGATCCCGGTGCGGCTGCGGGATCATCGGATGGTCGCGATCAAACGGCGGATCGCGCAGCACGCGGCGGCGCTGGTGCCGGCGGGCCCGCAGGCGGTGGCGCTGACGGGTGGGGTGACGACGGGGGAGGTGGCGCGATCGCTGAAGGGGCGGCCGCAGATGACGATCGTGACGAACTCGCTGACGATCGCGGCGGACTGTGCTGTGGACGCTCACATGAAGGTGATCATGACGGGCGGCCTGGTGAGGGCGAATTCGATGGAGGCGGTGGGGCCGATGTCGGAGCAAGCGTTCCAGGTGATCAACGTGGGCACGGCGGTCCTCGGCGCTGACGGGATGTCGGCGGAGGTGGGCGCGACCACGTTCGACGAGGCCGAGGCCCGCACAGCGATCGCGATGGCCGCCAATGCGCAACAAGTCGTCGTCGCCGTCGACGGCTCGAAGATCGGCAAGGTCACGCTCGCAAAGATGGTGCCGCTCAGCGAAATTGACCATCTCGTGACCGACTCGACGGCCGATAGTGGGCAGTTGGAGCTCATCGAGGCGGCAGGCGTGCACGTCCACGTGGTCGAGGTGGGCGACGACGGATAGTCGTAGGCGATCAGCCATCGATCGCGGTGACCATAGCGGCCACCGCGTCGGTGATCGCGCATGCGCCAGGGCGAGATAGCGGCGGGGGTCGTTGACTTCTGCATCGGCGTCGAGGTGGGCGCGAACCGGCGGTGAAGCGGAGGTTGAGAAGTGTGCCGACGTACCGGGACGGCGGCACGAAGCCGTGCGATGAGGTCGAAGTCCAGCGCGGCGGTGCGTGCCGACATCGCGTGGGAACTGCGTGAGCTGCTTGCTGAGCTCGGGAGTTGAGAGTTGGGACGACCAACCCGACGCAGTGCGATCGGTAACAGTGTTGGCCAACATTGTTGACAAGTGGTCTGTCAGCGCGTTTACTGAAGACCTAGTCTGGGAACCGCGGGGCGGCGCCGTTGCTATGCGTTCGCCGTCCACATCGATGCGCTTCCCGCTCAATCCGCCTAAACGGGTTTCAGACCATCGCATAGCGGTGACCACGCCGGACACCCCGGAGCGCTCGCATGGCCACCCGTTATCTAAAGGAGAACGGATCATATGAACACGTACAACGCAACCCGGCTGGGTGACTCTCGCGCAGCGTGGTTAGTGCGCCCCGACCATTCGATGGTGGGTATGCAGGACAGGATGTCCACGCGCGGCGGCGAACAGATGCGTGGGGATCGGCAACTTCAGCCTGCACCTTCGGTGATGTACGGGACCTGGTCTGTCGATTTTGACGGAACGCCGATGACGGCGGTCCCGGTCACCGGTGACGTGAAGTTCCGAGCAGTCGGGAACCACGATGACTAAATATGACGACCAACAACGAAACACCCTTCGCGAGAACGCGATACATGTCGGCGCCGGCTTCGTGGCGAGGGAACGTGCGCACATAGTCGACATGTTGTCAGCGCTCGGGCCCCACCTGGGAAGGTGGGATCCGAGTGATGTGGACTTAGAAGTCTCCCTGCAGGACCGCGGCGGCAAGGAACAGCGCGTCACATTGCGCACTATCCTGCCTGGCCATCAGCCGCTGATAGCGGTCGCCGAGAACCCGGACATCGACCACGCGCTGTCCGAAGCGAAGCGAGAGCTGATCCGCCAACTCGAACACCAGAAGTCGGTGGACGAGCCCATGAACAACCGCCGGCTTCGGCGCGCCACGATCCGGCATCCGGGCGCTTCCGTGCCGCCGCAGAGCACCGAAACCGAGACCTAGTCCAGCGCAAGCACGTTACCGCGGGCAGATAGAGAGACACAGTCATGACGCACATATCCGATGAACGCGTTGTCGGCAATCATGCTGACATGGGCGCTTCGCCTCGCGCAGTTTCCCGAAAGTCGTTAACCCTTAACGAGATACTTCGTGCAGGTGTAAGTCGCAGAACCAGACGGAGGGAAGTAGCTTCGGCCGAGTCTGTCTGGGATTCGGAAGGTGGGTCGGTGTCCAGCGGTGCCGAGGGGTTACCGCAGACACCGTCTCGCCGTGGCCACTGACCCCCAAAGGGCCCCAGGGATTCGGTCGATGACCTGGTGTCGATGCTCTGCCGTCGTCTCGCGCATCTCGGCAGGTGGTCCGCACTCACTCGGGTTCTCGTAATAGCCCAATTCTCCGCCGCACGGCCGGATCGTCAGGCCATCCAAATGGTTACGCAGCCTGCTGCAGGCTTTCTCGCCGTGCGCGTAAGGGGCACTGTCCGACACAGTACGACCTGCCCTACAGCAGTAATTGAACTGTGCGCCAATATCTTTCAAGGCTACAAGGTAAATAGACTGGCACTTCCCGACCCGCGCCGCGCGCGCCCGACACCGCCCGACCGAGTAGTTCGGCGTTGTGGAGCGCGCTCACGCATGCCCGGGTTCTACAGCCGCACCGTTCGCGGGCTCGCCGCTGGTTGCCACGTCCGTCCACGACATCACCGGCGATTCGGCCGGGGCGGGTGGGGTTGTGATCTCTTTTGCGGCGGCGGTTTCCCGAGTGAGGAAGCTGCTGATCTCGCCGATAGCGCTCATCATGGGTGCGGGGAATACCACTGTGGTGTTCTTCTCGACTCCGAGCTCGGCCAACGTCTGCAGATTGCGCAGTTGCAGTGCGAGCGGGTGCGCCATCATCGTGTCCGATGCATGACCAAGGGCGGCGGCTGCCATCGATTCGCCCTCGGCCGCAATGATTTTGGCACGTTTTTCCCGCTCGGCCTCGGCTTGCCGGGCCATCGCGCGTTTCATGCTTTCGGGTAATTGAATGTCCTTGAGCTCGACGAGGTTGACTTCCACGCCCCACTCGAGGGTCGCCACATCGAGGATCTTCTGGATGTTGTCGTTGATGACGTCGGTTTCGGAGAGCGCCTCGTCGAGGGTGTGCTGACCGACCACCTTGCGCAGTGTCGTCTGCGCGATCTGGTTGATGGCGGATCCGACGTTCTCGATGGCGATGACGGATTTCACCGCGTCGACGACTCGGAAGTAGGCGACTGCGGAGATATCGACGCTTACGTTGTCGCGGGTGATGATGCCCTGCGATTGGATCGGCATCGTCACAATGCGCAGCGACACGCGTACCAGCCTGTCGATCACCGGGATGATCAGGGCCAGGCCGGGTTCCTTCACTCCGACCACCTTGCCGAGCCGGAACAACACACCTTTCTGGTATTGCGTCACGACCTTCACCGATTGCGTCAATGCGATGAGGGTGACGACGGCGACTACGGCGGTAACGACCAAAAAGACGGTCAGAGCATTCATGGCATGTCCTTGATTTGAGGTTCGCAGTGGGGGCGCTCCGTGTGGCTATTCCGCAGCCGTCATCCAACGAGCCGGTGGACCCTCTGCTCGTTCAATTGGTCGCGGGAGGTGACTGCTTCGCTTCGATAGGCCGTCGCTCGATGCTGCAGGCTGCACGCCAGGGCCTCCTCCGCTTGATCGCGGATCGTTTCGCACTTGCCGCGGCGCTCATGGGTAAGTGTTGCGTAGGCCACGAGGGCGAGCACCAGTGTCGCGAACGCGGCAACGACTATCAAAACAACTGAGTTGGTAACCATGTCGGCTCCCTTAGGTTGGTCGAGCCGGTTAACGCATCTGTCGGTGGTGTGCCGTGGCCCCGCCAGCAGGACTCGAGTCGGAGCGACGCCACCGCGCCGACCGCGATCCCAAAGAGGAACAACGTGCCGGTCGACCCCGTGGGGTGATAGCCGAACACGGAAGCATCGGTCTGCGGGCGGGCCGCCCCTGCATTGCTCCGCACGCCGCGATCGCGGCGACGAGGAGACAACCAACCAACGGTGACAAGCGGTCGAAGCCTCTCATCTGCTGGTAGATCTCCAGTACACACTCATTCCGTGCCGAAGTCAACAGCGTTGACACATAGCGTTAACATACATCCGGTAGACGTGATGAGCGACCTGGAGGGAAGTTCTGCGCGCGATGACGAAACAGCGGACCTCGCCGGATTCCGGCGCCGACAGAATTGACCCGTCCGCCGCGGCCGCCGGCCAAACCGACGGTCCGGTCAACAGGTCAGTGATCCTGCAGGCGGCGCTGGGGATCATCGACCGTGACGGTATCGACGGGTTGTCGATGCGCCGCCTCAGTGAGGAGGTGGGCCGGGATCCGACAGTGCTCTATCGACACGTACCGGGTAAGGCGGCGCTGCTAGACGGTGTCGCGGAGATCGTGCTCGGTCAACTACGGGTAGATACGGCCGATCCAGACTGGGCGAGTCAGTTGCGCACCGTCGCCCACGAGTTCCGCCGGTTAGCCGTCACACACCCAAACGTGGTGCCGTTGTTGGTGACTCGGCCGCTAACGACTCCATTAGGACAGCGGCCGCCGGGGATGCTGCGGCCTCTCGAGGATGTTGTCGCCCTGCTCACGTCCTCCGGCTTCAGCGGGGCAGATGCCCTGCACATCTACCGGGTGCTCTTCGGCTATCTACACGGCCACATCCTCACCGAGCTGCAAGAGGTGATCGAACGACCGGAGGAGACCGATGATGTGTTGCGGCTGGGCTTGCACCGGCTGGCGGTCACCGAGTTCCCACAGGTGCGCGCCTTGGCATCGGTGCTGGCGACCTACGACGGAGAGGCTGAGCTCGACCGCGGCCTCGATCTGCTGTTCTTTGGACTCACGGCGACACTGACGACGCCGGACGGGTCGTCTCGATCGTGATGGGGGGCAACGGGCTACACAACGCACGTGACGAAAAGGGCGTACCGTCAGGACTATCGGGCCGCTCGGTTGCGAGCGAAGATGCTCGACTATGAAGGAAAATTCATGGCTTCGCCAACAATGCCCCGCACGCCCTATGACCTACGCGTCCAGCTTGTCGAGGACATCATCAAGAGGCACTCGAAGATCGGTAACGAGGCCGCAGGCGAATTGGCCGTGCAGATCCTCCTCGCGCTGAATTCAATCCCCGAGAAGATCCGCTGACCAGCGGCCCGCGGCATCCCACTCACATTTTTGATCTGACCCTTGCCGCCATTGGCCGGCGCATCTGGAGGCTTCGACAATGGCAGTTACCGTGACACTCCGCGACGGCGCAACCGACAAGTACATGCGGTTCGGCGATTCCTACATCAAGCACAACGACGGCGGGCTCGATGTCGTCCGCGGCGGTGCGAAACAGCCGTACAGCTACGCGCCAGGGGACTGGGCCGACGTTGAAGGCAACGAAAAGAGTTGGAAGAAGGGCCTTTTCTGGGGCTGACCGATCACCCGTGGTCGTCGAGCACCTTCGCCGGGGATGATCGACGGGCTCGGCGGGTCGCTGTGACGCGGTGCCGCATTGCAGCGACAAGGTATTTGTGTCGGGTGCGTGTCACGGAATTGCACTGAGCCCAAAATGCTGTGACGTGCCCGCACGGCGTGAAGTCTTCAATGCGACAGCGGCACGATGGTGTCGGCGTCGCCGTGCCACCACCGCACCGGCGCCGCGACGTCGGAAAGCCGAAAGCCCCAGTCGCGCCCGAAGAGTCGCGCGTCGTCGATAATGGCCTGGAAGCGACCCTTCGCCAGAAGGACGAGGTCGTCGATGAACATGCCCTCCATCTCGGGATCCTGCAGCACACGCCGGTCGCCTTCGGGAACCGCGCTGGCGTAGGCCTGGCAGGCGTAGTGCGCCAGAGGCAGCAGCGGCAGCGCCAATACGTTGACGGTCTCGCTCAATGGGCGGCGCAGGGCATGCAGCAGCACCGCGAAGCGCCGAGCCAACTCGATGGCGCCGGTCGCAAGAGCGTCCGGGCCGACGGACGGGACAACACCGCCGAGCACCGCCACGGCCGCGACCCGGCCACTGAGCGGGGGCACTGCCGCGCACGCCAGCGCATATGGCCCGCCGCCGGAGAGGCCGACGATGCCGAGTCGCTGAGCGCCGATGGCCTCGGCAACATGCGCCATGTCTGTCGCCCAGTCGGCCACCGACTCATACGGGTGCGGGTCCGACAAGCCCGTACCGGGTCGTCCCACTGAGACCACACGCAGGCCGAGCTTCTCGGCGGCGCGACGGCCGATCAGCGGAAATTGGCGCCTGCCGCCGGGTGTGCCGTGGAACCACAGCACCGGCTCCCCCGATGGGTCGCCGAACTCGGCGAAGCCCAGACGACGGCCGGTGGGCAGGTAGAAGCGACCTTCGGCGCGCGGCTTCTCGACGCGTGGAACGCGGAAGGGGTGCCGCATCGGGTTGGTCATTGGCATCTTCATCGGGGGTGATGATCCGTCATCGTGCAATGCTCACAGCGTGTCGGCCATTCCGGAGACGCTTTACGCGAAAGACGGTGACCCGACGCCTCAATGGGTCAACGTGATGGTGTGTTGACCGACGGGCACCGCCACCGTCGGACCGGTCGGCCGACCGTCGAGCAGGACCGTCGTGTCGGGTGGCAGCGCGGCCAGCGTGATGTGCGCGGGCGTGTCGGTCACCACGGCGATGGTCGATGCCGACAACGCGGCAAGCCCGGCCCTGGCGACGTCGATGGTGAGCCCTGCGACGCGGCTGAGGTTCAAGGCCAGGGAAGGCAACGGAGCGACAGCCGGCCCGATCCTCCAGATGAGTTCGGTGTACAGGCCGGGTGAGAGGTCGAGGTCCGGTTCGAAGCCACGACGACGCTGCGTGGTGCGCGTAGGGTCCGGCCGCGCATGAGACCTCGCGTCGACGGAGGCTCTCGCACCCCGCGTGGCTGTGGTGTCCGGGTCGGCCGTCAGGTCCGACAGCCACCAGACCTGGTGTGGCCCGATGCCGAGGTCGGGCCGCACCAACTGCGGAAACCACGTGAAGGTGATATGGCCGGGGTCGCCCTGCCGGAGGCCGGTGCCCATGTGCGAAACCGGATCGTCGAACTCGTCCTTGAACACCCACCCGATGTGGTCCTCGGTCGGATAAAGGGTGAACCGGTAGCGGTAGGCGAGCCGGTCGAGCTCATGCACCTGGAACAACATCGATGAGACCGGCACCAACTCGTCGAGCAGGCCGTGGGCGATGACGAACGGAAGCCACCGCGCATTGACGAGCAACCGCAACGTGTCGCCCTCGCGCGCGCAGTGCGAGTCCGGGTCGAGGTTTGCCGGGATGTCGACGTCGGGCAGCAGTCGCACCCCGCAGGACGGCGGCCCGGCCAGCACGACCGCCTGGGCGAACACCTCCGGATAGGCGAGCGCCAGTTTGTAGGCGCCGTAGCCGCCCATCGAGTAGCCCGCGATCACGGTGCGGTTGGGGTCGGTGCCCAACTGCTCGGCCAGGCGCGCCCAGACTTCCCACACGTCCAGCTCACCCTCGTCGAGGTACCAGCACGAGGGACCGCGGGCCAGCGGTGTCACCACCACCGAGTCCCGGTCCTCGCAGATCTGGTGAAGCAGCCGCGGACCGATGGCGGCGAACTGGTTCTGGCCCAGCGCAAGTGAATGCAACAGCAGTGTCAGTGGCAACTTGCGGCCGGGAGCGTACGTCGCGGGAAGGCACACCGAATAGGGCTGCACCCGGCCGAGGAAGGTGGGGTCGGTGCTCAACGGCGCGGTGTCGGCGACGCCCTGTCCCAGCTCGACCGACGAGACATACCACCGGGTGGAGACGCCCCTGACGACGGGCTCGTCGGTGGCGGTGTGATCGGCGAGCGCATCCCACGGAACGGCAAGCGAGAACTGGGACACGTCGCCGTGGGACAGGGCGGCGGCCTGGGCCTGGTCGGACCAGAAGTTGAGGTGCGCCTTCTCCTGCTCGTGGGTGCGGAACGCGACGTTGTAGACGTTCGGCTGCCCGGGTTTCGCGCCGTGGGTGAGGGGAACGTCGGCGAACCCGTCTCCCCGCTCGTTCGCGAGCCCGGCGGCCAGCCGAACCGTCCAGGTGCCTGCCGGCTCCACCAAGGCGCGCGGAAGCCGGGCGAGGAAGGAGCGAGCCGCCATGTCGACGGTGTGTTCCACCGGTGTCGACGCATGAGTGGTGAGGTCGATCAGCCGTGCACCGGAGGCCGAGACGAGCAGTGCGAGGTCGATGCCGGCGGAACGGATGCCCGCTTTCGCCGGCCATTCGTCGGTGGTTGTCGTTGCGCGGTCGGTGTCGAATGTGAATAGTGCGACGGGGACGGACGGGTCGAGCAGCGTGTTCCAGTCGACCCGCCACCAGGTGTCGGTATCGGTGAGGCCGATGGCGACGCGGAAGATGTCGGCGCCGTTGCGGGCGGCGGGTCCGTCGGGGTAGACGTACGTGCCGCGTGGCGGCGCCCCGCCTTTACCCAGGCTCACCGGGACGCCGGTCGCGCCGTGGTCGTCGTAGAGGAAGTCGGTCCAGAACAGGGCACCGTCGGCGAAGCGGCTGGTGCCGCAGGTGCGCGGGAACTCCTCGCCGAACGGCCATCCGGCCGGTGCCGGAAGGGCGGGCTCGGGCCGGCGCGCCGCCGGCGGAACGCCTTCGGGCATCCCATCGACGACGAACAGCTCCGAAGGCGGCGCGGGCGACTGCGGTGTGACCGTGTGCAACACCGCCTCGGCGATGTGGCGCCCGACGCGGATGGGCAGGAGGACAACGTCTACCAATGACATGGTTTCAACCTATGGGGTATCGGACCAGGCATGTAACCCTTCGGCCCGCGGATTGCGCTCCGACGGTGGAGTTTTCGAGAATTGTCGGCGTTCTGCGCAATCGCCTTCGTTGCGTGGTCATTGCGCCTAGCCTCGGCATATGGAGCGTCTCAGTGGGCTCGACGCGAGTTTCCTTTACATCGAAAGTTCTACCCAGCCCCTGCATGTGTGTTCGATCCTCGAGTTGGACACGTCGACGGTGCCGGGGGGTTACAGTTTCGACCGCCTTCGCGACGAGCTGGCCTCGAGAATCGCGGCCATCCCGGAGTTGCGGGCAAAGCTGGCCGACAGCCAGCTCAATTTGGACTATCCGGTGTGGGTCGACGACGACGGGTTCGACCTCGACCGTCATCTGCTCCGCATCAAGCTGCCCTCGCCGGGAGGACGCCGAGAGCTGGTCGAGATCTGCGGGCACATCGCATCCGCACCGCTGGATCGCGACAGGCCGCTGTGGGAGATGTGGGTGATCGAGGGTGTTGCCGAAACCGACCCGCGCGCCGGCGGACTGTTGGCGGTGATGACCAAGGTCCATCACGCCGCGGTGGACGGGGTGAACGGCGCCAACCTCTTGTCGCAGCTGTGCAGCGCCGCGCCCGACATGCCGCCGCCGGCACCGGTGGAGGGTGCGGGCAGTGCCGGTCCGCTGCAGATAGCGGCGGGTGGGCTGATGAGGTTCGCCGCGCGGCCCTGGCAGTTGGTGAACTTGATGCCGACGACGGCTGCGACGATCGTGAAGACCCTGCGGCGTGCGGGCGACGGACTGACCATGGCGGCGCCCTTCACAGCACCGGCAACCCGGTTCAACACATCGGTCACCGCCGACCGCAACATCGCGTTGGTGCAGTTGAGCCTCGACGACGTCAAGAAGGTCAAGGACCGCTTCAACGTCACCGTCAACGACGTGGTGATGGCCTTGTGCGCGTCGGTGCTGCGCTGGTTCTTGAGCGACTACGGCGAGCTGCCGGCCAAACCACTGGTGGCGATGGTGCCGGTGTCGGTGCACGACAAATCCGATCGGCCGGGTCACAACCAGTTGTCGGGGATGTTCTGCAGCCTCGCGACCCACATCAGTGATCCCGCGCAACGATTACGGGCGATCGCCCGTTCGGACGCCGCTGCCAAGAACCACAGCTCGGCTATCAGCCCCACGCTCTTGCAGGATTGGGCGCAACTGGCGGCCCGGGCGGTGTTCGGCGCCGTCTTCCGTCTTCTGGCTGACTCGCCGCTGATCGGGAACCCCGTGCACAACCTCATCGTTTCGAATGTGCCGGGGCCGCAGGCAACGCTGTACTTCATGGGTTGTGAAGTCCAGGCGATGTATCCGCTCGGACCGCTGTTCCACGGCTGCGGCCTGAACATCACCGTGATGTCGCTGGACGGCAAGTTGAACGTGGGCGTGGTCTCCTGTCCGGACCTGTTGCCCGATCTGTGGCGGTTGGCCGACGACTTCGATGTTGCGCTTCAGGAGTTGCTCGAATGCGACGTTCCGGCGCGCAGGTGAGGCCTTGGCTTCGGCGCACGCGGCTCAGCCGCTCGGCCGGTTGAGCACGCCGGCTCCGGGGAAGTCCGTTCTGGTGAGCCTGGCGGCGAAAGCCCTCGACAAAGTCGTGAATCCATCGCATGGATCTGCGCCAGACCGCCTCCGCGACGCGGTGTCGGGGAAGACCGTACTGGTGACCGGCGCGTCGTTCGGTATCGGCGAGGCCACCGCGCGCACACTCGCGGCCGCCGGAGCGACCGTGCTGCTGGCGGCCCGGTCGGAGGACAAGCTCGACGAGCTGGTGCGGGCGATCGGCGCGGGCGGCGGGCGCGCAGTCAGTTACCCGGCCGACCTGAGCGACGAGGCCGCCGCGACCACGTTGGCGCAAAGAATCACCGACGAGCACGGGCCGCCGGACATCGTGGTGAGCAACGCCGGCAAATCCATCCGGCGGTCGCTGCACCACCAATACGAGCGACCGCACGACTTTCACCGCACGATCGGCATCAACTACCTCGGCCCGATCTGGCTGCTGCTGGGGTTGCTGCCTGCGATGCGGGACCGCGGGGCGGGGCACATCGTGAATGTCTCGAGTGTCGGTGTCCGCGTCCCCCCCGGTCCGCGGTGGGGCGCCTACCAGGCGTCCAAAGGCGCGTTCGACATGTGGCTGCGCAGCGTCGCTGCGGAATTGCATGCCGACGGCATCGACGTCACGTCGATCTACATGGCGCTGATCCATACCCGGATGACCGCGCCGACGGCGAGCCTGCGCAACGCTCCTGGACTGACTCCCGACGAGGCGGCGGACATCATCGCGAAGGCGATCATCGAGCGGCCTCGAACGATCGCGCCGTGGTGGTTATGGCCCGCCGAAGTCACCACGGTGCTCCTGCGGTCGCCGGTGGAGCGCGCGACGCAAGTGTGGTGGCGGCGGCGCGCGCGGCATTCGGACACGGTGGAAGCGGAGGACCGATGACCGAAAGCTTGGTGGCGACGGGATGTCGGGCGTTACTGCGCTCTCGACTGCTGGTTCCGCCGGGGCCTGCCGCGTTGCCGCGGTTCGTTCGCGAAGTGGCGCGAGGTCGCGCGAATCTGATCACCTTGCTGGGGATGACGGCGGCTCGGTGGCCGCACCGGACAGCGATGATCGACGACGAGGGTGCCATCAGTTATCGCGAATTGCTTTTGTGCACAGAGAGTCTCGCCGATCAGCTGCAACGCCGCGGCAGCGGCCCGGGGCACGCGGTCGGAGTCTTGTGCCGCAATGGGCGGGCTTTTGCCGCGGCTGTCTTCGCGGCGGCCATGGTCGGAGCCGACGTAGTGCTGCTGAACACGGACTTTCGGACCGAATCGCTGGCTGCCGCGCTTCGCAGCCACCGGATCGGACTGGTCGTCTGTGAAAGCGAGTTCGCTTCGCGCGTGCGTGACGCGGACGGCGGGGTGAGGGTGGTCGATGCGGCGGACGTCGATGTGCGCGAAGGTTCGCGGCCTGCTGTGGCGCGGGCCGGCCGAATCGTTCTGCTGACCTCCGGCACGACCGGTACACCGAAAGGTGTACCGCGTCAGCCGAAAATCCGAATGGCACTGGGCATCGGCGCATCGATCTTGGATCGCACGAGGCTTCAAATCGGATCACGAATCTCAGTGCCCGCGCCCATGTTTCATGGCCTGGGCTTCGGCATGCTGGCCCTGACCCTTGGACTTGGTGGCACTGTGCTCACCGGTCGGCGCTTCGACGCCGAAGCCACGCTGGCTCAGGCCTCAGAACATCGCGCCGACGCGTTGACCGTCGTGCCGGTCATGCTCGCGCGAATCCTCGACCTGAGCGAGAGCATGCGGGCGCGAAACCCGGTGCCGTCGTTACGAGTGGTGGTATCGAGCGGTGCCCGGCTTGATCCGAGTCTGGCCAGACGGTTCTCGGAGGTTTACGGCGACATCATCTACAACGGTTACGGCTCATCGGAAGTCGGTATCGGCGCTCTCGCAACGCCGACCGATCTTCGCGAGGCGCCGGAGACGGTGGGCAGGCCCGTTGTCGGTTGCGCGGTGCGGATCCTCGACGACGACGGCGGGGTCGTCGGCCCCGAGGTAACCGGGCGGGTTTTCGTCGGCGGTGACTTGACGTTCGAGGGTTACACAGGCGGTGAAAACAAAGACGTCGTCGACGACATGATGGACACCGGCGACATGGGCTACCTCGACCGGGCGGGACGGCTGTTCATCGTCGGCCGCGGAGACGACATGATCGTCTCCGGGGGCGAAAACGTCTACCCGCGTGCGGTCGAAAACGCCCTGGCCGAGCATCCGGACGTCGCCGACAACGCTGTGGTGGGCGTGCCCGACGAGGACTACGGGCAACGGCTGGTGGCGTTCGTCGTACCCCGAGCGGACGCCGACGTCCGCGAAGACTCAATCCGAGAGTTCCTGAAAGACAGGGTTTCTCGCTTCGAGCAACCTCGCGACATCAGGATCGTGAAGGAGATTCCGCGCAATCCGGCGGGTAAGGTCGTTCGTAACGAGCTGACGCCCTGACGGCATCACGTTCGCGAGAAGGCGGCCTGTCGTCACGGTATGTAGGTTCGAGATTCAATTCCCACGGAAAAGCCATTCGCCCCCCAGGCAGCGTCGCGTCGGCAATTAGCGGAAAACGCTACGCAATGTCTCGCGGTGTTGGGTAACTGTTCGATACAGGGTGAATTGCGATTGAGTCATGACGTCCGGTGACCGGGTCGCCGATGTCGTCGAGCACCTGGTGGGCAGCGTTGTAGGCGGGATGAACGCGGGATCAGGCTCGACCGCGTCGAGCCTGAGTTAGAAGCGCTCCTCTCTGCGACTCAGAGTGATCGGCTTGATTAGACGACTGACGCAACGATGGCTGCTAGTCGGCGAGCATGTTAACCGCGCCCGTGAAGACGCCGGGAAAGGCATTGGCGGCGGGCACAATTGCAGAACGCAGTGGTGGGAACGCGCTGGCGCGCAACACACCAGCGGTGAGCAGCCGATAGCGGCGTGACATTTGGCGCCACTGACGGTCGTAGTCGTCGACACGCCCGGCGGTGATGCAGTTCAGAAGCAGCTCGGCCGCGCCGAAGGCAATGCCGAGGCCTTCGCCCGTCAGGGCGTCGACATATCCCGCCGCGTCACCGACCAACAGCACCCGCCCCGCTGAGCGGCTGCGCACTCTTTGCCGCAGCGGACCCGCTGCCCGATCCGGGCCGTGTGCGTGGCCGTCGACCAGAGCCTTCAGAGCGGGGAATGCCTTGAACTGCTCGCAGAATGGGCCGCGGCGCGTGGTGAGGATCGCGACGCCGACGCAGTCCTCTGCCACCGGCGTCACGTACGCCTCTGCGTTGTCAGACCAATACACCTGCACGCAGTCAGTCCACGGCTTCATCGCTATGTGACGGCGGATGCCCCACCTGCGTGCCCCCGCGGAGGGGCGGCTCAGCCCGAGCGAGGCCCGGATCGGCGAGTGGAGTCCGTCCGCGGCGGCCAGGTGGCGGGCGCGGAAGTCGCCGCACTGCACCGACGTCGCGTCCTGACTCACCCGGCCGATCTCGCCATGCTCGATCCGTACCCCTGCCGCCGTCGCCGTATCCAAAAGGCTTGCATGCAAACATGTTCTGCGCACACCGCGCCCCGGCCCGGAGCGGAATCGCCCGGTCGCCCGGCGCGGACCGTCGATGTAGGTGATGCCGTGGAACGGCATGCCCGGCGGGTTTGCGCCGAGGGCTCCCAACTGCCGAAGCGTGTGGGGCATCAACCCCTCTCCGCAGGCCTTGTCGACGGGCCCGCGCCGCCGTTCCACCACGACGACCTCGAGCCCGGCCCGTGCGGCATGGATTGCGGTGGCCAGACCGGCCGGCCCGCCACCCGCAACCAACAGGTCGATCACCGCAGCCTCACCAGGGCAGCGTTCTCGACCCTGATCCGCGTCCGCAGCACCGCAGCATTGAGCGCGGTGAACACGAGCGCGGTGATCCACGCGGTATGCACCAGCGGCAGTGCAACCCCTTCGACCACCACCGCTAGGTAGTTCGGGTGCGGCATGAGGCGATACGGCCCGCGGCTCACCCGCTCGGCGCCGGGGACGACGACGACGCGGGCGTTCCACTGGTGGCCAAGGGTCGCGATGCACCACCACCGCAGGCCCTGTGCGGCCAGCACCACCGCCAGCATGGGCCAGCCCAGCGCAGGCAGGAAGGGACGGTGCAGACTCTCCACAAGGCAGCCGACCAGCAGGCCCACATGCAGGACCACCATCGCCAAATAGTGCCGGCCTCCGAACTCGGTGCCGCCGCGGTCCCGGCTCCAGGTCAGATTGCGTTGCGAGACAACGAGTTCGGCGACACGCTCGCCCGCCACCGCGGCGATCAACAACGCATACCAGGTCATGAACGGGATTCAGTTCCAGCGCAGCAGCACCAGCTCGGAGCAGAAGCCCGGGCCCATCGCCATCATCAGCCCCGGTGTGCCGGCCGGTGGCGGCTTGTCACGCGCATCGCGCAGAATGTGCAGCACGGAGGCAGACGACAAGTTGCCGACCTCGCTCAGGGAGCGCCACGACAACTCCAGCGCTTCGTCGTCGAGGTTGAGGGCGGTGTTGATCGACTCGAGGACCTTCGGGCCGCCGGGGTGCGACACCCATGAACCGATGTCGTCGATCGTCAGGTCGTGATCGGTCAGGAAGCCGGTGACGTCATCGGCGAAATACCGCTCGATGAGGTCGGGCAGATCGGGCGAGAGCACCAGATGAAAGCCTGAACCATCGATGTCCCAGCCCATTGTGCCGAGCGAGTCGGGGTAGAGCCGACTGCGTGAGGCCAGCACGTCCGGCCCGATGGCCCCCATGCGCTCGGCGCGACGCTCACCGACCGACACGACGGCGCCCGCCCCGTCACCGAACAATGCGCTGCCCACCATTGTGGCGATCGTCGGTTGAGCGGCGGGGTAGACCAGCGAACACAGCTCGACCGACACCAGCGCGGCAACGCCGTCGGGTGCACCTCGCAGATAGTCGTGCAGACGGGCCACGCCGGCCGCGCCGGCCACGCAGCCGAGGCCGAAGATCGGCACCCGGCGCACATCGGGCCGCAGGCCGAGCCGCCCGGCGATGCGGGCATCCAACGACGGCACCGCCACACCGGTCACCGTCGTCGTCACGATCAGGTCGACGTCACTGGGACGCAGCCCCGCCTCCTCAAGCGCACCGGACAACGCCTGGCACCCAAGTTCGACGGCGTGCTCGATGAAGAGGTCGTTGGATTCCTTGAAGTCGGCGAGCGACATCAGCTTCTCCAACGGCAGGATGCTGTAGCGGCTGTCGACCTTCGCACTCTTGTGGAGTCCACGTAGGGCCTGTTCATATCCGGCGAAAGCCGGAATCCGCAGGAACGCTTCGGTGATTTCATCTTGCGCGTACCGGTGCAGCGGTAACGCCCCGTATACGCCCGCAATGATGCTGGAAGGGCTCATCCTCTAGACACGACGCCCACGCTGCCTCGGTTCAATGTCGGCGTTGACTGGTTCGGCCGGTGGTGGCGGCGCCGGGCTGTGGCCGTCGTTGAGCCCGAGGCGGCGATGCAGTGCGGTCAGCCACCCGGGTGCCCACCAGTTCCATCGGCCCATGACGTGCATGAACGCGGGCACCAGAACCATCCGCACCAGCGTCGCGTCGACCATGACGGCCAGCGTCAGCCCGAGGCCGAATAGTCGCAGAACCGATATGTGAGCAAAGATCAGCGCGGCGAACGAGATCGACATGATGAGCGCGGCGGCGGTGATGATCCGTCCGGTGCGGGCGATGCCGAGGGCCACGCTCTCGTCGTTGTCGGCTCGCGACTTGCCGGACGCCAGCCAGAACTCCCGAATGCGGGAGACCAGGAAGACCTCGTAGTCCATCGACAAGCCGAACGCGACGCAGAACAGCAGCACGGGGATGTTCGCGACCAACGTGCCGGTCGATGTGGTGCCGAGCGCGCCGAGGTGGCCCTCCTGGAAGATCCACACCATCGCGCCGAACGCAGCGGTCAGCGAAAGGACGTTGAGCACCAACGCTTTCACCGGTACGACGATGCTGCCGGTGAGCAAGAAGAGCAGGACGAACATGATGACGGCGATGGTTCCGAGGACTATCGGGAGCCGCGTCGTGATGGCGTCGACGCTGTCGCGGTTGATCTGGGCGGTACCGGTCATGTCGACGTGACGGCCTGCGGGTCCGGGCACCGCGTGCAGTCGGTCGAGTTGAACTTCGGACTGCTCGGAGAACAACGGAGCGGTGCTGTCGATGGTGAGGAAAGCGCTGCCGGAGCCGAGACCCGCTGGAGCAGAGGGCGGCCCGGTGCGGTGGCCGCCGACGAAGGTGCCCGTCGGGGCCGATACCGCCGAAACGTCAGGCACTGCAGAGAGTTCGGTGGCGTATCGGTCGATGTCGTAGGCGCTTACGCCGTCGGCGTCGGGCAGGACGACGGTGACCGCGGTGTCGGTGTTGATGGCGAAGTTGCGTCGCAGCTGGTCGCCGACTTGGTGTGCGGAGGCGGAACTCGGAAGGACACGGTCGTCCGGGAATCCCCACCGCACGCTGAGGAAGGGCGCGCCGAGCACAAGCAGCAGCGCGACGCCGGCGAGCCCGAGCGGAATTGCTTTGCGCATAACGAATCTCGCGCAGTGGTACCAGAACCGTTGCTCGAGGGGGATGGGCTGCGGATCGGGTCGGCCGTGGGGGTACCTCCCGTTTGCGGGGGACATGCGGCGGGCGAGCCGGCGGACGTCGAGTGAATCCAGGCGGTCGCCGAGCAGAACGAGCGCGGCGGGTGTCACCACGATGGCCGCGCCGGCGGCGAAGGCGACGGTGGCGACGCCGGCGTAGGCGAACGACTTGAGGAAGTGCATGGGAAACAGCACCATCACCGCCATGGACAGCGCCACGGTGGTGGCGGAGAACACCACAGTGCGGCCCGCGGTGAGCATCATGCGGGTGAGGGCCTCGTCACGGCTGGCGCCGTCGGCGCGCTCGTCGCGGAACCGGCTGATCATGAGCAGCGTGTAGTCGATGGCCAGCGCCAGACCCATTGCCGTGGTGAGGTTCAGCGCGAAGATCGATACGTCGGTGGCGAACGTCATGAGCCGCAGGACAGCGAGAGCGCCGAGTATCGCCATGACGCCGACAGCGACCGGAAGAGCAGCCGCGAGCAGGCCGCCGAACACCCACACCAGCACGATGAAGCTCAGCGGGATGGCGAACGATTCCATCAGCAGCAGGTCGCGCTGCGACTGGTTGGTGATCTGGATGTTGACCATCGCGACGCCGCCCGAGCGGATTGTCGCGCCGCCGCGGTCGTGCGCCACTTGGTCGGACAGCTCCTTGGCGTACTTCTGCTGGTCGGCCTCGTCGCCGACGATGCCGGCGACGATCAGTCCGGCGGTGCGATCCTTGCTGATCAAACCGTGGGCGGCCGATGGCGGTGAGGTCCATGGTGAGCTGAGATCCGCGACGTGAGGCGACCGGTGGAGATGGTCGACGATGTCGAGGCCTGCCTGCGTGGTGTTCTGGCTGTCGACGCCGTCGGGGCTGGAGACCACGATGAGCAACTGGACGTCGCCCTGATGAAACTTGCCGGTCAACAGATCGGCTGCGCGGGACGACTCGGAGGTTGGGTCCTGGAACCCGCTGGCGGATAGCTTGTTGGCCACGGGGAGCCCGAAGACACCGAGCGCGACGGTCAACAGCGCCGCGAGTGCGATGACGGCGCGCGGCGCGGCGATGGCCAGTCGGGCGGTTCGATGTAGCAGGTTCGATCCTCCGCTCTGTGGACTGGCCACCACGAGGCGGAGACTTCCGCGTCTCCAAAAGAGTCACGGAGTGAGAAGGCGAACGGTTCAATCGGTCCGGTGATGGCCCTTCAGATGGCTAGCACCCAGGCATGCGATTGCGGCCGGCTGAGTCTGCGCGAGAAGATGAGGAATGGCGGGTCACGTGGATGTGCGGGTGTACGCCGAGCTCAACGCCTTCTTGCCACGCGGGTCGCGCGGCCTGACCCTGCGCCGTCCCTTCCGACCGCATCAGACGGTCAAAGACGTGCTAGAGGCGACGGGCATTCCGCATACCGAAGTCGACCTGATCGTGGTGAACGGGGAGGCGCAGGGTTTCACACACCGCCCAGCCCCCGGCGACCGCATCGCCGCGTACCCGATGTTCGAAGCGCTCGACATCGGCCCGACGGCCCGGCTTCGTCCGGTGCCGCTGCGCGATACCCGTTTCGTTGTCGACGTCAACCTTGGTCGACTGGCGCAGCTCTTGCGGCTGATCGGGTTTGACGCGTGGTGGAGGAGTAATGCCCACGACGAGACCTTGGTTGATATCAGCCTCGCTCAGCGGCGCATCCTGCTGACGCGAGACCGCGGCCTGTTGAAACGCCGCATCGTCACCCATGGCGTGTTCGTCCACTCCGACGACCCGGAAGCGCAGACGGTCGAAGTGATACGGCGGCTGGACCTCGGTGAGCGGCTCGCACCGTTGACCCGCTGCATGCGATGCAACGGCGAGCTGGTCGCGGTCAGCAAAGAAGAGGTCATCGACCGCCTGGAGCCGTTGACGCGGCGCTACTACCGCGATTTCGTTCGTTGCGCGGACTGCGGCCGGATCTACTGGCCGGGGTCGCATCATGCAAAGCTGCTGCGTCTCGTTGAACGGGTCCGCGAGCAGCTGTGAGCGTGATACAGCTACCGGCGAGGTAGAGGCCGTCGACGCCGATCGGTAGATCGCGGAATCCTTTGGGGGCGGGGCGACATCGGCCAGATCGTCGCCGACAGCGTCAACCTGGTGCGGTCGGGACTCACGCCGGTGCACTGACTTCGCCGACAGCTGGTCAGGCGCGGACGACGACCGTCGCGGTTACAAACTATCGCGATCCGCGCAGTGTCGCGAATGGCGGGCAGCCCAGGGATGTCAGTCGAGCGGCAGATAGACGCGGTTGCCGTGTTCGGCGAATTCCCGGGACTTCTCGGCCATAGCGTCGCGGACTTCGTGGCTGATGCGCATCGAGCAGAACTTGGGCCCGCACATCGAGCAGAAGTGGGCCGTCTTGGCCGGCTCGGCGGGAAGCGTTTCGTCGTGGAACTGCCGCGCGGTGTCCGGGTCGAGTGACAGCGCGAACTGGTCGTGCCACCGGAACTCGAAGCGCGCCTTCGACAATGCGTCGTCGCGCTCCTGCGCGCGCGGGCGTCCCTTGGCGAGATCTGCCGCGTGGGCCGCGATCTTGTAGGCGATCACGCCGTCTTTGACGTCCTTGCGGTCGGGTAGACCGAGGTGCTCCTTGGGCGTGACGTAGCAGAGCATCGCGGTGCCGGCCTGGGCGATGATGGCCGCGCCGATCGCGCTGGTGATGTGGTCATAGGCCGGGGCGATGTCGGTGGCCAGCGGGCCCAGCGTGTAGAACGGCGCCTCCTCGCACAGCTGCTCTTCCAGCCGCACGTTCTCCACGATCTTGTGCATCGGGATGTGACCCGGACCTTCGATCATCACTTGCACGCCAGCCGATTTCGCGATCTTGGTCAGTTCTCCCAGCGTGCGCAGTTCGGCGAACTGCGCCTCGTCGTTGGCGTCGGCGATCGACCCGGGCCGCAGCCCGTCGCCCAGCGAGAACGTCACGTCATAGCGCGCCAGGATCTCACAGAGCTCGGCGAAGTGGGTGTAGAGGAAGGACTCGCGGTGATGGGCCAGGCACCAGGCCGCCATGATCGATCCCCCGCGCGAGACGATGCCGGTGACCCGCTTGACCGTGAGCGGGATGTAGCGCAGCAGCACCCCGGCGTGCACCGTCATGTAGTCGACACCCTGTTCGGCTTGCTCGATCACGGTGTCGCGGTAGACCTCCCAGCTCAGTGCGGTGGGGTCGCCGTTGGCCTTCTCCATCGCCTGATAGATCGGCACGGTGCCGACCGGCACCGGTGAGTTGCGCAGGATCCACTCCCGGGTGAGGTGAATGTCGCGACCGGTCGAGAGGTCCATCACGGTGTCGGCGCCCCAACGGGTGGCCCACACCATCTTGTCGACCTCTTCGGCGATCGACGACGTGACCGCGGAATTGCCGATGTTGGCATTGATTTTCACCGCGAAAGCCTTGCCGATGATCATCGGCTCGCTCTCGGGATGGTTGTAGTTGGCGGGGATGACCGCGCGGCCGCGGGCCACCTCATCGCGGACCAGCTTGGGCCGCACGCACTCACGAGCAGCGATGAACGCCATCTCGGGCGTGACCTCACCGGCGCGGGCACGCTGCAGCTGGGTGCCGCGATCCCGCCTGACCGCGGGCCGCGGGGGCAAACCCGCGGACAGATCGATCACCGCGTCGGTTTCGGTGTATGGGCCCGAGGTGTCGTATAGGTCCAGGTGCTCACCATTGGACAGGTTCACCCGCCGAAACGGCACCCGGCCGCCCGGCACATCCGCGAGGCCCCGGTAGATCTTGGTGCTGCCCGCAATCGGGCCCGTGGTCACGGACGCGCCGAGACCGGCAGGCAGATCGGTCATGAAATCATCTCCCTACGCCTGCGAAATCCGCTCACAGGACCTTCAGTTCCTGGCTGATTTCGGCGACCGAGGACTTTGCGTCACCGAAGAGCATTGCGGTCTTCGGGTCGAAGTACAGGTCGTTGTCGATGCCGGCGAATCCGGCGCTCATCGAGCGCTTGAGCACGATGACCGACCTCGCCTGGTCCACATTGAGGATCGGCATCCCGTAGATCGGCGATGCGGGATTCGAGCGGGCCGCCGGGTTCGTGACATCGTTCGCACCGATGACCAGCGCCACGTCGGCGCGGCTGAACTCGCCGTTGATCTCGTCCATTTCCTTGAGTTGCTCGTACGGGACGTCGGCCTCGGCGAGGAGCACGTTCATGTGGCCCGGCATCCGGCCCGCAACCGGGTGGATGGCATGTCTGACCTCCACGCCTCGTTGCTCGAGCAGGCCGGCCATCTCGCGCACCGCATGCTGCGCCTGGGACACGGCCATGCCGTAGCCGGGAACGATGACCACCTGGCTCGCGTATCCCATCTGCATCGCCGCGTCGGCCGCACTGGTCTGCCGTACGGTCTGGTCCACCGGACCGCCGGCCGGGCCTGCGGCCGAGCTGGTCCCGCCGAACCCGCCGGCAACAATGGCCGGGATCGACCGGTTCATCGCCTTGGCCATCAGGTTGGTCAGGATGGTGCCCGAGGCGCCGACGATCATGCCTGCGACGATCATCGCGGTGTTGTCCAGCGCGAGCCCGGTCGCCGCGGCGGACAGTCCGGTGAGCGCGTTGAGCAGCGAGATCACGACCGGCATGTCCGCGCCGCCGATCGGTAGCACGACCATTACGCCGAGCACCGCTGCCGAGAGCAGGACACCGATGATCATCATCTCGGATCGTTGGCCCAGACCGATCGCGACGGCACAGCCGATGGAGACGAGCAGTAGTGCCGCGTTGAGCGGTTGCTGTGCCCGGCCGAGCGTGATCGGCCCGCCCGGCAACACCTCCTGCAGCTTGCCGAAGGCGATCAACGATCCCCAGAAGGACACCGAACCGACAATTGCGGCGAAAAGCGAAGTGACCGTGACATATCCGGCCACCGTCGCGTAGCCGTGGCTGTCCCGGAACTCCACCCACGCCACCAGGGCCACCGCGCCGCCGCCGACGCCGTTGAACAGCGCCACCAGTTGCGGCATCGCGGTCATCTTGACCTGCTTCGCCGACGGCACACCGATGACCGTCCCCAACGCGAGACCGAGCGCGATCAATAGCCAGTTGCTCGTCCCCGGCGTCAGCAGGGTCGCCACGATCGCAATCGCCATGCCGGCGCCCGCGATTATGTTGCCACGCACCGCTGTTCGTGGACCGGTTAAACCCATCAGGCCGTAGATGAAGAGTGCGAACGCAACAATGTAGAGAATCGAGATGAGCTCATTCATGAACGGCCGCAGTCCTTCCCGATTCGGAAGCCGGCTTCTTTTTGAACATGCCGAGCATCCGGTCTGTGACAAGGAACCCGCCCACCACATTGATGGCGCCGAAGGCGATGGCGATCACCAGCAACGTCCGCTCGAACACACCGGACGCGGAGCGGCCGAGTAGCACCAGGCCGGCGAGCAGCACGATGCCGTGGATGGCGTTGGTCCCGGACATCAGCGGGGTGTGCAGGGTGTTGGGCACCTTGGAGATCACGGAGAAGCCGATGTAGCCGGCCAACACCAAGATCGCCAGATTGGAGAGGAGTGTCATCGGGCCTCCGTCAACTGGTCGGTGGTCGAGGTCACGCAGCAAGCGGCAAGGATCTCGTCGGAGAGGTCCGGCACAATCTGGCCGTCGGCCAGCATGTGTTCGAGCAGCGCGGCGACGTTGCGCGCGTAGAGCTCGCTGGCGTGCTCCGGCATCGTCGCCGGCAGGTTCAACGGCGAGGCGATGGTGACGGCGTGCCGAACTACGGTCTCCCCGGGCACGGTGAGCTCGCAGTTGCCACCCGCTTCACCGGCGAGGTCGACAACCACGCTGCCCGGGCGCATTCGGCGTACCGCCTCGGCGGTGACAAGCCGAGGTGCCGGGCGGCCCGGAACGAGCGCAGTGGTGATCACGACGTCGAAACCCGAGATCGCCTCTGTGAGCCGCAGTTGCTGCTCCGCTTGCTCCTCGGTGGTCAGCGCGCGGGCGTAGCCGCCGTCGCCGGCGGCCTGAACACCGAGCTCCAGCCACTGGGCGCCCAGCGACCGAACCTGTTCGGCGACCTCGGGGCGAACGTCGAAGCCGGTCGTGCGGCCGCCCAGCCGCTTGGCGGTGGCCAGCGCCTGAAGCCCGGCAACGCCCACGCCGAGTACCAGGACCGTGGACGGCTTCACCGTTCCCGCGGCCGTGGTGAGCATCGGGAAGAAGCGGGTCGAGCATTCGGCAGCGCGTAGCACCGCTTTGTAACCGGCGACATTGGCTTGAGAGGACAGCGCGTCCATGGTCTGCGCCCGAGAGATCCGTGGCACCGCTTCCATGGCGAAACCGGTGACGCCCGCTATCCGGAGTCGGTCAGCGACCTCGGGGCGAGTGCGTGGTGCCAGGAATCCGGCCACGATCGATCCGGGCTTCAGGAACGTGATTTCGTCGTCGGTCGGTGGGTTCACCTTCACCACGACGTCGGCCGGCCAGGGATCACCGACGCTGGCGCCGGCCTGTTCATAGTGCGCGTCGGGGATGAGTGCCCCGGCCCCCGCCCCGGCCTCGATCACGACGGAAAGGCCGGCGCCGCATAGTCGTTCGACGAGCTTGGGGACCAGCGCAACGCGTCGTTCGCCCGGTGCGTTTTCCCGGGGCACTCCGATAAGCGTCATATTCCTCTTCCTGGCTGTGGCCGGGCAGAACGCTCCTGGCGGTTCACGTCGATGTGCTGATGCGGCGATGCCAAGCCGGAGCAGGCTGACAGTAGCATATCGCATACAGTATTCACTAGGACCTCGGGCGAGACCGAGACGGCGCGGCTTGCCGATCTCGGCGAGTACTCGATTTGCGCGCATTCTCGTCGGGCCGCCAGGCGTCCCCCAACTGGGTGATAGACACCCAACGCAATTAGTGCATACAGTATGCGATCGAGGAGGAGGTTGCCGTGAAGATCGCAGTCGTCGGTGCCGGAGCAATCGGCGCCTATTGGGGGGCCGCAATGCATCGCGGAGGCGCTGAAGTGCACCTCATCGCGCGGAACGAACACCTGCGCGCGATGCGGAAAAACGGTGTGCGCGTGATCAGTCCGCGTGGCGACTTCGTGGCATATCCGAATGCCACGGACGACCCGGCCGAGATCGGGCCCGTTGATTACGTTTTCCTCGGGCTGAAAGCGCACAGCTACCCGTCCTGCGGTCCCCTGGTGAAACCGCTGCTCGGCGAGAACACGGCAGTGCTGCCCGCGCAGAACGGGATCCCCTGGTGGTACTTCCACCAATTGCCAAGCCCGTACAGCGGCCGTCGGATCGAGGCCGTCGATCCCGGCGGAGCCACCAGCGCCGTGCTGTCGCCAGAGCGGGCGATCGGCTGCGTCGTCTATCCCGCCACCACGATCGAGGCGCCGGGAGTGATCCGGCATCTCGAGGGCACCCGGTTTTCCATCGGTGAGCCGTCGGGAGAGATCTCGGAGCGCTGTAAGACGTTGAGCGACGCGATGATTGCCGGCGGATTGAAGGCGCCGGTCGAGGCCGACCTGCGCAACGACATCTGGATCAAGCTCATGGGCAACGTCGCGTTCAATCCGCTCAGCGCGCTGACCAGAGCGACGATGGTCGAGTTGTGTCAGCACCCCGGCACCCGGCGCGTGGTCATCCAGCTGATGGAGGAGACGCTCGACATCGCTGCCAGGGTGGGCAGCACCCCGGACATTTCCATCGAGAAGCGGCTGCGTGGAGCCGAGAACGTAGGACACCACAAGACCTCCATGCTGCAAGACCTCGAATCGGGCAAGCAATTGGAACTCGACGCCATCGTGACCGCGGTGGTGGAGATGGCAGACCTGACCGGCGCCGCCGCTCCCACTCTGCGCACCATCCATGCCGCCACCGATCTGCTTGCACGCACGTGCGCGCCCGCATCGTCGCAGGCCATCCGCACGCCGGAGAAGGAAACTTCGCCCGTTATGTCCTGAGAGGACCAACCGTGAACCGTCGCGCCAAGATCGTCTGCACATTGGGGCCCGCCACCAGCACCGCGCCGCGACTGGCCGAACTCGTCGACGCCGGAATGGATGTCGCGCGGCTGAATTTCAGCCACAGCACCCAAGCCGAGCACTCGGTCGTCTACGACACGGTCCGTCAGATCTCCGCCGAACGCGGTCTTCCGGTCGGGGTACTGGCCGATTTGCAGGGACCCAAGATCCGGCTGGGCCGGTTCGCCGCGGGCTCAGTGGTTTGGGCCACCGGTGAGCGCATCGTGATCACCACCGCCGAATGTCGCGGCGATCACGACCGGGTCTCCACGACATACGCGGGGCTGGCGGCCGATGTGCGGCCGGGTGATCGGCTGCTCGTCGACGACGGAAAGATCGACCTGCGGGTGGTCGACGTCAACGGCGACGACATCACCTGCGAGGTTTTAGGGGGTGGTCCGGTCAGTGACCACAAAGGCATCTCGCTGCCGGGCGTCGCGGTCAGCGTCCCGCCCCTGTCCGAGAAGGACATTGAGGATCTGAAGTTCGCCCTCGAGCTCGGGGTCGACATGGTCGCCATGTCATTCGTCCGGGCCCCTGAGGAGGTGAAGCTCGCGCGCGCCGTCATGGACGAAGTCGGCAAGTGGGTACCCATCATGGCGAAACTCGAGAAGCCGGAGGCGGTTTCGGACCTGAAGGCGATCGTGGATGCGTTCGACGGACTGATGGTCGCCCGCGGGGACCTCGGCGTGGAGATGCCGCTGGAGCAGGTCCCGCTGGTGCAGAAGCGGGCCATCGGCCTGTGTCGCCAGGCAGCCAAACCGGTGATCGTGGCGACCCAGATGCTGGATTCGATGATCTCTGATCGGCGCCCCACCCGGGCCGAGGTCTCCGACGTGGCCAACGCCATCTTCGACGGGGCGGACGCAGTCATGTTGTCCGCCGAGACGAGCGTTGGGGCGTATCCGGCCCACACGGTGGCCACGATGGCGCGCATTGTCGCTGCGGCCGAAGACGCGCCATACGAAGAGATCACACCGGAGTGGGCTGCCGAGGAAGGCGATGCCGGCGTTGGCGACGCGGTTGCCGCGGCCGCCTGCGAATTGGGCCGACGGCTCGGCGCGAAGGTGCTGTGCTGCTTCACTCGTACCGGCGACACGGCCCTGCGCCTGGCGCGGCAGCGATCGCCGCTGCCGCTACTCGCCTTCGCGCACGACGAGTCGGTACGGGCCCGGTTGGCGTTCTCCTGGGGCATCGAGTCCGCAGTGCTGGCACCCGCGACCACGGCCGAAACCCTGCCGACCGAGGTGAGTCGGGGGTTGGCGGCCATGGGCATGCGGCATCCGGGAAGTCTGGTCGTGGTGGTGTCAGGGAGCCGCAGCGGCGTATCGGGGTGCACCGACTCGGTGCGCGTGCTGCGCATCGAATGACGCTGCCGGCTCGGTCATTCCGGTCAGTGCACCCGCGATCGTGCGGTTTCGTACACCTTACCCGGGGTGTCGCGTATGAAACCGCACGCTCGGCGCAATTTTCAGGCCGAGCCGACCCGAGACTCGAGTTCGGTCAGCTTGGTGCGCAACGCCTTCTCGGCTTCCCGGCGCTCGCTGACCTCGCGCATGATCGCCGATATCCCGACGATCTGGTCGGCGTCGTCCCGCAGTAGCGCCACGCTGAACTCGACCGACAGCCGGCGCCCGTCGCGGTGAGTGGCCGGCACGCTCAACAGCTTGTCCCCGTAGCGGGTGTATCCAGTGAGCATCGTCTGCCGGTAGCCCCTCCAGTGCCGGTCCCGCAGCTTCTCGGGGATGATCATGTCGAGGCTCTGGCCCACGATCTCGGCTGCCGAAAATCCGAAGACCCGCGCCGCTCCGTTGTTCCACAGTCGAACGGTTCCGTCAGGATCCGTCACCACGATGGCATCGGGCGCTTCGGTCACGGCCGCTTGGGCGAGCCAGGCCGCGGTGACACCGCCTTCGGCCCTTTCCGGAGCTGTTTGCGTTGTCTCGCTCATTGTTGCCCTCCCACATCGCCGTTCCAAGGTGGACATTTCCGTCGACCCACGGGTACCATACCGAATAAGACATACTGTATACAATCTACGATGACGAGGAGGACCGCCCATGCTGCTACGCCAGCTGGAGTACTTCGTCGCCGTCGCCAGGGAACGACACTTCGCCCGTGCCGCGGAAGCCTGCTACGTGTCGCAGCCTGCCCTTTCTACGGCGATCGCCAAACTGGAACGCGAGCTGAACGTCACGCTGATCAACCGGGGCCAGAACTTCGAGGGTCTGACCCTGGAGGGCGAACGGCTCGTGGTCTGGGCCAAGCGACTGCTCGCCGATCACCACGGCCTGAAGGCCGAGGCGGCGGCTCTCCGTTCGGGCATCTCCGGCACGCTCCGCCTGGGTACCGGGCCCACGGTGTCCACGACAATGGCACAGCCCGTGGCCGCATTCTGTGCGTTGCACCCGCTGGCCAAGGTGAAGGTCTGCTCCCGACTGTCATCCACCGAGCTGCTGCGGCAACTTCGCAACTTCGAGCTGGACGCCGCCATCGCGCACTTCGGGCCCGATGATCAGTCAGGCCTGACGGTAGTGCCGCTGTACGAGGAGCAGTATGTGCTGCTCGTGTCCGGAGAGAAGCTGGTGCCGGGCGCCCGAACCATCACGTGGGCTCAGGCGGCGGAGCTGCCGCTGGCGTTGCTGACACCGGACATGAGATTTCGTCAGTTCATCGACAAGGCCTTCGCCAGCAGTGGGGCGCTTGCCACCCCTCAGGTCGAAACCGACTCCGTAGCTTCCCTTTACGCACACGTGGCGACCGGATCGTGGGCGAGCGTGGTGCCGCACACCTGGCTGCGCGCGATGCCGGTGACGAGCGCCGCGAGAGCCATCCGGCTCGTCGAACCGGACGCGACGGCGCATATCTCAATGGCGATTCACGCGGCGGCCCCCGGTTCGGTCGCCGCCAGAGCGTTTCTGAATGTGGCGGCCGGGCCGCACCTCGTCGGCGACCTGAGCGGGCAGTGAATGCTTCGCCGACAACCGGGGCGGCGCGCAACCCCGTGATAGCCACCGTTTATCGAGTCGTTGACAACAGGTCTTGGACGCGCTGGCCGAAGACGTGAAAAGTGTTAGTAGGTAAGGGAAATTTCGAGCAGCTTCGGCTTCGGCTTCGAACAGTTAGGAAGGGTCCACATCATGACCGTTGCTCCCACGCGAGACACGGAGGCGCAGGGTGCCGACGACACGGGCACTCTCACTGATGGGATCCACCTGGTCGTCGACGCACTGAAGCTCAACGACGTGCACACCATCTACGGAGTCGTCGGGATCCCGATCACCGACCTGGCTCGGCTCGCACAGGCGTCGGGCATCCGCTACATCGGCTTCCGCCACGAGAGCGACGCCGGCCATGCGGCCGCGGCGGCGGGGTTCCTGACGAAGAAGGCGGGCATCTGCCTGACCGTGTCCGCCCCGGGCTTCCTCAACGGGCTTGTTGCGCTTGCCAATGCCACCACGAACTGCTTCCCGATGGTCCAGATCTCGGGGTCTAGTGAGCGGCATCTCGTCGACCTCCAGCGCGGAGACTACGAGGAGATGGATCAGCTTCCTGCCGCCAAGATGTTCGCCAAGGCGGCCTACCGAGTATCGCGGGCCGAGGATATCGGCCGTGGCATCGCCAGGGCGATCCGCACCGCGGTGTCCGGCAGGCCAGGAGGCGTCTACCTCGACATCCCGGCCGCAGTGCTCGGCGAGGTGATCGATGCAGAGCAGGCCGCGGGGACGCTGTGGCGGGTCGTCAACCCGGCCCCGCGGCAATTGCCGGAAGTAGACACGGTCGACTCCGCGATCGACCTGCTCGCCGACGCCAAACGGCCCCTGATCGTGCTCGGCAAGGGCGCCGCATACGCGCAGGCGGACGAGCAGATCCTCGAGTTCGTCGAGACCACCGGCGTGCCGTACCTGCCGATGTCGATGGCGAAGGGCCTGCTGCCCGACGATCACCCGCAGTCGGCGGCTACCGCCCGATCGTTGGCCCTGAAGAGGGCTGACGTGGTGATGCTCGTCGGTGCCCGGTTGAACTGGCTGCTCGGACACGGCGATGCGCCGCAGTGGAACCCGGACGCCAAGTTCATCCAGGTCGACATCGCCGCCGCGGAGATGGACAGCAACCAGCCCATCGCGGCTCCGCTCGTCGGCGACATCGGCTCTGTGATGGAGGCGCTCCTCGAACGGGCCAAACCCGGTCAGATCACTGTCCAAACGGAGTGGCGCGAGGAGCTGACGGCCAAGTCGGCGCAGAACGTCGACAAGATGGCCGGCCGCCTCGAGGCCGCGCTTGCCGCCCACCCGATGAAATTCCTCGGCGCCCTCCAGGCCATCCGGGATGTCCTGCACGACAACCCCCAGGTCTATGTAGTCAACGAAGGCGCGAACGCGCTTGACCTGGCGCGCAACACAATTGGCATGCAAGTACCCCGGCACCGGTTGGACAGCGGAACTTGGGGTGTGATGGGCATCGGCATGGGCTACGCGATTGCCGCAGCCGTCGAGACCGGCGAGCCGGTCGTCGCGATCGAAGGCGACAGCGCGTTCGGGTTCAGCGGAATGGAGCTCGAGGCGGTCTGCCGGTACAACCTGCCGATCGTCACCGTCATCCTCAACAACAGCGGCGTCTACCGCGGTGACGACATCTCCGCGTCCGCCGACCCGGCACCGACCGCACTGCGGGCACGTCACGAGTTCATGATCAAGGCCTTCGGGGGCAAGGGATATCAGGCGACAACGCCAACCGAGGTCGCCGCCTGCCTGCGGGAGGCCCTGGCATCGGGCAGGCCGGCACTCATCGACTGCGTCATCGACCCCTCCGACGGCACCGAGAGCGGCAACATCGCCCATCTCAATCCCAAGGGCATCACCAACAAGTGAACGCCTGACCGCACAGAGCACGAAGACGAAAACATGGAAAGGAAACGTCTCATGACTGAATTACCGCTCTCCGGCATCAAAGTGATCGACTTCACCGGCGTCCAGGCAGGCCCGGCGTGCACGCAGATGCTCGCCTGGTTCGGAGCCGACGTGCTGAAGGTCGAGCGCCCCGGCGGGGGTGACGTGACGCGGGGTCAGTTGCGGGACATCCCCGATGTCGACGCCCTGTACTTCACCATGCTCAACAGCAACAAGCGCTCGCTGGCGATCAACACGAAGTCACCCGAGGGACTCGAGGTGATGGAGAAGCTGATTCGCGGGGCCGATGTGCTGGTCGAGAACTTCGCACCAGGGGCCATGGACCGGATGGGCCTGTCCTGGGACAAGCTGCAGGAGTGGAATCCGCGGTTGATCTTCGGCTCTGTCAAGGGATTCAACGATGCGTCACCGTGGAATGACCTCAAGGTGTACGAGAACGTCGCGCAGTGCGCCGGCGGCGCCGCGTCGACCACCGGCTTCTGGGACGGCCCGCCGACCGTAAGCGGTGCGGCCCTCGGCGACAGCAACACGGGCATGCATCTGCTGATCGGTATCCTCACCGCGCTGATCGCGCGCGACAAGACCGGAAAGGGTCAGAAGGTCTCGGCCTCGATGCAGGACTCCGTGCTGAACCTCTGCCGTGTCAAGCTTCGCGACCAGCAGCGGCTGGAAGCCGTTGGCTACCTTGAGGAGTACCCGCAGTACCCGAACGGCGAGTTCGGCGACACCGTCCCCCGCGGCGGCAACGCAGGCGGCGGTGGCCAGCCGGGCTGGGTGCTCAAGTGCAAGGGCTGGGAGGATGACCCCAACGCCTACATCTACTTCACTGTCCAGGAGCAGAACTGGAAGCGCACGGCCGAGGTCATCGGCAGGCCGGAATGGGCCGAGGACCCGGGCTACAGCACCGCGCTTGCCCGCCAGGACAAGATCTTCGACATCTTCGCCGAGATCGAGAAGTGGCTGGCCGACAAGACGAAGTACGAGGCGGTCGACATCCTGCGCGAGTGGGAGGTTCCGTGTGCGCCGGTGATGAGCATGAAGGAACTCGCCGTCGACCCGGCGCTGCGCGAGGCAGGCAGCGTCGTCGAGGTTGATCAGAAGGGCCGCGGGTCGTTCCTGACCGTCGGCAGCCCGATCAAGTTCTCCGCGTTCAAGCCCGAGATCAAGGGCGCACCACTGCTCGGCGAGCACACCGACGAGGTTCTCGCCCAGCTGGGATACGACGCGGACACCATCGCCGAGTTCCACAAGAACAAGGTCGTCGTCTAACCGGCCGGTGCGAGTGGAACCGTCCCGGGCCGCAATCCTGGGGCGGTTCCACCCACTTCTCATCCGTTCACCTGCCGCCGGAGGAAGCCCATGAATCCCACGACAACAGGGCAGGCCAACACCACGGTCGCAGCCCTGGTCCGAGACATCGCCGCCAGCCTTCGCACGCAGCGCGGCGCCCTGCTGCCGATCCTGCACGCGGTTCAGGGGGCCCTGGGCCATGTGCCGCCTGAGGCCATCGCCGTGTTGGCGGATGAGCTCAACCTTTCTCGGGCCGACGTACACGGCGTCGTCAGCTTCTACCACGATTTCCGTACGGAGCCGGCCGGGCGGGCGACGGTCCGCGTCTGCCGGGCCGAGGCGTGTCAGGCCGTCGGCGCCGGACTACTGGTCACTCACCTGCGGGATCGCTATGGCGTGTCGCTGGGGGAGACGAGCCGGGACGGATCGCTGACCGCCGAACAGGTTTTCTGCCTGGGCAACTGCGCGCTCGGGCCCGCCGCGCAGGTGAACGGCCGGCTACACGGCCGGCTGGACGAGGATCGGCTGTCATCGATTATCGAGAAGGCGATCTCGCAATGAGCGCGGCACCGGTGACCGTCTACGTGCCAAGGGATTCCGCCGCGACATCGGTCGGCGCGGACGAGGTCGCGGACGCGCTGCTGCGCGCCGCTGCGCGGGTAGGACGGCCAATAGAGTTGGTCCGCAACGGGTCTCGCGGAATGCTGTGGCTGGAACCACTGGTCGAAGTGGTCACGCCCGACGGACGCATCGGCTACGGACCCGTCACCCCCGGCGCCGTCGACAACCTCGTGGCCGCCGGCATGTTCGATGGCGTTGAGCACCCATCGCGAGTGGGTGTGGTCGAGGATCTACCCTGGCTGGCGACGCAGGACCGGGTCACGTTCGCCAGGGTGGGTGTCACCGATCCGTTGTCCCCCAACGACTATCTGAACCACGGTGGCATCGCCGGTCTACGTCGGGCATTGGCGATGTCCCCGGCCGACGTGGTCTCCGAGGTCACCGACTCCGGACTGCGCGGACGCGGCGGCGCCGGCTTCCCAGCCGGCATCAAATGGAAAACCGTCCTCGAATGCGTCGACGAACTGAAGTTCGTCTGCTGCAACGCCGACGAAGGTGACAGCGGCACGTTCGCCGACCGGATGGTCATGGAGGGGGACCCGTTCATGCTCATCGAGGGCATGACGGTCGCGGCATACGCCGTAGGCGCGAGCGAGGGGTACATCTACATCCGGTCGGAGTATCCCGACGCGGTGACCGCGATGCGCTCGGCCATCGAAATCGCGAGGGGCCAAGGGTGGCTCGGGGCCAACGTGCTCGGCTCGTCGCTGAACTTCGACCTGCATGTCCGGGTGGGAGGCGGCGCCTACATCTGCGGCGAGGAGACCTCCATGCTGGAGAGTCTCGAGGGCAAGCGCGGCATGGTCCGCGCGAAGCCGCCGATCCCGGCCATCAACGGTCTGTTCGGCAAGCCAACGGTGGTGAACAACGTGCTCACGCTGGCCAGCGTGCCGACCATCCTTGCCGACGGTGCGCAGGCGTATCAGGAACTCGGCGTGGGACGGTCGCGGGGTACCCAGCTCTTCCAGCTCGGCGGGAACATCCGCCACGGCGGCATCGTGGAATTGGCCTTCGGGGTGACGCTGGGCGAGCTCGTGGACGGCTACGGAGGTGGCACGCGTTCCGGACGTCCGGTGCGTGCGGTCCAGGTCGGTGGTCCGCTCGGCGCGTATCTGCCGACGTCCAAGTTCGACCTTCCGATGGACTACGAGGCGTTCGTCGCGGCCGGTGCAATGGTCGGCCACGGCGGCATCGTGGTGTTCGACGACACCGTCGACATGGCGGCCCAGGCCAGATTCGCCATGGAGTTCTGCGCCGCGGAGTCGTGCGGCAAGTGCACACCGTGTCGGGTGGGCTCGGTGCGCGGCGTCGAGGTGATCGACCGGATCACGGCGGGTGAACATTCCGACGAGAACCTTGCCCTGCTCGAAGACCTCTGCGACGTCATGACCGATGGCTCGTTGTGCGCCATGGGCGGCCTCACCCCGATGCCGGTCCGCAGCGCGATCACGGAGTTTCCGGACGACTTCCTTGCCCGCGAACCGATTTCGCCAGGCATGCAACTGCCCATCAGCGTGAGGACGGAAGGTACACCATGACGCTGCTCAAGGAACCCGACTTCGGCACCCCGGCGAAGGGCGGTCCCGCGTCTATTTCGCTCGAGGTGGACGGGCTGCGCGTCGCCGTCCCCGAAGGCACGTCCGTCATGCGGGCGGCCGCGCTGGCCGGTGTCGATGTGCCCAAGTTGTGCGCCACCGACAGCCTCGAAGCGTTCGGGTCCTGCCGGCTCTGTCTCGTCGAAATCGACGGCCGCCGTGGAACTCCCGCCTCGTGCACGACCCCGGTGGCCGACGGCATGGTGGTCCGGACCCAGACGCCGAAGGTCGCCAAGCTCCGCGAGAGCGTCATGGAGCTCTACATCTCCGACCATCCGCTGGATTGTCTGACCTGCTCGGCCAACGGTGACTGCGAATTGCAGGACATGGCGGGCGCGGTCGGACTGCGTGAGGTCAGGTACGGCTACGACGGGGAGAACCACCTGGACGCCGTGGTCGACGACAGCAACCCGTACTTCGACTTCGACCCGTCCAAATGCATTGCCTGCTCGCGCTGCGTGCGGGCCTGTGACGAGATCCAGGGCACGTTCGCGCTGACCATCGAGGGCCGCGGCTTCGAATCGAAGGTGTCGGCGGGCGCTGGCGAGTCGTTCATGGACTCGGAGTGCGTTTCGTGCGGCGCCTGCGTGCAGGCGTGCCCGACGGCCACCCTGCAGGAGAAGTCGGTGATCCAGCTGGGGATGCCGTCGCGGTCGGTGATCACCACGTGCGCCTACTGCGGCGTCGGCTGCTCGTTCAAGGCGGAGTTGCGCGGCGACGAACTGGTCCGCATGGTGCCCCACAAGGACGGGGGCGCCAACGAGGGGCACTCGTGCGTGAAAGGACGGTTCGCCTTCGGCTACGCGACCCATCCGGACCGGGTGCTGAAACCGATGGTTCGCGAGAAGATCACCGACCCGTGGCGTGAGGTCGAGTGGGACGAGGCGATCGGGACCGTCGCCCGTCGGATGCTTGACATCAAGCACCGGCACGGCGCGGGGGCGATCGGCGGGATCACGTCGTCGCGGTGCACGAACGAAGAGGTCTACGTCGTCCAGAAGATGGTTCGCGCCGCGTTCGGCAGCAACAACGTGGACACATGTGCCCGGGTGTGCCACTCGCCCACGGGATATGGGCTCAAGCAGACCTTCGGCGAGTCGGCAGGTACGCAGGACTTCCGGTCGGTGGCGCAGGCCGACGTCATCGTGGTGATCGGGGCCAACCCGACCGACGGGCACCCGGTCTTCGCGTCAAGAATGAAACAGCGCCTGCGCCAGGGTGCCCGGCTCATCGTGGTCGACCCGCGCCGCATCGACCTGGTGCGCTCGCCACACATCGAGGCCGACCACCACCTCCAGTTGAAGCCGGGAACGAACGTGGCGGTCGTCAATGCCATGGCCCACGTGGTGGTGACCGAGGGCCTCGCCGACAAGTCGTTCGTCGCGGCCCGGTGTGAGGGATTCGACGAGTGGGCCCGGTTCATCTCCGGCGACCAGCACAGCCCCGAGGCGGTCGAGTCGATCACCGGCGTGCCCGCCGAGGAGTTGCGCGCCGCCGCGCGGTTGTACGCCATGGCGCCGAACGGAGCCATCTACTACGGCCTGGGCGTGACCGAACACAGCCAGGGCTCGACGACGGTCATGGGGATGGCGAACCTGGCGATGGCGTGCGGCAATATCGGCCGCGACGGTGTCGGCGTCAACCCGCTGCGCGGCCAGAACAACGTGCAGGGCGCCTGCGACATGGGTTCTTTCCCGCACGAGCTGACCGGATACCGGCACGTGTCGGACGACGCGGTGCGTCACGTGTTCGAAAACCTCTGGGGTACAAAGCTTTTAGCAGATCCGGGTTTGCGCATCCCGAATATGTTCGATGCGGCGATCGACGGCACATTCCGTGGGCTGTTCGTCCACGGTGAAGACATCGCGCAATCCGACCCGAATGTCAAGCATGTTCTCGCCGCACTGGGTGCGATGGAGCTGGTGGTGGTCCAGGACCTGTTCCTCAACGAGACGGCGAAATACGCCCACGTGTTTTTGCCGGGCGCGTCGTTCCTGGAGAAGGACGGGACGTTCACGAACGCCGAACGCCGGATCAACCGCGTCCGTGCGGTGATGAAGCCGAAGAGCGGCCAGCACGAGTGGGACATCGTCAGCCAGATCGCCACGGCCATGGGCTATCCCATGCACTACGACCACCCCAGCCAGATCATGGACGAGATCGCTTCTGTCACGCCGACGTTCGCGGGCGTTTCGTTTGACAAGCTCGACGAGGTGGGCAGCATCCAGTGGCCGTGCAACGAGGGTGCGCCGGACGGTACGCCGATCATGCACGTCGAGTCGTTCACCAGGGGTCTGGGCAGGTTCGTGCCGACCCCGTTCGTGCCGACCGACGAGCGCAGCACGCGGCGCTTCCCGCTTATTCTGACGACGGGCCGGATACTGAGCCAGTACAACGTCGGAGCGCAGACCCGGCGCACGGCGAACATCGCTTGGCACCAGGAGGATCTGCTGGAGATCCATCCTCACGACGCCGAGGTGCGTGGCATCGTCGACGGCGACGAGGTGACGTTGGGCAGTCGGGTCGGCGAAACGACGCTACGTGCACAGATATCCGACCGGATGCCGGCCGGCGTCGTGTACACCACGTTTCACTACCCGGTCACCGGAGCGAATGTCGTGACGACGGAGAACTCCGACTGGGCGACGAACTGCCCGGAGTACAAGGTGACGGCCGTCCAAGTCACGCTCACCCACCCGGTCTTGCATCTCAATGGCCAAGCGGCCGCAGACCGTGAGCTGGCCGCCGGGCTCGTGGACTGACATGTCGCTCCACGATGCTGCCGAGATCAGGCTGATCAACAAGATCGTCGTTCATTTCGGCTATCTGCCCACCGAGCGGGCGGTTGCCGAAGTCGCCAACCACGTCAGTAGGTTCTGGGATCCGCGCATGAAACGGCGCCTGTTCGAGCTCGTCGACTCGGGGACAACGGATTTCGAGCCTGTAGCGGTGGCCGCGGCGGCCCTGCTGCGGTAGTACTTCAGACGCGCCGAGATCGACGAAATGGTGCGTGCTACTCGCACTTTTGCGCCCAAACGTACGTTTCGGCGTTACGCATATCCATCGCTTTCGGGCTGCCCCCGCATGCTCAGCCGATACGTGCCACGCTGAGTTCGCGCGTTGGATCGTCTCTTCTTGGCGTGGTCTCACTGCGGTGTGAACGTCGGGAATGAGACAACCTATTCTGCGACTGAGGTTTGAGACGGCTTGACCTGGGCGAATCGGACAGCCGGGTGCAGGTTGGCAATGTCTCAAATGTGGTCTTGCGCTCAAGGTCTATTTCGAG
>NZ_JAVHWR010000127.1:0-85296 GCF_032159565.1 Mycobacterium sp.
CATCAGCACCTGGTTGTTCCCGGGATCGCCGTTGTCCCACATGATTCCGAGGTCGGTCCCGGTGATCGCGAAACGCTTGATGGTGTCGTTGGGGCTCTGTGGTCCGGTCACCCAGCCGACGAGCGACGTTCCCGGCGGCGGGCCGGGCGCGGGAGCGGGCGGCGCGGGTGCCGGCGCGGGCGCAGCGATTGCCGCCGCGTCAGGAACCGGCTGAGGTGCCGGCGGCGGCGCCACTCCCGCCTGCTGTTGGACCCGTTGCTTCTGGGGCACGAACGAATTGAGGATAGATCGTGACAGCCGGCCCAGGTTGGGCAGCGGCGCGCTGTCGTTGGCCTTGGAGGGTCGATGCCCGATCGGCGGGCCGCTGACTCCCGGCACCTCTGGAGTCGCCGCGGCGTTCGGCGCCGAGGGAGGTTGGGCCTCCGCTGCAGCTCCTGTGCACGGCTCCGCAGAGGCCGGTGGTGCGACGACGATCCCGAACACGAGGCCGACAGCGGCCGCCGACGCCACCGGTATCGATGCGATTCGAGCAAACGGCGACATGTCACACCTTTCAAGGAGCAGAACGTCGCAGTTGACGTCCCGCGCTAGCTGATGTGACGATAGTGATTGTTGGGGCTATAGGGATCAGTGATGTGCTGAAAGGTATGTTTCCGTGACCGTGTCGAAACCCTGGGAGGCTCCGCACGCGGTCACGGGCACCCCTTCGCGTCTTACATGGATGTAATTCAGCTAGAGCTTGCTCGCCGCGAAAGCCGCTGCGCGGTCGGTCATTCCGTTCTTGTTGTAGAGGCTGTGGTTGGCGCCGTCGCCGGTGCCCGAGCAGATCGGGTCGTCGGCGATACACAGGTCGATCGTCTTGGCCGCATAGAGGTCGCCGATCTCAACCGGCGGGGTCCCGATGAGCTCCATGAACTTCGGCGACGGCTTCCCGAGGAGCACGACCGCGGCAACGTGGTCGGCAACCTCGGGCGGCATCGGATCGGGCACCTCCGACGCATCCGCTCCGCTCGGCACGGCCTCTGAGGTGACGAAGCCGGCTACGGCCGCGCCCTGGGAGAACCCGCCAAGGACGATCTTCGTGTCGGGACAGCCCGCCGCCGTTGACTCGATGCGATTGGCCGCATCCCTGATGCCCTGGACGGCGGTGGGGAAGTCGGTACTGGCGGGGTAGTTGACCGGATAGACCGATACCGACTTACCGGCCGCCTGCGAGCGAAACGCATCGACGAACGACTGCCCGATCCCACCGAGACCAGGAGGTTCGAATGTGCCGCGGGCGAATACCACCTCGACATCGGGACACGGGTCGGCGGCCGCGGATGGGAAAGGTATGGCGGGCAGCGCCCCGGTCATCACCGCCGCAACACCAAGCATCCGGGTCAGTTGGCGTGGGCTCACTCTTGCCACTCTGACACACGCTGCAGGACGCCCATCATCGAACTCTGGCTGCAGCGGTGCTGTCTTTCGTCGCACTTGCCGGTGCGCCGTCGGCGCACGCCGACCAGGTGGCCTACCTCGTTAACGTGACGGTCCGTCCCGGGTACAACTTCACGAATGTTGCCGCCGCGCTCGGCTACGGGTAGAGCGTCTGCGACCGGGTGGGCGCGAAGAGGGCCTACACGCAACTCGTCGACGAGGTGAAACGCGACTTCGACACCATGGACTACTACCAAGACGCCTATTGGATCAATCAGGCCGTCAACGAATTGTGCCCGGCGCAGATCTGGCAACTGCGGCAATCGGCGGCCGGCTACACCGTGCCTGCCTGAAACGCCGAAAACGGCGGCGCCCCAGGGACGCCGCCGCCGTGCGAACCTAAAAGCTAGCTGATTACGGGCAGCTGACCTCGATCTCGAAGGGCTTGTTCACTGGCTGCATCGGGTTGGCCATGTCCATGCCGATCGCGTTGCCGGAGATCTTGTAGGTGCTGCCGTCCTTCTCGGCCTTGGCGTCACCTTGGCCGGCATTCTCCTGGAAGCCCAGCGTAACGCCGTTGACGTTGCCGAGGCCGACCGAGTGGACGGTCGGGCTGTCGCCCGAGCTGACGACTGCGCCGATACCGGTCGTGGCGTCGCCGATCGCGATGTTGACGTTCTCGCCCATCGTGCTGCAGACGACTGTGCCCTGAACGGACTGGTCTTTACCGTCGATCGTTACGGTGCTCTTGCCCTCCGCTGAAGCAGCCGATGACGTATCTCCGCTGGTCGACGACTTCTTGTCCGATGAACAGCCGGATAGTCCGGCGATGACAATCGCCGCGCCGCCTATCGCGACCACGAAACCACGTTTCACCACTGTTCTCCTTTAGTTGTCGCGGACCGTCAAGATCGGCGGACCGTCCCACAGAGTATGGGGGCTGCCCACCTGCGGTCTCGGGATTACAAGGAATTTGCCTCGTGACCGCCTGCTGATTGAATACACGTCGTGGCGGAGCCGTCTTTCAGCGTCGAAGCGGAAATTCCGGGGCGGTTGGGGCGTGCCGGTGTCATCCGAACACCGCACGGCGACATCCACACTCCCGCGTTCATCGCCGTCGGCACGCAGGCCACGGTGAAGGCCGTCCTTCCCGAGGCGATGAAAGAGCTTGGCGCACAAGCTCTTCTGGCCAACGCCTACCACCTGTATCTGCAACCCGGTGCCGAGATCATCGATGAGGCAGGGGGACTGGGCACATTCATGAACTGGCCCGGTCCGACATTCACCGACAGCGGCGGCTTCCAGGTGCTGTCGCTGGGCGCCGGCTTCCGCAAGGTACTCGCGATGGACACCGAGCGGGTGCAGGCCGACGACGTCATCGCCGAAGGCAAGGAGCGGCTGGCCCGCGTCGACGACGACGGCGTGACCTTCACGTCGCACCTTGACGGATCGACTCACAGGTTCACCCCCGAGGTGTCGATCCGGATCCAGCACCAGATCGGCGCCGACATCATCTTCGCGTTCGACGAGCTGACCACCCTGGTGAACACCCGCGGCTACCAGGAGGAATCCGTGCAGCGCACGCACCGATGGGCGGTGCGCTGCCTCGCCGAACACCGCAGGATGACCGCGGCTCACCCGGATCGCCACCCGCAGGCGCTCTTCGGCGTGGTGCAGGGCGCGCAGTACGAAGATCTGCGGCGAGAAGCGACGCGCGGGCTGGTGTCCATCGTCGACGACGAGGGCCGTGGCTTCGACGGCTACGGCATCGGCGGTGCGCTGGAGAAGCAGAACCTCGCCACGATCGTCGGCTGGGTCAGCAGCGAGCTGCCCGCAGACAAGCCGCGCCATCTGCTGGGGATCAGCGAGCCCGACGACCTGTTCCATGCGGTCGAAGCCGGCGCCGACACGTTCGACTGCGTGTCACCGTCGCGCGTCGCGCGCAACGCCGCGGTGTACTCCGCGACCGGCCGCTACAACATCACCGGCGCCCGCTACCGCCGCGACTTCACACCCATCGACGCCGACTGCGACTGCTATACATGCGCGCACTACACCCGCGCCTACATCCATCACCTGTTCAAGGCCAAGGAAATCCTGGCCGCGACCCTGTGCACGATCCACAACGAGCGGTTCATCGTCAGGCTCGTCGACCGGATCCGCACGGCCATCAAAGCGGGTGAGTTCGATGAACTGCGCAGCGCTGTGCTGGGTCGCTACTACCAGTGACGCCCAAACTCACAAATGGGCGAAAAAGTGCGAGTAAGGCGCGCCAAAACGTCGATCTCGGCGCCCGGCGGGGCACCCGTCTAGAGCTGCACTTCCTCCAAGACCCGCGCAGTCGGAGGGCCCACCAAAGCCGGCGCCGAATTCGGCGATGCCCAGATCTGGTTGATCAGGAATTCACGGAACGTCGTTGCCGCATCGAGATTCCCGAAACTGAGATTGATCACGACGTAATTCGGGTCGTCGCTCGGCCGGTACACCTCGGTGCGTATGACACCCGCCGCTTCGCGGGCGGGCGCCATCTTGTTGAACGCATCGAGCCAGACCGCCAGTTCGCTGATCTCATGCTCGATATGCAAAACGGGCATGTCAACAGTGTGGACTACCTTCGTGGGTATGACTTCCACCTTGCTTGATGCGCGAGTCGCGAGCACCCTCGACCGGATGTTCGCCGAGGCGGACGCGCAGATGCCGATGCTGGGCGAGCTGTTCGGCCAGCACGCGGTGCCTGCCGAGTCCAGTGCGCAGGACCGCGCCGACGCGCTGAGCGAGTTCTACCTACCGGTCACTCCCGAGGCGGGCCGTCTCCTCTACACGCTGGTTCGGGCGTCGCGTCCGACGACCGTGGTGGAGTTCGGCATGTCGCTGGGCATATCCGCGATTCACCTGGCGTCGGCAGTACGCGACAACGGCGAAGGGCGGGTGGTGACCACCGAACTGAGCGCCGACAAGGTCGCCGTGGCCACCCGCAACTTCGCCGACGCGGGATTGGACGACGTGATCACGGTGCTGCACGGCGATGCGCTGGATACCCTCGCGTCGACCGAGGGTCCGGTGCAGTTCGTCCTGCTCGACGGATGGAAGGACCTCTATATGCAGGTGCTCAAGGTGCTCGAGCCCCGGCTGTCGCCCGGGGCACTCGTCGTCGCCGACAACACCAGCATGCCGGGCCTGGAGCCCTATCTCGACTACATGCGCGATCCCGCCAACGGCTACGTCAGCGTGAACTTCCCGGTGCGGGATTCCGACACCATGGAGATCTCCTGCCGGGCGTGATCACGTGACCAGTTCGTCGATGACCTCTTGCGCCGCGCGCTCGCCCGCGTCGACCGCGCCCTCCATGTAGGCGCTCCAATACCTGGCGGTGTCGGTGGACGCCCAGTGGATGGTGTCGATCGGCGCGGTGAGCGCAGGCCCGTACTTGGCCCACACGTGCGGCCCGTGGTTGGCGTTGTAGCAGCCACGCGTCCACTGCCGATCGGACCACTCCCCGTCGACGTAAAACTCTGGGCGCGAGGCTTTCTGGCCGTAATGGCGTACGAGTTCAGCGGTCAGCGCCGCCCGGCGCTCCGGCTGGGGCAGCCGGCCCACAGTGCGGGCCTCGTCGCCCTCGAGGAACAACAGGATGACGCCGTGATCGTCGCCGGGAATGCAGGTGTCGTTGGACATTCGCGCCGGGCCGACATCGGAGATGAGCTGACCGTTGAATCCGTCTGCGCGCCAGAAGGGTTCGTCGTAGACGAAGACGCCTTCATCGCGGACCCGTTCGGCAGCCGCTGCGTCAGCTGGTCACGGACGCCGGAAAGTGGTGGGTCGTAAACGATCCGGGCCGCCAGCGTCGGTGAGATCGCGACGATGGCCCGGCGGCCACGAGCGACCCGGCCGCCGCGGCAGTGCACGGTGACGCCGTCGGCGGCGTGTTTGATCAGCAGCACAGGCGTTTCGAGCACGATGTGGTCTTCGATGAGCGCAGCCAGCCGCTTCGGGATTCGCTCGTGCCGCCGACGAACCGGGTGGTCTGGGCGCCGCCTTCGGACTCCGCGAAGAGGTCCGACGTCACCCCGCACGTTTGAATGGTGAACAGCAGATGCAGGAACGACACCTCGGCGGCCAACACGTCGAGGCGGCGCAACACCAACTCCAGTTCCTTGCGCTCGGAGGCGAACCGCGCGTGAAACTCGTTCTCCCGCAACACCCCGGAGCCGGCCAGCTCGTATGACGTTTCGCCCTGGTCGTACTGGGGATAGGTCTGCACGCCCAGTTCGGCGGCCAATCGGAACATCCGTTCATGGGTGTCGCCGATCATTGCGCGCCGAGTTCGACGGGCACCCCGGCGATGACCTCCTCGGTCAGAATCCGCCCGCCCACGCGCTCGTCGGCCTCCAACACCAGGGGCGTGAGCCCGGCCTCGAGCACTCGCCGGGCTGCGACCATGCCGGATATGCCTGCCCGACGATGATGACGTCGGCGTCCCAGTTGGTCGGTTGCACCATCGTGGCCTGAGCTCTCCCGCCAGCCGGGGGTACTCGCGCTTCAAGCTGAGGAACGTGTCTGAAGCCGACACGCCGAGGTCCTTACCGTAGATTGCGCATGCCCGCAGTGGCCGGCGCCGAGCGCGCGCAGAATGCCACGCTTTTACGCGTGTCGTGCAACAGACACGCACGGTCGCGGAGTGGGAGGTAGCGCCGGAGCGGGAAGGTTGCGGCTCTTACAACGGGTTGAGGATTCGGTCGAGGAACTGGCGCGTCCGCTCCTCTTTCGGATCGCCGATCACCTCGGCGGGCGGCCCCTTCTCGAGGATGACCCCTCCGTCGGTGAACAGCACCTGGTCGGAAACCTGCCTGGCGAACTGGATTTCGTGGGTGACGATGACCAAGGTCCAGCCCTCGACGGCGAGGTCCCTGATGACCGACAGTACTTCGCCGACCAACTCCGGGTCCAGCGCCGAGGTCGGCTCGTCGAACAACACCACCTTGGGCTTGAGCGCCAACGCCCGCGCGATGCCGACCCTCTGCTGCTGGCCACCGGACAGCTGGAACGGGTACTGGTCCCGCTTCTCGGCCAGCCCCACTTGTTGCAGCAGTTCGACAGCCTCGGCCACCGCCTGGTCCTTCGGCCGCTTCTGCGCGATCACCGGTCCCTCGATGACGTTCTCCAGGACCGTCTTGTGCGGAAACAGATTGTGGGACTGGAACACAAAGCCGCTTTGCGCCCGGTACCGCTGCAGCCGGTCCTTGGCGACCGGCTTGGAGAAGTCGATCTCGACCCCGTCCTCTCCACCGACGCTGATGACTCCGGCATCCGGCACGTCAAGTGCGTTGAGCGCGCGCAGCAGCGTCGTCTTGCCAGAACCCGACGGGCCGATGATCGCCGTCGCCGATCCGCGCGCGACGGTGAACGAGACCCCTTTCAGCACTTGGTTGTCGCCGAAGGCCTTCTGCACATCCTCGGCGACGATCCTGTTCTCACGAGGCTCCGTCATCGCGCCACATACCTTTCCAGCCGACGTTCAAGACGGCTCTGACCGAACGAGAGCACCAGGCAGATGACCCAGTAGTAAACCGCGGCGGTGCCGTACAGAGCGAAGAACTCGAAGGTCGGCGCCGCGATGATCTGTGCTTGCCGCAGCAACTCGGTGACCAGAATCGTCGATGCCAGCGACGTGTCCTTCACCAGCGAGATCAGCGTGTTCGACAGCGGCGGCACGGCGACCCTGGTGGCCTGCGGCAGGATGATGCGCCTCAGCGAGTCGACGTAGTCCAGGCCGATCGTCTCGGCGGCCTCCCACTGTCCCTTGGGAATGCTTTGGATAGCGCCGCGAATAATCTCCGCGGCGTAGCCGCCGACGTTGAGCGAGAACGCGATGACCGCCGCGGGGAAGGGATCGATTCTGACCCCGAGCTCCGGCAGTGCGAAGAACACGATGAACAACTGAACGAGCAGCGGCGTGCCCCGGATCACCGATATGTAGAAGCGGGCGATGTTGCTGACGACCACATTCGACGACAGCCGGGCCAGCGCGACCACGAGCGCGATCACCAGCCCGATGACGAAACTGATGATCGTCAGCGGGATCGTCTTGGTGATCGCGGCCTTGGCCAGTGGCCCGAGGCTGTGGAGGATCAGCCGCCAGGTCGATCGCGGTTCGGCCTGCGCCCCGGAGGCGGCGGGCGCGCCGGAGGCGTTGGTCTTCAAGTACTTCTGCGAGATCTCGGCGAGCGTCCCGTCGTTGCGCAGTTCATCGATGGCCTTGTTGAGATCGGGCAGCAGCCCACTGTTCTTACGGGCGGCGAAGCCCTGTTCGCTCTTCTCGCCGACGTTCCCGGCGATCTTCACGGTCTTGTCATCGGTCTCGGCCAGATACGCGTACACCGCGATGCTGTCGTTGACGACGACGTCCACCCGGCCCTGGTTGAGCAGCTTGATGGCCTGGGTGAAACCCTCGACGGCTTCCACTCGGGCGCCGGCTTTACGCGCGATCTCCGACCAGTTGCTGGTCGCGTTCTCGGCGGCCACCTTGCCCTTCAGGTCGGCGAGCGACTTGATCGAATTGTCGTCGGCGCGGGTGACGATGACGCCCTCGCCGACCGAATACGGTTCGGAGAGGTCGTATTTCGCCTTGCGTTCGTCGTTGATCGTCACCTCGTTGGCGACGACGTCGAAGCGGTTCGCCTCCAGGGCCGCGAACATCGAATCCCACGGCGTCTCCACGAATTCGACTTTCACGCCGAGTTTGTCCGCTACCGCCTTCGCGACGTCGACGTCGTAGCCGACGAGTTCGCCGGTGGCGGCGTCGTGGTAGCTGAACGGGGAGTAGACCCCTTCGGTGCCGACCCTGAGCACACCCGAGGATTTGACCTGGTTCTCGCCGGACGAGCCGCCGCACGCTGCGAGCGCCAAGACGGCGACCAGCAGCATCAGGGCCAGCACGGGTTTTCTGACGAAGCGCACCGGCGGACGCTAACAAGTCGCTGCAGGTTCACCAAGGGTTCTGCTCAAACGCGACGCTATATATGATCCGGCTCGATGCCAGAGGAACTGTCCGCCGAGCAGGCCGCGGCGCGTCTCGACACCGATGACACGTTGGGTATGCCGCTCGGTCCCGGCCAGCGGCCCGCGTTCCTGCGTGCGCTCGGCGAACGGGAGGACTGGACCGACCTTCGCGTCTACGGTGCGCTGCTGGCGGTCGGCACCGAACTGTTCTCGCGGCCGGGCGTGCACTACGTGTCGGGCTTCTACGGTCCGCTCGAGCGGGCCCTGCGCGACATGGGCGGCGACATCGAATTCACCCCGGCCGACTTCCGACGATTCGGTCCGCTGCTGGAGGCCCAGTCCCCGCGAGTGATGACGACGGTCGCTACCCCGCCGGACGCCGACGGCTGGTGCTCCCTGTCGTTGCACGCAGGCGGCACGATCGGCGAACTGCACCGCGCAGGTGACGACCCGCAACGGCTACTGGTCGTCGAGGTGTCCGAGGCCTACCCCCGGACGTTCGGGCTCGGCGACCAGCATCGGCACGCCCTGCACGTCGACGAGATCGACGTCCTGGTGCGCTCGACCGACGCTCCGCTCGCGCTGCCCGGCGGGGAAGCGCCGCCCACCGACGTCGACAAGGCGATCGCGCGGCACGCCCTCGACTACATGCCGTCCGGCGCCACGTTGCAGACCGGCATCGGCTCGATCCCCAGCCAGATCGCCACGCTGCTGGCCGAAGGCGACGGTCGCGATTACGGGCTGCACAGTGAGATGTTCACCGACGGCTGCATGAGGCTGCACAGCGCGGGCAAGGTCACCAACGCGGCCAAAGGGCAGTACAACGGCGTCAGCGTGACGACGTTCGCATTCGGTTCGCCGGAGCTCTACTCATGGCTCGACGGCAACGAGGAGGTGGCGTTCCTGCCGGTCGAGGTCGTCAACTCGCCGGAGGTGATCGCCGCCAACAATTTGATGGTCACGATCAACGGTGCGCTCGCCGTCGACATTCAGGGCCAGGTGGTTGCCGACACCATCTCGGGCGGCCAGTTCAGCGGGATCGGCGGCGCCGAGGATTTCGTCGCAGGCGCCGGCCTCGAACTGTCCGACCGCTCGCTGATCTGCCTACCCTCGACGTTCGAAAAGGACGGCGTGTTGCAGTCGCGGATCGTGCCATGGTTCGGCCCCGGTGCCGTGATCATGACGCCGCGGCATCAGGTCGACGTGATCGTCACCGAGTACGGCGCGGCCGAACTCGAGGGGAAGACGGTCCGGGAGCGTGGCAAGACGCTCGCGGCGATCGCGCACCCGCAGTTCCGCGACGACCTGTTGGCTGCCGCGGAGCGGGCGGCGAAGGGACGCTCGCCGGTCACGTAGCCGGCGAGTAGATCCACGGTTCGCGCGGCAGCCTGGCCGGCTCGAAGCGCGCCAGCATCTCGTCCAGCGATGTCGTCTGCCACCCCAGCGATGCCGCGATCTGTTCGAGTGCGCGAGGCACGCCGATCTCGGCCAGCGTCACCGCGCCGTCGCGCTTGGCCAGCCGCGCGCCGTCCGCGTTGAGCACCAACGCGACGTGCGCGTACGTCGGCTCCGGCAACCCGAGCAGGTTCGCGAGGTAGGCCTGGCGCGGCGACGAAGCCAGCAGATCGTCGCCGCGGACCACTTGGTCGACGCCCTGTGCGGCGTCGTCGATGACGACCGCCAGGTTGTATGCGGCCACCCCGTCGCCGCGACGGACCACGAAGTCGTCGACGATCCCGGTGTATTCGCCGTGCAGCACGTCGTGGACGCTGTAGGTGGCGACGTCGGTCCGCAGGCGCAATGCGGGCGGGCGGCCGGTGGCGTGCCGTCGGGTTTCCCGCTCTGCGTCGGTGAGATCGCGGCAGATACCGGGGTAGGCGCCCTGCGGGGCGTGCGGCGCTCTCGGTGCCTGCTGGATATCCCTTCTGCTGCAATAGCATTCGTAAAGCAAACCCCGCATCGCCAGCGCGTCGACCGCATCGTCGTAGCGTTGCGGATGCTGCGTCTGCCACTCGGCGGGCTCGTCCCACGTCAGGCCGATCGCCGCGAGGTCGTCGAGCTGGCGGGTGGCGATGTCGGCATGGGTTCGGTCGTCGAGGTCGTCGACGCGCATCAGGAACCGCCTGCCGGTAGAACGCGCGAAGAGCCACGCGAGCACGGCGGTTCGCAGATTGCCGATGTGTAGGTCGGCCGACGGGCTGGGAGCGAACCGGCCCGCGCCGGGTGAGGTCACGCCCGCAACTTAGCGGACCCGCGCGAGGCCGGCGTTATCGCTCACGCTCCCACGGCGGGGTTTCGCCCATCTTCTTGTAGTACTTGGCCAGGTGGTTTTTCACCTGGTCGACTTCGTCGGCCGGAATGTTGATGCCGCCGCGTGCGCCGTCGACGACCGCGGCTGCGGCCATCACCGCGCGGGGCACGGCTTTCAGCTCGCCGTCGACCACGTCGGCGATCAGCAGTTTGTAGGCGGTGAAGTTGTCCTTCTTGTCGCTGTCGTACCAGACGTGGGCGTTCCGGTACTTCTCGTTGGGTTTGTCATCGGCGCCGGCCCACTTGCGGACCCGTTTCTCCGCCGCGTCGCCGTCCCACTCGCGGTCGCGATCGGCGAGCGGCAGATCTTGGAATGCAGTCACAGCCATGCCCGCAAGCGTGCCCGCACCTGATACCGGTTAAACCGCGAGTGCGTTGGTAAAGGCGCTGCAGAACCAGTCGACGTCGGCCATGGAGAAGACCAGTGGCGGTCGAATCTTCAAGACGTTGCCGTCGTGCCCGCACACCGAGATCAGCACCTGCTTCTCCCGAAGCGCGTTGACGAGCCGGCGGGCCTGCGCGCGGTCGGGTTCCTCGCCTCCCGCGGCGACCACCTCGACGCCGACGTAAAGGCCCGCACCGCGGACGTCGCCCAACCGGGGGTCGTCGATGGCCGACAGCCCGGCCCGCAGCGCGTCGCCCACCGTCGCGGCATTGGCCATCAGATGTTCCTGCTCGATGACGTCGAGGACAGCCGACGCCGCGGCGATCGACACCGGGTTGCCGCCGAAGGTGTTGAAGTAGGGCACTCGCGTCGCGAACGGTTCGAGCACGTCGGCCCTGGCCGCCATCGCTGCTATCGGAATGCCGTTGCCCATCGGCTTGCCGGTGGTCACGATGTCGGGGACCAGGCCGTGCCGGTCGAAGCCCCACATCGACGTGCCCGTGCGGGCGAAGCCCGGCTGCACCTCGTCGGCGATGAACACCCCGCCGCGGCCGCGCACCTCGTCCACGGCGGGGCTCAGCACGGACGTGTCGGCATAGATTCCGTCCGACGAGAAGATGGTGTCGACAATCAGGCAGCTGACGCCGTAGCCCGCCTCGATCAGGTCGTCCGCCGCGCGTGCCACGTCCGCGGTGAAGCGTGCCGACAGCTCATCGGCGGACTCTCGGTAGGTGTCGGGCGGGTCGACGAGACGCACGTTCGCGCCGACACTGGTGGCGCCGCCGAGCGATGGCGAGATCGCAGTCGTCGAAGCCGTGTTGCCGTGATAGGCGTCGCGGGCGATGACGACACCCGTTGCACCGGTGCGCATTTCGGCGACCCGCAGTGCCAGGTCGTTCACCTCCGACCCGGTGCAGGCGTACATCACCTGGTCCACGTCGCCCGGCATGGTGGCCAGCAGCCGTTCGGAGTAGTCGACGATGCCGCGGTGCAGATACCGGGTGTGCGTGTTCAGCGTCGCCATCTGCCGGGAGACCGCAGCGACCACGTGCGGATGGCAGTGCCCGACGCTGGCCACGTTGTTGTAGGCGTCCAGATAACGGACGCCGTCGGCGTCGAACAGGTGGCTGCCCTCCCCGCGCACCAGGTGTACCGGCTGGTCGTAGAACAACCGGTAAGCGGGTCCCAGCAGCCGCTCGCGGCCGGCGATCAACGGGTCGTCCGTGCCGCCGGCCCGATAGCTGTTGGAGTCCATGATGTTCGAAAAGCTCACGGCCAGTGCCTCCGGCATCGCAGGTGGTTGATGCCAGTCTGCTGCATAAGCGACGGTAGGTCACACTGTGGGAGTGTCAGGACTGCCGCCCGATCACGATCTGTACGCGCGCGGCGCGTTGCCGTTCTACGGGCTCGATGCCGATGCGCCGCTGCGACTGCTCAGCCTGTCGGAGAACGCCACGTACCTGGTCGACGATGTCGACCCGGTCGTGCTGCGGGTACACCGTGCCGACTACCACTCACTGCAGGCAGTCCGTTCAGAGCTGGCCTGGATGGCCGCGCTACGGGAGCAGACCGATGTGGTGACGCCGCAGCTGATCCCGGCCTGCGATGGCAGTGAGGTGGTCACCGTCGTCCGCAACGACCGTCCGCTCAACGTAGACGCCGTGACCTACGTCGCCGGTTGCACCGCGGAGGAAAGACCTGAGGCGGTCGGGTTCGACCAGCTCGGGCGAATCACCGCCGCCATGCACGACCACGTCGAGGGCTGGAGGGCGCCGAACTACTTCACCCGCTTCTCCTGGAATGCCGACACCATGATCGGCCCGGACGGCCGATGGGGGAACTGGCGGCATGCGCCGGGGCTGACCGAAACCGGGGAGGCGATGGCCGGAAGCGCTGTGACGGAGCTGCGACGCAGATTGGCCGACTTCGGTTGTACGCCTGACCGGTTCGGTTTAATACACGCTGATCTGCGAATGGCGAATCTGATGATCGATCCGGACGTGGCCGCAGGGCCCATCACCGTCATCGACTTCGACGACTGCGGATGGTCGTGGTATCTGGCCGATCTCGGTGCCGTGGTGTCGTTCATCGAGGACACTCCCGCGGCCGAGGCGATGATCGCGGGATGGCTGGCGGGATACCGCGAAAGTCGGGAACTGCCCGTCGAGCATCTCGACATGATCCCCTCGTTCGTGATGCTGCGACGCCTGCAGCTGACGGCATGGGTGGCGTCACATGCCCACGCCGACAGCGCCATCGAGTTCACCGAAGGCTTCGCCGACGGGACGGCGCGGCTGGCCGAGCGCTATGTGAAGGACAGGGACTGGCTGCGCGACGCCGTCTACCCGTAACGACCCGCCGAATCCGCCGCCAGACCGTCCAGCGCCTCATCGACGCAGTCCTTCCAGCATCCGGGCTGGATGCGGTGCACCGCCGAGTCGCCCTGAAAGGCGCTGGAAACCACCACATCCGGGGTCAGACTGCGCAGCAGCCGCAGGCTCGCGGCCAGCGCGTCGGCGTCGCCGATGCCGGGGATGTAGCCGGCCCACCAGTTCCCGTAATCGCCGAACACCAGGGTGTCGCCGGTGAACAGGTAACCGCCCTCGGCGCCGTTCACGAGATAGCAGGTGCTGCCCGGTGAGTGGCCGGGCGTCGGGATGACCTCGATCCCGTTGACGTCGATATGACGGCTGCCGATCGGCACGTCGACATGGGCGTGCCGGCCGATCTCCAGCAGCTCGGTGACGGGCGCGTGCAAGGACGAGTCGAAGTGGCCGGCGATCTTTGCGAGCATCGGGCCGGCTTCGTCGCGGTGCGAAAGATACTGGTTGGAGACGCCGCCGAGCTCATCGAGTTCGGTGAAGTCGGCATCCGTTGCGGTGGAATAGAACAGCGTGTTGCGGCCGGTCCACAGGAATGCGTGAGTGGTCAGCCCCGGAAACGGTGAATCGGTGCGGGTCTGCCATAGATCACTCAGAACTTGTTGCATACGACCACCCTGCGACCTGAACCGAAGTTGAGGTCAAGCGTCACAAACCGGGGACGATATCGTCGAGGGCGAAGGTGACCGGCCGATCGAGTTGGGCATAGGTGCATGAGCGTGCTTGGCGGTCGGGCCGCCAACGGTTGAATTGTGCGGTGTGGCGGAACCTTTCGCCTTCCATGTGGTCGTAGCGGACCTCGACGACCCGCTCGGGCCGCAGCGGCACGAACGAAAGATCCTTTCCCGCGTTCCAGCGGGAACCTTCGTTCTTGCGTGGGGTGCGTTCCCCGGCGAAATGGGCGGCCCAGTTCCAGGGGTGCTGTTCGAAGGTGGTGACGAGCGGCTGCAGTTCGATGAGCAGTTGCCGTCGCTTCGCCATCGGAAAGGCGCCGATGACGCCGACGGACGCGAGTGTGCCGTCGTCCTTGAAGAGTCCGAGCAGCAGCGAGCCGATCGCGTCCGTACCGGACTTGTGCAGCCGGTAGCCCGCGACGACGCAGTCGGCGGTGCGCTGGTGCTTGATCTTGAACATGATGCGTTTGTCCGGCTGGTAGGGGATGGTCAGCGGCTTGGCGACGATCCCGTCTAGACCCGCGCCCTCGAACTCGGAGAACCATCGCTGCGCCGTCGTCATGTCGGTGGTGGCGGGAGTGACGTGGATCGACGGGCTCGAGCCTGTCCTGCTCCTCGCGTGTTCGGCATCGGCCAAGGCATCGACGAGGGTGGCGCGGCGCTCGGTGAACGGGCGCTGCGTGTAGTCCTCGTCGCCGAGGGCGAGCAGATCGAACGCGATGAACGATGCCGGTGTCTGCCCGGCGAGCAGCCGCACCCGTGATGCGGCGGGATGCAGCCGGAGCTGAAGCGCCTCGAAATCCAGCCTGCCGCCGGCGGCGATGACGATCTCGCCGTCGATGACGCACCGGTCGGGCAACTCCGCGACGGCGGCTTCCACCAGCTCGGGGAAGTAGCGGGTCATCGGGCGCTCGTTGCGGCTGCCCAGCTCCACCTCGTCACCGTCGCGGAAGAGAATCGACCGAAACCCGTCCCACTTGGGCTCATAGGAGGCGTCGGGCGGGATCGTCGGCACCGATTTCGACAGCATCGGCGACACCGGCGGCATGACGGGCAGGCGCATCGGCCCATTCTCGCTCGGCTGCCCGATGACATTGCCCGGTGTCGGCTGTCTACAGGAGTATGGAAAGTGTGGACCTCCCCGTGCAGCCACCGATCGATCCCATGCTCGCCAAGGCCCAGGCGAAGGTGCCCGTCGAGGCGGGGGTGTGGTCCTACGAACCGAAATGGGACGGCTTCCGGGCGCTGGTGTTCCGCGACGGCGACGACGTCGTGCTGCAGTCGCGCAACGGCAAGGACCTCGGCCGGTACTTCCCCGAGCTGCTCGACGCACTGCGCGACGAAGTGGCGCCGCGCTGCGTGCTCGACGGTGAGATCGTCGTCCCGCGCGAGATCGGTGGCCGCATCCGCCTCGACTGGGAGTCGCTCAGTCAGCGCATCCACCCGGCCGCCAGCCGCATCAAGATGCTTTCCGAGCAGACCCCTGCGCATTTCATCGGCTTCGACGCGCTGGCCACCGGTGACGCGTCGCTGCTCAAGCAGCCGTTCCGGACGCGACGAGAAGCGCTGTGTCACGCGGTCAAGGAAATGCAGTGGTGTCACGTCACCCGCACCACCGAAGACCCTGAGCTGGGCGTGCAGTGGCTGACGAGGTTCGAGGGCGCGGGCCTCGACGGGGTGATTGCTAAACGTCTCGACGGCCCGTACCTGCCGGGCAAGCGCGAAATGGTGAAGGTCAAGCACGCCCGCGACGCCGATTGCGTCGCCATCGGCTACCGCATACACAAGAGCGGGGAGGGTGTCGGTTCGATCCTGCTTGGGCTCTACCGCGACGACGGTGAACTCCAGATGGTCGGTGGCGCGGCATCATTCACCGCGAAGGACCGGTTGAAGCTGCTCGCAGATCTGGAACCGCTGCGAGAAGGCGACGGAATGCGCGAAGGCGACCCCAGCCGATGGAACTCAACGGCCGACAAGCGCTGGATCCCGGTGCGGCCGGAAAAGGTATGCGAGGTCGCCTACGACCAGATGGAAGGCAATACCGAGCACGGGCAGCGCTTCCGGCATGCCGTCAAGTTCGTCCGCTGGCGGCCCGAACGTGATCCGGACAGCTGCACTTTCGACCAGCTCGACGCGCCGGTGAACTACGATCTCTACGACGTGTTGGAGTCCTGAAATGGCAACGCCTGCAGAAGAACTCGATGTAGAAGGTGTCAAGGTTCGCTTCACCAACCCGGACAAGGTGTACTTCCCGAAGCTGGGCCGCGACGGAACCAAGCGCAAGCTGGTCGAGTACTACCTGGCCGTCGCGACCGGGCCGATGCTGACCGCGCTGCGGGACCGGCCCACCCATCTGCAGCGGTTCCCCGACGGCATCGACGGCGAGGAGATCTATCAGAAGCGGGTGCCGCAGAAACACCCCGACTATCTGGAGACCTGCGTCGTCACTTTCCCGTCCGGCCGAACGGCCGATGCGCTCAAGGTGACGCACCCGTCGGCGATCGTGTGGGCCGCGCAGATGGGCACCATCACCCTGCACCCGTGGCAGGTGCGCTGCCCGGACACCGAACATCCCGACGAACTGCGCATCGATCTCGACCCGCAGCCGGGCACCGGATTCAGGGAGGCCGGCGCGATCGCGGTCGACGTGCTCAAGCCCTTGCTCGACGAACTGGGGCTGATCGGCTTCCCGAAGACGTCCGGCGGTCGCGGTGTGCATGTGTTTCTGCGCATCAAGCCCGACTGGGACTTCATCGCGGTTCGGCGTGCCGGTATCGCGCTGGCCCGTGAGGTGGAGCGGCGGGCCCCCGACGCCGTCACGACGTCGTGGTGGAAGGAAGAGCGGGGCCGGCGGATATTCATCGACTACAACCAGAACGCGCGCGACCGCACGTTCGCATCGGCGTACTCGGTGCGCAAGACGCCGATCGCGACGGTGTCGATGCCGGTGACATGGGATGAACTGCGCGAGGCCGACCCCGACGACTACACCATCGCCACCGTGCCGGACCTCGTGAAGGAGCGGGGCGATGCGATGGCGGACCTGGACGCCGTCGCGCAGTCGATCGAGCCGCTGCTCGAGATGGTCAAGGCCGACGAGGAGCGCGGTCTGGGCGACCTGCCGTATCCACCGAGCTACCCGAAGATGCCGGGGGAGCCGCCGCGCGTGCAGCCCAGCAAGAAAGTGGCGGCCAATTGGGACGAGGACGGGAACCCGGTCAAGGACGGTTGATGGGCGAAACCTGTCGGCATCCTTCGAAATCGTAGGGAAACACCCGATATTTGGGGGCGCGTTACGGGCATAGCATCACGCATCAGTAAGGCACCGCGCAGGATTCGTCATGCCGTCAACCATCGGAAAGCCGGTCGCTATCTTCGCCGCAGCGACGGCGCTCGGCTCATTCGGAGTGCTCGCGACGGCGGCCTCGGCGCAGGCGGCACCGTCTGCGGTTCGTACGTTCGCGCGCGACACCCTGGTCGGCAATCGAAGCGGCGGCCAGATGGTGACGCCTGATACGCAGGTGGCCGGCTGGGCGTGGGGATCATTCTCCAGCAAGCCGTAGGCGCCTTCGCGGAAGCGCTCCAGGGGCGCAACTCGTCAGCCCGTCAGCGCCGTTGAGCGGTCGGGAACCGGAACCGGGCCAAGCCCTGGTCGCGTGCCGTGCCCACCCAGATCTCACGGCCGACCTGCAACGCGGTCGTCGCCGCGCCGAAGGTGTCGGGACCGTAATCGATGAGCTGTTCGGTTGCGAGTGTCTTGGGGTCGACGGCGAGCACCCGCGACGGGATGCCCAGCCGGGGATTCGAGCTGAGATGGCCTTCGAGGAGTTCCTGCATGCTGGTGCCGTAGGTGCCCGCGGCGAGAAGCCGGCCCGACGCCGCCCAGGTCAGGTTGTCGACCATCATGTCGACCTGCACGGAGGTCGGCTCCGGGTCGCTGCTGCCGCGCCGCACCTTTCTGAGGCAGCGCGAATTCCAGCCGCCGATGTACACCCACGCGCCGTCCGAGGACACCGCGACGCCGTTGGCCGTGTTGATCCGAGTGCCTGGCAGCGTCACCCACCCCCGCTTCGGCGACCACTCCAGCACACCACCCGTATCGGCTCCCGCCATGGCCGACTCGACGCTCACCTCGATGCGACCTTCCGGGTCGCCGGCGGTGCTGACAACGAAGCCGTCGTCGACGGCGGCCACGTCATTGCCGACGGCGCTGCCCGGAAGTCGCACGCCGCCAATCCATTTCAGAGCCGGCCGAGGGGCGTCGAGATCGACGTCGAACACCTCCACCGACTCGTTGCCACCGTGGTTGACCACGTACAGTTCCGTGCGCCCGTCGGGCCGGAGTGTCACGTCGATGCCGTGCGGCCTGAATTTCAAGGGATTGAGATCCGGCTGGTCAACGAACCTCTGAGCGTTCAGGGCGGAAGTGGCGCGGTACGGGAAGATCTCATTGCACGCGCCGTTCGTAACGCTCACCGCATACAGCCGCCCGAGCGGTGCGGTCGGCCCGGTCATACCCGATGTCAGCACCCATTCACCGCCGGGAGCAACCACGAGATCCTCAGCGTTTACCGGCCCCGCGATATAACCGACCAGCTGATCGTGCATATCCGTAACAATTACGCAGTGACGAGGCATCGGCATAGGTATTCGGCTACTTCGTTCTGAGACCTCAAAGGCCGACTCCGATGCGGAACGCTTGGCTGGGCCGATCCGGAGCAAACCAACGCGCGCGTCAGCCCTGGCCTGCCGTCGCGCGCTGTCGCGTCGATGGTTATAGTGATACGCGGACGCCGGAAGATGTGCAGTAACAACCTCTTTGGCCGACGGGGCGCGCCAAACGGTATCCGGCGCCGTGCACCGTTCGAAATAGGCCGAGGGGATTAGCGTGATCAATCTGAAAACAGTTGTCGCAGGAACTTTTCTCACCGCCGGGTTGGCGTTGGGAGCCGTCGGCGTGAGTGCGGGGGCCGCGAATGCGGCACCCGCCGCGCCGGCCATCGCCGGACCGCAGTACATCTCGGAGAACGGACCGGGCCGTGGTCACGGACACGACGACGACTACTGGTGGGACGATCACGGCCCGAGGAACTGGGATCCGGTCGACGCCTGCATCGGCCTGCAGGGCCCGTTCGGATACGTCCAGGGCAGCGCCTGCATCTAGCCGTTCGTCGGTACGACGCCGCGCGCCTGGGGTAGCGGAAGATCGTTGTAGGTCGCTATGCCGGGTGCCGCGGCGACGACGGCAGGGATCGCGTGGATCGGTGGCAACGCCGTCATGATGTGGCCGATGACGAAGAGGTCTTCGATCGACTTCATGTTCTCGATCATGTCCGGCGGCGGCAGGAAGCCGACCTGCATGTTGACGGTGGGACGACCCTCGACGGTGATCTTCCAGCCGTCGCCGTCGAGCTTCCAGTCCGGGTCCAGCGTCTGACCCTTGCGCCACCGCACATTGAGGTCCACGACGGTCCTGCCGCCGACCCGGCCCTGCCAGCTGGCGAACACACCGGCAACGTGACCGGCCTTGATGGTCCACGACGCCATCTCGAGGTCCTCGGTGGTCTGCGCGTACTCGGTTTCGCACACCACCTCGTCCAGCTCGACTCCGAGCGATTCGGCGACCAGCCGCACCGCCTCTTCGAATACGGCCGTGCCGTGCGCGGCCATCGGGCCCAGGTTGGGATCGTCGATGGGAACGCCGAAGCCCGCCGGTCGCTCGGTGTCCGGTGAGTCGTACAGCGTCGTATCGGCGGACTCGGCGACGATCACCTTGTCGACCCGGTCGCAGGCCGACGCCGCGACGATGGCCAACAGGTCGGCGAAGCCGGGACTGACGCCCGATCCGAATATCGTCGAATTGCCCTCTTTGCAGGCCTGCTCGATGCGGTCGCGGCCGGCGCCGAGATTGTGCCCGGTGATGAACGATGCGGACGTCACGACGTTCACCCCGGCCGAAAGGATGCGCACGAGCTCGTCGACGTCGATCCACATCGGGTTGTAGACGACGCAGTCGGGCTTCAATGCCAGCAGCGCGTCCACGTCGTTCGTGGCTGTGACACCGAGCGGTTCGATTCCGACCAGCTCGCCGACGTCGACCCCGTTCTTGTCCTCCGACCAGGCATAGCACCCGATCAGTTCGTAGTTGGGGTTCTTGGCGATCGCTTCTACAGAGCTCTTTCCGACATTTCCCGTCGTCCACTGGACGACCCGGTGAGGGGTGTTTGGCACTCGCTCAGCATAGGGATAGCGGCGCCGTTCCTGCGGTGCCTTTCGGCCACAAAATTGACGTTTACGGTCAGGAAGTCAGCGTCGCCTTGCCGGTGCGCTGCTGGCCGCTCTTGTCGATCCAGGTCAGGTCGACGACATCGCCGGGGTAGTGCCTGTCGAGCACCTGGGTCAGCGACGTGGCCGAGTCAAGCGATACGCCGCCGACGCTGGTGAGGACATCGCCGTTGACGAGGCCGGCCTGCTCGGCGGGACCGCCGCGCAGCGCCTCGCGAATGACGACGCCCGGCACATCGGCATCCTGGTCGCCCGCGGCAACACCGACGCCGAGCAGCGTCGGGGGACCGACGTGCACGGTGTCGGACATTGTGCGCGAACGGATCTGGTCGGCGATGCCCAGCGCCTGGTTGATGGGTATGGCGAACCCCTTGCCGCCGGGCGCGAACCGGTAATTCACGGTCGCGGCGGTGATAACGCCGATCACCTGCCCCGCGCCGTTGACGAGTGGTCCACCGGAGTCGCCCGCGCGAACGGGCGCCGCAACCTCGATCAGGCCGTTCAGTTGGTCGGAGCTACCGGTGAGCGCGTCCTTGGCGTCGATCGTGCGGTCCAGCCGCGTGATGCTGCCTGGTTCACGCGTCGGCGGGCTGCCCGGGTTGGCGTTGCCGATCGCAACGGCCGGCTCTCCGATGGCGATCGACGACGAGTTGCCCAACGGCGCTACCGGCAACCCGGATGCGCCGCGAAGCTGCAGAAGGGCGATGTCGTGCGCGCGGTCGTAGCCGACGAGATCGGCTCCGAAGGACTGGCCGGTCCCGACGTTGTGTCCGGTGATGACGTCTGCGCCCTGAACCACATGGAAGTTGGTCAGGACCTCGCCGTTGGGGTTCAGCAGGAAGCCGGTGCCCGCACCGATCGCGTGTTGGTAGTCGATGGTGGTGTCGATTTGGACGACGGCGGGCTCGACAGCCGCGATCGCAGTGTCCAGTGGGTCCGCAGAAGCGATCGCCGGGCGGATCGGCGCGACGAGTGCCATCACGGCGACGAGCGCGATCAGCAAGCGACACGGGTGCAAGCGGGCCATATGGGAACTTTCGGCTCGGGGCGGAATCTCATTACATCGTGGCAATGAGTGTTCCCTTGTCGACGAGGAGCTAATCGTCCAGAGCGACGCCGCCACGCGACCGCCTGCGCTTACGCAGGCCGATCTTTCCTGGTGAACGGCGGTTGCGCAGACCGCCGTTGGTCGATTCCGCGCCGTTGTCCTCATCGGAGGCCTCGGCCTGGGATTCGGCTTCGGCTTCGGATTCGGGCCCGGATTCGGATTCGGATTCGGCCCCGGGCGGGGCCTCCTCCGCTTTCGCGTCGTCCTCGGAGGTTTCGGCCGTGAGCTCGGCGGGCTCCGCGGATTGCTCCGATTCGGTGGCTTCGCCGGTGGTCGCGTCGTCGTCCGCTGTGGTGGACTCGACGGCGTTCTCGCTGTCAGCGGCCGCCTCCTCGGCGGCCTTGCGGCGCCGTCGGCTCTGCTTCTTCGCAGCCTTCGGCTTGAGCGGTTTCGGCGGAGGCGGCGGCAGTTCGGCCACGAATGCCAGGTAGAACGCGAACACGCCGAGCAGCGCAACCGCCGCGGCGGCACCGTAGACACCAAACAGCCAGCGTCCGGCGCTGTCCAAGCTGAGCCAGATCTCGCTGATGGCGGTGCCGATGATCAGCACGCCTGCCAGCACATGCAGCCCCACCGACGATGTGCGAAGGCTCAGGGCCAGCTGGGGCGTGCCCAACTCCGGCTTGCGGGTACGCAGCAGCGTGAACACCACCGGCAGCCCCGCCAGGCCGATCAGCGCACCTGCGGCGATGCGCAGCACCGTCCCCAGCGTGTGCGAAGTCGTGCCCCTCAGCTCCGGCCACCGCGGCAGGACGAAGAAGAAGTACAGAACGCCGGCGGCGATCGAGAACGTCGCGTGCCAGGCCACCGCAATTTTGCGGTTCATACTCCTCCTCGAATTTTTAGGGCCGAGGAGCGACCAGCTCATCACTGCCCACTGGTCGTTCCTCGGACCGAGTGCGGAGGATGCGGGATTTGAACCCGCGAGGGCTATTAACCCAACCCGCGTTCCAGGCGAGCGCCATAGGCCACTAGGCGAATCCTCCGCGGGCCATGGTAACCGACCTGCCTAACACGCCCGTCCAGTCGGTTCTCCACCACGTATTACACTCGCTGTGGACCCCGCGCGGCGTCTATCCTGTGAACTCCCCCAGGGCCGGAAGGCAGCAAGGGTCAATGGGCTCTGTCGGGTGCGCGGGGTCCCCTTCTTTCAGACCTTGAGGACCCATCGTGTCGTTTCACTCGCTCGGCCGCGAGGAATTGCAGGCGCAGCATGAATCGCAGCAGGCCGATTACGCCGAGTTACAGGCCAAGCAGCTCAAACTCGACCTGACCCGCGGCAAGCCGTCGCCGGCGCAGCTCGACCTGTCCAACCCGCTGCTGAGCCTGCCAGGAGACGACTATCGCGACGGGGACGGCACCGACACCCGCAACTACGGCGGCCTGCACGGCCTGCCAGAGCTCCGGGGCATCTTCGGCGAGCTGCTCGGCGTCCCGGTGCAGAACCTGATCGCGGGCAACAACGCAAGCCTGGAGCTGATGCACGACGTCGTGGTCTTCTCGCTTCTGCACGGCGGCGTCGATTCGTCGAAGCCGTGGATCCAGGAGCCGGCCGTGAAGTTCCTGTGCCCGGTGCCCGGCTATGACCGGCACTTCGCGATCACCGAGAGCCTCGGCATCGAGATGATCAACGTTCCGATGCTCGAGGACGGCCCCGACGTCGACCTGATCGAGGAACTCGTCGCCGCGGATCCGGCCATCAAGGGGATGTGGTGTGTGCCGGTGTTCTCGAACCCGACCGGCGTCACGTTCGCCTGGGAGAAGGTGCGCCGTCTAGTGCAGATGCGCACGGCCGCAAATGATTTCAGATTGTTCTGGGATAACGCCTATGCGGTGCACACCCTCACACACGATGCGGTGCAGCAGATCGACGTGCTCGGTCTGGCCGCCGCCGCGGGTAACCAGAACCGGCCCCTGGTGTTCGCCTCGACCTCCAAGATCACCTTCGCCGGCGCGGGCGTCAGCTTCTTCGGCGGATCGCTGGCCAACATCGCGTGGTACCTGCAGCACTCAGGCAAGAAGTCGATCGGCCCCGACAAGGTCAACCATCTGCGCCACCTGCGGTTCTTCAAGGACGCCGACGGCGTGCGCCTGCAGATGCAGCGCCACCAGCAGCTGCTCGCCCCGAAGTTCGCCTTGGTGCAGGACATTCTGACCGAAAGGCTCGGCGCGTCGAAGATCGCGTCGTGGACGGACCCGAAGGGCGGCTACTTCGTCAACCTCGACGTGTGGCCGGGCACCGCCCGCCGCACCGTATCGCTGGCGAAGGATGCGGGTATCGCCGTCACCGAGGCGGGTGCGTCGTTCCCGTACCGAAAAGATCCGGAGGACAAGAACATTCGGATCGCGCCGACCTTCCCGTCACTGCCCGACCTGAGGGAGGCCATCGACGGCCTGGCCACCTGCGCGCTGCTGGCCGCCACCGAAGCCCTGCTCAAGGACTGACCCCATTTGTGAATCTGACGACGCTAGTCGCCGAAAACCGTCGTCACAATCACAAACCGAACCCACGAGAGCGCAGCGCGTTCTCTACTCTCGCGACGTACGCGGCGCGTCGATAGCGCAGTAGATCTCTGCTGACGCGGACGATCAACCAGCCGAGCTCCGTCAGGGCGAACTGCTTGTCGATATCGCGCTGTCGCACCGCGGGATCTGTCCAATGTTGAGCCCCGTCGTACTCGACTCCTACCATCACGTCGTCGTACGCCATATCCAGGCGCGCGACGAACTGGCCATATTCATCGAATACACGGAACTGCGTCACCGGCGAGGGCAGACCCGCGTCGACCAGCACCAGTCGGGCGATGGTCTCCTGAGGCGACTCAGCGCCGGCATCCATCAACGGAAGGACGCGCAGCAGCCTCGGATTACCGCGGGCTGCCGGGTGGGCGGCCATCACCGCTTCGACGTCGACTCGCTTCACATCTGTGGCGTTGGCAAGGGCATCGAGTCGTTGCACTGCCGCGATCGGAGACCTGATGTGACGGCCGAGGTCGAACGCGGTCCGGGCGGGTGTGGTCACCTGCATACCGTTGTGCTCGATGATTTCACCGGCGAGCACCGCCTCCGTCCTGACGATGAGATCGGGCGGCGGCCTGCGGTTGTCGTGGATGAGCTCCGCCGGCTCTGACGGGTCGATCCACTTGGCGCCCAGCACAGCCGAAGCCGATAGGCTCGCGACGATGCCGTGGCGCTTCGACCACAGCCACGCGGCCTGCGCTCGCTGTCGCGCCGACGGGACGGCGTCGCGCGGCACGTAGATATTCGGATACACAGGCCGGTGAAGGCGGCGCATCGTCCGCTCGGAGATGACGCCCGACGACAATGCTTCGCTTCCCACGTACGGCCACGGCACCTCGATCACGAGCACTACGGTGCGCTCGGTCACCGACGGATCAGCTTCGCCGCCGCAGGCTGTCCACAGCGCGATTGCGCGATCCATGGCGGCCGCCCGTGTGTCCGCGCGGCTCGGTAGCCTGCTGTGCGTGGCGCTCTACCGCAAGTACCGACCGGCAACCTTCGCGGACGTGGTCGGGCAGGAGCATGTCACCGAGCCGCTGTCCACGGCGCTCTCGGCAGGCCGCATCAACCACGCGTATCTGTTCTCCGGGCCGCGGGGCTGCGGCAAGACGTCGTCGGCGCGGATTCTGGCCCGCTCACTGAACTGCGAGCAGGGCCCGACGCCGACCCCCTGCGGCGTCTGCGACTCGTGCGTCGCCCTGGCCCCCAACGGACCCGGCAGCGTCGACGTCGTCGAACTGGACGCCGCCAGCCACGGCGGTGTCGACGACACCCGCGAGCTTCGCGACCGTGCGTTCTATGCCCCAGCGCAATCGCGATACCGCATCTTCATCGTCGACGAAGCACACATGGTGACGACGGCGGGCTTCAACGCGCTGCTGAAAATCGTCGAGGAGCCGCCCGACCACCTGATCTTCGTATTCGCGACCACCGAACCGGAGAAGGTGCTGCCGACCATCCGCTCGCGCACCCACCATTACCCGTTCCGGCTGTTGGCGCCGCGCACGATGCGCTCGCTGCTGGAGCGGATCTGCGAGCAGGAGGGGGTGGCGGTCGACGAAACCGTCTACCCGCTGGTGATCCGCGCGGGCGGCGGCTCACCCCGTGACAGCCTTTCGGTGCTCGACCAGTTGCTGGCAGGCGCGGACGGCAATCGGATCGCCTACCCGAGGGCGCTGGCGCTGCTCGGCGCCACCGACGTCGCGCTGATCGATGACGCCGTGGACGCGCTGGCCGCCGGAGACGCCGCCGCCTTGTTCGGTGCGGTCGAGTCGGTCATCGACGCCGGCCACGACCCACGGCGGTTCGCCACGGATCTGCTGGAACGCTTCCGGGATCTGATCGTGCTGCAGGCGGTGCCCGACGCCGCAGCCCGCGGAGTGGTCGACGCGCCCGGCGACGTGCTGGAGCGGATGCGCGACCAGGCCGCCCGCCTCGGTGCGGGCACGCTGACGCGCTTCGCCGAAGTGGTGCACGCCGGTCTCGGCGAGATGCGCGGAGCCACGGCGCCGCGACTGCTGCTCGAAGTGGTGTGCGCGCGGCTGCTGCTGCCGTCGGCGCATGACACGGAATCGGCTCTGCTGCAACGGCTCGAGCGGATCGAGACGCGGCTGGACATGTCCATTCCCGCCGACAGCGCTACCGCCGGCGCGCAGCCGACTCAGTCGGTCAGGCCGCAGAAGCAGTTCGTCCGCAAGGCGAAGGCCGCCACGCCGGCGCAGCAGGAGGCCGCGCCCGCACCGGTGTCGACGCCCGAACCGGCGCAGCCTGAGCCCGCGCCCGAACCGGCAGCGCCGCCGCCGTCACCGCCGCCTGTGCAGCCGCCGTCCGACCCGGTGGTGCAGGCGCCCGCCGCCGCGCCGACCGCGCCTGTTGCTGGCGAACCGGATGCCGCCGCCATCCGCAGACAGTGGTCGACGGTGCTGGACAAGGTGCGCGAGCGCAGCCGCTCACTGGCGGTGATGCTGGCCGGTGCCGTCGTGCGCACCGTCGACGGCGGGACGCTGATGTTCAACCACGAGTCGGCGCCGCTGGCGAAGCGGCTCAACGAGCAGCGCAACGCCGACGTCGTCGAAGAAGCGCTGAAGGATGCGCTCGGCGTGGGGCTGAAGGTGCGCTTCGAAGTCGGCTCAGCCACCGAACCAACGGCCGCGGCGACGTCCGCGGAGGCCGTGGTCACGCAGGTTCAGCGTGACGAGGAGGACATGCTGGCCGAGGCGGGCAGCGACAGCTCCGAAATCGTCCGGCGCGATCCGGAGGAAGCCGCTCTCGAGCTACTGCAGAACGAACTCGGCGCCCGCCGCATCGACGGCGGCTAGCCCCTCAGGCCGTCCACCACTGCCGCAGCGGCAGCCCGCCGTCGTTGCCGGCCTCGTCGAGCTTGACCGCCAATACCTGGTGCAGCTGAACGACATTGGTCTCGAAGCCCAACCGCGAGCCGGCCATGTAAAGGCCCCACACCTTGGCGGTGGGCAACCCGACCTCCTCGACGGCCTCGTCCCAATGCTCGACGAGATTGCGGCACCAGTCGCGCAGCGTCAACGCATAGTGATGACGCAGGTTCTCCTCGTGCACGACCTCAAGGCCAACATCCTGCGCCTCGGTGATGATCCGGCCGGAGCCGGTCAGCTCACCGTCGGGGAAGACGTAGCGGTCGATGAAGCCGCCGGCGTTCGCCGTGGCCCGGTTGTCCGGCCGCGTGATGCAGTGGTTGAGCAGTAGCGCGCCGGTGCGCATCTTCGACTGCAGGAATCCGAAGTAGGAGGGGTAGTTCTGAACCCCGATGTGCTCGGTCAGCCCGATCGACGACACCGCGTCGAAACCGGTTTCGACGACATCGCGGTAGTCGCCGTGGCGGACCTCCGCGAGGTCGGTCAGGCCTTCGTCCGCGATGGCCTTCTGCGCCCAGGCCGCCTGCTCCTTGGACAGCGTCACGCCGATCGCCTTGACGCCGTGGCGGGCCGCGTAACGGGCCATGCCGCCCCAACCGCAGCCGACGTCAAGCAGCCGGTCACCCGGGTTCAGCCGCAGCTTGTCGAACACCAGCCGATACTTGTTCTCCTGCGCCTCCTCCAACGAGGCATCGGGGGTGGGATAACACGCACAGGTGTATGTCATCGAAGGTCCGAGTACCCACTCGTAGAACGTGTTCGACACGTCGTAGTGGTGGTGGATCGCCTCGGCATCGCGAGTCTTGCTGTGCCGCAGACCTTCTGCCATGCGCCGCCAGCGAGGCAGCGCCTCCTGCGGCGGCGGCGCGATCGGCTTGAGGTGCTCCAGGCCGATGGAGCGGAGGATGTTGGCCAGCACCCTGGCGGGTGGCCGCTTGAAGTCCATTTTGTCGGCGAGTGCTCTGAGCAGTTCGTAGGGGTCGCCGGGATGCACACCGTGCAGTTCGACGTCACCGGAGACGTAGGCCCTGGCGAGTCCCAGTTCGCCGGGCGCTGTGGCGAGATAGGTCGTGCCGCGAGGCGTCAGCAGGTCCAAACCAATCGTGGCCTCTTCAGGCCCGGACGAACTTCCGTCGTAAGCGGTGAATTTCAGCGGCATCCGACCCGCCGCGAAGATTTCCAAAATCTCGGCCAGCGTCAACCTTTTGTCCGGCGCCGGTGTCTCGCGCTCTTTGTATGTCGTCATCGTCTTTGCACCGCCTTCGCGTATAGGTCGAGGAGACGTGAATCGGGATCGTATGCCTTCTTTGCCGTTTTATAGGCTTCCCCGCCGTAGAGTTCGTCGAACTCGTCCTGAGAATAAAATGCGTCGGAGTACAGCGATTTATGCCCCTCCAGTTCGCTGATCCTGCGCTCGATCAGCTTGTTGGTGTGTCCCTCCTCCGGTCCGACCGGCACCGACGACCAGAACCCGACGTTGACGTACGTGTGGTGGGGCCGGATCGGGTAGAGCGGCCAAGGGCCTCCCGATTTAGCGCCGTCGCGTAACCGCAGCGGGCACAGCCAGATCGGCTCGATCGGCACATTCTGCAAGAACCAGTCGAGGAATTCGGCACATCGCTCGATCGGCACCTCGACGTCCTGCACGACGCGTTCGAGCGGTGGCCTGCCGTTGCGCTTCTCGATCCGGTCGGCGATGTCGAAGCGCTGGTCGAGGCCGATCAGCTTCCAGTAGAAGCTGCTGCGCCGGTACCGCCGCGGCCACAGCCGCCGGAGTTTCGGGTTCTGCGCACCGAACGCACGCGAACACCAGAACCAGTCGGTGTCCCACCGCCACAGGTAGTCGTGAATCGTCAGCCGGTCATGCTTCTCGCCGCCATCGTGCTGGATCGACCGGTAGTAGATGGGCTGGCCGGTGTAGTCGCTGACGGGGCCGGGCGTCGACGTCTGCACGCCGATACACAGGTAGCTTTCGTCCGCGCTGAACACCACGCCGTCGAGGTAGTCGACCGGTGTGCCGTCGATGCCGCCGGTCTCGATGATGCGGTCCATCGCCGCGATCAGGTCGGGCAGTGAGTGGAATCGCAGGTGCCTCAGCGTGACGAACGGCTTGACGGGTTCCAGCTCGATCTTCAGTCTCACCGAATAACCCAATGTGCCATAGGAATTCGGGAATGCGCGGTACAGGTCGGCATTCTGCTCAGGAGACGCGGTGACCACCTCGCCGGTGCCGGTGAGGATGTCCATCTCCAGCACGGACTCGTGCGGCAGGCCGTTGCGGAACGACGTCGACTCGATGCCGAGCCCGGTGACGGCGCCGCCGAGGGTGATGGTCTTCAGCTGAGGGACGACGAGCGGCGACAACCCGTAGGGCAGCGTCGCGGCGACGAGGTTTTCGTATGTGCACATGCCCGAGACGTCGGCGGTCCTCGCGTCGGGGTCGACCGAAATCACGCCAGTCAGTCCCGAAGTGTCCAGGCCCTTGGCGTTGCTCTTCGCGCGAGCCCGGAACAGGTTGGACGTCGGTTTGGCGAGGCGGACGGTGGCCGTCGGAGGGATGGCACGGTAGCTGGCAAGCAGCCGCTGCACGCCGGCGGCGTGGGCAGCTCGTGCGTCGGTTGCCGGAACAGACACGCATATACGCTAGTCCGCGGTTGCGGCCGATGCGACCGCACCACGATGAGGGAAGGCACAGGAGATGGGACAGGTTAGTGCGGCCAGCAGCGTCTTGATCGACGCAGCGCCGGAGAAGGTGTTGGCGGCTGTGGCGGATTACACAACGGTCCGGCCGAAGATCCTCTCGGCGCATTACCGCGACTACACGGTGCTCGAGGGTGGCCAGGGCGCGGGCACCGTGGCGAGCTGGAAGTTGCAGGCCACCAAGTCTCGGGTGCGCGACGTCAAGGCCGACGTGGACGTCGCGGGCCACACCGTCATCGAGAAGGACGCCAACTCGTCGATGGTGACCAACTGGACCGTCGCACCTGCCGGACCCGGCTCGTCCGTCACCGTCAAGACGTCGTGGCAGGGCGCGGGCGGAATCGGCGGCTTCTTCGAGAAGACGTTCGCTCCGCTGGGGCTGAAGAAGATCCAGGCGGAGGTGCTGGACAACCTCAAGAAGGCCGTGGAAGCAAGCTAGCGGCTACACGACGGGCTGGGTGGCGAGGAAGCCCGCGATGCCGCGAACCACGGCGTCGGCGTATTTCTGCCTGCCCTCGGGTGTGGTGATCAGGCCCGCGTCCGCGGGGTTCTTCATATTGCCCAGCTCGATCAGGATCGACGGATACTGCGCCAGGTTCAGCCCGGCGATGTCCGAGCGGGGGTTCAGCCCGTCGGTCCCGATATAAGTCGAGGGCACCAGGCCGGCCGCCCGCAGCTGATCCCGCATGGTCTGGGCGAACTGCACCGACGGCCCCGCCTGAACCTGGTTGAGCGGCGGCGACGAGTACAGCACGTGGAAACCGCGGCCGGTCGGCGGACCGCCGTCGGCATGGATGCTGACGATGGCATTGGGTTTCAGCGCGTTGGCCATCGCCGCCCGCTCGTCGACGCAGGGGCCCAGCCCCGTGTCGTTGCCGCGCGACAACGCGGTCCGGACGCCCAGCGTCGACAGCTCTTGGCGGATCCGCAGCGTGGTTTCCCAGGTGAATGAGTGTTCGGGGTAGCCGTCGTTGGTCGAGCTGCCGCTTTCCTGACAGTTCTTGGTGCCGCCGCGGCCGGTGGGCACCTGGCGGCCGATCGAGCCGTCGTTGGCTCCGTTGTGGCCGGGGTCGAGGAACACGATCTTGCCCGCGATGTTGGCGGGCGCGGCGGATGCGGGGCTGGCGAGCGTCGACGCGGCGACGACTAGGCAGGCAGCCGCGGTGGCGCCGACACGCAGGATCGCTGACACGTGCACCGGGCCAAGGTAGCCGCTGGGCGTCTAGGCTTGAAAGGCCGAAACGCCGCGTGCCGGCGAGCGCAACCAAGTCGAGACCAATATGCAAGGGGACTGTCATGCAACCCGGAGGCCAACCCGACATGTCGGCGCTCCTGGCGCAGGCGCAACAGGTGCAGCAGAAGCTGATGGAGGCCCAGGAGCAGCTCGCCAACGCCGAGGTGCACGGCCAGGCCGGTGGCGGGCTGGTCCAAGTCACCATGAAGGGCAGCGGCGAAGTGGTGGGCGTGTCCATCGATTCGAAGGTCGTCGACCCGGACGACGTCGAAACGCTGCAGGATCTGATCGTGGGTGCGCACGCCGACGCGGCGCGTCAGGTCACCTTGCTGGCCCAGGAGCGGCTCGGGCCGCTGGCCGGTGGCATGGGCGACCTAGGTTTACCGGGGCTCTAATTGTTCGAGGGCCCGGTTCAGGATCTGATCGACGAGTTGGGCAAGCTGCCCGGCATCGGTCCGAAGAGTGCGCAGCGCATCGCCTTCCATCTGCTGTCCGTCGAACCACCGGATATCGACCGGTTGACCGCCGTGCTGGGGAAGGTGCGCGACGGGGTGAAGTTCTGTGCGGTGTGCGGCAACGTCTCTGACGACGACCGGTGCCGGATCTGTTCGGATTCGCGCCGCGATGCGTCGCTGGTGTGTGTCGTCGAGGAGCCGAAGGACGTTCAGGCCGTCGAACGCACACGCGAATTCCGCGGCCGCTACCACGTCCTGGGCGGCGCGCTGGACCCGTTGTCGGGCGTGGGTCCCGAGCAGCTGCGTATTCGCGAGTTGCTCAACAGGATTGGCGAGCGCGTCGACGGCGTGGACATCGCCGAGGTGATCATTGCGACCGATCCCAACACCGAGGGTGAGGCGACGGCGACGTATTTGGTGCGCATGCTGCGCGACATTCCCGGGCTGACCGTCACGCGCATCGCCTCGGGTCTGCCGATGGGCGGCGACCTGGAGTTCGCCGACGAGCTGACGCTGGGTCGCGCGCTGTCCGGCCGCCGCGTGCTGACCTAGGTCACCTGAGTCACATCGATCAACGTTCCGCAGAGGTTTTCTCGCACTTTCCCTGCCAAACGTTGAACGGTGTGACTTGTCGGTGCACGCGGGCACGATGCGTGTATGGCAGAGGTGTTCATCGGCAGTGAAGAACTGGTCGCTGGTCGGGTGACCCGTCACGGGCTCCAACGTTGGTACAGGCCGGTCTATCGGGGCGTGTACGCGCCGAAGGACGCGAACTTGTCTCTCCGCGACCGAGCGATCGCCGCCTGGCTGGCGTCGGACCGTAAAGGAGTGGTGGCAGGCGTGGCGGCTTCGGCCCTGCATGGCGCTCCCTGGGTGGATCCCGATGTGCCCATCGAACTCGTCGGGGTGAAAATCCGCCCACAGCCCGGGCTCGTCCCACGGGCCGACCGCATCGCAGACGACGAGATAACGCGGGTGGCAGGCCTTCCCGTGACATCGAGAACCCGCACGGCTTTCGACATGGGGCGCCACCTCGAGCGGACGGAGGCGGTCACCCGCCTCGACGCGCTGATGTGGAATCAGGAGTTCTCGCGCGCGGATGTCCGGGCACTCGGCGATCGATATAGGCGCGCCGCTGGTCTTCGGAGGCTGCTCGAACTACTTCCGCTCATCGACGGCGGAGCGGAGTCGCCGCCCGAAAGCACGGTGCGATTGTGGTTGTCGGATGCCGGGTTCCCGCAGCCCGAAACGCAGATTCCAGTTCTGCAGGGCAGTACCGCTCCGGTGGCGTTCCTCGACATGGGATGGCGTGACTTCATGGTCGCCGTCGAGTACGACGGGGATCACCATCGCAAAGACCGACGGCAATACGTCAAGGACATCGCCAGGCTGCGAATGCTCGAAGCGCTCGGCTGGATCGTCATCCGGGTGATCGCCGAGGACAAACCCAGCGACGTGATAGCGCGAGTCGAAGCGGCCCTTGTCCGCCGGGGCTGCTGTATTGAGATCGACGAATTACAGCGATTCACCCGCACTTTCGCTGCCTAGCGCCCCCTACACGCGGCGGGGTGCGGCGAGGCGTTCGCGGCGTAGCTCGTCGACCTCCGGCAGGTCCAGCGGCGCGAGGTCGCCGACGACGCGGGCCAGCAGGTGATCCGCGAGCTGAGGATTTCGCGCCAAACACGGGCCGTGCAGATAGGTGGCGATGACGCTGCCCTGCACGGCACCGTCGACACCGTCGCCCTCGCGATTGCCCGCGCCCGACACCACCCGGGCCAACGGCTGCGCATCCGGCCCCAACACCGTGCCGCCGCGGTGGTTCTCGAAGCCGGTCAGCCGCTCGGTGAGCCCGGCCGGCAACGGCTGACTCACCACCTCACCGATGGTGCGCCTCGGCTGCGGTGAGGTCGTCAGGTCCAGTAGCCCCACGCCGTCGACCCGCTCACCCGCCGATGTCTCATACCAGTGCCCGAGCACCTGGATCGCCGCGCAGATCGCCAGCACCGGAGCACCCTTCACCGCCGCCTCCTGTAGACCGGGATACCGGATCAGGTGGCGGGTCGCGAGCCGCTGCGCATAATCCTCTGCTCCGCCGAGCGCGTAGATGTCCAGGGTCGAGGGCACCGGGTCGTCCAGCGTGATGTTGACGACTTCGGCATCGAAACCCCGCAGCTGCAGCCGTTTTCGCAGCACTACCGAGTTGCCGCCGTCGCCGTATGTCCCCATCACATCGGGCAGCACCAGCCCGATCCGCACCGTCGAGTCAGCCACGGCCGCCCCTCCCGAAGGTGCGGTTCAAAGCCAAAAACGCGGTGTAGTTCGCGACCACCTCGACGTGACCGGGCGGACACGACGTGATGGCCTCGACGACGTCATGCACCAATGTGTGCTCGACGCCCGCGTAGCCGAGCCGCACGGCCAGGTCGGTGCCGCGCTCACCGGCGGCGATCACCGGATGGGCCTGCGAGTGTGTCACGAAGTGCTCGAAGTTGACGTCCCACAGCCACGACAGGTCCTCCCCGTCGGGCACCTGGCCGTTGACCGAAATCACCACCGAGCCCGCGTCGGTGTCGACCATCGACAGCGCTTCCTGCCAGCCCGCCGGGTTCTTCGCCAGCAGCATCCGCACGGTGTGCGCGCCGAGTTGGACAGTCCTGTAGCGGCCCGCGACCTCGTCGACACCGGACGCCGCCGTCACCGCCGCCGCCGGGTCGGCTCCCATCGCGACCGCCGCGGCCACCGCCTGCGTCGCGTTGCCCCGGTTCACCGTTCCCGGCAACGCCAGCCGCATCGGCACCGAAAACCCGTCGGGCCCGTAGATCGTCGTGTCGTCGTATGACCACTGCGGCGTCGGCCTCTTGAAATCCGTTCCCGTCGAGTACCAGTGCGTACCGTCGCGGACGATGATCTCGCCGCTGCGCGGACAGCTCACCGAATCGTTCGCCCAACTGCCGCCGGCGGCGACCCACACCACGTTCGGGCTGTCGTACGCCGCCGACGTCATCAGCACGTCGTCGCAATTGGCGACGACGACGGTGTCGGGGTGGCGGGCCAGCCCGGCCCGCAGCGTGCGCTCGATGTGATTGATCTCGCCGACCCGGTCCAGCTGGTCCCGCGACAGGTTCAGCAGCACGATCACCTTCGGGTCGACCGCATCGGCCACGTGCGGCACATGCATCTCGTCGACCTCGAGCGCCGCAAGTTGCGCCTCACGCGCGCCGGCCAGCGCGGCGACCAGTCCGGCGTCCATGTTGGCGCCCTCGGCGTTGGTGGCGACCGTTTGATGTCGCCGCCCTCGCGGCTCCGAAGGCCCCAGCGTGCCCAGCGCCGCAGCCGTCATCCTGGTGGTCGTGGACTTGCCGTTGGTGCCGGTCACGATGGCCGTTCGCCGGCTTTCGGCCAGCTGACGGAGGATGGATTTGTCCAGCGTCATCGCGACGAGGCCGCCGATCATCGCGCCTGCGCCGCGGCCGGTCACCCGCGACGACCAGCGTGCGGCGGCTCCAGCCGCCAGCGCGATACGTCCACGAGAGGTGACCATGACCGGCATTTTAGGTGCCCGACACGCGGCGCCACCGGCCGAGCCATGTCGGATTGCCGTGCCATCCTGACGATGTGAGCCACAGTTGGGGCCGGCCGGCTGCCGAACCCGGCGCGGGCTGGGCGGTCGTCGACGTGGAAACGTCAGGCTTCCGACCGGGGCAGGCCCGCATCGTCTCCGTCGCCGCGCTGGCGGTCGGCGACGACGGCAACGTGGAGCGCAGTGTCTCCAGCCTGCTGGATCCCGGTGTCGATCCCGGGCCCACCCATGTACACGGTCTGACCGCGGAGATGCTCGCCGGTAAGCCGTCCTTCGCCGACGTCGCCCCCGACCTGATCGAGGTACTGCGCGGCCGCACCCTCGTCGCGCACAACGTGGGGTTCGACTACTCGTTTCTGGTCGCCGAGGCGGAGCTGGCCGCGGTGGAACTGCCGATCGACTCCGTCATGTGCACGGTCGAATTGGCCCGGCGGCTCGCCCTCGACTGCGACAACATGCGGCTCGAGACGCTGGCGGAGCACTGGGGCGTCAGCCAGATGAGGCCACACGACGCGCTGGACGACGCCCTGGTGCTGGCGGGGATCCTCAAACCGGCACTCCTGCGCGCGCGTGAACGCAAGGTCTGGCTCCCGCTGCGACCCGTGCAGCGGCGGCAGTGGCCCAGCGGGCTCGTCACCCATGACGAGCTACGCCCACTCAAGATGATCGCGTCGCGGCTGCCGTGCCCGTATCTGAATCCGGGCCGCTTCGTTCGCGGGCGGCCCCTCGTGCAGGGCATGCGCGTGGCGCTGTCGGCCGAGGTGGCGCGCACCCATGAGGAGCTCGTCGAGCGCATCCTGCACGCCGGGCTGGCCTACACCGACGCCGTCGACCCGGAGACCTCGTTGGTGATCTGCAACGAGGCCCGACCCGAGCAGGGCAAGGGCTACCAGGCCAATGAACTGGGCGTGCCGCTGGTCTCCGACGCCGACTTCATGGACTGCCTCGACGGCGTGATCGGCGGCACCGGCGTCGAGGAGTTCACCGACCACACGCTCGACGGCGGCCAGTTCGCCCTCTTTTGAGGCTCACTCGGGCCGCGGCGTCCCCAGCGACCGTCCGGCCGTAAACGTCACGGGCAGCCTGCCCACGCCGTCCATCGTCGGATTGCCCGCATATCTGCGGACGCCGTCGAGGTCGATTTCGTAGTCGGGCATGCGCTCGAGGACCGCCTTCACCATCACCTCGAACATGACGCGTGCCAGCGGCGCCCCGATGCAGCGATGCGGCCCGAGCCCGAACGCGACGTGCCGGTTGGGTGAGCGGTCGAACATCACGGCGCCGGGACACTCGAACTCCTGCTCGTCGTGGTTGGCCCCGATCCAGCTGATGAGGACCCGGTCGTTGCGCCGCAGTCGTTGGCCGGCGAGCACCGTGTCACGGCTGACGGTCCGGCTCAGCTGCTTGTTGACGGAGAAGTATCGCAGAAACTCCTCTGCCGCGGGCCGATACAGTTCTGGGCGGTCGATGAGCTGGCCGCGCAGATCCGGATCACTGCCGAGATGCAGCAGGCTCAGCGCGGTCAACGACGTCGTCGTGTCGACCCCGCCGCCGATGAGATTCCAGAGGATGTCGAGCAGTTGGCTGTCGTCCAACCGCTTGCCGTCGATGTCGAACTGAACCAGGAAGCTCGTCAGGTCGTCGCGAGGGTCGGCCCGTCGGGCCGCGATGAACTCCAGGAGACCGTCCAGCATCGCCGGAACCTGGGCGATCGCTTTGTTGTATTCGGTGCCACCGGCCGCTGCCATCACCGAGTGAAAGAGGTTCGCGTAGCGCTGCCAGTTGTCGTAGGGCAGACCCATCAACCGCATCGTCAGGATGGCAGGCACCGGGCTGGCGTAGTCGAGCACCAGATCCATCTGGCCGTCGGCTATCCGTTGGTCGAGGAACCAGTGCACGGACTGCTCCATGAACGGGCGCATCTTCTCGACGGCGCCGGTGGAGAAGAACGGCGTGAGCGCGCGCCGCAGTGCGAGGTGATAGGGGCCGTCGACCTCGCCGACGCCGAGCGGTGGTTGGCCTTCCGGGCGCGGCACGCCCATTTCGCCCTGGTAACTCACGCCGTCGGCAGCGTCGGGTTCGTACTTGTGGGCGAAGGTCTCGCCGTCGCGCGCCACCTCGGCGACCGAGGCGTAGTCGCTGACGAACCAGAACCCGCCGTAGTTCTCGTTCCACGCGACCGGACAACGGCGGCGTAGGTCGGCATTGATCCCGAGTTCGTTGCGGTGGTAATCGTCGGAATGATGATCGAAGTCAACGATTGCGTCGGTGCTGACGTCGGGACGGCCCATTGCGCTATCTTTGCATCCTTAGAGAGGTGGCGTCGTGCCCCATCACCGAACGGTTTTCAACCACGTCGGCCTGTGCGTCGCCGATCGCGAACGGTCGCGCCGGTTCTACGAGGGTCTGCTCGGATTCCAGTTCTGGTGGGACCTCGAACTGCCCGACGAGGGCACCGCCGCGCTTCTGGCGCTGGATCCGCCGATCGGAGTCCGGGCGACGTATCTGATCCGTGACGGCTTCGTGCTGGAGCTCATCGACTACTCCAAGCGCGACGCCCGAAGCGGATCCCAGCGGGTGATGGACGAGGTGGGTCTGACCCATATGTCGCTGTCGGTGTCCGATCTGGCCGACGTGCTGGCGCAGGTCGAGAGCTTCGGCGGAACCGTCATCAAGGAGTCGACGACCGAGCACTTCGCGATGATCCGCGATCCCGACGGCCAGCTCATCGAACTGCTGCCCGACACCTGGCCGGCCAATCTGCCACCGCGCCCGTAGCGGCCTGTTGTGCGCGGCCTAGCGTGCGGCGCGGTTGACCGCCGACACCACCGCGCGAAGCGACGCTGTGGTGATCGACGTCGCGATCCCGACCCCCCACACGGTCTTGCCGCCGACGGACGCCTCCACATATGCGGCCGCCTGCGCCTCTTCACCCGCCGAGAGCGCGTGTTCGGAATAGTCCAGTACCGAGACGTCGAAACCGATGGTGCTCAACGCATCGACGAACGCAGCAAGCGGCCCGTTGCCCGACCCGACGATCTCGCACTCGTCACCGTTCACCTCGACGACGGCCTCGATGGTGTCGGTGCCCCCGTCGACCTCGGAGGCGATCACCTTTTGCCGCATCCGCTCGAGCGGCCGCAGCGGCGTCAGGTATTCCTCGGCGAAGACGTCCCACATCTCCTTCGGGGATACCTCGCCGCCCTCGCCGTCGGTGATCTTCTGGATCGCCTGACTGAACTCGATCTGCAGTCGCCGCGGCAGCGCCAGCCCGTGGTCGGCCTTCATGATGTAGGCCACGCCGCCCTTGCCGGACTGCGAGTTCACCCGGATGACCGCCTCGTACGTGCGACCGACGTCGCGCGGATCGATCGGCAGATACGGGACTTGCCACAGGAGGTCGTCAACATCGGCGTCCTGTTCGTCGGCCGACACCTTCATCGCGTCGAGACCCTTGTTGATCGCATCCTGGTGGCTGCCGGAGAACGCGGTGTAGACGAGATCGCCGCCGTACGGATGACGTTCGGGTACCGGCAGTTGATTGCAGTACTCGACGGTGCGGCGGATCTCGTCGATGTTGGAGAAGTCGATCTGCGGGTCAACGCCGCGAGAGAACAGGTTCATGCCCAGCGTCACGATGCAGACGTTGCCGGTGCGCTCGCCATTGCCGAACAGGCAGCCCTCGATGCGGTCGGCGCCGGCCTGATAGCCCAATTCGGCTGCCGCGACGGCTGTTCCGCGATCGTTGTGCGGATGCAGGCTCAAAACGATCGAGTCCCGCGGGTTCAGATGCCGGTGCATCCACTCGATCGAGTCGGCGTACACGTTCGGGGTGGCCATCTCGACGGTGGCAGGCAGGTTGACGATCAGCGGCACGTCCGGAGTGGGCGCAATGATGTCGGCGACGGAGTTGCAGACGTCGACGGCGTACTCCAGTTCCGTGCCGGTGTAGGACTCCGGGCTGTATTCGAAGCGCCACAGCGTGCCGGGATACTTCTTGGCCTGCTCGACGCACATGCGCGCGCCGTCGGTGGCGATCGCCTTCACGGCCTCCCGGTCAGCGCGGAAAACGACGCGGCGCTGCAGGATCGACGTCGAGTTGTAGAAGTGCACGATGGCACGGGGTGCGCCCTCACACGCCGTGAACGTCCGCTCGATCAATTCGGGGCGACACTGGGTGAGCACCTGGATGGTGACGTCGTCGGGGATGGCGCCGCTGGTGATGATGTCGCGGACGAAGTCGAAGTCGGTCTGGCTGGCCGACGGGAAGCCGACCTCGATCTCCTTGTAGCCCATGCGCACCAGCAGGTCGAACATGCGGCGCTTGCGGGCGGGGCTCATCGGGTCGATCAGCGCCTGATTGCCGTCGCGAAGGTCGACGGCACACCACATGGGGGCGCGGTCGATGACCGTGTCCGGCCATGTGCGATCGAACGGAACGGACGCGGTGCCCAACGCCGGACTCCCGCCCGGCACCTCGTCGGTGAAGCTGCGGTAGCGGCTGACCGGCATCGCCGATGCGCGCTGCGTGTTCCATGTCGGCTGGCCGGCGTTCGGTGCGCCCGACGGCTTGGTGATCTGGCGTACAGACGCGAAGGCGTCAGGGGAATCGGGTGTGGATTTCGAGAAGGTGGTCACGGTCATTGCTCCGGGAGTAATAGGGACTCGACCGGCGCATCGCGACTACCCGCGACGGGAAGCCGGTCTGGATCAGACCCCGTCGCGGCTGCCGAGAAGGAGCACCCGCTGCACGTCGACCACTGTAGCAAGCCCGGCTGGCATGCCAAAACCCCACGTTCTAGACCCCGAGGCTGCTGGGAGATCGCATTTTCGACGCGAACCGCGATCTATGAGCAGTCTCGGCGATGGTGCTAGACCTGCGCATCGGGGAAGGCGATGACGGAAAGGAAGCGGATCGGCACCTCGATCAGGTCGACGGGACCGTGCGCACCCTCCCCGTCGATCTGCAGCGAGTCGCCCGGCTCCAGCCGATACACCGAACGGCTGTGGCTGTAATCCGTGACGCCCTCGAGCATGAAGATGAACTCGGTGCCGGGATGCTGGAACAGCGGGTATGTCTTGCTCTTCGCCGACAGCGTGACGTGCAGGCACTCCAGCCGCTTGTGCTCACCGCGCAGCGACCCCAGCAGCTGGTAGGAGTGGCCCTCCTTGGTGCCGTTGCGCACAATGCGCGCGCCCGTGCCGGCCTTCACGAACGCGGCGGGCCGCTCGACCTCCGCGCCGCGGAACAGGGTGGTGACGGGCACATCGAAGCCCTTGGCCAGCAGCGCCAGCGTGGACAGGCTGCACGACGTCTGAGCGTTTTCGATCTTGCTCATCATCGCCTTTGAAATGCCCACTCGCGCAGCCATTTCCGCGACCGTATAACCGTGTTGCAGACGCAGCTGGCGCACATTGCGACCGATCGCGGCCTCGAACTCGAGGTCCTCCACCGGCGCGCTGGGATCCCGGTCACGGGCGGTGCCCGATTCGTTGCGTAGCAGCGGGATGTCGCTCACAACATTCCTGTCTAGCGCATCTGGCCGGCGCCGACGTACGGATACGGCGTCTTCAGCAGGTCGTTCTCGGCGAACCGGGAGAGACGGAAATCGGACTCGGGGATGCGCGGGTCGGCGCTGTGGCCGTCGACGACGAGATCCGCGATCAGCCGGCCTACCGCGGGCGAGATCTTGAAGCCGTGTCCGCTGAATCCCGCCGCGACGACGAGTCCCTCCAGCGGCGCTTCGCCGATCACCGGATTCCAGTCGGGCGTGACGTCGTAGCAGCCCGCGTAGCTGGTGCGGATAGCCGCGCCGCTGAACCCGGGAAACCTGGTGCCGACCTTGTCGACGGTGAGGTCGACGAACGACTCGGTGGCGCGGTTGAGGTAGTTGTCGGGGTCGGCCTCCTCCACCTCGGAGAGGTCGCTGTTGCCGAACAGAATGTCGCCGCCCACCTCAGGGCGGACGTACTGCAGCGAGACGAGGTCGGAGAACACCGGGACGCTGCCCGTTTCGACGCCGGGGGCGATGGTGACGATCTGCTCGCGGACCACCCGGATGGGCACGTCGACCCCGTACGGCGCGAGGAACGGCTTCGTCCAGACCCCGGTGGCGACCACAACGGTGCCCGCGGAGACGGTGCTGCCGTCGGCCAGCCGAATGCCCGTGACGGCGTCGCCGTCGACCAGCAGGGCGGTCACTTCGGCGCCCTGGCGGATCCGGACGCCGGCCCCGCGCGCGGAGGCCGCGAAGGCCTGCGCGGTCTGATACGCGTCGCCGTACCCGCCGCGCGGCTCCCAACCGAATGCGGCGAACGGCGAAAGGTCCGCGAACGGCCACATCTCGGCGACGTCGGCGCCGTCGATCTCCTCGGTCTGCACACCGACCGCGCGCTGTGCGGCCAGGCTCTTGCGCATCGACTCGACGTTCGGCTCGCCGACGCCGACGACGTAGCCGGTCTGGCGGAAGCCGATGTCGGTACCGAAACTCTCATCTGCCTTTTCGAACACCTCCAGCCCGACGGCGGCCATCGCCGCCAGCGAGCTGACGCCGTAGTGGCAGCGCACGATGCCGCTGGACTTTCCGGTCATGCCGGATGCGACGGTATTGCGTTCGGCGACAAACACATCGGTGACGCCGCGCTGGCTCAGGGCCCACGCGGCAGCGGCGCCTTCGATACCGCCACCGACGATGACGACATCCGCCGTCTCGCTCACGTGCCCGGTATCCAATTGGTCCCCGCCAGCGGCACCCGTGCCATGGCCGCCGCCTCGATGGTCACCGCGACGAGGTCCTCGGGCTCGAGATGCAGCACATGCGCCTTGCCGCAGGCACGGGCGATGGTCTGCGCCTCCATCGTGAGCACCCGCAGGTAGTTGGCCAGCCTGCGACCGCCCTCGACCGGGTCGAACCGCGCCGCCAGCTCGGGATCCTGCGTGCTGATGCCTGCCGGGTCGGTGCCGTCCTGGAAGTCGTCGAAGAAGCCGGCGGCGCTACCGAGCTTCTGGTATTCGGCTTCGTGGCGAGGATGGTTGTCGCCCAGCGCGATCAGGGCGGCGGTGCCGATCGCGACCGCGTCTGCGCCGAGGGCGATCGCCTTGGCGACGTCGGCGCCGGTGCGGATGCCGCCGGACACCACCAGTTGTACGCCCTTCCTTCCCGTCGCTTCGCTCGCCCCGACGCGGTGCACTCCGAGTTCCTGGAGCGCCTGCACGGCCTCGGGGACCGCAGCCAATGTCGGGATGCCGACGTTCTCGATGAACACCTCCTGCGTGGCGGCGGTGCCGCCCTGCATGCCGTCGACCACGACCACGTCCGCGCCGGCATGCACGGCCAGCTTCACGTCGTAGTAGGTCCGGGTCGCGCCGACCTTGACGTAGATCGGCTTCTCCCAGTCGGTGATCTCACGCAGTTCGTTGATCTTGATGGTCAGGTCGTCGGGTCCCGTCCAGTCCGGGTGCCTGCATGCCGATCGCTGGTCGATGCCCTCGGGCAGGGTCCGCATACCGGCGACGCGCGCCGAGATCTTCTGACCGAGCAGCATGCCGCCACCGCCGGGCTTGGCACCCTGGCCGAGCACCACCTCGATCGCATCGGCCTTTCGAAGATCGTCGGGATTCATTCCATAGCGCGACGGAAGATACTGGTAGACAAGGTACTTGCTCTGGCCCCGCTCCTCCGGTGTCATGCCACCGTCGCCGGTGGTCGTCGACGTGCCGACCTCGCTGGCGCCGCGGCCAAGCGCCTCCTTGGCCGGGCCGGACAGCGCGCCGAACGACATGCCGGCGATGGTGACCGGGATGTCAAGGTGCAGGGGATGTTTGGCGTGCCGATCACCGAGGACGACATCGGTGCCGCAGCGCTCGCGGTAGCCCTCCAGTGGGTAGCGCGACATCGATGCGCCGAGGAAGAGCAGGTCGTCGAAGTGGGGCAGGGGCCGCTTGGCTCCCCAGCCGCGGATGTCGTAGATGCCGGTCTGGGCCGCTCGGTGGATGGCCGCGATCGTCTGGCGGTCGAAGGTGGCGGATTCGCGCAGGCCGAGGCGGGCCCGATCATCGGTGGTGTGGTTCATCAGTAGCTCGAAGCGTTGTCGACGTGGAAATGGTAGAGGGCGCGCGCCGAGCCGTACCGCGTGTAGGCGCTGGTGTCGTCGTCGTCGAAACCGGCGGCCTTCAAAAGGTATTCGAGCTCCTCGTGGTGTTCGCGGCCCATCTCCTTGGCGACACAGTCGGCGCCGAGCGACGCCACCTCTCCGCGAACGTAGATCCGGGCCTCATAGATCGAGTCGCCCAGTGCCTCGCCGGCATCGCCGCGGATGACCAGCCGTCCCGCCTGCGCCATGAAGGCGCTCATGTGGCCGACGTTGCCGCCGATCACGATGTCGACGCCCTTCATCGAAATGCCGCAGCGCGCAGCGGCATTGCCGTCGACCACGAGCAGCCCGCCATGAGCGCTGGCGCCCGCCGATTGGGAGGTGTCGCCCTTCACCCACACCGAGCCGCTCATCATGTTCTCGGCGACGCCGGTGCCCGCGTTCCCGTCGATAATGATCTCAGCCTGCTGGTTCATCCCCGCGGCGTAGTACCCGACGTGGCCCTCCACGCTGACCTTCACCGGTGCGTTCACACCGACGGCGACGTTGTGGGCGCCGTCGGGATGGGTGATGGCGAATTCACCGGACAGGTCGGTGGCGTGCAACGCCGCGTTGACCTCCCGCAATTTAGTCTTGCGCAGATCGAACAACCGTGATGACACCGTGGCTGTTACCTGTTCCATGCGTAGATCACCTCAGGCTCCGGCTCCCAGATGGTGGCGCTCTCCACACCGGGAAGTCCGGCGAGCGCGCGGAATTCGCTGCCGACGGCGACCCAGTCATCGGTCTCGGCGATGACCGCGGGCTTGCAGGCGATCGCATCGCGGACCACCGCGAACGAGTCCCGGTTGGACACCAGCAGCGTGTAGAAGCCGTCGAACGTCGCGCACAGTTCCTTGAGCGCCGACTCGACGTCACGGCCGTCGGCCAACTGCTTGGCGATGAATCTCGCGCCGACCTCGGTATCGTTCTCACTGTCGAATTCGATTCCCGCGGAACGTAACTGCCTGCGGATGGTGGCATGGTTCGCGAACGAGCCGTTGTGGACCATGCACTGCTCGGGCCCGACCGTGTAGGGGTGGCAGCCCGCGGGCGTGACCGCCGATTCGGTCGCCATCCGGGTGTGTCCGACACCCTGCCAGCCCTGTGCCTTGGCCAGCCCCCACGCATCGGTCAGCGTGCGCGGGGGCCCGACGCCCTTGAGAACGGCCATGTCCGCGCCGAACCCGCTGATGAGCGCCTGTGGATACGCCGCCTTGACGGCGTCGAGCAGCACCGCGGATGTCGCGTCGGCCGACAAGAGATACGTGCTGTCGACCGCGGCGATGTCGACGTCCCGGCCGAGGTGGCCGCTGACAGCGGCGGCGGCGATGTCCGCGTCCTCGAAGACGTCGACCACCGACACGCAACCGCGGCCGGGAGGTGACCAGACCGGATCGCCGTAGACGGCGACGCCGGCCGAGTCGCTGCCGCGGTTGCCCATCTCACCCAGCATCCCGGTGAGCAGTTCCCCGAGTCTGGGGTACAGCTGCGGGCTCCGCAGATGCAACCCGACGATCCCGCACATGGGTTGACTCCTTTGATGTCTCGTCGTTCAGAAGGCGGTCAGGTAGTTGTCGATCTCCCAGGGCGCGACGGCGCTGTGGTAGGCGAAGAACTCGTCGCGTTTGACGTTCGCGAAGTAGGAGGCGACGCCGTCGCCCGCCGCGTCGAGGACGCCGGTGATCACCGGATCGGCCTCGAACTCGTCGACCGCATGCAGCAGCGTCGGCGGCAGCGGCCGACCCGACGTGCCCCCGCCGACGGGGCCGGGATCTGCGCTGCGCTTGATCCCGTCGATGCCCGCGCCCAGTGCCGCAGCGATGGCGAGGTACGGGTTCGCCGAACCGTCGCCGCCGCGCAGTTCGACGCGTGCATTGTCAGGCACCCTGATGTAATGGGTGCGGTCATTGCCGCCGTACGTCGGCATCCTCGGCGCCCACGATGCGCCCGAGGACGTGCTCGTCGCTCCGGTTCGTTTGTAGGAGTTGACCGTTGGTGCCACCACCGCCTGCAGTGCGCAGGCATGCTCCAGGATGCCGCCGACGAAGTTGTACGCGGTGTCCGAGAGCCCGAGGCCGCGCTCGTCGACCTCGGCGGGGAAGACCGGCGTGCTGCCGCTGGTGAGCGACATATGCAGATGCAGTCCGCTGCCGGTCTTCTCGGCGAACGGCTTCGGCATGAAGGTCGCGACCATGCCGCGCTCGGCGGCGATCATCGACAGCAGATAGCGCAGTGTCACAACACGATCGGCGGTCGTCAGGGCATCGGAGAATTCGAAGTTCTGCTCGAACTGGCCGTTGCCGTCCTCGTGGTCGTTGGCGTAGTTGGACCAGCCCAGCTGGTTCATGGCCGCGGAGATCGCCGTCAGGTGGTCGTACATCCGGGTGACGCCCCTGGCGTCGTAGCAAGGCTGGGCGGCGGTATCGGCGGCGTCGGCGACCGAAAGGCTGCCATCGGCGTTGCGGTGCAGGAGGAAATACTCGACTTCGGCGCCCACCCACGGCTCGAAGCCTGCGTCGGCGGCGCGCTGAATCAGTGACTTGAGAATGACCCGCGGTGCGTAGGGCCACGGCTCACCGTTGACGTGCGGGTCGCAGTGGACGATGGCAAGGCCGTCCTTGATGAACGGGATCGACGTGAACGACGCCGGATCCGGAATGGCCATCAGGTCAGGGTCTTTGGGCTGCTGGCCCATCGCGCCGACGGCATAGCCGGCGAAGCCGACACCCTCGGTGGCGAGCAGGTCGACGGCCTCGACGGGGACGAGTTTCGCGCACGGCTTTCCCCGCAGGTCCACGAACAGCGCGAGGATGAACTTCGTTGCTGACTCGTGAGCCAGTGCGGCGAGGTCGGTGGACATGTGGGGAGCCTTGTCTCTTGTGAGTGGTCAGTGTATCGCGGTATGAAACACGGCGCCGACCAACCGGCCGGCGCGGAAGAGTGGGTCCGCGCCGGCCGGGGCTTGGGTCAGTGCACTCGGTTCTCCCCCTGCCCTTCGGGCGGGAGGTGCCCCCAAACGCGAGCGCTCGTCACGCCGGTTGCAGTTCGTACGACGCTTCGCGGTGGAACGCCGCGTCGATACCCGTTTCTTCTTCGTCGGGCGAGATGCGGATGCCCATCGTCTTCTTGATCGCGAAGGCGATGATGTAGGCGACGACGAACGAGTAGACCATCACCGCACCTGCAGCGACCGCCTGCCGCCACAACTGGTCGAAACCGCCGCCATAGAACAGGCCGTTGGTGGCGTTGGGCATGCTCTCGCTGGCCAGCACACCGATCAGCAGCGTGCCGACGACGCCGCCCACCAGGTGGACGCCGACCACGTCGAGCGAGTCGTCATACCCGAAGCGCTCCTTTAGGCCGACCGCGTAGATGCAGACGACGCCTGCGATCGCACCGAGGATGATCGCTCCGACGGGCGTGACCGCACCGCAGGCCGGTGTGATCGCGACCAGCCCGGTGATCGCGCCGGACGCCGCACCGACGCCGGTGACGTGGCCGTCCTTGACCTTCTCGACCGCGATCCAGGCCAGCGTCGCCGCACAGGTGGCGACGAACGTGGTGACCATGACGATCGCGGCGGAGTTCCCGGCGGCCAGCGCCGAACCGCCGTTGAAGGCGTACCAGCCGGCCCACAGCAGGCCCGCACCGAGCAGCGTCAGCGGCACGTTGTGGGGCTTGCGCAGCTTGCCCCATCCGGCGGACTTGCCCAGCACGATCGCGACGGCCAGCGCGGCCGCACCGGCGTTGATGTGCACCGCGGTGCCACCGGCGAAGTCGATGGCTTTCAGGCTATTGGCGATCCAACCGCCGACGGCGTTCTCGGTGACCACACCGTCGAACGCGAAGACCCAGTGCGCGACCGGGAAGTAGACAAGGATCGCCCATACCGCAGCGAAGATCATCCACGCGCCGAACTTCATCCGATCGGCCACCGCACCCGAGATGAGGGCCACGGTGATCGCCGCGAACAGGGCCTGGAACAAGGCGAACAAAGTTATCGGCAGCCCGCTGATCGTGGTGTCCGGTTTCAAGAGGTCCTTCATGCCCAGGAACTCGGTGAAGCTCCCGACGAAACCGCCGTAGGAAGTGCCGAAGGTCATCGAGAAACCGAACAGCACCCACAGCACGCCGACGATCGCGACGGCGCCGAACGTCATCATCATCATGTTGGTCGAGCTCTTGACGGACACCATGCCGCCGTAGAACAGCGCGAGTCCGGGAATCATCAGCGTGAGGCCGATGATGCAACACAGCATGAATGCGGTGGTTCCTGTATCCACGTCCATATACATCTCCTGAGTGATTGCGGCCTTCGGACGGCCGATCACTGGCAGTAACCGATGTTTCTGTTACGTGGACGGGTTCACGCTGTTGCGTGAGTGTTAATAGTCGGGCTCCCGTTAGAGTTGCCTGCGATGAAGCTCCCTCGGCGGTGGACGTTCACGATCATCGCGGTGGTCGTCGCCGTGATTGCCCTGGCGCTCTCGTACTTCGGCGTGTTCGGTCCGTCGTCAGAGGAGTGCAAGCCGGTCAACGACCTGCTCGCCTTCAACAAGTCGCAGGCCGAGCAGATCGCGGCCAAGACGGGTGACTCCGAGGGCGTCCCGAACGTGGCAGAGGAAGGCGCCTACCAGGCCTGGGCCGACGGCCTGGCCGAACGTGCCCAGAACGTGCACGAACCCGACCTGGCACGAGACGCCACCCAGCTCGCCAGTCTCTCCAACGAGTTCGTCGGGAAATTTTCCGGGCTCCGCAGCGAAGCCCAATCACGTGCGCCAGGTGCGCCCGCGCCCCCCGCGGTGTTCCAGATGGATCTGCTGAACAGCCAGATCGCCGACACCATCAAGAAGTTGTCCGACGCCTGCGGGTGACCCGGGGCCGTAGTCACAACGACAGCGGCCGGCCCCAGTGTCCCGCGAACACGACCTCGTTCAACGGCAGCCGGCTGCGGCCCTTCGCGTCGCGCTCGACGATCTCCGGCGGCGCATTGCCGTAGTCGCCGAGCGAACCGATGGCGACCACCGCAACCGGACGCGCGCCCGCCGGGATGCCGAATACCTGACAGGCGCCGTCGGCGTCGAACCCGGCCATCGGGTGCGCGACCAAACCGCGCGACACCGCCTCGATGGTCAGCTGTGCGATCGCCGCGCCCGCGTCGACCGCCGCGTAGCGGGCGGTGCGTTCGTCCTCACCCTCATCGATGCACACCACGACGAGTGCGCCCGCGGCGTGCGCGTACCGGTTGCCGCGCTTGAGCAGCTCGGTGATGTCGGCGAAGGTCCCGTCGCCACGTAACCCGACCATGAAGCGGACGGGCTGCCGGTGTCCCCACGTCGCCGCCCACCGCGCCGCCTCGAGAACGGCGACCAGCTGCTCGTCGTCCAGCACGGCGTCGGGGTCGAACATGCGTGGACTCCACCGCGCGGCGATGTCCGGGTGGATCGGCACCCGGGTCTCGGCGACTTTCTTGGCTGGCTTGCGGCCCACAGCCGTGACGCTACCGGCGAGGTAAATGAGGTGCGCAGACCCCTTATCCTTGGTGGGATCTTCCACAACACCCGAAAGGTCCGACAGTGGCGCTCGTCGTGCAGAAGTACGGCGGATCGTCGGTTTCTGACGCCGAACGGATCCGCCGCGTCGCTGAGCGCATCGTGGAAACCAAGAAGCAGGGCAACGACGTCGTCGTCGTGGTCTCGGCCATGGGTGACACCACCGATGACCTGCTCGACCTGGCCAGACAGGTCTGCCCGGCCCCGCCCGCGCGGGAGATGGACATGCTGCTCACCGCGGGTGAGCGAATCTCCAACGCGCTGGTCGCGATGGCCATCGACTCGCTCGGCGCCCAGGCCCGATCCTTCACCGGGTCGCAGGCGGGTGTGATCACCACCGGCACCCACGGCAATGCCAAGATCATCGACGTCACCCCCGGCCGGCTGCGCTCCGCGCTCGACGAGGGGTTGATCGTGCTCGTCGCGGGCTTTCAGGGCGTCAGCCAGGACAGCAAGGACGTCACCACGCTCGGTCGGGGCGGTTCGGATACCACCGCCGTCGCACTGGCTGCCGCGCTGAAGGCCGACGTGTGCGAGATCTACACCGACGTGGATGGCATCTTCAGCGCCGACCCGCGGATCGTGCCGAATGCGCGGCACCTCGACACCGTGTCCTTCGAAGAGATGCTCGAGATGGCCGCGGCCGGGGCCAAGGTGCTGATGCTGCGCTGCGTGGAATACGCCCGCCGGTATGACGTTCCGATTCACGTCCGGTCGTCATACACCGACAAGCCCGGCACGCTGGTCAAAGGATCGATGGAGGACATCCCCGTGGAAGACGCCATTCTCACCGGAGTCGCGCACGACCGCAGCGAGGCGAAGGTCACCGTCGTCGGCCTGCCCGACGTTCCGGGCTACGCCGCCAAGGTCTTTCGCGCCGTCGCCGACGCCGATGTGAACATCGACATGGTCCTGCAGAACATCTCCAAGGTGGAGGACGGCAAAACCGACATCACGTTCACGTGCTCGCGCGACAGCGGGCCCGGTGCGGTGGAGAAACTCACGGCGCTGCAGCGCGAGATCGGCTTCACCAAGGTGCTGTACGACGACCACATCGGCAAGGTGTCGCTGATCGGCGCGGGCATGCGCACCCATCCGGGCGTCACGGCGACCTTCTGCGAGGCGCTGGCCCAGGTCGGGGTGAACATCGACCTGATCTCCACCTCGGAGATCAGGATCTCGGTGCTCGTCAGGGACACCGAGCTGGACAAGGCCGTGGCCGCGCTGCACGACGCGTTCGGCCTCGGTGGCGAGGAAGAGGCAGTGGTGTACGCGGGAACCGGACGTTAGGCCGGGGCGAGCGAAGTGACGGGATAGGCAATTGGTCAACATCGGTGTAGTCGGCGCGACCGGACAGGTCGGCCAGGTGATGCGCGCGCTACTCGACGAGCGTGATTTTCCCGCAGCCTCGGTGCGTTTCTTCGCATCCGCGCGTTCGCAGGGCAAGAAGCTGGAGTACCGCGGCCAGCAGATCGAGGTGGAGGACGCCGGGACGGCCGACCCGGCCGGTCTGGACATCGCCCTGTTCTCGGCGGGCGCGACGATGTCGCGGGTGCAGGCACCGCGGTTCGCCGCCGCGGGCGCCGTCGTCATCGACAACTCGTCGGCCTTCCGTAAGGACCCGGACGTGCCGCTGGTGGTCAGCGAGGTCAACTTCGAGAGGGACGTCGCCAACCGGGCTCGATCACTCAAGAAGGGCATCATCGCCAACCCGAACTGCACCACCATGGCCGCGATGCCGGTGCTGAAGGTGCTGCACGACGAGGCAGGCCTGGTGCGCTTCATCGCGTCGACGTATCAGGCGGTCTCGGGCAGCGGCCTGGCAGGCGTCCAGGAGCTTTTCGAGCAGGCTCGTGCCGTCGTCGACGACAGTGAGAAGCTCGTGCACGACGGTGGTGCGCTGGAGTTCCCGCCGTCGAACAAGTACGTCGCGCCGATCGCGTTCAACGTTGTCCCGCTGGCGGGTTCGCTGGTCGACGACGACTCCGGTGAGACCGACGAGGACCAGAAGCTGCGCAACGAGAGCCGCAAGATCCTCGGCATTCCCGATCTTCTGGTGAGCGGCACCTGTGTGCGGGTGCCCGTCTACACCGGTCACTCCCTGTCAATCAACGCCGAGTTCGCCGAGCCGCTGTCGCCGAAGCGTGCCACCGAACTGCTCGCCGGAGCCGCCGGCGTCAAGGTGGTGGACGTGCCGACGCCGCTTGCCGCCGCCGGTGTCGACGAGTCGCTCGTCGGCCGGATCCGCCGGGATCCCGGTGTGCCGGACGGTCGAGGCCTTGCGTTGTTCGTGTCTGGCGACAATTTGCGAAAAGGCGCCGCGCTGAACACCATTCAGATAGCCGAGCTGCTGGCCGCCGAGTTGTGAGCCGCTCTCGCCGAAACTCACGTTTGGGCGGAAATGTTCGAGTAATTCTCGCCATAACGTCGATTTCGGCGCTTGCGGCGCCCGCAGCACATGCAGATCCGCCGTCGCCGATTCCGGAGCCGATCCTGCCGTCGCTGGCCCCGGGTCAGGTGCTGCGCATCGGGCCGACGGCCGGAACCGGAACGCCGACAGGCGATTACGGCATCGGCGCCACCGACCTGTGCGAGTTCATGGAGTTCCCCAGCGGCATCTTGCAGGTGTGCGGTGACAGCTTCGCAGGACAGGGCGTCGGCTTCGGCGGCTGGTATTCGCCGGTCGCGCTGCACGTCGAGACCGACTCGATCGACGACCCCACCGGCGTGCGATACGACGGCGTCACCGGCACCGACAAGCCGCTGCTCGCAGACCGCGCGAAGCCGGGGGAGTCGCAGTTGCCCGCGGGCGTCGTGCAGATCAACCGCGACAACTACATGATGGTGACCACTGCCGAAGATCTGCGGCCCAAGTCATCCCGGATGGTCAAAGCGGATCCGGCGCAAGGGAATTGGCCGACGCTACCCGGCTCGCAACGCGACGCAGGTTTCGAGGGCGGCAGGCAGAGCCAGATCAGCGGCTACTACGACCCCATCCCGACGGCCGACTCGCCTACCGGCTGGGTGTACATCGTGGCCAACAACTTCGACCGCACTGGGCCAGTGGTTCTGTACCGCGCGAAGCGGGAGACGTTCACCGACCGGTCCAGCTGGCAGGGTTGGTCCTCGGACGGCGGCTGGGGCAGGCGGCCCACACCACTGTGGCCGGACAGGGTCGGCGAGATGAGCATTCGGCAGATCGACGGCAAGACGGTGCTGTCCTACTTCAACGCCGGTAACGGCAACATGGAGGTGCGGGTCGCCGAGAACCCCACCGCGCTGGGCACCGCGCCGGTCACCACCGTCGTATTCGCCGGCGAGTGGCCCGATCCTGCCGAAGATCTGCCCCCACCCGAGGTCAACCGATTGGCGCAGCCGTACGGCGGCTACATCTCGCCGGGTTCCACGCTCGACGAGCTGCGGGTATTCATCAGTCAGTGGAACACCCTGCCGCGTGCGCAGGCGCCCTACCGCGTCATTCAGTTCGCGGTGAATCCGCTCAAGCCGGGAGAGCCACTCCCGCTCGGCTAACTCTCCACCACCTGACGCGACGCCTCATTCACAGCTGATTCATATGTAAATCAAGACATGCGCATCACAATCGTTTGCATGCTCGAAGGCATGAGCGAAACAACGTCCACTCCTGAACCCGAAACGGCGCCCGTGACAACAGCTACGCCGGCGTCGCCATCGACCTACGTCGAGCGCGAGCCGCGCCGCTCGAGGCTCAGCGCGGTAGCCGTCTGGGTCGGCATCGTCGCCGGCGTCGTTTTCATCGTCGCGGTCATCTTCTTCAGCGGCTTCATCCTCGGTGCACACGCGGGTGGTCATAAGGGTGGCCACCACCACGGCGGAGGAGACCGCGACTTCGCGAGCATCCACCATGGCGGCCCGGGCGGCGGGTTTGAACGGCAAGGCCCGGGCTTCGGGCCAGGCGGTCCCGGCTTCGAGCGGCCGGAGTCGCCGCAACAACCGCAGACTCCGTCGACCACGGCACCTGCCCGTCCCTAATCGTCAACCGCCGAGTGTGCAGTTCTTCGCGCGCGACCCCACCGCGCAACGCGCAAGCAACTGCACACTCGGCCCTTTTGTCGATGCGTTTTTTGGGGTACTTGTCGAAAGATCGCCGAAATTGAGGAGATGAGTCGATGGCCGACAAGTTCACAACGACCGATTCCGGAGCACCGGCACCCAGCGTCGAACACTCACTGACCGTCGGGCCCGATGGCCCGATTCTGCTGCAGGATCACTACCTCATCGAGCAGATGGCCGACTTCAACCGGGAGCGCATCCCGGAGCGACAGCCGCACGCCAAGGGCGGCGGAGCGTTCGGCCAGTTCGAGGTGACCCAGGATGTCAGCAAGTACACCCGCGCGGCGTTCCTGCAGCCCGGCGCCAAGACCGAGATGGTGGCCAGGTTCTCGACCGTCGCAGGCGAGCGCGGCAGCCCAGACACCTGGCGCGACCCCCGCGGCTTCGCGCTGAAGTTCTACACCAGCGAGGGCAACTTCGACATGGTGGGCAACAACACCCCGGTGTTCTTTGTGCGTGACCCGATGAAATTCCAGAACTTCATCCGCAGCCAGAAGCGTATGCAGGCGACGAACCTGCGCGACCACCACATGCAGTGGGACTTCTGGACGCTGTCGCCGGAGTCGGCGCACCAGGTCACCTGGCTGATGGGCGATCGGGGCATCCCGAAAACCTGGCGCAACATGAACGGTTACTCCAGCCACACCTATAGCTGGCTCAACGCCGACGGCGAATTGTTCTGGGTCAAATACCATTTCAAGACCGACCAGGGCGTCGACTTCCTGACCCAGGAGGACGCCGATCGACTGGCCGGCGAGGACGGCGACTACCACCAGCGCGACCTGTACAGCTCGATCCAGGACGGCAACTTTCCGAGCTGGACGCTGCACGTGCAGATCATGCCGTTCGAGGACGCCAAGACCTACCGGTACAACCCGTTCGACCTGACCAAGGTGTGGCCGCACGGCGACTACCCGCTGCACGAGGTCGGCAAGATGACGTTGAACCGCAACGTCACCGACTACCACGCCGAGATCGAACAGGCCGCGTTCGAGCCGAACAACATCGTGCCGGGTACCGGGCTGAGCCCCGACAAGATGCTGCTGGCCCGCGGCTTCTCCTACTCGGATGCGCACCGCGCCCGGCTCGGGGTGAACTACAAGCAGATCCCTGTCAACGAGCCTCACGTCGAGGTGAACGCCTACTCCAAGGATGGGGCGATGCGGATCCGCAAAGTGAGCGATCCGGTCTACACACCGAACTCGATGGGTGGACCCGAAGTGGACGCGAGACGCGCGGCCGAGGTGCACTGGGCGGCCGACGGTGACATGGTCCGCACCGCCTACGCACTGCGCCAGGACGACGACGACTGGGGCCAGGCGGGCACGATGGTCCGTGAGGTGCTCGACGACGAGCAGCGAGACCGCTTGGCGCACAACATCGTCGGTCACGTATCCGATGGAGTGCGCGAGCCTGTGCTTTCCCGGGTCTTCGAGTATTGGCGCAACGTCGACCCCGACCTCGGTAAGAAGGTCGAGGAAGGCGTGCGCGGCAACGAGTGACCGGGGCGTCTTGCCGTCACCTCGCGGGCTGGCATGATCGACCCCATGAGCATCGAAGTCGTTTTCACCGCAGAGTCAACCGCAACCGGAGGTGGCCGCGACGGCCACGTGAAGGCGTCGACCGGCAGGATCGACCTGGACACCCGCCCGCCGAAGGAGATGGGCGGCAACGGCGAGGGGACCAACCCAGAAGAGCTGTTCTCTGCCGGCTACGCCGCGTGTTTCCTCGGCGCGCTGAGGCTGGTCGCCCGCAACGAGAAGATCGACCTCGACGACGCCACAGGCATCACGGCGCAGGTCGGCTTCGGCAAGGATTCGGAAGGCGGCTTCGGCATCAACGCGCACCTGATCGGGTATCTGCCCGGCCTCGAGCAGAGCGCCGCCGAGGAATTGATGGAGAAGGCGCACGGCGTGTGCCCGTATTCGAAGGCGACCCGCGGCAACATCGACGTCAAGCTGTCGGCGAAGGTCTAGCCGTATGACGCCCCGGCGGCCGCGCAGCGGCCGGCGGAGAACGCTGGTCGCCCTGGCCGGCGTCGGTCTGGTCATCGGGCTGGCGGTCGCCGCTCCGGCGGAAGCGCGCCCTTCCGATCCGGGAGTGGTGAACTACGCCGTTCTGGGCAAGGGGTCGGTCGGCAACATCGTCGGCGCCACTTTGCGGTTCGAGTCCACCTTCACCGACCCGTTCCAGTCGTTCTACGTCGACGACCCGGCGTGCAACAACTGGGCCGACATCGGTCTGCCCGAGGTCTATCTCGATCCCGACCTTGCGTCGTTCAACGGCGCCTCTGCGCAGGAGTCGGCGACCGACATGACGCACTTCGTCAAGCAGGCCGTCGGTGTGTTCGCCACCAACGACGCCGCCGCCCGGGCCTTCCACCGGGTGGTGGACCGGACCGTCGGGTGCTCGGGCCTGACCACGGCCATGCACCTGGACAACATGACCACCGAGGTGTGGACATTCACCGGTGGGCCTGCGTCGGCCACCGACGCGGACTGGGTCAAGCAGGAGGCGGGAACAGACCGGCGGTGCTTCAATACGACTCGCTTGCGGGAGAATGTTCTGCTGCAGGCGAAAGTCTGCCAGCCAGGCAACGGCGGGCCCGCGGTGAACGTGCTGGCAGGCGCGATGCAGAACACACTGGGGCAGTAGCACCCGGCCTGTCCGGGTAGACGTCATCGATCTGTCAGGCCAAGAATCGCGCTGCACAAAGATTTTTGTCAGTCCGCTCTGCAAGATGGAGAGAAGGCCGCGACCGCTGCAGACCCGAGAGGGATGGCAGGTATGACCAACACCATGCCGACCGACCTGGACGAAGGACACCCAACCGACACCGCCGGGACCGAGTTGACCAGCGCCAATAGTGCTGCGCTGATGATCGGCGAGTCGTGTCTCACCGACGGCCCCGTCGGCCGGGTCGGGCTGGAAATCGAGGCGCATTGCTTCGATCTCGCTGATCCGTCGCGTCGCCCGGCATGGGACGAGATAACCGGGGTCATCGCGGGCATCGGAGCCATGCCCGGCGGAAGCCCGATCACCGTCGAGCCCGGCGGGGCGGTGGAACTGTCCGGGCCGCCGTTCGACGGCGTGCTGTCCGCGATCACCGCCATGGCCGCTGACCGGGCAGTACTGCAGTCGGCGTTCGCCGAGGCCGGTCTGGGTCTGGTGCTGCTCGGCGCCGATCCGCTGCGGCCGGCCAAACGCGTCAACCCCGGCGACCGCTACCTCGCCATGGAGGAGTTCTTCGTGGCCAGCCAGACCGGCGCAGCCGGGGCGGCGATGATGACGTCGACGGCGTCGGTGCAGGTCAATCTCGAGGCAGGGCCACAGGCCGAATGGGCGGCACGGGTCCGGCTGGCGCACGCGCTGGGCCCGGTGATGGTCGCGATCGCGGCCAACTCGCCGCTGCTCGGCGGCAAGTTCACCGGCTGGCGCAGTTCGCGGCAGTGGGTGTGGAGTCAGCTGGACTCGGCTCGGTGCGGCCCGATCCTCGGTACCGACGGCGAGCACCCGGCAAGCGACTGGGCGCGCTACGCGATGAAGGCCCCCGTCATGCTGGTCCACCCCACGCCGGAGATGGACGCGGTGCCGGTGACCGACTGGGTGCCGTTCGCAGACTGGGCCGACGGCCGCGTGCTGCTCGGCGACCGCCGTCCCACCGTCGCCGACCTGGACTACCACCTGACGACGCTGTTCCCGCCGGTGCGGCCGCGGCGGTTCCTGGAGATCCGCTACCTCGACAGCGTGCCCGACGCGCAGTGGCCCGCTCTGGTCTTCACCCTCACCACGCTGCTCGACGATCCCGTCGCGGCAGACATCGCCGCCGAAGCCACCGAACCCGTAGCGACGGCATGGGACCGTGCCGCACAGATCGGGTTGGGCGATCGGCGGCTGCACGAGGCCGCGACCCGCTGCGTGCAGGCGGCGGCCGAACGGGCCCCTGCCGAAGTCGAGGAATCCATGCAGCGGCTGGTGCGTTCGGTGGAGCAGGGACGCAGTCCGGCCGACGACTTCTCCGACCGGGTGGTGCGCAAGGGGATCGCGACCGCGGTCACCGAACTGGCACAAGGGGAGCTGTGAGCTCACGCGAGACTCTGGCGCGCCGGCTGACAACGGCGCGTGACCGGACGCTTCGGCTGGTCGAATTCGACGACGCCGAACTCCACCGGCAGTACGACCCGCTGATGAGCCCGCTGCTGTGGGACCTGGCGCATATCGGCTGGCAGGAGGAGCTCTGGCTGTTACGCGCTAACGACCCGCGTCAGCCGGGCATGCTGGCGCCGGATGTCGAGCGGCTCTACGACGCCTTCGCCAACCCGCGGGCAGGCCGCGTCGACCTGCCGCTCCTTCCGCCAACCGATGCGCGGGCCTACTGCGCGACGGTGCGAAACAAGGCGCTCGACAGCCTCGATGCGCTGACCGACGACGACGGCGAGGCGGCGTTCAGTTTCGGGCTGGTGGTCAGCCACGAGAACCAGCACGACGAGACGATGCTGCAGGCCCTCAATCTGCGATCGGGGCCCCCGCTGCTGGGCCGTGGGGCTCCGCTTCCGCCAGGCAGGCCCGGTGTGGCAGGCACGTCGGTGCCGGTGCCCGGCGGCCCGTTCGTCCTCGGCGTCGACGCCGTGACCGAACCGCAGTCACTCGACAACGAGCGCTCCGCCCACGTCGTCGATGTGCCCGGCTTCCGCATCGGCCGGGTGCCGGTGACCAACGGTGAATGGCGACAGTTCGTCGACGACGGCGGTTACCGGGAGCCGCGGTGGTGGTCGCGGCGCGGTTGGTCGCATCGCGAGCAGGCGGGATTGACGGCGCCGCAGTTCTGGAACGCTGGCGATCTTGCCGGCACCCGCACCCGGTTCGGCCACGTCGAGGACATTCCCGCCGACGAGCCCGTAGCGCACGTCACGTGCTTCGAGGCGGAGGCCTATGCGGCCTGGGCGGGCGCGCGCCTTCCCACCGAGATGGAATGGGAGAAGGCGTGCGCATGGGATCCGGAAGCCGACACTCGGCGCCGCTTCCCTTGGGGCGCATCCGAACCCACCGATGCGCTGGCCAATCTGGGCGGCGACTCGTTACGCCCCGCTCCGGTCGGCGCATATCCGGCAGGGGCGTCGGCCTACGGCGTCGAGCAGATGCTCGGCGATGTCTGGGAGTGGACGTCGTCGCCGTTGAGGCCATGGCCCGGATTCACACCGATGCTCTACGAGCAATACAGCCAGCCGTTCTTCGACGGCGACTACAAGGTGCTGCGCGGCGGGTCGTGGGCCGTCGCCGCCGACATCCTGCGGCCGAGCTTTCGCAACTGGGACCACCCGGTTCGCAGGCAGATCTTCAGCGGTGTCCGATTGGCCTGGGACGTCTGATGTGCCGCCACCTTGGCTGGCTGGGCGAGCCGCGTTCGGTGGCATCGCTGACTCTCGACCCTCCGTACGGGCTACTGGTGCAGTCGTATTCGCCGCGTCGGCAGAAACACGGCCTGATGAACGCCGACGGCTGGGGCGTCGGGTTTTTCGACGAGCACGGTGTGGCCCGGCGCTGGCGCAGCGCCGCCCCGTTGTGGGGCGACGCGTCGTTCGCGTCGGTGGCGCCGGTGCTGCGCAGCGGCTGCGTGGTCGCGGCGGTGAGATCGGCGAGCGTCGGCATGCCGATCGAGGCGTCGGCGTCGGCGCCGTTCAGCGACGGCCGCTGGCTGCTGTCGCACAACGGCCTGGTGGATCGAGCCGTATTACCGGCATCGTCGGCCGCGGAATCGACCAACGACAGCGCACTGCTGGCCGCGTTGATCTTCGAACGCGGCCTCGAATCGCTCGGCGACACGATCACCGAGGTCGCCGCATCCGATCCGAACGCCCGGCTGAACATTCTGGCGGGCAACGGTTCTGAACTGAGGGCCACCACGTGGGGTGACACGTTGTTCGCGCTGCGGCGACATGACGGTGTGGTGCTGGCGAGCGAACCGTTCGACGACGACAAGGATTGGCAGGAGATCCCCGACCGCCACCTCGTGGTGGTCAGTGACTCTCGCATGGAGTTGACCGCGCTGAAAGGATCGGCATGACGCTGTCGCTGTCCAACCATCTCGCCGCGGACTCCGCTGCGCGGGCATTGCGCCGCGACGTGTACCGCGGTCTGACGCAGACACCCAAATCGTTGCCGCCCAAGTGGTTCTACGACTCGGTGGGCAGCGACCTGTTCGATCAGATCACCCGGCTACCTGAGTACTACCCGACCAGGGCGGAGGCCGAGATCCTGCACGACCGGTCAGCCGAGATCGCCGCCGCATCCGGTGCCGACACGCTGGTGGAGCTCGGCAGCGGCACCTCGGAGAAGACCAGGCTGCTGCTCAGTGCGCTACACGACACCGGATCGCTGCGCCGGTTCGTCCCGTTCGACTTCGATGCCGGGATGCTGCAAGCCGCGAGCGCGGCCATCCTCGACGAGTATCCCGGCATCGAAATCGACGCAGTCTGCGGTGATTTCGAGGAACACCTGGGCAAAATCCCCCGGGTCGGGCGCCGCCTCGTTGTGTTCCTCGGGTCCACGATCGGCAATCTGACGAAGGGGCCGCGGGCCGAGTTCCTGTCTGCGCTGTCGGCCACGCTGCAACCGGGTGACACGCTGCTGCTGGGCACCGACCTGGTCAAGGACACCGGCCGGTTGGTCCGCGCCTACGACGACAGCGCGGGCGTGACGGCGCAGTTCAATAGCAATGTGCTCGCGGTGGTGAACCGTGAGCTCGACGCCGACTTCGATCTCGCCGAGTTCGAGCACGTGGCCCGCTGGAACGCCGACGAGGAGCGCATCGAGATGTGGCTGCGCGCCCGGTCGGCGCAACGGGTGCGGGTCGCGGCGCTGGATCTGAGCGTGGACTTCGCGGCGGGCGAGGAGATGCTCACCGAGGTGTCATGCAAGTTCCGCCAAGAAGGTGTGGCGCACGAGCTGGCCGCCGCGGGCCTGGAGCGCACACACTGGTGGACCGACCGGGCGGCGGACTTCGGGCTGTCGCTGTCCACCAAGTGACCGAACTGGCGGACCGGTGGCGCGCCGCCCGGCCGAAAGTCGCCGGGCTGCATCTCGACAGCGGCGCATGCTCGCGCCAGAGTTTTGCGGTCATCGACGCCGCGGCTCAGCACGCGCGGCACGAGGCCGAGGTGGGTGGCTACGTCGCGGCGGCGGCAGCTGCGCCCGCCCTGGACGCGGGCCGGTCGGCGGTGGCGGCGCTGACCGGGATGACGGCCGCTGATGTCGTCTACACCACGGGCGCCAATCACGCGCTCGACCTGCTTCTGAGCAGCTGGACGGCGCCGCGCACCGTCGCCTGCCTGCCCGGCGAGTACGGCCCCAACCTCGCGGTGATGGCGGCGAACGGGTTCGACGTGCGGGTACTGCCGGTCGACGGCGCGGGACGACTGGCCGTCGACGAGGCCGCGGCGTTCCTGGCGGCCAGCCCGCCGGGGCTTGTGCATCTGACCGCGCTCGCCAGCCATCGCGGCATCGTCCAGCCTGCCCGTGAGCTTGCCGAGGTGTGCCGCGGGCTCGAACTGCCGTTGGTCATCGACGCCGCACAGGCCCTCGGGCACATCCACTGTGCGGTGGGCGCCGACGCGATCTACTCGTCGTCGCGCAAGTGGCTCGCGGGCCCACGCGGCGTAGGGGTGCTTGCGATCCGCTCCGCACTGGTCGAGCGGCTTCGGCCGCGGCTGCCACCACCCGAGTGGAACCTGCCGTTCACGGTGATGGAGCGATTGGAGCACGGCGAAACCAATCTTGCGGCGCGCGTTGGCCTTTCGGTAGCGCTCGGTGAGTTCTTGGCGGCGGGCCCGGAGGCCATCCGCACTGCGCTGGCGCAGCAGGGTCGAGTGACCCGCGACGCCCTGGCGGACGTCAAGGGCTGGCGGGTCGTCGAGCCGGCCGATGAGCCGACCGCAATCACCACGCTGGTGGCCACGAACGGCGCGGATCCGCAGCAGGTCCGAGCGTGGCTGATCGCCGAGCGCGCAATCGTCACCACCTACGCCGAAGTGCAGCGCGCGCCCTTCGAGATGGCCACGCCGGTCCTACGGGTGTCCCCGCACGTCGATACCACGCCGGATGAACTGGCGACATTCGCCGAAGCCCTGAAGGCCGCGACCGCACAGGTGTGACACAGCACACTTCTGGTTACCCCACAGGAACGACACGAAGGGGCCGACCATGTCCGAGCACGTCGACACTGAGCGCGAACAGCCGGCCAAGAAGGAAAAGCGCGACCGCACTCATTGGCTCTACATCCTGGTCATCATCGGCGTGATCGCAGGAATCACCGTCGGTCTGCTGGCACCGGACACCGGTAAATCGCTGGGCGTCCTGGGTGAGTTGTTCGTCAAGCTGATCAAGATGATGATCATCCCGGTCATCTTCTGCACGGTCGTCCTCGGCATCGGCAAGATCCGGGCGGCCGCCGTCGGCAAGGTCGGCGGTCTGGCGCTGCTGTATTTCCTGGCCATGTCCACGGTCGCGCTGGGCATCGGTTTGGTCGTCGGGAACATCATCGCGCCCGGAACCGGCCTCAACATCCCCGCCGACCCTGGCAAGGGCGCCGAGCTGGCAGGCGAGGCGGCGTCGGAGGGCGGCCCGATGGACTTCATCTCCGACATCATCCCGACGACGCTGTTCTCGTCGCTGACGGCGGGCAACGTGCTGCAAGCGCTGTTCGTGGCGATCCTGGTCGGCTTCGGAATCCAGACGCTGGGCCCTGCCGGCGCACCGCTGCTGCGCGGCATCGAGCTGTTGCAGAAACTCGTCTTCCGCATCCTGTTCGGTGTGCTGTGGACGGCGCCCATCGGCGCATTCGGGGCGATCGCCGAAGTGGTCGGTGCCACCGGATTCGAGGCGGTCGTCCAGCTCGCGGTGCTGATGCTGGCGTTCTATCTGACCTGCCTCATCTTCGTCTTCGGTGTGCTCGGCGCCGTGCTGTGGACGGTCAGCCGGGTGTCGATCTTCAAGTTGGTCCGCTACCTGGCCCGCGAGTACCTCTTGATCGTGGCGACGTCGTCGTCGGAGTCGGCGTTGCCACGGCTCATCGCGAAAATGGAGCACGCGGGAATCAAGCCGGCGACGGTGGGAATCGTTGTGCCGACCGGCTATTCGTTCAACCTGGATGGTACCGCGATCTACCTGACGATGGCGTCCCTGTTCATCGCGGACGCCATGGGCACCCCGATGTCGATACCCCAGCAACTCGGTCTGCTGGCATTCATGATCATCGCGTCGAAGGGTGCTGCGGGGGTCAGCGGCGCTGGGCTTGCGACGCTGGCCGCCGGCCTGCAGAGCCACCGTCCCGACCTGCTCGACGGTGTCGGCATCATCGTCGGTATCGACCGGTTCATGTCCGAGGCCCGCGCCGTCACCAACTTCTCGGGTAATGCCGTGGCAACCGTGTTGGTCGGGACGTGGACGGGCTCGGTGGACGGCGATCGATTGCGGAACGTGCTCGACGGCGACATCCCGTTCGACGAACGCACCATGATCGACGACGGCGACACCGAGGATGACGCGTCTACCGACGAGAAGGAACCGGCGACGGCCGGCGCCGGTCACTGACGCTGCACCAGCAGCGTCGCCCGGTAGTCCTCGAACGAGATCGGCTCGTCGGGTGTGCGCGGATATGGGTCCAGCGCCTTCAACTCGACCGTGTAGTCGTCGACACGAACGGTCTGCGCGATTTGGCCCGGCGCCGGGTTGGTGTTGAAATCCGCTGTCGCAGCGGGTCTTCCGGCCGGCTCGATCAGCACGGCGATGCGCGCCTGCCCGGTCCAGAAGCACTCGACCTCGGTCGGACAGCGGGAGTCCTCGAGCACATCGCTGAACCGCACCCGCAGATCGTCGCCGCCCGACACGGCTTCCTGTCCTGCGCCGAGATTGAACTCCTTGCCGAGCGTGAACTCCACCGGGTCGGCGTCAGCATTGCGGACCGCCTGGCACGCCATCAGCGCGACGGTCAGCACCGCGACGACGGGCAACGCCCTCCACACCGTCCTCACGCGTCGACCTCCCAGGTGTGCACCGGTTCGTTGCTGTGCATCCGCCCGCAGTAGAGATGCAGCATCTCGGCCAGCGCCTCCGGCCGGGCCATGCCGCGCTTCTGCAGTGCCCGCACCGTCTCCACCTGCCAGGCCGAGCCGTTGCGGCCCGTCTTGGCGCGGCCCTCGATGACGCCGAGATACCGGTCGGACACCCCGTCGGAGACACCCCAGCTGCGTAGGCCCTCGCGTGCCATCGGCAGCAGTTGGCGCAGCACGAGTTCGTCGGGTGTCACCTCGCCCAAGCCAGGCCAATAAAGCCGGGCGTCCATGCCGTTCTGCGCCGCTTCGAGGAAATTCTGATGTGCCGCAGCGAAACTCATCTTCGTCCACAGCGGACGATCGTCGTCCGACAGGCTGCGCAATACCCCGTAGTAGAACGCCGAGTTGGCCATCATGTCGATGACGGTCGGACCTGCGGGCAGCACGCGGTTCTCCACCCGAAGGTGAGGTCGGCCGTCGACGACGTCGTACACCGGCCTGTTCCACCGGTAGATCGTGCCGTTGTGCAGCCGCAGCTCCGCGAGCTTCGGTGTGCGGCCCTCGGCCAGTTCGGCGACCGGGTCCTCGTCGGACAGCTCAGGCAACAGCGAAGGGAAGTAGCGGACGTTTTCCTCGAACAGGTCGAAGATCGACGTGATCCACCGCTCGCCGAACCAGACCCGCGGCCGCACGCCCTGCGCCTTGAGCTCGTCGGGCCGGGTGTCGGTGGCTTGGGCGAACAGTTCGATCCGCGTCTCCGCCCACAGTTGGTGCCCGAAGAAATAGGGCGAGTTGGCGCCCAGCGCGAGCTGCGGGCCTGCCAGCACCTGCGCCGCGTTCCAGTTCTTCGCGAAGTCTTCCGGCGATACCTGCAGATGCAATTGCATACTGGTGCAAGCGGATTCGGGTGCGATGGAGGCGGCCTGCAGGCTGAGCCGCTCCGGCCCCGTGATGTCGATCTGGATGTCCTCGCCTCTGGCGACGAAAATGGAGTCGTTGAGGGCCTGGTAGCGGGTGGACTCGCTCATCCAGTCGCCCGAAAGGTGTTCGGGCATCAGCGTCGGAAGAATGCCGATCATCACGATGTGGGAGCCGCTCGAGTTCGCCTTGGATTCCGCGGCGTTGAGGCTGGCCCGGACATCGGACTCCAGCTCGAGTGCCGCGCGGCCGGGCAACGGGCGGGGCGGAACGTTGAATTCTATGTTGTAGGCGCCCAATTCGGTCTGGTAGGCCGGATCGGCGATGGACGCGAGCACTTCCTCGTTGCTCATCGCGGGCTGATAGCCGCCGTCGACGAGGTTGCACTCGATCTCCATGCCCGTCAACGGACGCTCGAACTCGAAACTCGACCGGGTCAGCATCGTTTCGAAGACGTCGAGGCACAGCTGGACCTTGCGTCGGTATTCGCGGCGGTGCGCGCGACTGAAGTCCGTCTGCTTCACCTCTTCGCCCACAACGCCGATGGAACAGGCTCCATGGCGCGCGCGCAAGGAAATCGTGCATAAACCGCGGTGCGCCGGGTAGCCCTGGGCGATGGAAGTCACCGTCACCTTCGTCGGCAACGCCACCACGCTGATCTCCGGTGGCGGCGTCACCCTGCTGACCGACCCGAACTTTTTGCACCGCGGTCAACACGCCTATCTCGGCTACGGGCTGGTGTCCAAGCGCCTGCGGGAACCTGCGATCGACATCGATCAGTTGCCGCCGCTGGAAGCGGTGGTGCTGTCGCACATGCACGGCGACCATTGGGACCGCAGGGCGACGACCGAACTGGATCACGAGCTGCCCGTACTCACCACGCCGCACGCCGCAAAGCGGCTTAGTCACCGCGGATTCGGCTCCGCGTTGGGCCTGCAGACCTGGCAGAAACACAACATCGTCAAGGGCGACACCGTGGTGAACGTGACCGCGCTACCCGGCAGGCATGCCCCGGCTCCGATACATCGCATGCTGCCGCCGGTGATGGGCAGCATGCTGGAGTTCACCTCCGGCGGGCAGACGCGCCGGCTCTATGTCTCCGGCGACACGCTGCTGGTCGACGAGCTCAGTGAGATCCCGGTGCGGTTCGAGGCCATCGACGTCGGCGTGCTGCATCTCGGCGGCACCCGACTGCCTGCGGGGCGCCGGTTGCCGTTCGGCCTGACGGTCACCATGGACGGCAGGCAGGGCGCTGACGCGGTCGAGGCGCTGAAACTGCCCAGGATGATCCCGGTGCACTTCGACGATTACGGGGTCTTCGCCTCGCCGCTGTCGGACTTCGTCGAGGAGATGAAGCGGCGCGGCATCGCCGACCGCATCATCGAACTCGAGCGGGGAGCCTCGGTCAGCATCTGACGGCCGCCGTCGATGGCAGTACCTTCGGATGTGTCGTAGTTCATCGACAGGGAGTCCGAAAAATGACTGAATCCGAACCGACCACCCCGACGCAGACCCCGCCTGCGGCTTTACCGCCCGGCCCGCCGCCGCACCACGCCGGCTGGGCCGTCGCCGCCGTGCTGTTCTTCTGGCCACTGTCGTTCTCGGCTTTCACCCACGCGTTCAACGTCTATCCGCTGTGGGCGGCGGGGAACTTCGCCGGCGCGCAGTACGCGTCGGATCGCGTGCGCCGACTGGGCCAGCTGTCGCTGTGGATCGCGGGCGGGTTGCTGCTGCTGTTCGTGATCTTCTACGCCATCTTCGTGATGGTGCTGATCTCCCAGGGCGGCGACTGGGGCCACCACCGCGGCTATATGGACTGAGACCTGCGGCTGGCGACCGCGATCTGCGGGCTCATCAGCCCGCTGCGCAGCTCGATGTCGATCGACGGGTCGGCGTGTGTGGCGAGCGCACGCAAAGCCGACGGGCTGTAGGTACGCAGCGAGCTGATCACGCCGTCGTGCACGAACGGCAGCCACGGCGCGAAGGGCAGCATGGTCGCGAGCCGCACGATGTGCAGCGCAGACGGGGGCCGTGGCAAGTCGATGATCAACAGCTTGGCCGCCGCCCGTGTGCCTTCGGCCAGCACCTGCGACGCCAGTGTCGGTGAGAGGTGGTGGAAGGACAGCACGAACACGGCCAGATCGAAGTGCCGATCCGACGCGTCGATCGCCGTCGCGTCCATCTCCCGCACGGTCGCGCGGTGGTGTGCGCCGAGGTCACCGTCGACGATCGCCTGCACCGATGCGGCCTCCACGTCGGTGACGGTCAGCTCGGCGGTCGGATGCCACTCGAGCAGCGTGCGCGACAGGGCACCGTGGCCTGCGCCGAGTTCGAGGATCTTGGGGTCGGGCACGTCGGCTACTTCGTCGAGCGCGATCCGCGCGAACTTCTCGGTGCTGCCGAACACCGCACCGGTCCACTCGAGAGCCCTGATCACGCTGCGCTTCTTCTCCTCGTCGACGTCCTGGCGATCGAGGTACTCCAGGCGATCGGTCTGCAGTAGCCGATCGAGGCATGAGGCGTTGGGCCCGCCCCGGGGCATGCGATCAATGTCGACGATCTCGCGAGCCATGTAGTCCATGATGATGGACGACTGGAGCCGTCAGAAGGGGAGCAGGTAGTTGGCAGAGTTCATCGCGGCGATCGACCAGGGCACCACCAGCACCCGCGCCATGATCTTCGACCACGACGGCGCCGAAGTCGGACGCCATCAGCTCGAACACGAACAGATCCTGCCGCAGGCGGGCTGGGTGGAGCACAACCCGGTGGAGATATGGGAGCGCACCGCGTCGGTGCTGACGTCGGTACTGAACAAGACGAAGCTGTCGGCCACCGACCTTGCGGCGCTGGGTATCACCAACCAGCGGGAGACGTCGCTGGTGTGGAACAAGAACACCGGCCGCCCGTACTACAACGCGATCGTCTGGCAGGACACCCGCACCGACCGCATCGCATCGGCGCTCGACCGGGACGGGCGTGGCGACGTGATCAGGCGCAGGGCCGGTCTGCCGCCCGCGACCTACTTCGCGGGCGGCAAGGTGCAGTGGATCCTGGAGAACGTCGACGGTCTGCGGGCCGATGCCGAGAAGGGCGACGCGATCTTCGGCACAGCCGACTCCTGGGTGCTCTGGAATCTCACCGGCGGACCACGTGGCGGCGTGCACGTCACCGACGTCACCAACGCCAGCAGGACCATGCTGATGGACCTCGAGACGCTCGACTGGGACGACGAGCTGCTGTCCTTCTTCGACATTCCCCGGCAGATGCTGCCCGAGATCAAACCGTCGTCGTACCCGGAGTCCTACGGCATCACCCGCGACGAAGGACCCGTCGGCGGCCAGATTCCGATCACCGGCATCCTCGGCGATCAGCAGGCCGCCATGGTCGGGCAGGTGTGCCTCGACGCAGGCGAAGCGAAGAACACCTACGGCACCGGCAACTTCCTGCTACTGAACACCGGCGAGAAGATCGTCCGCTCGGAGAATGGGTTGCTGACGACGGTCTGCTACCAGTTCGGAGACGCCAAACCCGTTTACGCGCTTGAGGGTTCGATCGCGGTCACCGGCTCGGCCGTGCAGTGGCTACGCGACCAGCTGGGCATCATCAGCGGCGCGGCGCAGAGCGAATCGCTGGCCCGGCAGGTCTCCGACAACGGCGGCGTGTACTTCGTACCCGCCTTCTCGGGACTGTTCGCACCGTACTGGCGCAGCGACGCCCGCGGCGCGATCGTCGGACTGTCGCGGTTCAACACCAACGCCCATGTGGCGCGGGCGACGCTGGAGGCGATCTGCTATCAGAGCCGAGACGTCGTCGACGCGATGGAGGCCGACTCCGGGGTTCACATGGAGGTGCTCAAGGTCGACGGCGGCATCACCGCCAATGACCTGTGTATGCAGATCCAGGCCGATGTGCTCGGCGTCGACGTGGTGAAGCCGGTCGTCGCCGAGACCACGGCGCTGGGCGCCGCCTATGCCGCAGGCCTGGCGGTCGGCTTCTGGGACAACCCCGACGACCTGCGGTCCAACTGGCAGGAGGACAAGCGCTGGAGCCCGAACTGGAGCGACGACCAGCGCGCCGCCGGTTACGCGGGTTGGCGCAAGGCGGTCGAGCGCACGCTGGACTGGGTCGACGTGGAGTGATTTCGGCGCGCTAATCGACGCCCAGCGCACGTTAGCGCGCCGAAATCGCTATCAGTCAGGCGGCGGCGGCGTCGAGTTGAGTGCGAGTGTCGTCGTCCAGCTCGATGCCGGCCACCGCGGTGTTCTCCTTGAGGTGCGAAACCGACGACGTGCCGGGAATCAGCAGTACGTTCGGGGCGATTGAGAGGGTCCACGCCAGCGCAATCTGCGCGGGAGTGTGGCCGAGCCTCTCGGCCTCCCGCTTGACGGCGGGATGGCCGAGCACGGGGTTGTCCGCCGTGAAGGCCGAGCCGAGCGGAAAGAACGGGACGAACGCGATGCCGTACTCGGTGCACGCGTCGAGCACCGGCGCAGACGTCCGATCGACGAGGTTGTAGGCGTTCTGCACGCAGACGATCTCGGTGCGATCCAGCGCGATCTGCAGATGCTCGACGACGATGCTGCTCAACCCGATTCCGCCGATGAGCCCTTCGTCTCGGGCCTTGATCATCGTGTCGAGCTGACGGTCGAACAGCTCGCGGTCGACCTCGGCGGGCGAGTTCGGGTCCGTGGCCTCGCCGTGCACGCGAAGGTTGACCGCGGCGAGCCGGTCGGTGCCCAGGGTCTGCAGGTTCTCCTCGATGTCTGCGCGAAGCTGGTCGGGCTCCTGCGCAGGCAGCCAGGCGGCGGAGTCGTCGCGCCGGGCGCCGACCTTGCTGACCAACGCCAGGTCGGCCGGATACGGATGCAGCGCTTCGCGGATGAGCTCGTTGGCGACGTTGGGCCCGTAGAACTGCGCGGTGTCGATGTGATTGATGCCCAGCTCGAGGGCTCGGCGCAGGACCGCGATCGCCTGGTCCCGGTCGCGCGGCGGACCGAACACACCGGGGCCGGGCAACTGCATGGCGCCGAATCCGACGCGGCCGACATGGAAAGAGCCCAGCGGGAAGGTTTGCATAGTTAGTGCGTACACCATTGCCGCCGGGCTTATTCCGACTGGATCTTTGCTACTCGGTTTCGTCGGTTTCGCCGAGGATGTTGTACACCTCGCGGCGGGCATTGTTGACAATGTCGACGATGCGCTGCTGCTGCTCCTCGGTAGCGGCGTACGCCGACTGGGCCACGGCGCCCATCAGCTGGCCGGTAGCGGTGCGCAGGTTGACCTGCCCGGGGGCTTGGTCCTTCCAGCCTTCGGCGATCTCTTCCCACGGCGGCGTCTCGACCTTCTCGGCCGCGGCGCGGCCTTCATCGGTCAGCTCGAAAAGACGCTTGCTGCCGTCGCTCTCTGTGCCGACGATGAGGCCCTCGTCGACCAGCAGTTGCAGGGTCGGGTAGACCGAGCCCGGGCTGGGTCGCCACAGGCCGCCGCTGCGATCGGAGATCTCTCCGATCATCTCGTAGCCGTGCATGGCGCGGTCGGACAGCAGAACCAGGATGGCGGCGCGGACGTCGCCGCGCTTGCCTCGTCGGCCTCCGCCGCGACGGCCACGCGGACCACCGCCGAAACCGAAACCTGCGCGTGGATCGAAGCCGAAGCCGCCGCGGCCAGGCCCGAATCCGCCGAAGCCGGCCTGGAAGCCGGGGCCGAACGCACCGTGCCGATCGGTGCCGTGCTCACGGATGTGTTCGCGGAAATCGCGACGGGCGTGCCGCCGCTGTTCGTGGAGGGCGCGGCGCTGCTCCGGACCGAAGCCGAAGCCGAACCCGCCGGGTATTGGCGTGAATGGGTCGTTCATTGGAGAAAGTCCTTACTTTCGTCAGGAAGCGCCCTGTGCGCTTCCGATACGTCAACGATATATCGGAAACTATCGTGATGCAACGTTCGGGGGTGTCCCGGCGGTGGCCCGGTGCGTTTTCGGGCTGACACCGTAGGCCCGCTTGAACGCACTGCTCAATGCGAACGGCGTGCTGTAGCCGACCTGCCTGGCCACCGAGGCGATCGTCGCGCTGCTGGTTCGCAAGAGATCTGCCGCGAGCGCCAGGCGCCAGCCGGTGAGAAACGCAATCGGCGGCTCGCCGACCAGTTCGGTGAATCGACGTGCGAACACCGCGCGCGAAGTACCAACCGCTGCAGCAAGATTCGCGACCGTCCACGGATGCGCAGGGTTGTTGTAGATCAACCGCAAGGCCGGCCCGACCATCGTGTCGTGTTCCGCGTGCCACCACGGCGGGGCGTTCTCCTCGCGGTCGAACCAGATGCGCAGCACCGCGATCAGCAGTAGGTCGAGCAGCCTGTCGAGATAGGCCTCCTGGCCTGAACCATCGCGACCCGCCTCCGCGGCGAGCAGCTCTACCAGCGGGGAGTCCCACTCGTGTGCGCGCAGCACCAGCACGGCCGGCAGGGCATCGAGCAGTCGGCCGCTGACCTCACTATGGCCCTCGTAGGCGCAGACGATCGACCGATCGGACCCGCTGGAGCTGTTGCCCCATGTCCGCACCCCGAGCGACATCTCGAAACGGAGGTCGTCGCCGGAGCGCGTGGTGCAGCGTTGACCGGGATGGATGACGATCGTCGGCGGTGTCTCGGGATCGTCGGCGAACAGGTAGTGCTCGGTGCCGCGGGTCAGTGCGACATCGCCTGCGTCGAGCCAGACGGTTGCGCTGGTGTCGCCGACGATGGCCGCCCGACCGCGGGTCTGGCAGATCAAGGTCAGCGGCGCCTCGTCTTGAATGCGCATCGACCACGGCGGATCCAGCATCATCCGCAACACGAAGGCGCCGCGCGCCCGCACTCCGTCGAGCAGTCCGGCCACGGCATCCACGCCCCGAGGTTACCGCCGGTCAAGCCGATTCGAGACGGATGCGTATGCGATCGGGACAGTCAGCGATGGATCGTCTCGACATCGGCCCGTTGACTCTTAGTCATGAACACGAGCCCAATGGTCATTCTCACGTCCGTCGTTGTGATCGCCAGCGCGGCCGCCGCAGGGATGATGTACGTCTTCTCCACCTTCGTGATGCGGGGACTGGATCGCACCGGTCCCGTCAGTGCGATCACCGCGATGCGCGGCATCAATGTCGAAGCGAACACCAACGCGCCCTTCCTGCTGGCCTACTTCGGGGCCGCACTGCTCGCAGTCGCCGTCGGGCTGGCGGCAGTCGTCCAGATCCGTCAGCCGGGCAGCGGATGGCTGTTGGCGGGCGCGATATTCGGGGTGCTCGGCGCGATCATCACGATCGCCTTGAATGTGCCGCTCAACAATCACCTCGACACCGTCGACCCCTCGGGGCTGTCCGTCGCCGACGCCGCCCGCGAATGGCATGCGTACCTCTCGGCGTGGACGGTGTGGAACCACGCCCGCACCGCCACCGCCGTCATCGCACCCGCGTTGATGCTGTGGGGGTTGCGGTACCGCTGAGACGGCTAACTGGGAGGCGCGAAGCCGCCGCCGGGAGAAGCGGGCGGCGGCCCCGGTGAGCCGGGTGGGGGGACCCACTGCGCCGGAGCCGCCCACGCCGGCGGCTCCGGATGTGTCGGCCGCAGCCGTTCCAGTTCCCGCCGGTGCCGCTCCGCAAGCACAGCGGCGAGCACGTACTGCGGAGGAGCACCGGGCGGCGGGGGCGGAGAAATACGCGCGACCACCTCACCGGCGATGCGGTACGCCATCTGGTCGCGGATTTGCGGGTCCAATTGCGGTGCGCGAGCGAGGAATTGACGAGCCAACTCGGCCTGCTCGGGGCCGAGGCCGGACAGCTGCAGAGACGAGGCCCACCACGCCAGCGACGGAGGCATCACCGGCGGCGGCGGCAGTTTTGGCCCTCGTTCACTGATCACCACGGTGCCCGCGAACACATCGCCGAGGCGTTTGCCCTTCGGCGACAGCAGGCTGCAGATCACCGCAGGGCCGCCGAAGAACATCCAGATCTCGATGAACGACGCCAGCCCGCGAAACAGTGCCTGCCGGAATCGTTCCGGGCCGCCGTCGTCGGACACCACCCGAAGGCCGAGCGCCATCTTGCCCAGCGTCCTGCCGCGGGTTGCGCTCTCGAAGATCACCGGATAGCCGATCAGCGTGAGCACGGTGAAGATGACCAGCACCGCCCCCGAGAGGGCCGGGTCGAACGTGCTCAGCGTCACCGCCCACAGCATCATGCCTGCCATGTAGCCGACGAAGATCACCGCGATATCGATCAACGCGGACAGCGCCCGCACAGGCAGCTGGGCGATCTGAACATCGAGGACGACGGCGTCGCCGGTCACCACCTGTTCTGCCTGGCCGACCATTCCCGCCAGGCTACTAGGATTTGCCAGGTGGATGTCGACGCGTTCGTGCTGGCCCATCGCCAGACGTGGAACCGGCTCGACGAGCTGGTCAAGCGGCGCAGGCGGCTGACAGGCGCCGAGGTCGACGAGCTCGTCGAGCTTTATCAGCGCGTGTCGACGCACTTGTCGATGGTGCGGACGTCATCCAGCGATTCGGTGTTGGTGGGCCGGCTGTCGTCGCTGGTGGCCAGGGCCCGTTCGGCGGTCACGAGTGCGCATGCACCGATGTGGAGCGAATTCGTCCGGTTCTGGACGGTGTCGTTCCCGGTCGCCGCCTACCGGTCGTGGCGCTGGTGGGTTGCTACGGCCGTCGCGTTCTTCGCCGTCACGGTGATCATCGGGATGTGGGTGGCGGGCAATCCCGAGGTACACGCGGCCATCGGAACTCCCAGTGAGATAGAGCATCTGGTCAACCACGAAGTCGCCGACTACTACAGCGACAATCCCGCGGGATCCTTCGCGCTGCAGGTGTGGACGAACAATTCGTTGGTGGCCGCCCAGTGCATCGGCTTCGCGCTTCTGCTCGGCATACCGATCCCCTATGTGCTGTTTCAGAACGCCGCCAACCTCGGGGTCATCGGGGGCCTGATGTTCGACGCGGGAAAGGGCGACATCATGCTCGGCCTTCTCACCCCGCACGGCCTGCTGGAGCTGACCGCCGTGTTCCTGGCGGGCGCGGTTGGCATGCGGCTGGGGTGGACCGCGATCTCACCCGGCAACCGGCCGCGCGGCCAGGCGCTCGCCGAGCAGGGCAGGGCGGTGGTGTCCGTTGCGGTCGGGCTGGTCGTCGTGCTGCTGGTCTCCGGCCTCATCGAGGCCCTCGTCACGCCGTCGCCGCTGCCGACCGTGGTGCGCATAGGTATCGGTGCGCTCGCCGAGGCCGCGTTCCTGGCCTACATCATTCACTTCGGCCGAAAGGCTATGGCGGCGAACGAAACCGGCGATATCGACGACGCGCCGGACGTCGTTCCGACGGGCTGACCTAGAGCCTTCGAGGCGGACCTAGAGCCGGCCGGTGGCCTTCATCGCCAGATAGTGGTCGGCCAGCGCGGGTGCCAACTCCTCCGGCGGTGCGTCGACGACATCGACCCCGTGGCGGCGCAACCGCGACGCGATGCTTCGCCGGTCGTTGCGCGCCCGCTCGGCGGCCGCGGCGTCATACACCTGGGCGGCATCCGCCCGCCCCGCCGCCAGTTGATCGACACGAGGATCGGCGACCGCCGCTATGAGCACCTGATGTCTGGCCGACAACTGCGGCAGCACCATCATCAAGCCTTCGTCGAGCGCCGACGCGTTCAGATCGGTCATCAGCACCACCAGCGCACGTCGGCGGACGCGCCGCTGCACGGCGGACACAATCGCGGTGGCATCCGACTCGACCAGTGCGGGCTCCAGCGGTGCCATCGCATTGACCAGTGCAGCGAGCAGCTCGGTGCGGGAGGCGTTGAACACACCGGCCCGACTCACCCGGTCGTGCGCGAGGAAGTCGACGTGGTCGCCGGCCCGGGATGCCAACGCGGCCAACAGAAGCGCCGCATCCATCGACCAGTCCAGGCGCGGCCAACCGCCGGGATCGGCTCTGGTGGGGTCGACGCCCACGCGGCCAGCCGATGTGCGGCCGGTATCCAGCACCAGCACGATCCGGCGGTCGCGCTCGGGCCGCCAGGTGCGCACCACCACGTCGGCGCGGCGGGCGGTGGCGCGCCAGTCGATGGAGCGGACGTCGTCGCCGATGACATATTCCCGCAGAGAGTCGAATTCGGTGCCCTGGCCGCGGATCAGCACGGGCACTGCGCCGTCGAGCTCGCGCAGCTTCGCCAGCCGCGACGGCAGATGCTTACGCGACAGGAACGGCGGCAGGATACGGACCTGCCATGGCACCCGGTGTGAGCTCTGCCTGCCCGCAAGGCCGAGCGGACCCAGCGAGCGGGCGGTGACCAACGCCGAGAGCTGGTCGCCGCGACGCACCGGCCGCAACCAGGTGTCCACCTGAATCTGTTGCCCCGGCGTCAAATCCACTGGATGTGTGCGGGGCTGCGCGCCTGCACTCGGTGGCCAGGCGTCGCGGACCTGCCCGCGCAGGCGACGCCGCCCCGCATTCACTATCGACAGCGTGGCGGCGACCGGCTGACCCAGCCGTGCGGCGGTGTCACCGGACCTGGTGAACTGCAGCTGACGGGTGCCGGCGGCCAATGACACATCCACCGCCACCGTGATCGCCAGCACCGCGAGCAGCATGAAGAAAGCCGTTGCGGGCCAAGGTGACAGAGCGATCGGCAGCACGCAGATCAGCGCCACCAGGCCGGTGCGGCCGGTGAGAACCACTATCGGGGCACCGGCACGGCAGCCAGGATGCCGTCGAGCACAGCGTCGGGGTTGGCGCCCTCGAGTTCGGCTTCCGGCCGCAACGCGATCCGGTGGCGCAGGGTCGGCCGCGCCATCGCCTTGACGTCGTCGGGGGTGACATAGTTGCGGCCCGACAGCCACGCCCAGGACCGAGCAGTGGCCAGCAGTGCAGTGGCACCGCGCGGCGAGACACCGAGTTGCAGCGACGGTGAATGCCGTGTGGCACCGGCGATGTCGACGATGTAGCCGAGCACTTCGTCTGCCACCAAAACCTCGCGTACCGCCGAGCGTCCCGCGGCGAGTTCACCCGCACCCGCGACGGGCTGCACCGAGGAGAGGTCCCGCGGGTCGAAGCCGCGCGCATGCCGGTTCAGGATCGCGATCTCCTGATCGCGCGGTGGCAGAGGCACGTTGAGCTTCAGCAGGAATCGGTCCAGTTGTGCTTCCGGCAGCTGGTAGGTGCCCTCGTACTCGATCGGGTTCTGGGTGGCGGCGACGATGAACGGATCGGGCAGCGGACGTGGATCGCCCTCGACGCTGACCTGACGTTCCTCCATCGCTTCGAGCAGCGCCGCCTGGGTCTTCGGCGGTGTCCGGTTGATCTCGTCGGCCAGCAGCAGGTTGGTGAAGACCGGGCCCGCGTGGAATTCGAATTCGGCGGTGCGCGCGTCGTACACCAGTGAGCCGGTGATGTCGCCTGGCATCAGGTCGGGGGTGAACTGGACGCGCTTGAAGTCCAATTGCAGTGCGGCGGCGAGCGTTCGCACCAACAGTGTCTTGGCGACGCCGGGTACACCCTCGAGCAGCACATGGCCGCGGCACAGCAGCGCGATCACCAGGCCGCTGACGACGGCGTCCTGGCCGACGACCACCTTGGCGATTTCGTTGCGAAGCGCCAACAACGCGTTTCGCGCTGAATCCGATGTCGCCGTTGCGGCTCCGGAGGTTTCGGCTACTGGCTGAGTCACGACTGTGCGACCTGCCTTTCGATGTCGTCGAGCATGTGGGCAAGGTTTACCAGGTCGGCGTCGGTGGCCGGCGGCGCGCCGAAAAGTGCGTGTCCGACCATCTGTGGATCTCGGCCGGTGCGCTGAGCGACTGTTTGGACGATGACGTCGGCGTCGGCGTTGGCGCTGAGGCCGAGCCGGGGAATGAGTCGTTGCAGGGTTGCGGTGCGCAGCGCATCGGCGGCGCGGTCACCGGCACGATGCGACCGGTAGAGCCGGCCGCGGCCCTCGACCGTCTCGGAGGCGCGCACGACCACCGGAAGGTGTTCGGCGACGAGCGGACCGATGCGTCGGACCTTCCACAGCGCGAGCAACAGCACGACCAGGCACAGCTGCCAGACGATCCACGTCACGCGTTCCGGTATCAGATCGGAAAGCGATGCGCCGCCAGACGATTCGCCCTCCGCGTGCTGCGGCGCATACCAGATCACCCGCGATTGCGTCCCGGCGAGGTTCATCGCCAGCGCGGCATTGCCCTGTTTGGGCAGGCCCGAGTTGGTCATGAAGTCGGCGCCGCCGACGACCGTCACGGTGCGGCCTTCATCGGTGTAGCGGACCACGGCACCCTCGTAGCATCGCGTCACCGGGACATCGCCGGACGGCTCGAAGGTGTCGCTTGAGCCGAGCTGCACATCTCCGGCTCTGGTGGCTTCGCGCAGATCGCAATCCGGCGAGCCGCCGACGGTGGCCGCCGCGGCCCGTCGGACCTCCGGCGCGAGGACCTCCCTGGTGCGCGACAAGGGCTCGACCACGAGCCGGTCGCCGGGCACCGAGGCCAGCCGCCGCAGCACGTCGTCGTCGACGAGGTGATTGGTCTGCACCGTCAGCACCAACGAGTCTGGCCGTGCCCCTCGTTCGACAGCGGCGATGTCGTCGGCGACGACCACGTCGACGCCGCGGTCGCGCATCAAGGTGACGAGGGCGTGCGCACCTTCGGGAGACGTTGCGGCGGGGTCCATCCGGCCGCCGGGCCGGGGCGCAGTCAGCAGGGTGCTGACCGTGAAGACGGCTCCGACGACCAGCAAGGCGGACAGCACCCAGCGGCCGGTACGCCAGTGCTGCCTGGCCGTTGGCGTGACGGCCGTTTCGACGGGCGTCATCGTACGGCCGTCCAGCTCTCAGCCGCAGCCGCAGGTGCGGTGATTCTCGCGGGCCCACGGGAGCGCAGATGGTCGTCGAGATCGGCGATCATGCGGTAGGCGGGCTCTGTCCCGGGCCGCTGTCCGTAGCTGACGTCATTGAAAGCGGTTGTGGCCTGGAGCAATTCGCTCAACAGGCCCGGCAGCACCACGCCGCTGTCCTTGGCGAGCTCGGTCGCTGTGCGGCCCGGCACCGGGTTGAGCACCCCGTCTTCCTCGAGTTGACGGGCGACGGCCCTGAGCCGGTGGCGGATGGCCGCAGCCCAATTGCCCTGTGTCGCATACTGTTGCGCCGTGGCCCGATGCGCAGCGGCGGTCAGCTCGTGCGAATCGAAGAGTGCGTGTTCGCCGCCGCGGTCGGTGCGCATCGTCCGTCGGGCGATTCGCACAGCGACCACGATCGCAACGGCGAGGACGATGAGCAGGACGGAGATGGTGAACCAGCCGCCGGGCAGCGAGGAACCCTCTTGGGCGATGCGGTAGAGCAGGTCGTCGAGCCATTCCGCAAAGCGCTCGGTCAGAGACGGTTTGGGATAGATCGGCTTGGCGAGCTCGTGCTGCGCCGCCTCCCGCGCGGCGTCTCGGTCGATGTCGATCGCGGGCACGTCAGGGCTGCCGGGTGAGCCAGAGGTGGTCGGTCGAGTCGGGCGCCGCACCCGGTGCGGCGATCGCCGCGCCGGTCTGCAGCACCAGGTCGAACGCCTCGGCACGGATCCGCCGATCGGTGTAGAGCAGCACCACCGCGCCCGCACTGAACGGCGCCGTGATGATCTGGCCGACAGCGCCGCCGATGGCGACGAGCGCCAGCGCGATCAACGTCATCGTGGTGGCTTCCGCACTCATCAGAAGAATTTGCCCGGTCAAGCTGAAAGGTATCGACACCGCCGCGGCGACGATGCCTGCGACCAGCGTCGCCAGCAGCCGGATCCCCAGCACCCGCCAGAAGTCACCCTTCACCAACCTGATCGACCGCTTGACCGAAGGGACGACACCGAGGCGCTCCAGCACGATCAGCGGGGGAGCGAAGCTGAGCACCGTCCACAGATAGACGAGCAACGCGATCAACCCGAGTCCCAGCGGGATGGCGAGGACGAACGCCACGGCGCCGCTGAGCGATGCGACGGCGACGACGACGAACACCACGACGAAGACGGCAACGGCGACCGCGAGAAGCCACAGCAGCGTGTAGCCGAACAGGGGCAGCAGCCGCCCGCGGACCCGTCGCCACGCCTCACCGATCGTGATGCCTGCGCCGAAGACCGCTCTGCCAACGATGACCGTCAGCATGCCGCTGAGCACGATCGACGACAGCAGTGTGGTGATCGTGCCGGCGATGCCCGACGCGGATGACCCCAGCTCCGCGGCCCTCGACGCCTCCTCGCCGCGGAGCACGGCGAGTTCGCCCATGGCGGCCAGCGGCCCGATCTGCAGTGCCAGCCCGATCAGCTGAGCGATCACCACGACGATCGTCGTCAGCCCGAGCGTCGCCTTCGGGTTGGTCCGGATGTAGGAGAAGGCGCCGTTGAGGATGTCGGTCAGGCTCAGCGGGCGCAGTGGGATCACGCCCGGCTTGATTGCGGGTGGCGCGTACGGCGCCCCGCCGTAGCCCGGCGGGCGATAGCCGGACGGCGGGTAGCCGGGATAGCCGGGCGGCGGATAGCCCTGGTAGCCGGGTGGAGGGTAGGGCTGATAGCCCGGCGGCGGGTAGCCGGGGTAACCGGGCGGCGAATAGCCGGGCGGCGGGTACCCAGGGCTGCTCATGGCAACCATCCTGTCGATCACCGTGAAAATTAACAACGCGACCAGGTGGTGTCGGCCACGACCGGCGCGAGATTGTCGCCGGCCGACTCGGCTGGTGGCGGTAGCGTCTGCGTCATGGCGGAACTCAAAGACCAGCTGCGGGCAGACCTGACCGCGGCGATGAAGTCGCAGGACAAGTTGCGCACGGCAACGCTGCGGATGCTGCTGGCCGCGGTCCAATCCGAGGAGGTCTCCGGTAAGGAGTCGCGTGAACTATCCGACGCCGACGTGCTCAAGGTATTGGCAAGGGAGTCGAAGAAGCGTGGCGAAGCGGCCGAGATCTACACCCAGAACGGCCGCGGCGAACTGGCAGCCAACGAACACGCCGAGGCCCGGATCATCGACGAGTACCTGCCCACGCCGCTGACCGAAGCGGAAGTGGCCGACGTGGTCGACACCGCCATCGCACAGGTCAGCGAGGCGAACGGGGAGGCGCCCGGCATGAAACAGATGGGCCAGGTGATGAAGGCCGCGACCGCGATCGCCGCGGGTAAGGCCGACGGGTCACGGCTCTCGGCGGCGGTCAAGGCCAGGCTGTAGCCGTTTCGGCGTCCGACACCCGGGTAACTAGGTGTCATGACGCGTTTTGGCTACACCCTGATGACCGAACAGAGCGGACCCAAAGAGCTTGTCCGTTATGCCGTTTCGGCGGAGCGTGCCGGGTTCGACTTCGAAGTCTCCAGTGACCACTTCTCGCCGTGGCTGTCGTCACAGGGCCACGCGCCGTACGCGTGGTCGGTGCTGGGCGCCGTCGCTCACGCCACCGAGCGGGTCGAGCTATTCACCTACATCACCTGCCCGACATTTCGGTACCACCCCGCCGTCGTCGCCCAGAAAGCGGCCACGCTGCAGATCCTCGCCGACGGCCGGTTCACCCTCGGCGTCGGCAGCGGCGAGAACCTCAATGAGCACGTCGTCGGCAAACGGTGGCCGACGGTGGCGCGCCGTCACGAGATGCTGCGGGAAGCGATTCAGATCATCCGCGAGTTGTTCGGCGGTGAGCTCGTCGACTGGAAAGGTGAGTATTTCGAGGTCGATTCCGCCCGGATCTGGGACGTCCCGGAGACTCCCGTTCCCATCGCGGCGGCGGTATCGGGTCACCGCTCGGTCGAGATGTTCGCACCGCTGGCCGACCACCTGATCGCCGTCGAACCCAACAAGGACCTGGTGGACTCCTGGCATGAGGCAAGGCGCGCGACGGGACTGCCCGGTGACGTGCGGGTGATCGGCCAGATACCGGTCTGTTGGGACCCCGACCGGGACGCCGCGATTGCCCGGGCACACGATCAGTTCCGCTGGTTCGCAGGCGGCTGGTCCGTGAACGCCGATCTGCCCACCACGGCCGGCTTCAGTGCCGCAACGCAATTCGTCAAGCCCGAAGATGTCGCTGAATCCATTCCGTGCGGTCCGGATCTCGACGGGATCGTCGACGCTGTACGGGAGTACTGGGAGGCCGGGTTCACCGACATCGCGCTGGTGCAGATCGGCGACGAGGGGCAGGAAGAGTTCCTCGAAGAAGCAGCGGGACCGCTGTTGGAAAAGCTGCGAAGCCAAGCGCCTCGATAGTCCGTTTGGTGCCGCCGTTGCCGGGTACACCGGCCCGACCTGCAGATCTCCACAGTCCGACTGCAGTCCGTCAACAGCCGGGAGGCGCCCATGTTCGTCCACAACAAAGACCTTCAATTCGAGGTTCGGGTGAGCCGACCCGATCCCAGATTCGCTTCATTGCTGATGGAGCAGTTCGGCGGCGCGAACGGCGAACTCACCGCGGCGTTGCAGTACTTCATCCAGGCATTCGTTCTGCGGCAGAAGAATCCGAAGATGTACGACTTGTTCATGGACATCGCGACCGAAGAACTCAGCCACCTCGAGATGGTCGGCTCCACGATCACGATGCTGCTTGACGGCCTGAACGACGATCTCAAGCTGGCCAACGAGCGGTGTGACTGGATGCCGACGGTGGCCAACGCTGATGGCCGCGAGCAGGCGATCCATCAGGTTGCGGTGAACCCGATGTTCTTCGTCCTCAGCGGCGGCGGCCCTGACGCCAAGGATTCGGCAGGCAACAACTGGACGGGTGCGTTCATCGACGCTAACGGGGACCCGACGGTAGACCTGCGCAACAACCTTGCCGCCGAATCTCGCGCGAAGATCGTCTACGAATACCTCAAGCAGTTCACCGACGATCCGGGCGTGCAGGAGACGTTGACCTTTCTGATGACCCGGGAGATAGCCCACTATCAACAGTTCACCGCTGCACTCAACGAACTCCCGGTCAACTTCCCGCCCGGCACCCTGTCGGGCGACGATCGCTTCCAGAACGTCGCATTCAACATGTCCAACGGCGGAGGCAGGTCCTCACGCGGGCCATGGAATCAGGGACAAGGCCCGTGGCCGGAGGGCATGAAGTGGAAGTACGTGCAGAAGCCAGAAGAAGAGTGGCTTGGCACGAAGCTACGGGAGAACAAGGGCGAGAAGAACAACCCCGAGGGTGAACCGGCGGTGCCGTGCGAGAAGCCGTTCACTCACGAACAGCGGATGCCGACAACCTGATTCATGCAATGGGGACCGGTGTCGTCGTATGGCGACACCGGTCCCCACGTATGGAGGTCAGTGTTGTTGTGGATCGGGCGGATTCTTTTCCGTGCGTCCGCTCACTGCGTCGCGCACGTGATCTGCGATTGCCGCACCCATGCCCATCGTCTTCAGCACGGTCGGGTTCGGCGGAGTGTCGGGATGTGGGCGCGTCGGCGCGACTTTCTTAGCCGTCTCCAGCTTTTCGCCGATCTTCTCTCGTTCCTCGCGGCTGACCGTCGCTTCGAAGGCCGGCCACACCACGTCTTGCTCATACGCGATGTGTTCACGGCCCACCTTGACGAACTCCTGTAGCGCATCGTGGTAGTCGGCATCGCCGGGCTCACCGTCTTCCAGCCGCTGCAGCAGTTTCTTTCCGGCCTGCTCTTGCGCGATCGCCTCGTCGGCGAGTTCGTCGCCGTTGTCGAGTGCGTCGCGCACGGCCGGCCAGAAGAACTGTTCCTCGACGGCCTCATGCTGAGACTCGGCGATGATCAGGTTGGTGACCATGGTCTCCAGCCCGCTGCTGTGGGCGCCGGACCCTGTGGGTGCACCATCGAGTACCTCGAGTATGCCCAGCACGCTCTTGTGGTCTTCTCGCAGGAACGTCAAGGCGTCCATGTGTTGTTGCCTTTCACCGGGATCGGGGGTCCGCTGCACATACCCCCGGCCGGGCGATTGAAACGGGTTGTACAGGGGTAGCTCCTTCGGGACGAAGGAGGCCGCGATGACGGTCGGTAAAGGAATCTACGACGACGAAACGGCCGACGAGCCCAAGGGCGGCAGGCCAGGGCCCGCCGATGAAGGTCGCGACGGCGGCATGGCGACACGAGAGAACGCGCCCGATGTCGCAGAGCCCGATCAGGAGCCGACGGACTGACCTCTACTCGGCCCTCGCGGCCCTCGCGGCTTCGTCGGTAGGCGGCACGTCGGAAACCGGTCAGCCACCCGGGTGCGAGCGCGACGCCGGGACCGGTGTGCAGTACCGGGTCGAACGCGACCTCGTTGCGATCCGGAATGACGTTGCGCAGCGTCAGGCGCGCCAACGGCAAGAACCCGCCGGTGCCCGCCGCCTGATCGATGTCGAAATCCAGCCCGGTGGACCGGATTCTGTTGCGAATGGTGTCGAGGGCCACGCCCGTCGCATCGACGGGTGTTATCAGCCTCGCCCGCAACCACCAGACGCCGCCCGCGAAGCGAAACGGCATCAGGCTGGAGAACGTGGCGCCCGTCCAGGACGCCACGGGAGAGAGTGCGACGCGGCCGACGCCGCCGCCGAGGGAGGAAGCGAGAAGAACGTCCCACGGTGTCGCCGCGGGCGACCGCGGCGGCATGCGCCACGCCAGGCCGGCGATATCGGGTAGCGCGCCCGGCAGGCCTGCGCCCTTCGACACGCGGCCGGTGACGTCGCCGGTCGCCAAGGGCAATCCTTCGCCCGCCGGCGCGAGCCGCTCGAGTCTGCCCTCGGCGAGCACGCCAATCGGATGGAACAGCCGACGGTTGCGTACAGCCGAGCCCAGGCGCACCGGCAGTGCGGTGATATCGGAGATTTCCACCCGTTCTGGTTGCCCCCGTCCGCGCCGAGCAAACCGTAGCGCTGGTTTAACACCGGCGATATCGGGCATTAATTCAGGGCTTGAAGTTTCACGATCACGTTTGAAAGGCCGACGTTGACCACTGCTTACAACGACTGGGATGCGCCGGTCGTCGCCGAGGGCGTCTATACGCCGCAGGAAGATTCCCAACTGCTCATCAATGTCATGGAGAAGACGGGGCTGGCGCGCGGACGCCGGGTCGCTGATCTGTGCACGGGCAGCGGGGTCGTCGCGATCGCGGCGGCCGATCAGGGTGCCTCCGAGGTCACCGCATTCGACATCTGTCCGCGCGCCGCACATTTCGCCCGGCAACAGGTTTTGACGGCCGGCGTCGATGTGGCGGTGCATCTGGGCTCGTGGGCACGTGCGGTCGAATTCGGTCCCTACGACCTGGTGGTCTGCAATCCGCCCTATATTCCTCACGATCCGGGCGTCGACAGTCTCGAGTTGCCGTCGCACATCGGGCCGGCTCGCGCCTGGGATGCCGGCTATGACGGCCGACTCGTTCTCGATCCGTTGTGCGCGTCGATGCGGGATCTGCTTGCCGAGGGCGGCACGATGCTGCTCGTGCAATCCGAGTTCGCCGAACCGCGCAAGACGCTGGCGGCGCTGTCGAGTTATGGCCTCGACGCCGAAATCCTTGCCTGGGAATGGATTCCGTTCGGACCGGTGCTGTCGGCTCGGGCGAAGTGGCTCGAGGACACCGGACGGCTCGACCCCGGCCGCAGGGAAGAGGAGCTGGTCGTGATCAGGGCCGACAGAGCATGACCGGCGACGACGCCCGCTTGGTGCGGGTGGTGCCGTCCGGCCCGGTGATGGTGCAGGGGCCGGTGAAGATCGAGATGCCCGACGGCAGCGTCGTCGAATCCGATCGCTTCATGGTGGCGATCTGCGCCTGCCGCCGTTCGAAGAATTATCCGTTGTGCGACACCAGCCATCGAAAACGTCAGCGGGGCGCCACCGCGTCAACCCAGCGGCCTGCGTAGCGACGACCGTCCGGACGCCCAGCAGTCCGTCATGTACGCGGCCAGGCGGCCTTCGACCAAATCCATTGCTCTGATTCCGAATACCACGTCTCGATCCAGATGCGGTTCGGCGGCCACGAGTTCGCCGACCACGTCGACTCGAACCACCTGCTCGTGGACGGCGTCTGCTTCGACGTGCTCGGCATAGAAGCGGACACACGGCGCCGGTGCGCCGAGCCGCTGCAGCGCATCGACCAGCCGGCGCGAGCCCGGTGGAGAGGTGATCTCGGTGCACGCGAAATGCCCTATCGCCGCGCCGCGCAAATCCCGGTGCAGCCCGAACATCGACATCAGGTTGACGGCCGCCAGAGACTCAGCCGGCACGGCGTCGAAGTAGCCGAGATACGACGAGTCCAGCCCTGCGGCCGCCATCAGATCGGCGAACAGCTGCTGATGGATTCGGTCGCCGTGGCCGCCGCCGTACTCGTCGAATTCGATGGCGACGAAGGACGCCTTGGCCTGGCCCGTCAGCCGGGGGATGACCCAGGCGTGCGGATCGCCCTCTTTCAAGTGGTACAGCGAGCGATGGACGAAGTACTCCTGCATCTGCTCCCAGGTGCCCTCATCGCGCAGATAATACGACGGGCCCGTGCCGTCAGCCGGTTCGACGCACAACGCGTCCATCTCTGCGGCCGCGGTGTCATCGTCGGCGATGTCGCCCACGTCGCGGCGTACCGCTTCGAGGAACACCTCCTCGAGTTGGCCGCGCAAAGCCAGAAGCACCGGGTTCCACTCCCAGCGGGGATCGACACCGGCGAACCCGCGGTAGTGCAGCTCGTAGCAGACGTAGAGGGCTAGGTGCAGATCCAGCCCGTACGGGTCGGTATCACCGATTGGCAGCGCGACAGGGGTGAACGAGCGCTGCGGCGGGCGGCAGGCAAGCAACCCGAGAACGGTTGACGACAGGGGCCCCGTCGCCCAGGGCAAAGCGGGTTCGAGCTTGGGTGATGCCAACGTCACGCAGCAATTGGTTCCCTGCGCTGTCCGCAGCCAAACCAGGCGGCGCCGAATGTCTGTTCGTTGACAGCTGAAAAGACAGCGCTTTCGACTCTCAGGCAGCTGGAAGTTTCCGAAGGGCCGCATTGAGGGAACTCGGTAAGGTGCGTGGCTCGGAACGTCCGAGCGCGAGAACCGAAGGAACGTGTCATGGGCGTCGGAGACAAAGCCAGCAACAAGATCGACGATCTAGGCGGCAAGGCCAAGGAAGCTGCCGGTAGGGCGACCGGTGACTCGAGCACCGAGAACGAGGGCAAAGTCGACCAGGCGAAGGCGAGCCTCAAGGACGCCGGAGAGAAGGTCAAGGACGCTTTCAAGAAGTAGCTCCGCTTTGCCGTGCCGGCCCGCCACCGACTTTGTGACTGGTGGCGGGCAGAGCCTTATGTGTGGCGGGCGCGGACGGCGCGCTTCCTGCCGCCGTCAATGGTGGTTCCCGCTGTTGGCCGGGTAGGCGTGGACGAGGGCGGACGATAGCTTTGGCACGGCATGGGTCAGCGTGTGCTCGGCTTCATGCGCGATGCGGTGGGCATCGGCAAGACTGGTGGCGGGGTCGATGTCGAGTTCGGCGTCGGCGTACAGCCGGTGTCCGATCCAACGCATCTTCACGCTGCGAACCTCGGTGACGCCGGGCTCTGCGGCCAGTGCAGCTTCGGCCGAGTCGACGAGTTCGGGGTCTACCCCATCCATGAGGCGGCGGAAGATGTCTCGTACTGCGGTACGAAGGACGGCCAGAATAGCCACGGT
>NZ_JAVHWR010000007.1:0-41431 GCF_032159565.1 Mycobacterium sp.
GATTCGGCCCCTTGGTATCTCAGTGTGGCTGTGATGGCAGTTCTGATTGTGGTCGGCGCCGCGGGTGGGCGGCTGGTGAAGCTTCCCGGCTCCGGGCTGCTCGGCCCGATGGCGCTGACCGTTGCGCTTCAGCTCAGCGGGCTGTCCTTCGGTTTATCCGTGCCCAGTGTGTTGGTGCAGGTGGGCTACATGTTGATCGGGTGGCAGGCAGGTGTCGCGTTCACCCGCGACTCGCTTCGCGCGGTCGGGCGACTGCTGCCTGCGGCGATCGGACTCATCGTGGTGATCGGTGTTGGCACGGCCGGCCTGGGCGTGGTGCTCGCCGACATCGCCGGCCTGACTCCGCTCGAGGGATACCTCGCCACCAGCCCCGGCGGGGTGTACGCCGTGCTGGCCACGGCGGTGGAGACCGGCTCGAACGTCACCTTCGTCATCGCGGCACAGCTGGTGCGAATCCTGCTGATGCTGTTCATGGCGCCCTTCCTGGGCCGCGCCGTGATGTGGCTCAGCAATCGGTCCCGCGGTCAGAGCCGCGAGATCACCGAGGCCAGCAGGGAACCCGTCCGGGTCGCCGACTGACGGCCCGCGGCCAGGACCTCTTCATGGTTCAGCGGCTCTCCCGTCATGCCCGCCGCCGCATTGGTCACCAGAGAGACCGCGAGCACCTCGGCGCCCGCCGCCCGCGCGGCGATCGTCTCGTGCACCGTCGACATGCCGACCAGATCGGCCCCGAGCGTGCGCAACATGGTGATCTCGGCGGGGGTTTCGTAGTGCGGTCCCGGCAGACAGGCGTAGACGCCCTCGGCCAGATCCGGATCCACCTCGCGGGCGAGCGCCCGCAACCGCGGCGAATAAGCGTCGACCAAGTCGACGAACTGCGCCCCCACCAACGGCGACCTCGCGGTCAGATTCAAGTGGTCGCTGATCAGCACGGGCTGGCCGACCGCGAAGTCCGCTCGCAGGCCGCCCGCGGCGTTGGTCAGCACCAGTGTTCGCACACCGGCCGCACACGCGGCGCGCACCGGGTGCACGACATGGCGCAGGCCGTGACCTTCGTAGGCGTGGATCCTGCCGACGAACACCAGCACCCGGTGGTCGCCCGTTCGCACCGAGATGACGTCGCCGCCGTGTCCCTCCGCGGTCGGGGGAGTGAAGCCGGGCAGTTCGGCAACGGGGAGCACCGCCGTCGGCTCACCCAACTCGGCGGCCGCAGGCGCCCATCCGGAGCCGAGGATCACCGCGACGTCATGGGTGTCGACACCGGTGCGTTCGCGGATTGCGGCTGCGGCCTGCTGCGCTACCGCCTCCGGATCGGTCACAGTTCGGCAGCTTAGCCGTCAGTGAGATACTGCGAGGATGCCCACCACCACCGCCGCCGTCAGCGTCGAAGACGCGGTCAACCGGCGCCGTGGTGACCTGATCGAGCTCTCGCACTCGATCCATTCCGAGCCGGAGCTGGCGTTCGCTGAGTACAAGAGTTGCGCCAAGACGCAGGCGTTGGTCGCCGAACGCGGTTTCGATATCACCGCTGCCCCCGGCGGGTTGGACACCGCCTTCCGTGCCGAGTTCGGCAGCGGTGCATTGATCATCGGCATCTGCGCCGAATACGACGCGCTGCCCGGTCTCGGCCACGCCTGCGGCCACAACATCATCGCGGCCTCGGCGGTCGGCACCGCGCTCGCACTGGCCGACGTGGCCGACGAACTCGGCCTGACGGTCGTGCTGCTGGGTACGCCCGCCGAGGAGGCCGGCGGCGGAAAAGTGTTGCTGCTCAACGCCGGAACGTTCGATGACATCGCCGCGACGGTAATGCTGCATCCCGGCCCGATCGACATCGCGCGGGCGCGCTCGCTGGCGTTGTCTCAGGTCGAAGTCACCTACCGTGGCCGCGAGGCGCACGCGGCCGTCGCACCGTATCTGGGTGTCAACGCGGCCGACGCGATCACCGTGGCGCAGACGGCCATTGGGCTGCTGCGGCAGCAGTTCGTGCCGGGTCAGATGGCGCACGGCATCGTCACCGACGGCGGTCAGGCCACCAACGTCATCCCCGCCCGCACTGCCCTGTGCTACACGATGCGCGCGACCGACGCTCCGTCACTGCGTCACCTCGAGGACAAGATGGCCGACTGTTTCCTGGCCGGTGCCATCGCGACGGGCTGCGACTACGAGGTCGAGGAGACCGAGCCGCCGTATGACGAACTGGCACCGGACAAGTGGCTGGCCGGAGTCTTCCGCGACGAGATGATTCGACTGGGCCGCGCCCCCGTAGGCGAGGAGATCGAGGCGGCCCTGCCGCTGGGAAGCACCGACATGGGCAACGTCACGCAGCTGATGCCGGGCATCCACCCCGTCGTCGGCGTCGACGCAGAAGGCGCATCGGTGCATCAGCCCGGTTTCGCGACGGCCGCGGCGAGTGCGAGTGGCGACAAGGCCGTCGTCGAGGGAGCCATCATGCTGGCGCGGACGGTCGTCGCCCTTGCCGAAACGCCGAGCGAACGGGACCGGGTGCGCGAGTCGCAGGCCAGGCGGGTGGCGTCATGACGCTCGCCGGCGCCGCCGATAGCTGGCTGGCCGAGCACTACGACGACGTGGTGGCCTGGCGCCGACACATCCACACGCACCCCGAACTCGGCCGGCAGGAGTTCGCCACCACCCAGTTCGTCGCCTCTCAGCTGGCCGATGCGGGGCTGAATCCCAAGGTGCTGCCCGGCGGCACCGGCCTGGTCTGCGACTTCGGCCCCGACCACGGTCCGCGCATCGCGTTGCGGGCCGATATGGACGCGTTGCCGATGGCCGACCGGACCGGAATGCCGTACGCGTCGGTGGTGCCCAACGTGTCACACGCCTGCGGTCACGACGCGCACACCGCGGTGCTGCTCGGTGCGGCGCTCGCGCTGAACTCGGTGCCCGAGCTGCCGGTCGGCGTCCGGCTGATCTTCCAGGCGGCCGAGGAGCTGATGCCCGGCGGCGCGATCGACGCCATCGCGGCGGGTGCGATCAACGGGGTGTCACGGATCTTCGCGTTGCACTGCGATCCGCGGCTTGCCGTCGGACGGGTTGCGGTGCGTCAAGGCCCCATCACGTCCGCGGCCGACCACATCGAGGTCACACTGCACAGCCAGGGCGGCCACACCTCGCGCCCACATCTGACCGGCGACCTGGTCTACGGGCTCGGCACGCTGATCACCGGACTGCCCGGCGTGCTGTCGCGTCGCATCGACCCGCGCACCAGCACGGTGATGGTGTGGGGAGCCGTCAACGCCGGGGTTGCGGCCAACGCCATTCCGCAGACCGGCATCCTCGCCGGGACGGTCCGTACCGCCAATCGCGACACCTGGCTGACGTTGGAAGCGATTGTCGACCAGACCATCACCGCGCTGTTGGCGCCGCTGGGCATCGAGCACACGCTGCACTACAAGCGCGGTGTGCCGCCCGTGGTCAACGAGGAGATCTCGACGCGGATTCTGACGCATGCGATCGAGACCATCGGGCCCGACGTGCTGGCCGACACCCGTCAGTCCGGCGGCGGCGAGGACTTCTCGTGGTATCTCGAGGAAGTGCCCGGTGCGATGGCGCGGTTGGGTGTCTGGTCGGGCCGCGGCCCGCAGCTCGACCTGCACCAGCCGACGTTCGACATCGACGAGCGGGCGCTCGCGGTGGGCGTTCGCGCACTGGTGAACATCGTCGAACAGGCCGCCGACTTCTAGTCCCTTCTGCACCTTTTGCACCGCGGGCGTGCGTGTTTGCACACGACACGCCGAGGTGCGACGTGCAACTGTGCACGCTCGCGGCGCGGCGATTGTGCACAGTTCGCCGTCGATCCACAGCTGAGCCGCGGTGCTCTACCGCAACCCCGGCTTACTGCAGACGATCGCGTGATGAACGCAGAGCTGGAACGGTTGTTAAACGAACAGGCCGGAGTCGCGACCAGCGGTCAGATACTGGCCGTGGTTTCCCGGCGCGCATTTGAAAACGAGTTGAAAACAGGTGCGCTGGACAAGCTTTGGTATGGGATTTACTGCCGGGGGGAAGCCGACGATCACTTGCGGCTGCGAGGTCTGGATTTGTCGTGCGGCACGAAGGTGCCCGTATGCCTGGGCACGGCGGCCGCGCTGCATGGCTTCGACACCGAAGAACCCGACGACCTGCACGTGCTCAATCCGCCGGGTCGCCAGTTGCGACCGTGTGACGGGTTGGTTGTCCATCGCCGCGATGGCGCGCCGCTGGTAACCGTCGACGGACGCCGTATCACGTCACCGGCGTGGACAGCCGTCGAGGTCGCACGCAGTCTGCGGCGTCCGCGAGCGCTCGCGACGCTGGACGCGTCCCTGCGCAGCGGGACGTGCAGCCGCGGAGATTTGTGGCGGGCCGCGCTCGAACAGGCGGGCCGTCGGGGCATCGTCGCTGTTCGTAACCTATTGCCGCTGGCCGACGAACGGGCCGAGTCCCCGATGGAGAGTGAGGCGCGGTTGGCCATGATCGACGGCGGACTGCCGGTACCGCACCTGCAATACGAACTCGTCGACGGAAATGGCGAGCTCAGGCGCTTGGACTTCGCGTGGCCCCACGAGCGCGTTGCGGTGGAGTACGACGGCCTGGACTGGCATAGCGGGCCCGATGCGCTGCGCCGTGATCGTCGACGCCAGGCAGCGTTGATGGACATCGGGTGGGTGGTTATCGCGATTGTCTTCGAGGATGTGCGCTATCGACCTTGGGAATTCGTCGGCCGCATCGACGCGCAACTACATCGCGCTCGCGCCGCCTGAGCGTGCCTGGACTACCAAAAATTGGCGGCGTGTCGTGCACAAACACGCACGCTCGCGGGGCCGACGGGGGCCGAGGGGGCGCTATGCCTCTACCGTGCCGGGGCCGATGTTGCTTGCCGGGCGGTTGCGCAGATCGCGGACGTATTCCGCTGGCGCACCGGCGATCTCGGCCGCGTCGGCCATCACACCGATATACCGCGCCGACGGTAGGCCGCCCTCCCACGCGTCGACCACATACAGCCAGGCCAGCACCGGATCCGTGGTGGTGTCCGACGACAGCCGCTCCACCCGGCACCGGATCTTCTTGTGCACCCCCAACTCGCTGCCTTCCCATTGGTCGAGGTTCTGCTCGTCGGACTCAGTCATGTCGTAGAGAACGACGAACACCTTCGACAGCGGATCCTCGACGAGCGTGGCCAGCGCGCCCTCCCAGCCGAGGTCCTCACCACCGAAGGTGAGCCGCCAGCCGTGCAGCCATCCCGTCCCCGCCATCGGCGAGTGCGGCGCCCGCTGCTGCATCTGGTCCGGATGCATGTTGGACCCGTAAGCGGCGTAGATCGGCACGGGGAGAAGCCTAAGGCTTCGTTCCGTAGCTGGGCGATCAACGGCACGCTTAGCTAGGTTAAGGCGGTGGCTACCCGCATCGTGATCATCGGCGGTGGTCCCGCCGGCTATGAGGCCGCGCTCGTCGCCGCGGCCCGCGGTCGCGACGTCGTCGAGGTCACCGTCGTCGAAAGCGACGGCATCGGCGGGGCCTGCGTGCTGTGGGACTGCGTGCCGTCGAAAACCCTGATCGCGTCGACGGGTGTGCGCACCGAGTTGCGCCGCGCTGACGGCCTCGGCTTCGACATCGCGATCGAGGACGCGAAAATCTCACTTGCGCAGATCCACAGCCGGGTGAAGACGCTGGCCAGGTCGCAGTCCGCGGACATCGGCAGCCAGTTGCTGAACGCGGGCGTCAATGTGGTCGCCGGCCGTGCCGAACTGGTCGACAGCGTGCCGGGCATGGCGCATCACCGTGTGAAAGTCACCACATCCGACGGCAAGGTCGGCGTGTTGAAGGCCGACGTCGTGCTGATCGCCACCGGAGCCAGTCCGCGAGTGCTGCCACAGGCCGTGCCCGACGGCCAGCGCATCCTGAACTGGCGCCAACTCTACGACCTCAACGAGTTGCCCGAGCATATGGTGATCGTCGGCTCCGGCGTCACCGGCGCGGAGTTCTGCAACGCCTACACCGAACTGGGCGTCAAGGTCACCGTGGTGGCCAGCCGCGACCAGATCCTGCCGCACGAGGACTCCGATGCTGCCGCCGTGCTCGAGGACGCGTTCAACGAACGCGGCGTGTCGCTGATCAAGAACGCCCGAGCCGAATCGGTGACCCGCCACGACGACGGTGTGGTGGTGAAGATCGCCGACGGCCGCACGGTCGAAGGCAGCCACGCGTTGATGACGGTCGGCTCGGTGCCCAACACGTCCGGGCTCGGGCTGGAGAAGGTCGGTATCGAACTCGGCCGTGGCAATTACCTTCCCGTGGACCGGGTTTCGCGAAGCTCGGCGTCCGGCATCTATGCGGCGGGCGACTGCACCGGTCTGCTACCGCTGGCGTCCGTCGCCGCGATGCAGGGCCGCATCGCGATGTATCACGCCCTCGGTGAGGGGGTGTCCCCGATCCGCCTGCGCACCGTCGCCGCCGCCGTGTTCACCCGGCCCGAGATCGCCGCAGTCGGCGTTCCGCAGACCAAGATCGACGACGGCACGGTGCCCGCGCGAACGTTGATGTTGCAGCTGACGACGAACGCCAGGGCCAAGATGTCGCTGCTGCGACGCGGCTTCGTCAAGATCTTCTGCAGGCCCGCCACCGGGGTGGTGATCGGCGGCGTCGTGGTGGCCCCGATCGCGTCGGAGTTGATCCTGCCGATCGCGCTCGCGGTGCAGAACAACCTCACCGTGACCGACCTCGCCCAGACGCTCTCGGTGTACCCGTCGCTGTCGGGGTCGATCGTCGAGGCGGCCCGGAGGCTGATGGCGCATGACGACCTCGACTGATGCCGCGCACGCGAGGAGCGGAACAAACGCTGCGCACGCGAGGAGCAAAACAAAGCAAGTAGCCTGGCCTTGTACTGACAAGTAACTTAGGAGCCTCTCGCGTGAGCGACCCGATCGCCGGTCCGGGCAGCGGGCAGACCCTTTTGAGCCCTGACCAGCGCGCAACGGCGTGGGAACGACTGGCCGGCGAGCAGTTCGACGTCGTCGTCATCGGCGGCGGCGTGGTCGGCGCGGGTGCCGCGCTCGACGCCGCGACCCGCGGGCTGAAGGTCGCACTCGTCGAAGCGCGCGACTTCGCGTCGGGCACGTCGAGTCGCAGCAGCAAGATGTTCCACGGCGGCCTGCGCTACCTCGAACAGCTCGAGTTCGGACTCGTGCGTGAGGCCCTGCACGAGCGCGAGCTGTCATTGACGACGCTGGCGCCGCATCTGGTCAAGCCGCTGCCGTTCCTGTTCCCGCTGACGCACCGGTGGTGGGAGCGGCCGTATGTTGCCGCGGGCATCTTCCTGTACGACCAACTTGGCGGCGCGAAATCCCTTCCCCCGCAGAAGCATCTGCTGAAGGGAGGCGCGCTGCGGCTGGCTCCGGGTCTGAAACGCAGCTCGCTGATCGGCGGTATCCGCTATTACGACACCGTCGTCGACGACGCGCGGCACACCATGACGGTGGCGCGCACCGCGGCGCACTACGGCGCGGTGGTGCGGACGTCGACGCAGGTCGTCGCCCTGTTGCGCGAAGGCGACCGGGTCACCGGCGTCAAGGTCCGCGACTCCGAGAACGGCGCCGTCGCTGAGGTGCACGGCCATGTGGTCGTCAACGCCACGGGTGTGTGGACCGACGAGATCCAGGCGCTATCCAAGCAGCGTGGCCGGTTTCGGGTCCGGGCGTCGAAGGGTGTGCATATAGTCGTGCCGCGCGACCGCATCGTCAGCGAGGTGGCGATCATTCTGCGCACCGAGAAGTCCGTGCTGTTCGTCATTCCGTGGGGCACGCACTGGATCATCGGCACCACCGACACCGACTGGAACCTCGACCTTGCTCACCCCGCCGCGACCAAGGCGGACATCGACTACATCCTCGAGCACGTCAACACGGTGCTGGCCACGCCGCTCACCCACGACGACATCGACGGCGTGTACGCCGGGCTGCGGCCGCTGCTGGCGGGGGAGAGCGAGGAGACGTCGAAGCTGTCGCGTGAGCACGCCGTCGCGGTGCCCGCGCCAGGGCTGGTGGCCATCGCAGGCGGGAAGTACACCACGTACCGCGTGATGGGGGAGGACGCCATCGACGCTGCCGCCGAGTACGTCCCGACGCGGGTGGCTCCGTCGATCACCGAGAAGGTGCCGCTGATGGGCGCCGACGGTTACTTCGCGTTGATCAACCAGACCGAGCATGTCGGGGCGATGTACGGCCTGCATCCCTATCGCGTGCGCCACCTTTTGGACCGCTACGGCGCCTTGATCGGCGAGGTGCTGGCGATGGCCGAGGGCCGGCCGGAGCTGCTGAAGCCGATCACCGAGGCGCCGGTGTATTTGAAGGTCGAAGCCTGGTACGCCGCCGCGGCCGAGGGCGCGCTGCATCTCGAGGACATCCTGGCCCGGCGCATGCGGATCTCGATCGAATATCCGAACCGGGGCGTCGACTGCGCCCGCGAGGTCGCCGAGGTCGTCGCGCCCGTGCTGGGCTGGAGCCCCGAGGACGTGGACCGAGAGGTGAACACCTACATCGCGCGGGTGGACGCCGAGGTCCGATCGCAGCAGCAGCCCGACGACGAGTCCGCCGATGCGCTGCGGGCCGCCGCCCCCGAGGCGCGCGCCGAGATCCTCGAGCCGGTACCGCTCAATTGAGGGAGCAAGCCGCGCCGTTGCCACCGCGCGACGGGGTAGGACCGGCCCGGGTGCGGTTGCGCGGGGGCGCGGTGCTGGTGGAGCTGGCGAGCCGGTTCGGCGAAGCGGCGGCGGCCAAAGTGCTTGCCGGTGAGGTGGTTTGCGCTGACGGTGCGGTGGTGACGGCGGCGACGGTGCTGCCTCCCGGCGCGCACGTTTACCTGTACCGTGATCTGCCCGACGAGGTGCCCGTGCCGTTCGATATTCCGGTGCTGTACCGAGATGACGACATCGTCGTGGTCGACAAACCGCACTTCCTGGCGACGATGCCGCGCGGCGGGCATGTCGCACAGACGGCGACGGTTCGGCTGCGGCGCGAGTTGGATCTGCCGGAACTGTCGCCGGCTCATCGCTTGGACCGGTTGACGGCCGGCGTGCTGTTGTTCACGGCGCGCCGCGAGGTGCGGGGCGCGTACCAGACGATGTTCGCGCGTGGCGAGGTGCGCAAGACGTATCTGGCGCGCGCTGCGGTCGATCCCTCGCTGCGGTTCCCGTTGACGGTTCGGAGCCGGATCATCAAGCAGCGCGGTCGTTTACAGGCGTTCGAAGAGCCGGGCGAGCCGAACGCCGAGACGCTCATCGAACACCTCGGCGACGGGTTTTACCGGTTGACGCTGCGTACCGGCCGGACGCATCAGCTGCGGGTGCACATGGCGTCATTAGGCATTCCGATCACTGGGGACCCGTTGTACCCGAACGTCGTCGACGTGGCCCGCGCCGACTTGTCGACGCCATTGCGTCTGCTGGCCCACAGCCTCGAGTTCGCGGATCCGCTCACCGGATGTTTGCGTCGGTTCGAGAGCGGGCGCACTATCGACGAATGACTGGTGTATCGGTTGGCAGGCTGTGGCAATACCCCGTCAAGTCGATGCAGGGGGAAGAAGTCGATCAGATCCTGCTCGGCCCCAACGGTGTGGCCGGCGATCGCGCGTATGGATTCGTCGACGTCGAGACCGGCCGGTTGGCCAGCGCCAAGCGACCTCGACGATTCGGCGCCCTGCTGGACTGCCGTGCGCGGTTCCTGACGCAGCCCGCCGACGCAGGCGAATCACCGCCCGTCGAGGTCACCTTTCCCGACGGCACCGTGGTGTGCACCGACGACGACAGCGGCGCCGAACTGACACGACGAGTGGCCGATCTGCTCCGTCGCGAAGTTCGCCTGATCTCCACGGCTCCGGACGGCATTGCGGTGGACGAGCTGATACCGCAGTTGCAGGGGCTCGGCGAATCCGCCTTTGAGACAATGCAAGTCGAGCCCGCCGACAGCCAGGGAGACCGCTACATGCAGTTTCCGGTCGCAATGGCCGCGCCCGGCACGCTGCTGGACCTGGCCGCCATGCATGTACTGGCCACCAGCACGTTGCGGCGCATGGCCGCCGCCCATCCCGAAGGCAGCTGGGATCCACGGCGAATGCGGCCCAACATTCTGATCGACGACAGCCTCGAGCCGGCCAACGAAGACGACTGGCTCGGATGTGACCTGCACATCGGCGAGCATGCCGTCGTGCACATGGTCGGGGCGACACCGCGCTGCGTGATGACCACCCTGCCCCAGCCCGGCCTGCCCAAAGACTCCAATGTGCTGAAGACCGTCGCCCGTGTGAACATGAAGGATTTGGGTCCCCTGGGTCGAATGCCTTGTGCCGGTTCGTATGCCGAGGTCGTGACGCCGGGCGTGGTGCGGCGCGGCGATTCGATTCGCTTTGAACGCGTCGAGCCCCGCAAGGGTGCGCTGGCCGCCACGTTCGAGATGATGGCCGCTGCGCTCGCCGCAGGGAACGGCCAATGAGCCCGCCACTGGAGCCGACGCCTGAGCAGATGGCCGCGCTTGCAGCGCGACCCGCAGCCGAACCCGTGGTCATGGTGAACCTGCTGAAGTTCACAGCCGACGGCGGTCGCGAAAGCTATGCCCGCTACGCACAGGAGGTCGCTCCTCACCTGCGACGCGTCGGTGGCACCGTCCGCTACGCAGGCGGCGCGCCGACGCAGGTCATCGGTGACGCCGAGAAGCCTTGGTGGGATGCGATTCTGGTCGTCGAGTACCCGTCGCCCGCGGCGTTCATCGACATGGTGACCAATGCGGAGTATCTCCAGATCCACCACTTTCGCGCGAACGCACTCGAGCGCGGCGATCTGATCGCCACGACGTGGACGATGGCCGACTAGCCGTGTATCTGATTACCGGTGCGGGCGGAGGCATCGGCAGTGTCAGCCGCGGCGTGGTCGAACTGCTCCTCGATGACGCCCGACCCGTTCGCGCGATGGTGCATCGAGACGACGACCGCGCGGCCGCACTCCGCGACCTCGGCGCCGAGGTTGTCGTCGGCGATCTGACCAACCCGCAGGACGTCGCGAACGCGATGGCAGGCGTCGACCGCATGTTCTTCAACATGAGCGTCTCGCCCGACTACCTGACGGCGACCGCCATCGTCTGCGCGGTCGCACTGGAAGCGGCCCCCGTCGAGGTCATCGTGAACATGTCGCAGATGACCGTGTCGCAGATGACGCTGACCAGCACTGCGGAATCCAAGCAGCACCGACTGCACTGGCTGGCCGAACACATCATGAACTGGGCGGGCGTGCCGGTCGTGCACGTCCGGCCGACGGTGTTCATGGAGAACCCCCTGCTGACGATGCTCGCCGCCGGTTCCATCCGCGAACGAGGCGCGCTCGTCCTACCCTTCGGCAACGGCCGGACATCGCCCATCGCAGCCGCCGACGTCGCCCGTGTCGTCGCGGCCATCCTCCGTGACCCCGCGGGCCGCATCGGCTCCGTCTACGAGCTGACCGGACCCGAAGTGCTCGATATCGACGGCATCGCCGAGCAGTACGCGCGCGCTCTAGGTCGGCCGGTGGCGGCAGAGGATGTGCCCCTCGATGACTGGACGGAGCACGTCCTGGCCCCGATAGGTCTGCCTGCACATGTCCAGCAGCACATCGCCACCATGGCCAGGCTGCATCGAGAGGGCCGTTACGACCGCCGCACCGACGACGTCGCGACGGTCACCGGCTCTGCGGCCCAAACGGTGGAGCAGTACGTGGCCGCGCACGCCGACGTGTTTAGCTGACCTAGTGGATCGCACAGCATTTGACCGCTTGTTCGACATGTCCGGCCGCACTGTGATCGTGACGGGCGGCACCCGCGGCATCGGCCTCGCCCTCGCCGAGGGATTCGCCCTCGCCGGTGCGCGCGTCGTCGTCGCCAGCCGCAAAGCCGACGCTTGCGAACAGGCTGCCGCACACCTGCGCGACCTCGGCGGCGAGGCCATCGGCGTGCCGACCCACCTGGGTGAGGTCGAGGACCTCGGCGCGCTCGTGCAACGCACCGTCGACGAGTTCGGCGGCGTCGACGTGGTGGTCAACAATGCCGCGAATCCGCTGGCGCAGCCGCTGGGCGCGATGTCGGTCGACGCGATGGCCAAGTCCTACGAGGTGAACCTGCGCGGCCCCGTATTCCTGGTCCAGGAGGCGCTGCCGCACCTGAAGGCCAGCCGGCACGCCGCGGTGCTGAACGTGGTGTCCGTCGGCGCTTTCAACTTCTCGCCGGTGCTGTCCATCTACTCGTCGATGAAGGCCGCCATGATGTCCTTCACCCGTTCGATGGCCGCGGAGTTCGCCCATCACGGCATTCGTGTCAACGCGATTGCGCCGGGACCCGTGGACACGTACATGATGCAGCAGAACCCGCAGGAGATGGTCGATGCCATGGTCGGCGGCACGTTGATGAAGCGGTTGGCTACAGCCGACGAGATGGTCGGTCCCGCGTTGATGCTGTGTTCCGACGCGGGCAGCTACATGACCGGCAGCGTGATCATCGTGGACGGTGGCGGAACTCCTCGCTGAAGCGGGCCACCGCGCCAGCCGTAGACGCCAGGATCTGGCTGCGGTTCTCCATCATTGCTCCTTACGTGCGCGTAGCCACACGTTATTACGTTGACCGGCAGGCTATGTCGACATACACCGGGTAGCCGTCGGCCTGCAGGTCTTTGACGGTGTCAGCCGCCGAGCCGACCCCGCTGGGCACAGCACCGGCGTCGGCCGCGAATCCCAACGCGCTCAACGCCACGACACCGGCTGCGACCGAGGACATTGCGGACTTCATGATTTTCCGAACGCTCGCGGTTCCTCAGGCATTTCTCAGCTGCTCCGCCACCCCGTGACGCCGACGGTGATCATCCGGAGTTGTTTGACCGCAACGCGCTTTATCTCGTCGAGCGCCGCCTGATCGCCTGCCTCCTCGATGGCCTCAGCGATGACGATCATCGAGTTGACGAACAGCGCCGCCAGAATGTTGAGGTCCTCGCTGCTCCAGCTCGTCAGCCCGGGGAAGCGGGCCAGGTCGATGGCGAGCTCGGAAGTGATCAGCCGGATCTCGGTGCGGATGGCGTAGCGCAGCACGGTGACCCCGCTGGAGCGCTCGCGGCCGATGAACCGCCAGTATTCGCGCCGTTCGTTGACGCCGTCGATGAGGATGTCGACGGAGGACTCGATGACGCGCTTGGGATCGAGCCTGCCCGCCCGGGCGCTGCGCAGCATGTCACGCAGTGCCCGGAACGACTCGTCGATAAGAACCAGGCCCAGCGCTTCCATCGACTCGAAATGCCGATAGAACGCAGCGGGCACGATGCCCGCCTCGCGGGTGACCTCACGCAAGCTGAGCTGCGAAAAACTGCGGTCCTCAAGTAGGCGCAGGGCAGCAGCCACGATGGCGCGCCGGGTGGCCTCCTTGCGTTCTTCCCGGGACGGCGTGTCCCTCGAACGCGACCGACTTGATCTGCGCGTACGTGAGCTAGGCGTACGACTGTTCACTCTGTGAAACATACCACAATCAGGGGCGATGCTATTGACGGCACCGGGTGTACTCGCGCACGGTATACACATGTTCACTCAAACTTTGACACGCCGAGCGCGACGGTCGCCCCTGTTGGAGCTGCTGACCGGCCCCCACGGCGTGGACCGATACACCGAGCTAGTCGACCCCACCTGGACAACCGGCGAGGCCCGCGCGAAGGTCGTCGCGGTGCGCCGCCAGACCCCGCGCAGCGTCACGCTGACCTTGGAACCGAACCGTGCGTTCACCGGCTTCCGCGCCGGCCAGCACATCAACCTCTCCGTCGAGATCGACGGGCGTCGTCGCACCCGCTGCTACTCGCCCGCGAGCGCCGAGAGCGCGCAGGCCATCGAGCTGACGATCGGCCGCCACGACGGCGGGCTGGTGTCGAGCTACCTCTGCGACCACGCCCGCCCGGGCATGATCGTCGGCCTTGACTCCGTCGGCGGCGACTTCACGCTGCCCGCAATCCTTCCCCGCCGCATCCTTCTGGTGTCCGGCGGCAGTGGCATCACACCGGTGATGTCGATGCTGCGGACCCTGCGAGCCGGGGGATTCGAAGGAGAGATCGCCTTCGTGCACTACGCGCGCAGCGCCGACGAAGCCTGCTACGCGGACGAGCTCGCCACGATGACCGGTGTCCGTGTGCTGCACGGATACACCCGCGACGGAGCGGGCGACGTGACCGGTTACTTCGACGCCGACCACTTGGCGGTTGCCATGCCCGAGCCGGACGCGGTGTACGTATGCGGCCCGCAGGCGCTGGTGGACGCGGTTCGCACGCATTGCCCCGACGCACGATCCGAAAGCTTCGTCCCGCCCACCTTCAGCGCCCCCGCCGAATCAACCGGCGGCCGAATCTCGTTCACCGACAGCGATGTAGAGACCACCGACGACGGAAGGCCGCTGCTGCAGCAGGCCGAAGACGCCGGACTCACCCCCGAGAGCGGATGCCGCATGGGCATCTGCCACAGCTGCACCCGTCGCAAGACCCGCGGCGCGGTACGCAATCTGATCACCGGGACGGTATCGAGCACCGATGAGGAGGACGTGCAGATCTGCGTGTCCGCCCCCGTCGGCGACGTCGAGATCGCCCTCTAGGAAAGGAGAATCATGACTGCACCAACCATCACGCAGCAGAAGACCCTTCAGAAGAAGGTCGCAGGAAAGACCGTCACTCTGACCCCCGAACAGGCCGAGGCGTTCGGCCGCGAGCTCGACGCCCTCAAAGAGCGCGTCATCGCCGACCTCGGCGAGCGCGACACCACCTACATTCGCCGGATCATCAAGGGCCAGCGCGGTTTGGAGGTTGCCGGACGGGCACTGCTCTTCGGCGGCATCTTCCCGCCCTTCTGGCTCGCGGGCACCGCGATGCTGGGGTTGTCGAAGATCCTCGACAACATGGAGATCGGCCACAACGTCATGCACGGCCAGTACGACTGGACCGGCGATCCTGCGTTGGCGAGCAAGAAGTTCGAGTGGGACACCGCGTGCCCTGCCGACCAGTGGCGTCATTCGCACAACTACATGCACCACACCTACACCAACATCGTCGGCATGGACCGCGACGTCGGCTACGGCCTCCTGCGGATGAGCAAGGACCAGCGCTGGACGCCGTACTTCCTCGGCAACCCCGTGTACGCGTTCCTGCTGATGGTGCTGTTCCAGTACGGCGTCGCGCTGCACGAGCTGGAAACCGAGCGGATCCGCGCCGGCGAGATCTCCGTCGCCGACAAGCGCGACATCCTCGAGGCGATCTGGCACAAGACCAGGAAGCAGACGCTGAGGGACTACGTGGCGTTCCCGTTACTGGCCGGGCCGTTCGCGCCATGGGTGTTCGCGGGCAACATGACCGCCAACCTGATGCGCAACATCTGGTCCTACATGATCATCTTCTGCGGCCACTTCCCCGACGATGTGCAGGAGTTCTCGATCGAGGAGACCAAGGCCGAAACCCGCGGTGGCTGGTACTTCCGCCAGATCCTCGGATCGGCAAACCTGACCGGCGGCAAGCTGTTTCACATTCTGAGCGGCAACCTGTCGTTCCAGATCGAGCACCATCTGTTCCCCGACGTCCCCGCGCATCGCCACGCCGAGATCGCGCCTGAGGTGCAGGAGATCTGCAAGCGGTACGGCATTCCCTACAACAGTGGGTCGCTACCCAAGCAGTTCGCCACCGTGGTGCGCAAGATCGTCAAGCTGGCGCTGCCCTAGGTCTGACACCCGTACGCGCGAAACGGAATTCCAGCAGAGCGATACTCGTCGAATTTCCTCTGCTGGAATTCCGTTTCGGCGATGTTCAGCGCTGGCAGTTCGGGCACCAAAAAGTGATTCGGTCGCCGCTGTTGTCGGTCCGAATGGTCGTGCCGCATCGGCGGCACGGCTCCCCGGCCCGTCCATACACCCAGACCTGTTGCCCTCGCCTGGTGTCCCCGGTTGTCGTCCGGATCAAGCGGGCCCGGTTCAGCCACAACATGTCGCGGGCCCGCTGCACCACCCGCAGCGGATCCTTCACCGAACCGACCGGCGCCGTGGGCAGGTGCCCGAACAGGAAGCACAGTTCGTTGCAGTAGACGTTCCCGACGCCTGCCATCACCCGCTGGTCGAGCAGCGCCTCCGAAAGCGGCCGGTCGGGATCCGCGGCCAGATTCGCTGCAGCGACGCGAGGGTCCCAATCCGGGCCGAGCAGGTCGGGTCCGAGATGAGCGACGACGTCCTCGTCCTCGGTGCGTTCGAGGATCTCCAGGACGCCGAGATCGATGCCGGCCGCCTGCACATCACCGGCCTCCAGAATGATGCGGATGCGGTGGCCCGCGCGACTCGGCCGGTCAATGCTGCCGACCCACCAACTACCGTCCATCTTCAAATGCGAGTGAATGCTCGCTCGGCCGACGCGGATGAACAGGTGCTTGCCGCGGCTGACGACCTCGTCCACCCGCTCTCCGGTCAGGTCGACGGTGGCGTAGCGGGGCACCCGGACATCGCAGCGCGTCAACGTCTTACCGACCAGCGCCTCGCGCAGCTTTGCCGCCGTGTGGAAGACGGTGTCACCTTCGGGCATCGCTATCCGATCATTTCCAGCGAGACGTCCCAGAGCCGTTCGGCATTGGCCGGGTCGACAGCGTAGACGGCGACGCCGCCGGTGCCCGGCTCACCTCGCCGGTCGACGACGCGCGCCTCATTGCAGTCCTCGAAGTACCGACCCCCGACGCCGTCGAGCAACGGCGACCCCGCCAGCAGCACCGACGTCGCCGCCCCCTGCTCAACGGACTTGAGCTTGATTTGTTTCATCGCCGAAGCCGCATGACCCGCGTCGACGTGACGCCCCAGTCGGGTGTCGAAGATCGCGCCGGGCATCAGCGCGTTCGACGTGATGCCGTCGGCGGCCCAGCGTGTCGTGGCCTCAACGGCAAAAAGAACGTTGGCTGTCTTGGACTGTCCGTAAGCGCTGAACGGGTTGTAGTCGCGAAACGCATAGTCGATGTCGTCGAATACCACCGGTGAGCGCTTGTGCCCACCCGAACTCACCGAAACGACGCGGGCACCGCCCGCGGCGGCGAGCGCGAGGTGGAGTCCGACCGTGAGCGCGAAGTGCCCCAAATGGTTGGTGGCGAACTGCATTTCGTGCCCGTTTGGTGCCATCGTCAGCTCGGGTACCGCCATCACGCCTGCGTTGTTGACCAGGATGTCGAGCGGTCCGGTCCATGCCCGGACGAAGGCCGCGACGCTGGACAGGTCGCTGAGGTCGACGGAGCCGACGGTGACGCCGTGGTTGCCGGCGCTGTCACGGATCATTGCGGCGACGCGCTCACCCGCGAGTTCGTTGCGGACAGCCAGGGTGACCGCCGCCCCCGCCGCAGCCAGCGCCCGAGCAGTTTCGACGCCGATGCCCGACGACGCCCCGGTGACGATCGCCGACTTGCCGGTCAGGTCCACCCCTTCGATGACCTCGGCCGCCGTCGACTCGAAGCCGAACGGCGTGGTGATGCGGTCACTCATGGCGGCCGCCCGCGGTGGCGATGGCCTGCTCGGCCTCGCGGGAGATGCGACCGACAAGCGCTGCAGCGCTGTCCTGTCCGGTGATCATGTCCACCGCCTCACCCGCCCAGATCGGCAGATAGTCGAGGTCGCCGCGGTCGACCCCCGAGCGGAACGCCGCCTTCGTCGCGTCGTCGATCTCGGCCTCGCGTCCCTGCCAGGTCTCGGTGACCCTGTTGCGCAGCGTCCGTGCCGGATACCGCGCGGGCCACTGCGAGTCGCGGACGACGTCGAGCGCTCGTCCCGCCGTGGTGTCTTCGGCGCTGGCAGCGGTGATCGCCTTCGCGGCCTCCGCGGTGATCAGCGCTTCGTGCGTGGCTTCGAACCTCGTTCCGATGAGGGCTCCGGCTGCGCCGAGCACAAGCGCGGCAGCCAGTCCGCGGCCGTCGGCGATCCCGCCTGCGGCGAGCACCGGAACCGGTCCTGCGATGTCGACCACCGCCGGCACGAAGGGCAGAGTTGCGCGTCCGCCGCCGTGGCCACCGGCCTCAGAGCCCTGCGCGACGACGACGTCCGCCCCCACATCGAGCGCTCGACGGGCCTCGGATAAGTCGGTGACCTGGACAATCACCGGAATGCCTGCGGCCTTGATCGCATCGATGAACGGCGCGGGGTCGCCGAACGACAGCATGATCGCCGCGGGCGACTGCGAAATCGCCGCGTCCACGACGGCCGAATCGATGGCCCAGGACAGGAAGCCGATACCCCATGGTTTGCGCGTGCCGGTCCGCGCCAACTCGCACTCACGCGTGAGCCATCCCGGGTCTCCCCGGCCGGCGCCGAGCAAACCAAGGCCGCCGCCCTCGGAAACGGCCGCCGCCAGCGCGCCGCCTGCGACGTCGCCCATGGGGGCCAGCACCACGGGATGGGCGATGCCGAACATCTCGGTCACCGCTGTGCGAAAGCCCATGCCAGCACTCTAGAAAGCCGACTGTCAGCGCAGTCGGAGACCCCGTGGAGTGCGGGCGAAGCCGGCGCCCGTCAGCGCGGCCACGACGGCGGCCTGGTTGCCCGCCGCATCCGGTGTCAGCACGGGCTCGCCGTTGACCTTCTCGACCAGCAGGGACTGCACGCGGCCCCGGCCGACCAGGTCAGCGAGGGCCCCGGCCGCGGCGTGGTGGGCTTCGGCGTCGTCGGTGAACGTGAGCAGCGTGCGTCCGCCGCGCTCGAGGAACCACGTGAGTTGTCCGTCGACGAGCGCCACCAACGCCCCGGCCTTGCGCCCCGGCCGATGGGCGCTTTCGGGCCACGGCAGCGCCGCGCCGTACGGGTTGGCGGGATCGGCTGCGGCCAGCACCACCGTCTGGTACTCCCGCCGTTCCGGATCGACGCTGTCGAGATACGACCGCAGCCGATCGACTGTCGACGCGACCGCGAACTGCGCGCCGCCCAGCGACTCGACGAAGTAGCCGCGTTGGCAGCGGCCCGCGTCCTCCAACGCGGTGAGCACCTTGTAGAGCATGGCGAATCCGCCGGGGAGGCCTTCGGCTGCAACGGCACCCTTTGTCAGCACGCCGTGCCGGTTGAGCAGCAACTCGGCCTGGAAGTGGGCTCGCACAGTGGAATCCAGCTCAGCGGCCGGAAGCGCGGACCAGCGTCCCGCCACGGTGGGATCGGATGCGCGTGTCTGTGCGTGGGCGACGCTGTAGCGGCTCAGCCGCGGCGGCCGCTTCGCCTGGCGGTGCGCGGGCCGAGCCGATCGCCTGCCGGTGCCGCCGAGAATCGCCCGCACGGGCGCGAACGTGTCACCGGTGATCCATCCGGCCCAAACCAGTTCCCACAGAGCCTGTTTGAACTGCTCGGTGTCGGGCCCGCAGAGCTGACGGAAGAAATACGCACCGCCAGCCTGACCGGGGGAGCCGAGAATCTCCATGATTGCGCGGTGGGTGTCGGTGAAATCGATCTCGGTCGGTTGGGCCAGCGTCAACGGCGCAGATACGGCGGAGTGGAACGCTATCCAGCCGTCACCGTTACCGATCGTGCCCGCCCCTGACCACATCACCTCGCCCGAGGCCAGCAATTCGTCGAGCATCGCCGGCTGGTAGTCGCGAACGCGCGTAGAGAACACCAATGGCTCGATCGCCGATGCCGGTATCGGCACCCCTGCCAGTTGATCGATCACAGACGCGAGACCGTCGATACCGGAGGCGCGCTCCGCACCCACCTGCTGCCAGGCGGGAAGGAACTTGGCGTATGCGGTCGTACTGACCGGTTCGACCTGCGCCCGCAGCGCCGCCAACGACCGCCGCCGCAGGATTTTCAGCACGCTCGCGTCGCACCACTGGTCGCCTGCCTCTGCCGTGTCGGTGAACTCTCCGCGCACCAGCTTGCCGTCATTGGCCATCCGGCCCAACACATCTGCCGCGACACGCTGACCCAGTCCGAACCGAGTCGCTGCATCATGCGTGGTGAACGGGGCGCGGGTGCGGGCGTACCGGCCGAGCAGTTCTCCGAGCGGATCGGCAACGCCTTCGGTGAAGATCGCGGGCACACCGACCGGCACCGCCACCCCGACGCCGTCGCGCAGCAGGCCGATGTCCTCGATCGCCACCCACCAGTTCTGCCCGGCGTATGACACCGTCAGCGCGCGCTTGGTCTCGCGCAGGCCTTCCAGCCAGCCGCCGACATCCTCGGCGGTGCAACGCTCCGCGATCTCGGCCTCCGTCAGGGGCCCCAGCAGGCGCAGCAGGTCGGCGACACCTTCGGCGTCGCGGGCCGCCCGGTCCTCGCTCAAGTGCTGCAGCTGCGCGCCGGTGCTGGCGATCACCTGCGGGTCGAGCAGCTCGCGCAGCTCGACGCGGCCCAACAGCTCGGCCAGCAGCATGCTGTCCAGCGACAGCGCCGCGGCACGGCGCTCGGCCAGTGGGCTGTCGCCTTCGTACATGAACGCACCGACGTAACCGAACAGCAGCGACGCCGCGAACGGTGACGGTGTCCGGGTCTCCACCTCGACGATCCGCAGCCTGCGCTGGGCTATCTTGTTCATCACCTCGGTCAACGTCGGCACGTCGTAGACGTCCTGCAGGCACTCGCGGATCGTCTCGAGCACGATCGGGAAGTCGGGATACTTACGGGCCACGTCGAGCAGCTGTGCCGCACGCTGTCGTTGGTGCCACAGCGGCGACCGCTTGCCTGGATGGCGTCGCGGCAGCAGCAGTGCGCGGGCCGCGCATTCGCGGAATCGGGAGGCGAACAGCGCCGAACCGCCCACTTCCGCCGTGACGATCGGCTCGATCTCGTCGGCGTCGAACACGAACAGGTCGGCGCCGGGCGCCGCGTCCTCGGTGTCCGGCAACCGGACGATGATGCCGTCGTCGGAGGCCGTCGGCTTCTCGTCGATCCCGTAGCGCTCACGAAGCCGTCGCGATACCGCCAGCGCCAGCGGACCATGCACCCGAAGCCCGTACGGCGAGTGCAGGATCACCCGCCAGTCGCCGAGTTCGTCGCGGAACCGCTCGACGACGAAGGTGGCGTCGGTCGGCACCGTGCCGGTGGCTTCGCGCTGATCGTTCAGCAGCTGCCACAGATTATCGGTCGCATAGTCGTCGAATCCCATTGCGGCGCAACGTCCGGCGAAGTCGTCGCGGCCAAGGCCTGCCAGCTCGCCGGTGAACGCGCCGATCGCCGCACCCAGCTCGGCGGGCCTGCCGACACCGTCGCCGCGCCAGAACGGCAGCCGGGCCGGTTGGCCCGGCGCGGGGATGACCAGCACCCGGTCATGGGTGATCTCGGTGATCCGCCAGCTGGTGGCGCCCAACGAGATGACGTCGCCGGGCCGCGACTCGTAGACCATTTCCTCGTCGAGTTCGCCCACCCGCGAGGGCTTTTCGGTGTCCGCGCTGGACGCCAGATAGACGGTGAACAGGCCGCGGTCGGGGATGGCGCCGCCGGAGGTGACCGCCAGCCGCTGCGCGCCAGGCCGTGCGGTGAGAGTGCCCGCGTCGCGGTCGTACACCAGCCTGGGACGTAACTCGGCGAATTCGGTCGACGGGTACTTGCCCGACAGCAGGTCCAGCGTCGCCTCGAACGCGCTGCGCGGCAGCGTCGCGAATGGCGCGCTCCGGCGCACCGCCTCGAACCAGAGGTCGGCGTCCAGCGGCTCGAGCGCGCACGCGGCGACCGTGTGTTGGGCCAGCACGTCGAGCGGGTTCGCCGGCACCCGCATGGTCTCGATCTCACCGGACAGCATCCGCCGGACCGTCACCGCGCAGCCGATCAGGTCGGTGCGGTGTTTCGGGAACAGGACGCCCTGCGAGATCTCGCCGACCTGATGGCCCGCCCGGCCGATGCGCTGCAACCCGCTGGCCACCGACGGCGGCGTCTCCACCTGGATCACCAGGTCGACCGCGCCCATGTCGATGCCCAACTCCAGGCTGGAGGTGGCTACGACGGCCTTCAGCCTGCCGGTTTTGAGGTCATCCTCGACCTGCGCGCGCTGCTCCTTGCTCACCGAGCCGTGGTGGGCGCGGGCCAGCAGCGTCGCGGCGCCGGAAGCCAGTCCACTGCCCATCATGTGCGCCGGGGATCCGCCGCCCACCTGGGGGTTTGGTCCCGTCGGCACGTCGATGCCGAGGCGTTCGGCATGAATCTCGTTGAGCCGCGAGGTGAGTCGCTCGGCCAGTCGCCGCGAGTTGGCGAACACGATCGAGCTGCGGTGCGCCTCGATCAGGTCGACGATGCGCTCCTCGACGTCGGGCCAGATCGAGTTGTTCTCGAGGTTGGCCATGTCGGGAACCGGCACCTGCACCGACAGGTCGAACGTCTTGGCCGCCGGTGGGGCGACGATCCTGGTCGGCGCCTGCCCGGACAGGAAGCGCGCCACCTCTTCAGGCGGCCGCACCGTCGCCGACAACCCGATCCGCTGCGCCGGCTTCTCGAGCAGTTGATCGAGCCGCTCCAACGAGAGCGCCAGATGGGCGCCGCGTTTGGTCGCCGCGACGGCGTGCACCTCGTCGACGATGACGGTCTGCACCGTGGCCAGTGCGTCGCGGGCGGCCGAGGTCAGCATCAGGAACAGCGACTCCGGCGTGGTGATCAGGATGTCCGGCGGCTTGGCGATGAGCTCGCGCCGCCGCGCCGGCGGCGTGTCACCGGAGCGGACGCCGACGCTGATCTCGGGCGCCGGGCGGCCATGCCGCTCGGCGATGCGGGTGACGCCGGTCAGCGGCGTGCGCAGGTTGCGTTCGACGTCGACGGCGAGCGCCTTGAGCGGCGATACGTACAGGACGCGGGTGCCGGCCGCGGCGGGCGCAGGCTCGGCGGCCAGCCGGTCGATCGCCCACAGGAATGCGGCCAGCGTCTTACCGGACCCGGTCGGCGCGATGACCAGCGTGTTGTCGCCGTCGGCGATGGCCGACCAGGCCTGTGCCTGGGCGTCGGTCGGCGCCGCGAAGGTGCCGTTGAACCACTCGCGGGTCAGCGGGCTGAACCGGCCGAGCGGGTCTTGAATAGAACTCACGTATCCATGGTGCCAACAGGCACCGACAAAAGCCGGGCGTCTTGGCCGACGATCATCTACCTCGCTGCTCGGGCGCGACCGCCTCGCTGAGCGCTGCCGGGATACCCGGCACCCGGCCGACCATGTCCAGCAGTGCGTGCGCACACGTGTCCGCGATCTGGCCTGCGTCGATCGACGGATCCATGATGCGCTGCCTGCACATCTCCATCGTCATGGCGAGCCAGCCGTACATCGTGATGCGGATGTCGCGTTCGACCTTGGAATCGAGGTCGCCGCCGAGTGTCCTGTTCAGCCGGTCCATCAGCCGGTTCACCTGACGCTCGTTGTCGGTGTCCTCGATGTTGCGAAGGACCGGATCGGAGGTGCCCTGGCCGACGTAGGCCGCCCACGCGCCGTGCGGATGCTGCTCGTCGTAATGCAGATAGGCCAGCACGCCTGCGCGCAGCTGTTCGAACAGTGTGTCGCCCGCAACCGCAGGGGTGTTGGTGGCCTCGAAAAGCCGGTCGCCCTCCGCCTTCACCACCGCGGCGAAGAATGCCCGCTTATCGGGGAAGTAGTGATACATCAGCGCGCGCGACACGCCTGCCCGTTCGGCGATTTCGTCGATCCGGACATCGTCGTACGGCCGTTCGCCGAACACCTTGGCTCCCAGCGCCAGCAGCTCACTGCGCCGGTCCTCCGGGGACAGCCGCCGCCTGGGTTCTGACACCCCGCCATTCTAATTTGCGCGTGTACAACAGCCGTGCAGGTTGCCCGCGTAGATTGACGCCGTGGTCCAGCTTCACGTCGAGCGCACGATCGCTGCGCCGCAGGAACGGGTCTTCGACTGGCTGGCAGACCCAGCCGCCCTCACCAAGGCGCCGTTGGTCCTCAGCGCCAAGTACGCGAAGGGGTCATCGGGACCCGCGGCAGGCGCAGTGCGGAACGTCACCGGCGCAGGCATGTGGTTCCGCGAGGAGTACACGTCCTACGACGCGCCGGGAAGCTACTCGTATCTGATTCTCCGCTCGTTCCCCGCCTTCGACCATGACGGCGGCACGCTGACATTCACCCCGACCGCCGAGGGCACACACGTCGATTGGGTGACCGCCTACACCCATCCGGCGTGGACGGGCGGCAAAGCGTTCGAGGCGGTGAGCTCGCGACTGCTGCGCTGGAACTTTCTCGCGGTGCTCGACGGTTGCGCAAAGGCGCTGGAGACGACCTAGCCGAAGTGCACGCCCTGGGCCAGGGGCAGCTCTGAGCTGTAGTTGACCGTGTTGGTCGCCCTGCGCATGTAGGCCTTCCACGCATCCGAACCGGACTCTCGGCCGCCACCGGTCTGTTTCTCGCCACCGAACGCGCCGCCGATCTCCGCACCCGAGGTGCCGATGTTGACGTTGGCGATGCCGCAGTCCGAACCGTCGGCGGCCATGAACCGCTCCGCCTCGCGCACGTCGAGCGTGAAGATCGCCGACGAGAGCCCCTGCGGGACCGCGTTGTTCAGCTCGATCGCCTCGTCGAGGTCGTCGTAGGTGAGCACGTAGAGGATCGGCGCGAACGTCTCGGTGTGCATCAGCTCGGTCTGCGCGGGCATCCGCACTACGGCCGGCGCGACGTAGTACGAGTTGTCGCCGAGGTCGTGGCGCTCGCCGCCGAAGACCTCGCCGCCCTCGGCGCGGGCCCGCTCCAGCGCGCCGACCATGTCGCGGTACGCGGTTTCGTGAATGAGCGGTCCGACGAGGGTGCCGTCGGTTGCCGGGTCGCCGACCGGCAGCTGCCGGTACGCCGAAACGATCCGCTCGACAAGGGAGTCGGCGATCGAACGGTGCGCGATGAGCCGTCGCAGCGTCGTGCAGCGCTGGCCCGCGGTGCCCGCGGCAGAGAACACGATGCCCCGCACCGCCAACTCCAGATCCGCCGACGGAGTGACGATTGCGGCGTTGTTGCCGCCGAGTTCCAGCAGCGCCCGGCCGAAGCGCTCTGCCACCCGCGGACCGACCTGGCGGCCCATCCGCACCGAACCCGTGGCGCTCAGCAGTGCCACCCGTGAGTCGTCGACCACGCGTTCGCCGACCTCGCGGCCGCCCATGACGAGCCGGCTGACCGCGCGCGGCGCGCCCACGTCGTCGGCCGCCCGTTCGGCCAGCGCCTGGCACGCCAGCGCCGTCAGCGGCGTCAGCTCCGACGGCTTCCACACCAGGGTGTCGCCGCAGACCAGCGCGATCGCGGCGTTCCACGACCACACCGCGACGGGGAAGTTGAAGGCGGTGATGACGCCGACGACGCCGAGCGGATGCCACGTCTCCATCAGCCGGTGGCCGGGACGTTCGGAGGCGATGGTCTTTCCGTACAGCTGCCGCGACAGCCCGACGGCGAACTCGCAGATGTCGATCATCTCCTGGACCTCACCGAGGGCCTCCGAGGTGATCTTCCCGGCCTCGATGGTGACGAGTGCCGCCAGATCGTCCTTGTGCTCGACGAGCAGCTCACCGAGCCGCGCCACGAGCGCGCCGCGCACTGGAGCCGGCGTCGTCCGCCATGTGGTAAACGCCTGCGCCGCTTCGGCGATGGCGGCATCGGTCTGCTCCGGCGTGGTCTCCGTGACGGTGAACAGCACGTCGCCGGTGATGGGTGTGCTGGCGTGCACCCCGTGCTCGCCTGGTTCACCCAGTTCGACGCGCGAGCCCACCGCCTGCAGTGCGTCGCGGGCCCGGCTGCGAAGGTGCTCGGCCGTCGGAAGCTGTGATGTCTGAACGCTGGTCATGATGTTGCGACTTTCTCGTAGAGCTCGTAGGGATCGTGAATGTGGTGCCCGATCTGTCCCGCCATCCAATCGGCGTTGTAGTCCCAGTTCCGATCTTCCTCACCGTCGGCCTTCTGCGCATCGGTATCGAGGTTTGACCGGAAGATCCCGGCCGCCGAAGCGGGCAGGAAGTCTTCGTAGACAACGGGTTTCGACGGGTCACCGCCGTGGTAATAGGCCAGGCCGGCCGACGCCATGCGGGGGTGGGTGGTGGGGAAGTAGTCGCCCCAGGACTTCGCCGGGTCCGGGGTGGCCATCGCCAAGTCATAGCGTCGCCGTCCTTCACGAGTGAGGGCGACGCCGCGCGACTCCACCTCGCCGAACCGCACCCGCAGCGTGCCGTCGGCGACGCTGCCGTCGGCCTCCCGGAATCGCCTCGGCTCCGCGAGCGCCCGAAACGATGTCTGCCTCAACAGCACATCGGGACCGTGCCAGCGCGGTGGACCCTGAATCGCGTCGGTCATCGTGATGCCGCGCGCGGTCATCCGCCGGTACAGCTCCTCGATGTCGAGGACACGCGGCGTGAGGTGGTTGATGTGCGTTGTCGTGACCCCTGCGATGTCGGCGGCGACAGCGGAGATCGCGGTCAGCTCCTCGTACCAGCCGCGGTCGATCGGCTCATGCGAAAGCGCGAACGCGGCCACCGCGTCGGCGACGAAGCTCTCGGCGCGCTCGGGCGCGGCGCCTCCCGCTTCGGCGATGCGCCTGGCCTCTGCGATCAGCGCGGGGTCGAAGAGCCGTCGTTCGTCAATGAACCGCTCGACCCGCCCGCGTAGGTCGGCGGAGAAGAACCGCGTGTCGGCGGTGGCCAGCATCGACGTGAACACCCGGAACGGGTTGCGGTTCAACTGATCCGCGTCGATCGGCCGGAACGCTGTGGACACCACCGGCACCGGCGGCGAGGCGTCGCGCAGGTCGTAGAAGCCGACCGGGTACATCCCGAACGCCGCGAACAGCTCGGCGACATCGGCGAGCTCGCGCGGACTGCCGACGCGGATCGCGCCGTGGCGTTCGGCCGTGACCCGGTGTGTTTCACCCAGTTCGCGGTTCACCTCGGCGCTGACTTCGACGAGTGTTGTGTAAGCAGGCACCTCGGCGCCGTACATGCGAGACAGCGCGGCGGCGAATTTCTCGCGCAGCTGCCACGTCTCAATTGGTTTGCTCATTTCGCCCACCTGCTCGGATACAGTGCGGCCATGAGCGAACCGCTCGACGAGATCGATCGGATACTGGTACGCGAACTCGTCGCGGACGGTCGGGCCACGCTGGCCCAGCTCGCCGCAACCGCGGGATTGTCGGTGTCCGCCGTCCAGTCGCGGGTGCGACGACTCGAGGCTCGGGGCGTGGTGACCGGGTACTCGGCCCGGATCAACCCCGAAGCCGTCGGGCAATTGCTCTCGGCGTTCGTGGCCATCACTCCTCTCGATCCCTCTCAGCCTGATGATGCGCCGACCCGGCTTGAACACATCGAGGCCATCGAGTCATGTCACTCGGTGGCCGGCGATGAGAGCTATGTCCTGCTCGTGCGTGTCGAGTCGGCGCGGGCGCTCGAAGACTTGCTGCAACAAATTCGGACTGCGGCCAATGTCCGCACCCGAAGCACGATCATCCTACAGACTTTTTACGCAGGACGCGACCATATCCCGTAAATGTTCCGGTCAAATGGTAGTTAGACCGTAAAAAAGTTGTTAGGATGGGCGTCATGACCGCTGTGATGACCCCTGCCCAAAAGACAGCCGCCGTCCACGCGATCGGCCCCGCCGACGTGCGCGAGGTGCTGAGCCGCAGCATTCTCGCTGACGGTTTGGACTTCGTGCTCGACATCGAGCGCTCGACCGGCTCGATCCTGGTCGACGCCCGCACCGGCGAGCGCTACCTCGACATGTTCACCTTCTTCGCGTCCTCCGCGCTTGGCATGAACCATCCCGCCCTGGCCGGCGATGAGGCATTCCGCGCCGAGCTGGCGCAGGCCGCGGTGAACAAGCCGAGCAACTCCGACGTGTACAGCGTCCCGATGGCGCGCTTCGTCGACACCTTCGCGCGTGTACTCGGTGACCCCGCGCTGCCGCACTTGTTCTTCGTCGACGGAGGTGCGCTGGCGGTAGAGAACGCGCTGAAGGTGGCGTTCGACTGGAAGAGCAGGCACAACGAGGCGCGCGCTATCGTCTCTTCGTCCTCCTCGCGTGCGGGCTCCGAACTTGGCACCAAGGTTCTGCACCTGCGCGGCGCATTCCACGGCCGCAGCGGCTACACGCTGTCGCTGACGAACACCGACCCGAACAAGGTCGCGCGGTTCCCGAAGTTCGATTGGCCGCGCATCGATGCTCCGTACATCCGACCCGACGCCGACATGGACGCCGTGGAGGCCGAGTCGCTGCGGCAGGCGCGGGCGGCGTTCGAAGCCAACCCGCATGACATCGCCTGCTTCATCGCCGAGCCGATCCAGGGTGAGGGCGGCGACCGGCACTTCCGTCCCCGGTTCTTCGCGGCGATGCGCGAGCTGTGCGACGAGTTCGACGCGCTGCTCATCTTCGACGAGGTACAGACCGGCTGCGGGCTGACCGGAACCGCATGGGCCTACCAGCAATTGGGCGTCGCGCCGGACGTCGTCGCGTTCGGCAAGAAGACGCAGGTGTGCGGTGTGATGGCGGGGCGCCGCGTCGACGAGGTCGCCGACAACGTGTTCGCGGTCAGTTCGCGGATCAACTCGACCTGGGGCGGCAATCTGGTGGACATGGTTCGCTCCCGCCGCATCCTCGAGGTCATCGAAGCCGACGGTCTGATGGAGCACGCCGCCGAGGCGGGCCGCTATCTGCACGCCCGGCTGGAGGAGTTGGCTGCCGAGTTCCCCGAGTCGGTGCGCGACGTCCGCGGCCGAGGGTTGATGCGGGCGTTCAGCCTCCCGTCGGGAGAGCAGCGTGACGACTTGATCCGCAAACTCTGGGATCGCCAGGTCGTGATGCTCGCCAGTGGGGCGGACAGTGTCCGGTTCCGCCCGGCGCTGATCGTGTCGTACGCCGAGATCGACGAGGCGGTTGCGGCGGTGCGCGAAGCGCTCGGCTAGGGTGCCGTCGGCGCCGACGGCTCAGTAAGTCGTCGGACGATCGATCGCAGTCGCGGCAGTTCCGATCCGCCGACAAGCTCGCAGCCGTGTAACTCCGCGAGTTTGATTGCTGCCCGTGTGAATTCGTGGTTGGTGACGACCATGGTCTTCGTGCAGCCGTGCATCGGCGCACCCGCGACGACCTCCTGGACGGCGCCCGCGCCGACCGGTCGTGATTGCCGTTTGCATTGCACGGCAAGGCGTTCGGGCCGGTATCCGAGCACAAGGTCGACGCCCCAGTCGCCGGTCACGGCCGTCATGATCACCGGGACTCCGCACGACCTCGCGATCCGCGCGACGTGGTCTTCGAACTCCATGCCCGACATTGCCGACGTCGGGCTGGCCTCTCGTGGGCTCGCCGTGAAGGCGCCCCTGACGGTGGCCAGCAGGAAACGCGGCGCGGCGGCGAGGAGAACCGGCGCGACGAGTCCGACGGCCAGGCTGCTAGGCGCGCTGAGGCCGCTTAGATGAGCGGCCACTCCCGATATGACGCCGACGGCCGCGTACACCTTCGCCCTGGTGCCCGTCACGAGGCGAATGGTAGGTCCGCGGCCCGACAACCAGGGCTCGTGGATAGCTCGCTGGCGTGTCGGAGATTCTCAGTAGCGCCGAAGGTGTGTTCGAGGCTTGTTCGGATGCGGCGCAACACAAGAAGTTGAGACCAAGAAGGAGATCATCCGCTGCCTCAAACGAGCAGTAGTCCGCGAGCTCTATCGAGCACTCCAGGCCGATCTAGCTATAGCTAGACCAGAAATGGCACTTGACACTGCAGTGGAGCATCCACACCGCGCCCTATCCCTACGGGTCGACGCATCCGTCGAACACCAAGCTGTACTGCCATACCCATGTCTAGATAAATGTGCTTGGTCCGGTGTGCCGACGATGTTGGGCGTGTCGGGTCATTCGCGACCTTATGATAAGCGCCATCGGTTCCATCCCTCATTGGAGGCGACATGCCCCAGTCGGAGACATCCCTGTATCAGAGGATGGGTGGCTACGATGTGATCGCCGCCGCCATCGATCATCTGTTCGCTATCTTGCATGGTGACCCCGCGTTCGCTCGCTTCTTCGGTGGCCGCAGCGAGGACTCGGTCATTCGCAGCCGCCAGCTCTTGGTCGACCAGATGTGTGCGCTAAGCGGTGGGCCGTGCCATTACATCGGCCGCGACATGAAGACATCTCATAGCGGACTCCGGATCACCAACGTCGAATGGGAAACGAATATGGAAGCGTCGGATGCGGCGCTAGCGAAGAACGGCGTCGGCGACGTCGAGCGAGGCGAATTCCTAGCACTGTTCGAGCGGTACCGCGACGAGATCGTCGAGGCGGAATAGCTAGCAACCGATCTGCCGATGTGTCCGCGGGGGCGCGCCGCCACGTCCTCGTGAAGTGTTCTTTCCACTTTCGCACCCATCACCTGATCAAGACGTTCTACGCCGGCTTGGTCAGACGCGAAAAAATCGGCGAGGATCCTTCAGCCCCTCACCTGCGCAAGCTTGCAGGAAGCAAAAACGCCCAGGTTACAAACGCTTACTGAGAACACGGCGCGACTGGGGCACAAGACTGTGGAGGCCACGCGGGTCGGGGCTATAACCGATCCACGTCGTTGCGGGCGGTGGAGCACGCGGCCGCGTTCGCCGCGGAAAATAATGCGAAGTTGATCATCGCGATGGCGCACTTGTCTGATGTGGACAAGGGCGGCTGGGGAAGACCAGCCCGGCCGGATCGTGTGATTGATGGCCGCGCCGAGGTCACCCTCGGGGGCGAGGGGGACTACAAGATGCACGGAATGGCCCCCATATATTGCGATCCTGCGGGAGGCCCGCGAACGGGCAAGGGCGGCTGGGGCGAAGAATGCCACAACCCGTATCCCAGAAAGTTGGCCGACGGCACCATCACCTGGACGGCTCCGACCGGGCATAGCTACAGCCAATGGTCGCGGCGAACCGACGACAGGCCGTCGTCCAAGTCATCGATACGGAAGGTTTATCCCTCTGTAACCAGGGGAATTAGCTATCCGTGTACCGCAGTACCGAAGACTTGCGCCACGACGAAGCCCGCGGCCGCGACGGTGTGTTCGACGCAGTCCGGTTCAGCGTCGGTGTGGCCGTGGCTGCGGTCGTGTTCCTGGTTGTCGCAACCGTCTGGGTCAGCACCTGTGGCGGCGCGACCTTCGACACGGCTGCCTGTGGTGCACCGCAACGTACCCTTCTCGCCCTCGGCGCACCGCTGATCTTGTTGTACGGCGCAGTTCGAGCGTTCGTCCGGACCTATCGAATCTGGCGGCAGAACGGCATCACGTGGCCGTGGCAGGGGGCGGGTTGGTTCCTGATGGCCGCGATGCTGTTGGCCCTCGTTGGGAGCGTGCCATCCATCGCCATGCCCTGACCGAAAGACGATGCAATGCCGGGCAATTCAGAACGTCCCCTCACCGCCGTTGCACTCGTGTGCAGCCTGAAGCGCAGCCCGGCCGAATCGAGCAGTGAACTGATGGCCGAACATGTCTGCCAACAACTGCGCAGCCACGGAGTCAAAACTGACAGTCTGCGATGCGCCGACTATTCGATCGCCCCCGGCGTCGAGGCCGACATGGGCGACGGCGACGAGTGGCCCAAGATCAGGCAGCGCGTCCTCGACGCCGACATTCTGCTGCTGTCGACCCCGGTCTGGCTGGGCCACCCGTCCAGCATCACCCAGCGCGTGCTCGAACGCCTCGACGCCGAGCTGTCCAACACCGACGACGAGGGCCGGCCGATCATGTACGGCAAGGTCGCCATCGTCTCGGTCGTCGGCAACGAAGACGGTGCGCACAAGGTTTTCGCCGACTGCGCCCAGGGGCTCAACGACGTCGGCTTTTCGTTCGCGGCTCAGGCGAACACGTATTGGAACGGCGAAGCGATGCAGACCACCAACTACGACGACCTCGACGAGGTCCCCGAGCCGGTGGCCAAGGCGACGGCTTCCGCGGCACGCAATGCCGCACACCTCGCCGGTCTGCTCCGGGCCCACCAATACCCGCCCCAGCAGTGATGGGGAATTCGCCGTCGGACGGGGTCGCCGGTTCTACCGTGGATATATCCCTGGAAAACGGGCAGAGGTGTGGCGAAAGGAGCACCCATGAAGAGTCCTAAAGATCCCGTCGACCATGCGAGGACGACCCGGCCGCACGCCGGCGAGTCGATGACCGACACCAAGAACATGCCCGCGCTGATCGTCATCGGCGTGGCGCTGGCGTGTTTCGTTGGAGGCCTGGCCGCGCATGCGTCGAACCACCACAGCACCGGCCTGGTATTCGGGTCGCTTTCGGCGGCCTTCCTCATCGTCGGCCTGCTGTGGCTGTATGTCGAGCATCGGCGGGTGCGCGGTATCGAACAGCGTTGGTACGCAGAACATCCCGAAGCTCACCGGCAACGACCCAGTAGCTAGTAGACCACCGAACACAAAAGATCCCAGCCGGTTCAACGGCTGGGATCTTTTGCTGTGAAGCTAGGTGCTACTGGTTGGCCTCTTGGCGCTTCTCGGCAGCCTTGGCGCTACCCCGGGCTGCGTCGGCTTCGGCTTCCTTCTTGGCCGCATCCTGCTGGGCGTCGGCCTTGTCCTGCTGGGCCTTGCCCTCGTCGACCAGGTCGTTGCGACCGGTCACGGTGCCGACGGCTTCCTTAGCCTTGCCCTTGACGTCCTCGACGGCGCCCTTGACGGCCTCTTGGGGACCACTGTTCTTCTCGGTCATGCTCAACCCTTCCGTTAGGGAAATCAGCTATGGGTTTTGCCCATCTCGCGGGCCACAGAGGTAATTCCCTGCGCAGTCAAGGGGTTCCCGAGTGTCGGAACGGCTAAACGCCGCTCAGTCGCCGACAGGCAACACCGCCGAATACCTCGTATAGCGAGGTCGCAGAACAACCAGGTCGTCGCCGACCTTCGCGACGTCCTCCCAGCCGGCCAGAAACGTGCCACGGTGTCGCCAGCACAGCAGCTGTGCCAGCAGAAACGGGGCGGTTGCGGTGCTGCGCTCGTAGCCGAGAAACGACGATCTCGTCCGTGGGCTGATCACCAGACCCAGCACCCGCGGGGTGGGTGGGTCGTGTTGAAGGTCACCGCCGATCGCGAGCCGCACATCGGTCACAGTGCCGACCGCGTGATTGCCGGCGTCGACGACACGCAGTCCAAGGAACCTACTCAGCTGCATGCCGGCCTCCGGGCAGGTGGCGGATGATGTGGTCGCGCAGCCATTGCTCGACCCAGTTGACGTCGAATGTCATGTCGGTCGCCTTGAGCTTGACGACGACCCCGACTGCCTCGACCAGCTTCCATGGGATCTCCTGCAGGAGCGACCGCGGTGGGGCGCCGCCGAAGATGCGCGTGGCCACCACTCGGCCCGACAACAGCGCGGTCACCAGTGGTGCCTCGGAGCCCGCCGCGATCTCTTCGCCGAACTCGACGCCGGACAGTTCCAGGTCGTCGACGATGCCGACCGGGTCGTCGTGTTCGTCGAGCAGTTGACGGTCGAGCAGGTGCAGGCGTGCATCGACGAGCCGGCTTCCGCTATGGCCCTTGACCGGAAGCTCTTCGGCGCTCACTGCCCCGCTCCGGTCACGATCATCAGCGGGATCGCCGCCAGCGAAGCGGCCAGAATGATGGCCAGTTACACCGACGCGAACATATTGGTCACCTTCCCGTTGGTGTCGTCGCCCATGTACTGAGCATCGTTGGCGACGATGAGGATCGGCAGATATGTCAGCGGCAGCGCGATCGCCGAGAAGACGACGGAGTATTCGGTGACCATGATCGGGTCCACCCCGGTGAACAGCACCGCGGCTCCGACGATGGTCACGAACATCACCACGTGGAACCGGGCGGCCTGCGCGGGGCGGCGGAACTTGCCCCAGGGCCAGCCGAGAAACTGCGCCACGATGTAGCCGCCGGACAACATGGTCTCCAGCGCCGCGCCGAACGTCGCCGCCACGATGCCGATGATGACGAAGGCCAGCGCCAGCTTTCCGCCTGCGGCGACGACCGGCATCACCGTCTGCGACAGCGATGTGACCTCGATCTCGTTGGGCAGCAACACGATCGTCGCGCAAGCGGCGATTGCGGTCGACAGGATGCCGCCCAGCGGGAAGCCGACCATCACGTTGAGCCGCGAGGTGCCGAGGTCCTTGGCGGTCCAGTGCTCCTCGACGGCGCCGGAGGAGGAGAAAACACCTCGTACGGTGTCATCGCGGCGCCGAACAGCGCGACCGCGTAGTATCCGTAGGTCGCCGACGACTCCTGCTGCGGAATCACCGGAGCGGTGGCCTGGTGCATCAGGTCGCCCCAATTCGGATGCAGGGCAAACACACTGACCGCGAAGACGATCAGGCACAGGCCGAGTAGACCTGTCACGTTCTCCATGATCGAGAACTTGACCCGCCAGATCACCAGCCAGACGGCGAACGCCGCGACGGGTATCCACATCAACCGGCCGACGTCGGTGGCCAGCTGCAAAGCCAATGCCACACCACCGATCTCGGCGGTCACCGTCATCATGTTGATGAAGAACGACGCCGACAGGTTGGCCGCCGCCGCACGCGGGCCGAGCCGTTCCCGAATGATCTCGAACGTCGCCCGGCCGCTGACGGCCGCCACCCGACCCGCCATGTTGGCGTAGAGGCAGATGCCCAGCACGCCGACCGGCACTACCCACGCCAAAGCCAAACCGAAGCGCGAACCGACGATCGCGTTGGTGACCAGATCGCCGATGTCGAGGAAGCCGCCGATCGCGGTGAGGATGCCCAGCGCAACCGAGAAGAGTTTGCCCATCAGCGGTATTCGCTCTCCAACGCATCCGCCGACGTCGCCAGGTCGGCTCGCGCCTTGTCCGGCGACGGTTCGGTGGTCACATCGCGGACCGTCCCCGACGCCGCGTTGAGCTCTGCGATGATCGTTGTCATCGACACGGTCAGTTCACGTTGTCGCTCGATGTCGACGGGGTCTTCGGCGCGCAGTTCGGCAATTGTCTTGTACGCCTTGATGACTTCGTCGCGGGCGTCCGTCAGCTGCACACTGGTGAGTTGCGCGCTCGAGCGTCGTTGCGCCCACATGTCCAATGCCAAGGCGCCGCTTCGCGCAGCCGCGGTGGTCTCCTCCATGGCTTGCGCCAGCTGGCCCGGCATTCCGTCCCGGTTTGCCGGGCAGCGCGTGAGCAACAGGCCCAGGCCGACGAACAACAGTGCCAGTAGCACCGCTGCCTGGACGCGCATGTCAACGTCTGCAGTAAGAAGTGAGGCTGTCCTGATCAGCCATCCGTCCGCTCCTCGGGATCGTCGATCACCTCTTGCCGCTGTTCCTGCCAGTCGGCGTCCGGCGCCTCGAGCGGTACATCGGCAGCCTCACCGGCGGGCGCCTCGTCGGGATCATCGATCACCTCTTGCCGCTGTTCCTGCCAGTCGGCGTCCGGCGCCTCGAGCGGTGGATCGGCAGCCTCACCGGCGGGCGCCTCGTCGTCGGGAACCGGCAAGCCGGTTTCCTGTTGCTGCTCGAGAGCGTCGGCGATCGGGATCTCGTCGCTTTCTGACATGTCGGCGGAGTACCCGGAGAAGTGATCACGAAACGCCGGCGAAGCGTTGTTGGTCCGATATGCGAAGCGCTTCGGAGCCACATTGCGAACAGTCGAGCGTTCGACGTTTGTGGCCGATAACCTGCGGCAACGCAAAGCCAATGGTCGGTACGGACGGCGCGCGCTCACTTCTCGTGTGGCACGTGCACGGCTCTTGGACGGAGTCGTTGGTTGCGGGCAAACATCGTTACGTCCTACCTGTCAATTCCGCACGTGACTCAGACGGACGTGGGTTGGCAGGCCGCGGTTGGCCACGCGCACAAGAGGTTTCGGTCGATCAGTTGCGTGACCAGGATATCGACCTGGTAATTCTTCAACGACCACAGGAGCTGGATCTTGTTCAGCGTTGGCTGGGCCGCCGTCCAGGGGTCGACATCCCCGCGGTGTACGTCGAGCACAACGCGCCGCGTCCGTCACCGGTCGACAGTGTGCATCCGATGGCCACCCGCACCGACATTCCCCTGCTTCACGTCACCGACTTCAACCGGCTGATGTGGGACAACGGCGCGGCGCCCACACGGGTGATCCAGCACGGTATCGCCGATCCCGGTCACCTCTATACGGGTGACATCGCGGCCGCAGCGACCATGATCAACGAACCGCTGCGGCGCGGGCGAACGGTCGGCACCGATTTGCTCGTCGAACTGGGTGCACACGTGCCAATCGACGTGTGGGGCATCGACACCCTCGAGCTCAACCACCAACCACGACAGGGCGTCAGGGCCCACGGCGACGTCCCGACGTGCCGGCTGATGCGGCACGTGGCCCACCGTCGGGTGTATCTGCACACCGCGCGGTGGACATCGCTGGGCATATCGCTCGTCGAGGCGATGTATCTGGGCATGCCGGTGGTCGCGGTGGCATCCACGATGACGCCATTGGCCGTGCCCGCCGAAGCAGGGGTGGTGAGCGCGGACGTAACCACGCTGGCGCACGCCCTCGAGGGTTTCGTCACCGACCGCTCCGCAGCGACCTTGGCAGGTAAGGCCGCACGTGAATTCGCAATCGCGCACTTCTCGCTCGATCGATTTCTGTCCCGGTGGGACGAGGTCATCGAAGAGCGGTGCGCATGATCTCGATGGGAGGAAGCCGATGAAGGTCGCGATGGTTTCCGAGCATGCAAACCCGTTGGCAGTCCTTGGCGGTGCTGACGCGGGCGGCCAGAACGTGCATGTGGCGGAATTGTCGGCGGCGCTCGCCCGTCGGGGACACGAGGTGTCGGTCTACACCAGGCGGGACGACCCGGACCTGCCCGAGCGGGTCGAGGCGCCGCAGGGCTACACGGTCGTGCATGTGCCCGCCGGGCCGGCGGAGCAACTGCCCAAGGACGAGCTTCTCACCCACATGGGCCCGTTCGCCCGGTATCTGCATGCGTGCTGGGAGGCCGACCGGCCAGATGTCACGCACGCACACTTCTGGATGTCGGGTATCGCAACTCAGCTGGCGGCGCGGCATCTGGGATTGCCGGCGGTGCAGACGTTCCACGCCCTCGGTGTGGTGAAGCGTCGTCATCAGGGCGCCAATGACACCAGCCCCAAGGAGCGGCTGCGGCTCGAGGCGATGGTGGCGAGGACCGCCACCTGGGTAGCGGCCACCTGTACCGACGAGGTCTTCGAATTGATGCGCATGGGCAGGTCACGCGCCCGGATCTCGGTGGTTCCGTGCGGGGTCGACAACGACCTGTTCAGGCCCGAGGGCCCGGTGGCCGAGAAGAGCGCCAAGCATCGCATCCTCAGCGTGGGAAGGTTCGTGCCGCGCAAAGGCTTCGACGACATGGTGCGGGCGATGCCGTCGATCCCCAATGCCGAGTTGGTGATCGTCGGCGGCCCGGACCGCACGGCGTTGGACTCCGATCCGGAGGCCCGCCGACTGCGTGAGTTGGCCAACCAGCTCGGTGTCGCCCGCCGTGTGCGTCTCCACGGTTCGGTTGCGCGGGAACACATGCCGGCCCTGCTGCGTTCCGCGGACGTCGTGGCGTGCACGCCGTGGTACGAGCCGTTCGGCATCGTGCCGCTGGAGGCCATGGCGTGCGGTGTCCCTGTGGTGGCCTCCGCCGTCGGTGGCATGTTGGACACCGTCGTCCACGATGTGACCGGGCGGTTGATCCCTCCGAGGAAGCCCGCGGAGATCGCCGCCGCGATCAACCCGCTGCTGCGTGATTCGTTTCTCCGTCAAGCCCTCGGATTGGCAGGGCGGGACCGGGTGTGCGCCCGCTACTCGTGGGACCGGGTCGCGGTCGACACCATGCGCATCTACGAGACGGTGGCGCAGGTGAACTATCCGCGGGTGTCGACCGGATGACCACCATGCGTTTTGTCGGACTCGAGCAGGTTCAGCGCCCGCTCGACCTCCTCGGGCAGCGGCCTGCGCCGGCTGACGACCGAAGGCAGGCGCATCAACGCCTGCACTGCGCCAAGCGCATGCTCGCCGTCGCGCATCGCTGCCACGAACAACCGGCCGGTTGCCTTGAGGCACGGCAACATCGGCCGTCGCATCCACGTGGTGAGCACCGCGTTGCGCATCTCACGGGCCTGACGGGCCGACGAACTGCCGCGCACCGCGGACGGCTGATGGTATGCGGTCAACGCGGGGCAGTAGCACAAGTCCCAGCCGCGCGCGGCGAGGTCGACGGCGAGCAGTTGCTCCTCGCCGTAGAAGTGCAGCAGCTCGCTGAACCCGCCCGCCGCAAGGAAAGCCGACTTGCGGACGATCGCGGCGCAGGTCATGAAGCCCAGGATCGACGGGCCGGGCAGATCCGCCCGTCGGCCCAGTGCGCTGTTGGCCAGCTCGGCGGTCATCGGATCGTCGCGGCATTGCGGCAGAACGACGGTGCGCGCCGCCAGCAGACCGACGGTCGGATGCCGGTCGAAGATGTCTTCGGCGATCTCGACAGCGTTCGGCGCCCACCACGAATCATCGTCGCAGAAGGCAACATTGGGTGTCTGGCACGCCGCCACCCCGATGTTGCGAGCCACCACGCCCCGATTGGACTTCAGCTCGATCGCCAGCACACGGCCGGCCGACAGGTTCGCGAAGCGCCGGATGACCGCGACCGAATTGTCCTCGGATCCGTTGTCCACGGCGATGATGGGGCACGCCGTCGTGTTGAGCAGCCGCGTGATCGTCGTGGAGAGCTCCGCCGCCCGGTTGCGGCTGGCGATCACGAACGTCGTTCGGGCGGCAGCCATAACCGAACTACGTACCCCGTTACACGCCGAGGAAACGCCGATGCGTGAGATCAAGCGTGCGCTGGTCACCGGCGGCAGCGGCTTCCTCGGCGGACACCTGTGCGCACGCCTGCTCGCGGCGGGGGCGGAGGTGACGTGCGTCGATGACCTGTCCACCAGCGCGCCCAACGCGGCATCGGTTCTGCAGGATCACCCCGGCTACACATTCGTCAGGCACGACATCAGCGAACCGCTCGACGGGTTGGTGTCGACCGCAACGGTCGACACGGTCTTTCATCTGGCGTCGCCGGCGTCGCCCATCGATTACCAGCGGCGCCCCGTGGAGACGATGCGCGTGGGCGCGCTCGGCACCGCGAACGCACTCGATGTCGCGGAGCGATGGGGGGCGAGGACCGTGCTGGCGTCGACCAGTGAGGTGTACGGTGACCCGCTCGAACATCCACAGACCGAAAGCTATTGGGGCAACGTCAATCCCGTCGGCCCGCGTAGCGTGTACGACGAAGCTAAGCGGTACGCCGAGGCGTTGACCTTTGCCTATCACCGGGCGCGCTCGGCCGATGTCGGCGTGGCGCGAATCTTCAACACGTACGGGCCGGGGATGCGCTCCGACGACGGGCGGATGGTGCCGACTTTCTGCCATCAAGCGCTGGGCGGCGAGCCGATCACCATCAACGGCAGCGGGCTACAGACCCGGTCGCTGTGCTACGTCGATGACACCGTCGCCGCTTTGATCGCGCTCGGTCACGCGGATTGCGCCGGCCCTGTCAACATCGGCAACCCCGATGAGCTGACGGTGCTTCGGGTCGCCGAGCTCATCCGCGAATTGGCGGGCAGCCAATCACCCATCGAGTTCCGCGCCGCCGTGGCGGACGACCCACAACGCCGGTGCCCGGACATCGGCCTGGCACGTCGGCAGCTCGGCTGGTCGCCGCGCGTGCCACACCACGAGGGCCTGACCGAAACGGTCGAATGGTTCCGGCTCACGGAGAGGAGGCAGACGTGCGAATCCTCGGGATCAATGCGGTCTTCCACGACTCGGCAGCTGCACTAGTCGTCGACGGGCAGATCGTCGCCGCCGCTGAGGAGGAGCGGTTCACCCGGCGCAAGCACGGTAAGCAGGCCGTCCCGTTCGCGACATGGGAGCTGCCCGTGCAGGCCGCCCGCTGGTGTCTGGCACACGCAGGCTTACAGCCGTCGGATATCGACGCCGTCGGCTACTCCTATGACCCGCGGCTGATGCACGGTGGCACAGACGATCTCGAAGGTTTGGACCACGAATGGGAGTACCTGCGGACGCTGTATGCCGAACGGGCGCCGCGGTTCCTGCAGACCGCGCTGCCGGGTATCGACCCCGGCGCACTGCACTACGTGCGACATCACGTCGCGCATGCGGCGTCGGCCTCGCTGGCGTCGCCGTATCCGGACAGCGCGGTGCTGACGACGGACGGCCGGGGCGAACGCACCTCGATGCTGGCGGGCGAGTACCGGGACAGCAAGCTCGACATACTCGCGACGCAGGAGCTGCCGCACTCGCTCGGGTTGTTCTACGAGAACCTCACCGAACATCTGGGCTTCAAGCGGTCAAGCGATGAGTACAAAGTGATGGCAATGGCCTCCTACGGGAAGCCGCGCTACCTCGACGAGTTGCGGGAGCGCGTGTACGCGACGGGCGGCGGCGGCTTCTGCACGCAGCCGGTGGACTGGGAGTCCTTCAGCCCTCGCGGCGAGCACAACTTCGACCTCGCCTGCAGCGTGCAACGAGTCCTCGAGGAGGTGCTGCTCGACCTCGTCAGTTGGCTGCGCGCCCACACCGACCACCGAAACCTGTGCCTGGCAGGGGGAGTGGCGCTCAACTGTGTGGCCAACTCCAGGATCTACGCCGAAGGCGGCTTCGACGATGTCTGGGTCCAGCCCGCCGCGGGCGATTCGGGTACCGCGCTCGGCGCTGCACTCGCCATCGCAGGCGAGGCGGGCGAACCCATCGTGCCGATGTCGTCGGCGGCGCTGGGCCGAGGCTGGACGGACGACGAGATCGGCGCGGCGCTGACCGAGGCCGCCGTCCCTCATGAGCGACCGAGAGACCTGGCGGCAGCAGTGGGCAAGGCATTGGCGGAGAACCAGTTGATCGGCTGGTTCCAGGGCCGCTCGGAGTACGGTCCGCGGGCGCTGGGAAACCGCTCACTGCTCGCCGACCCGCGCCACGCCGAGAACCTCGAACGGCTGAACACCGTCAAGGGACGCGAGCAGTTCCGCCCTGTCGCCCCGATGGTGTTGGGCGAGTGGGCGTCCGAGATCTTCTCCGGCGGCCCGGTGCCCAGCCCGTACATGTTGTTTGTCCACGATGTCGCGGCAACCTGGCGCTCGCGCATCCCCGCCGTCACTCACGTCGACGGCACCGCGCGTATCCAGACGGTCGACAGGAGTCAGCCGTTGCTGCACGCGGCGATCAGTCATTTCGCCGAGCGCACCGGGGTCCCGGTTATCGTCAACACCAGCTTCAACACCGCGGGACGACCGATGGTCGACAGCCCGCGTGACGCCCTGGAGTGCTTCGGCAGCTCGCCGATCGACATGCTTGCCATCGGACCGTATGTGGTGAGAAGGCGCCACCGCGCACGTGAGGAGCGAAATAGCCACCGCGCACGTGAGGAGCGAAATAGCCACCGCGCACGTGAGGAGCGAAATAGCCACCGCGCACGTGAGGAGCGAAATAGCCACCGCGCACGCGAGGAGCG
>NZ_JAVHWR010000048.1:0-16555 GCF_032159565.1 Mycobacterium sp.
CACATCATCGGGCTCTTCCGGCTCTGGTGGATCCCGAAGGGTTCGATGCCCACCGAGGGCACCTACGTGCGATACGACCACGAGGCGATGATCGGCATTCTCGCTCTGGAAGCCCACCGCGCCGAGGCCGTCGTGATCGGCGAGGACCTGGGGACGGTCGAACCGTGGGTGCGCGACTACCTGTCCGATCGCGGACTGCTCGGCACCTCGATCCTGTGGTTCGAGCTCGAGCGGGACGGCCCGGATTCCACTGGGGGCCCGTTGCAGGCGCAGCGGTGGCGCGAGTACTGCATGTCCTCGGTCACGACCCATGACCTGCCGCCGACCGCGGGGTATTTGGCGGGCGAGCATGTGCGGCTGCGACAACAGCTGGGTCTGTTGACCCGCCCCGCCGGCGAGGAGCTGGCTGACGATCGGGCCGAACAGGCGGCCTGGCTCGACGAGCTTCGGCGGGTCGGCCTGCTGGATGAAAACCCCGATATCGACCAGATCGTGCTCGCGCTCTACCGGTACCTTGGCCGAACCCCGTCACGGGTGCTCGGCCTGGCACTGGCCGATGCGGTGGGTGATCTGCGCACGCAGAACCAGCCCGGCACCACCGACGAATACCCGAACTGGCGGATTCCGTTGAGCGGACCCGACGGGCGTCGTCTCCTGCTCGAGGACGTGTTCGTCGATCCCCGTTCGGCAGCGCTCTGCGAGGCCCTGCGGGCGGCGGTGAACCCGCAGGTGTAACGCTGCGCGGCTTGTCACCGGTTTCACATTCGTCACGGCTGCGATATGTTCGCACCGCACCGACTTAGGGAGTTCTCACGTGAAGAAGCTCGTCGTTCTGGGGGCAAGCGCGGTCGCCGCAAGCACGATCGGCCTGCTCAGCGCGGGATTAGCCAATTCCGATCCGAACGCCAACCAGGCGAACGTCGTCGGCGAGCCCTATTACAAGGCCGTGAAGGTGCTGAAGGGTATGGGCCTGAAGACCACCTTCGGCGGTTCGGTCGGCAGCGACCTGCCGCAGGCGCAGTGCATGGTGAAAAGCCAGAAGCTGCTCGGCGAGGGGAAAATGCAGCTGAACCTCGACTGCACCGACGCCGCCGCGCAGCAGATGGCCGAGAGCGGCAGCTCCGGCGCCGCCGCAGGCCCGGGCGGGCGCACGGTCGGCTCGAACGGGGTGACCACAGTGACCCCGACGCCGGTCGGTCCCCAGCCGGGCATGTCTCCGCCTGCGGGTTAGGCCTCTGACAGGCTTCGCAGATTCTCCAGCGTCTTTGTCATGGTTCTGCCGACCTGACGGGCGGCAACCCAGTCGGCGATCAAACCCAGCATTCCGCCCGGTGCTTCGTAGGTCATTCGGAAGATCACCCGGGTCCGCCCGTCGGGGCAGTCGCGCAGCCGGAACCGACCGCGCTGCGTTACACCGGTGATCCCGATCCAGGCCAGGTCGCGCGCCTCGTCGAACTCGACCACCTCGATCACTCCGCCGACCGGCACCGAGCCGATCTTCCAGTGGCCGGTGTAGCGGGAGCCGACGCCGGCCGCCCCCTCGGTCATCGCGTCCCACCGCTCGAGGTTGGCCATGAATTCCGGATAGCACGTCGGATCGCTGACCCGCTTCCATACCGTGTCGCGGTCGGCGTCGATCTCAACCCGCCGTTGCAGCCTCATCAGGACCGTCTCTTCTTCGCGCAAGCGCTCATCAGCTTCGTCTCTTCTTCGCGCAAGCGCTCATCAGCCGATCACCGGGAATCGTCGTTCCGCGGCCAGTCTGTCCACCCCGGCCTGCAGGCTGCTGAGCACCTTGTCGTTGATGACGTCGTCGTCGCTCGCCGCGATGTCGGCGGCGTCGATCGGATCCTGCACCTCGATCGCGATCTTCGTCGGCAGCGGCAGTCGAGGAACCATGTCGCTGACAGCCAGCCCCCATGGCGGGGCCAGAAGAATGGGCACGCTCTTCAGGCGGGCCATCTTGTCGACCCTCAACAGCTTGGCCAGCCACTGGCCCCGGTCGAGGAAGAGCGCAGCCTCCTGGCCGCCGATGCTGGCGATCGGCACAATCGGCACACCGGTCTCCCGAGCGAGCTTCACGTAACCCTTGCGGCCGCCGAAGTCGACCTCGTGGCGCTTCCACGACGGCCGGAACACCTCATAGTCGCCGCCCGGGTACACCAGCAAGGCGCCGCCGGACTCCAGTGCGATTCGGGCGTTGTCGTGGTTGGCGGCGACGGTGCCGAACTTCCGCAGTGATCCCAGACCAGGCATCGAGACGACGAGGTTGTGCGCCAATTGGTAGAACGGCCGCTCGACGCCGAAGTACGAGGAAAAGGCCAGTGTGAACACGAAGGTGTCCGGCGGGAGGTTACCGCCGCTGTGATTGCCGACCAACAACACGGGTCCCTCGCGCGGTATGCGATCGAGGCCGCGGACATCGGCACGAAAGTAGAGCGACGCCAACAGCCACAGTCCCGGCAGCTGCTCGCGGATGTAATCCGGATCCCGCTGGTCGAGGTCGGCTTTGGGCACCCGGGAACCGACCTGATGCTTGGCCCAGTCAAGGACGTCGTTGAACCCCGCCATATCGGTGTTATTGACAGAGCCCAAGTATCCGAAACCTGCGTTCCCACGTAGTGGTCGTAGACTCACCCCCAGCACACCCGGGAGGAGCCGCAATGCTGCGTCCACGCCGATTCGAGCGGGAAATCGATCCGGGACCCGTTCAGATCCAGGCGCGCAAAGTGCACTTCGCCACCTCCGATATCCCACTGCACTGGATACCGGGACATCCCGTCGCCTCCAACGTCGTCAGCCTGCTCAACGTTGTTCTGCCGGCGGCAGAGCGCTGGTTCGTCGACACCTTCAACGAGGCGCTGCCGCTGGTGAAGGACCCGCAGTTGGCCGACGACATGCGGGGCTTCATCGGTCAGGAAGCCACCCATGCCGACGTGCACGAGCAGATGCTGCACAAGTACATGGCCGTCAACGGCATCGATCCCAAACCGATGCTCGACCAGATCGAGTTCCTCTTCTCCAAGACACTTGCACCGACGGCCTCCACGGACCCGAAGCGACGGCTCAACCATCTGTGCGACCGGCTGTGGTTCATCGCCGCGATCGAGCACTACACCGCGGTTCTGGGCGATTTCGCGTTGAACTGCGCCTGGGACGACTACGACGCGGCACCGACGATGGTCGACCTGTTCCGCTGGCACGGCAGCGAAGAGGTCGAGCACCGCAACGTCGCCCATGACGTCGCGGTCTACTTTCACGACAGCTATATCCACCGGATCCGCGCGATGACGATGGCGGTGCTGGCGATCTTCGTGTTCTTCCAGCGCACCGCATGGTTTCTGGTCAAATCCGACCCGACCACCGATATCAGCTGGTGGACGTTCAACCGGCTGCGGATGCGCGACTCGAAGCTGGGACTGCTGCCCAAGTACCGCAAGCTCTTCGGCTCCAACACCGCCATGTACTTCCGCCCAGGGTTCACCCCGGACGAGATGGGTTCGACGGCGCAGGCGGTGGCTTACCTCGCGAGCTCTCCCGCTGCTCGCGCGGCACACATTTGATGGGCCTGCTCGACCGCTACCGCCAAGCGCCGCCGAGTGTTTCGGGGCGCCGGCGCCACGACGTCGTGCTCGGTATCGCGGACGCGTCGGTCAGTGCGCTCTGGACGTTCTCCGGTGCCATCAGGAAGATGAAACCGCCACCGGAACCGGACCGCGTTCTCGGGCTGACTGTCCTCGCCCGTCAGGTGATCGCACACGACCAGGATGTGGTGGCGCTGACGTTGGCGGCTGCCGACGCCCAACCGCTGCCGCGCTGGCGACCCGGTGCACACCTCGACATCCATCTGCCCAGCGGCCGGCTGCGCCAGTACTCGTTGTGCGGCGACCCCGACGACGACGAAACCTACCGAATAGCGGTGCGCCGCATCGTCGACGGCGGAGGCGGATCGATCGAGGTGCACGACGGGCTGCCGATCGGCACCACAGTCACCACCCACGGGCCGCGCAACGCCTTCCCACTCACCGTCCCCGGCTACGGCTCCCCTGCTACCCGGTTCCGGTTCGTCGCGGGCGGCATCGGCATCACGCCCATCCTGCCGATGCTGGAGCTCGCCGATCGTCTCGGCGTGGATTGGTCGATGGTGTACACCGGCCGCAGCCACGACAGCCTGCCGTTCATCGACGAAGTCAGCCGCTTCGGCGATCGCATCGACATCCGTACCGACGACGTCAGCGGCATACCGACCGCGGCCGAGCTGCTCGGCGACTGTCCCGACGCATCCACGGTCTACGCATGCGGCCCCGCGCCGATGTTGACCGCTATCCGCGCCGAGCTGGCGGGACGCGACAACGTCGAGTTGCACTTCGAACGGTTCGCCGCGCCGCCCGTCGTCGACGGCAGGCAATTCACCGTCTCGATCGCCTCTACCGGCCAGGAAGTCACGGTCGGCGCCGACGAGACGCTGCTGAGCGCGTTGCGGCGGGCGAACGTCGCGGCGCCTTACTCATGCCGGCAAGGCTTCTGCGGCACCTGCCGGACCCGCGTCGTCGCGGGCGCCGTGGACCACCGCGACACGTTGCTGACCGAACCGGAGCGCGCAGCTTCCATGATGCTCGTCTGCATCTCGCGGGCCGCGAACGGGGAGCGACTCACGCTCGATTTGTAACCCGTCTGTACTATTCGGCCATGCCATTGGCCGCTGGTCAGACCTTCGCTGGCTACACCATCGTGCGGCTTCTGGGTACCGGAGGCATGGGCGAGGTCTACCTTGCCGAACATCCGCGCCTGCCGCGGAGCGACGCCCTCAAGGTATTGCCCGCCGATGTCTGCGCCGACCACGAATACCGGGAGCGGTTCAACCGCGAGGCCGACATCGCCGCGACACTGTGGAATCCCCATATCGTCGGGGTGCACGACCGCGGGGACGTCGACGGCCAGATCTGGATCTCGATGGACTACGTCGACGGGACGGACGCGGCCGAACTGCTGCGCGACCGCTACCCGAAGGGCATGCCCAAGGGGGAAGTACTCGACATCGTCACCTCCGTAGCCGACGCCCTCGACTATGCACACCAGCAGGGCCTTCTGCATCGCGACGTCAAACCTGCCAACATCTTGTTGACCGACGCGGCCGCAGGCGAGCAGCGAATACTTCTCGGCGACTTCGGTATCGCTCGACGGGTCGACGACACCAGCAACCTGACCGCAACGAACATGACGGTCGGCACCGTGTACTACGCAGCTCCGGAGCAGTTGATGGGTGAGGAACTCGACGGCCGCGCGGATCAGTATGCGCTCGCGGCCACGGCATTTCACCTGCTGACCGGCTCGCCGCCGTTTCAGCATTCGAATCCGACGGTGGTCATCAGCCAGCACCTCACGGCGCCACCGCCCGCCATTGCCGACAAGCGTCCCGAGTTGTCGGCGCTCGATCCGGTCCTGTGCAAGGCGCTGTCGAAGGACGCCAAGGACCGGTTCACCACTTGCATGGACTTCGCGCGGGCTCTGGCCCACAGACTGGGAGTCCAGCCGGAGGCCGACAACGAGCGCACGGCGGCGTCGACTCCCATCGCCCCAAGATCGCATGGGGGCAGGCACGAAGCCCAGCCTGCGCCGCGGCGGAAATACCTGCGCCCCGCCTACATCGTCCCCGGCGTCCTTGCGGCGCTGTTGCTGGTCGCCATCGCCCTTGTGGTGATCCAGTTCCGTGAGATCGAGAAACTGCTGAACGACGACTACACCCCGTCGCCGAGGCCGCCCGCGACCTCCCCTCGGGCCGAAGCGCCACCGGCACTACCGCCGCCGCCGTCCGAGTCGACGCCGTCCCCCACGACCACCACCACGGCGTCGGCCGCACCGGCGGCCGCGGTCGTCGGCGCGGACTGCTCGCCGGTCGGCGACACCGCGACCACCGCCAACGGAAACACGGTGTACTGCTCAACGTTGGAGGGCACCGGAGCGTCCATCTGGTCGGTCACCCAGGGTGTGGTGCCTGCGCCGACCATCACCGTGACGACTCAGGCGACCGACGAACCGCTGCCCGTCGCAGAGGAGGCCCCGGTGCGGGTTTGCATGCAGGAGACCGGCAAGACGCGGCGGCAGTGCCGCGAGGACATCCGGGCCAGCAACCAAGCCGGCAGCTGAGCGACATGTCCCTCGCCATCGCCGACCGCTTGGCACTCGCCGATCTGGTCCACCTCTACGCCGCTGCCGTCGACGACCGCCGGTTCGGCGACGTCGTCGAATTGTTCACTGACACAGCCGAATTACGGCTGCCGGATCCGCCTCGGTCGCTCGACCCCGTCCGCCACCACCGTGGTCGCGACGGCCTCCGCGCGGCAATGGCGACGCTGTCGGGAGTCGCCCGCACCGAGCACGCGATCGTCGGCGAGGTCTATGCCCCCGGCGCCGACGCCGACTACGCACTGGGCCGGATCACTTGCATCGCACATCATTTCAGCGTCAGCGGCGCAGAGGCGACGGACCTCGTCTGGCACCTGCGCTACGACGACGAGTACCTGCGGACGCGGTCCGGCTGGCGCATCCACGGCCGGGCCTTGACCATCAACGCCATTGAGATGCGGCCTATTCGGCGTTTGCGAGCACATCCACCAGCCGATCAAGAAGTGGGCGCTGACCCTTCAGCAGTTTCGACCGCGCCGCACGCACGCAGAACCAGTCCGCCCGGTCGATCTCCGGATATTCCCTGACGTTGCCCGATCCTTTCGGCCACTCCAGGGTGAAGGTGTTGCTCACCGTTCCCTCGAGGTCGAGGTCCCCACGCACCGCGAAGGCGGTGATGATCTTGCCGCTCGGCTGCTTCAGCGGTGGGAAGTCGATACGCGGACCGTCAGGTGGCGGCTTGCCGAGTTCCTCCTCGAACTCGCGGCGGGCGGCCGCCCAGGGGTCCTCGCCGTCGGTGTACTCGCCCTTGGGGATCGACCACGCCCCGTCGTCCTTCTTTGCCCAGAACGGGCCGCCCGGATGCCCGATCAGCACTTCGACGGAGCCGTCAGTTATACGGTAGAGCAGGAGACCCGCGCTCAATTTCGGCATTGAGGCCGAGCCTAGTTTTATCCTTCGCAGCGCGGCGATAAGGTGCTCATGTGCACAAGTTGAACCGACGAAACTTGATGGCAATGACGGGGGTCGCCGCATTGGCGGCCGCGGCGGGCCTGCCACGGGCTGCCGCCGATCCCGAACCGCCTAATCAACCGGTTGCTCCGGCTCCGGATGCCGCTCCCGAGGACATCATCTTCGCCGACGACTTCGACGGCCCCGCCGGCTCGGCGCCCGATTTGTCGAAGTGGACCGTGGTCAACTGGAATGAGCCCGTCACGCCGCCGGTGCTGGGCCTCTACCGCGACGACCGCCGCAACGTCTCGCTGGACGGCAACGGCAACCTTGCGCTGCGCGCCACGCGCGAGGGCGACACTTACTTCACCGGCCGTGTCGAGAGCAAGGCGAAGATCGGCATCAACCACACCTGGGAGGCCCGCATCAAGCTCCCATTCGCTCCCGGTCTCTGGCCGGCGTACTGGCTGGTGAACATCGAGAACACCACGGACGGACGGGGTCCCTTGCCCGATGGCGAGGTCGACATCGTCGAGTGGTACGGCAACAACAAATGGGCTCCTGGAACCTCGGTCCACGCCCGATCAGACGGCAAGACCTGGAATGCTCACCGATGGCCGGTCGACGACGCGTGGCACACCTACCGGTGCCGGTGGGACGAGCAGGGCTTCAAGTTCTGGATGGACGACTTCGCCGGAAGGCCGTACTTCTCGGTTCCTGCGGGCCCCATCGACGGCGCCTGGCCGTTCAACGACCCCGGCTATCTGCTGTTCACCATGCTCAACCTCGCGGTCGGGGGCCCCGGCGGCGGCGACCCGGACTTCGGCTTAGCATCGCCGCCAATGCTGATCGACTACTTGCGGGTCTGGTAGCACGATGAAGGGCGCGTGCGTTGGGTTGGCGGCCGGCGCACTGATGGCAGGCCTCGTCGTGGCGGCGCCGGCGAACGCCGATCCACCGAGCTATGGCAGCAACGGCGTCTTCTCCGTCGGCGCGGAGCCGCGGCAGGGCTGGTCGACTGCCGGCATCCCGCCGGGCAGGTATCGCGTCGACCAGTCTCCGAGCATGTATCCGTATCAGAGCCCGCCTGGGATGTGGCTGCGCTGCAACAACTTTCCGTGTGCTGGCAACTATCCTCAGAACATCATCGGCACAGGAGAAGCGTTGCGGGACCAACCTACGTTCGTCGACATCCTGCCCAGCGATGTCGCCGTCTCCCTGCTCAACGTCACCCTGACGGTCGCCTGATGGGCGACTACGAGCCGCGATGGCGGCTGGATCTCGACGACGACGGCACCGTGACGTTCGACCGCGACACGCAGGCGATCACCAAGATCAAGACGGGTGAGAGTTGTTGTCTGGGTGACTATCCGACGTTCTCCGTCGAAGAACCGCGATACCTTCGGGTCCGCGGCAGCCACGCGCCGCCGATAGGCAAGTAGTACGTCACCGGCGAAGACTGATTACTTCCGGTCGCCTTCGGTGTCGTCGAAGAAGGCCCAATGGCCGTCGTCGGCTTCGACTTCCATGCGCCAGCCGAGTTCGGAGTTGTCCGCTTTCGCGTCGACGAACCAGGCGTGCGCATCCTGCGCGCTCTCGATGTCCTTGCTGTCGACGACGTCACCCTTCGGGTTCAGCACGCGATAGGTAGCCATGGGACGGGAGTTCCCCGTCCGCGGCTTTTCACACGTCAGTCGAATTTCGGCAGCGGAATGCCCTCGCTGGTGGAGAAGCTGGCGTCGTCCTGACTGGACAGGCCGACCGAGACGATCGAGCGGTCGAAGAACACGTCGGTCAGATACGACAGCGATACTGTCCATCGGTTCACGAAGCGCGGCATGGCATACAGGTGATACATCCTGGTGACGAACTTCGCGGGATAGCCGGACAGCTGGATGTTCAGCGGGTTCGCGACCGCATAATGCGGGCCGAGGTCGACGACCAGACCCATGTTGCGATGCCGGTAGTCCTTCGCCTCGCCGTAGCCGAGACTGGCGGCGACGTTGCGCCCCAGCACCTTTCCCTGCCGGATCGCGTGCTGTGCGGTCGGTGGCGTGATCTCGCCTGGCTGGGTCAGGTCCGGAACGGCGGCGGCGTCACCGGCGGCGAATACATCGGGATGCCCGGGCACCTGCAGGTTGGCCTGCACCTTCAGCCGGCCACGCTCGGTCGGCAGTCCCAGCGTCTCGATCAACGGGGCGCCGGTGACCCCGGTCACCCATGCGACGGTGTGGGTGTCGATTCGCGTGTCGTCGCTGAGCACAACATGGTCTGCGTAGACTTCCTTCAACGTCAGGCCGAGTCGCACGTCGATGCCGCGTTGGTGCAGCACCCGCTGAACGCCCTTGCCGAGCTTCTCTCCCACCTCGGGCATCACCTGTTCGGCCATGTCGAGAAGCACGAACTTCATGTCCGCCGGGTCGAAGCCCGTCTGCTTTGCCGCCGTGTCGGCCAGCGCCTGCAGCTGCACGATGAGCTCGGTGCCCGAATACGAGGCGCCGACGACGACGACCGTGCGCCTCGCCTGAATGCGGGGTTCATCGTCGTCGATGTTGGCCAACTCGAGTTGTTCGAGCAGATGATCGCGCAGATAGACCGCCTCGGCAGTCGACTTCAAACCCCGAGCGTGCTCGGCGAGACCCGGGATGTCGAACAATCGGGTGACCGAACCCGGCGTCAGCACCAACCGGTCCCACGACATATTGCGCGATCGTTGTTCCGGGTCGGTGTAGGTGACGGTATGGCCGTCGAGGTCGACGCTGTCGACCCGCCCGCGCACCGCGTGCACGCCGTGCAGCGTGTTCGCCAGCGGGACGGTGACGAACCGGGCGTCGACCACGCCACCCGCCACATCGGGCAGCAGCGGCGTGTAGAGCATGTAGTCGACCGGGGAGATAATCGAGATGTCCACAGCGGCGTCGTGCTTGCGCAGTTGTCGAGAGAGACGGCGTGCGCACTCGAAACCGGTGAAGCCACTGCCAACGATGACGACGGATGTCTTTGAGTCCACGGTAGGGGCTACCCACTATGGGCTGGATAACAGCGTGGCGAATTTCATTGCCGACCACGGCTTCCTGCCGCCTGCCCGAAGCTTGCCCCGCAGAATCGGCGACCACTGCGAGACGCGTCCGAAGCCGAGAAGCATGAACGCGACGGCGTCGGCGGTGATCACGCAGTCGGACCTCTCCCCCGCGCCGGTGACAACGGCGGTCCCGCGGTCCACCGCCATCCGGTATGTATTGCCGCCCCGAATACGCAACTCGAAACTCACCCGCGCAGCCGCAGCGGACGGTCGCAGGTAGTGCGGCGCGACGGTCAGCGCGCCGGGGATGATTAGCAGGGCGTCGCGGCCTCGAATGTCCCAGCGGGTGCCGACCGCCCTGGCGATGTCGAGGCCGTGAATGATCTGTTCGCCCAGCAGCAGGCTGGTCATCGTCGATGGATTGAGTACTAGTCCGTTCGCGGCCGGGATCTCCGCGGTCTCGTCGGCAGCAGCGGCGGCAGTCAAGTAGGCCAGGGCGGCGTCCTCGAGCAGCCCGGCGAGCCGGGTCATATTCCTTTCGGGTATCTCGGTCAGTTGACGGGCGTTGACGACCGCGCTCATCCGTGACGGCGATTCCTGGGCCCGATTGGCGTGCGTCATATACCCGTTCGTGTGTCGGGTCAGCGCCTGGCCGTAATCACGCAGTTCGCCGACCATGTGCGCGGCCGTCTCCGCAGCGGTCCATTCCAGTCCCGGCACCGGTGCGTCGGCATCGTCGACGCGCTGGAAAAGCTCCGCGGTCCTGCGCACGGCGGCGCCTAAGGCGTCTCTGGTCGCCCCGTGGGCGCGACGGGTGTCTTCGGCCGGTCCGGCGGTACGCATGGGGGAGATAGTCATAGAGGAACTATTTCACATATCGTTGCTATGTCAATAGGGTAGGCTCGACCCGTTCACCACCGAATGTGAGAGCCATGCCCGCCTCAGAGCCGTCGTCGCTGCGCGCCGAGCAGGTGGCACAGACGCGCGCAGCGCTGGTGGCCGCCGGCCGCAGGCTGTTCGGCGAGAACGGTTTCCGGGGGACACCGGTGGAGGATCTGGCCCGTGAGGCGCGCGTGACAACCGGTGCCCTCTACCACCACTTCCCCACCAAGACAGCACTTTTCGAAGCGGTGTTCGTGCAGGCGCACATGGAGCTGATGACGTCGGCCACAGAGGCGGCGATGGGCGCCGAGGACGGGCTCGACGAGCTGGCGCTGGGCTTCGACGCGTTCCTCGACGGAGTGTTGCAGCCCGATGTGCAACGGATCGTCGTGCTCGACGGGCCCGCTGTGCTGGGACTGGCGCGCTACACCGAGCTCGACGAGCAGTACGCCTACGCGGTGATCGCGGGATCGCTGAAGGAGGCGGCCAAGGCGGGCGCGGTCGACATCGACGACCCGGAGACTGCAACCCGGTTGCTGCTGGGCGCCCTGACCCGCGGGGCGATGTTGATCGCCAACTCACCCGATCCGGTGAAGACGCGCCACGCGGTGGCCAAGTCGATGCGCGCGCTGTTGAACAGCTTCGCCCCCTGAGGCGACTCGCCGTGCCCCGACGGGCAGTGCGAGGATGCTGGGTGTCATGACGCGTTCGCGACCGTTGCGCCGATGGGATCACTTCCGGCCGCTCGACATGCTCGGCTCCCTGTGGTCGACGGCGGCCGTCGCACCCGTCAGCACCGGTGCCGCCGCGGCGTACCGGACGCTTTTCATGACGCTTCGCCGGCTGGTGGTCGGGCGCGAGTTGTCGGTCCGCCTCGACGAGGGTGACATCACGCTGACCGTGACCGAATTCGACTCGCGTCTCGACGTCCGTGGTCTCGCGGCCGGCCAACTGAGCGATGTCCGGCTTGCGGCACGCGATATCCGTTGGGAAAGAAACAGATTGGATCGGGCCACCGCGGTCCTGCACAACGTGCACCTGCGGCCGTCGGCGCCGCCGGTGCTGGTGGCGGCACCTGTCGACCTGACAGTCGAACTACCCGCAGACGCACTCGACGACCTGTTCCGCTTGGTGGCACCGCGGCTGGCAGGCGAGATCGGCCCTGACGGCATCGCACGTTTGCGGCTCGCCCGCCGCCCGTCGCTGGGTCATCTGGAGGTGGACGCGGTTCTGGATGGATCCACCTTGTGGCTCAAGCCGCGCGGGCTGGTGGTGCGGCGCCGACGTCTGGGCCTGCCCAAGCGCACGCCGGCTCGTGCCGTGCAGCTGCCAGAGCTTCCACACGGACTTCGGTTGACCGACATCCGCTTCGAGCCCGACAAGCTGTGTCTGTCCGGCGTGCTGCAGGAGTGGCGGATCGACGTCCCGCGCACGCGCATCGAGGACGTCATCACTCAGCTCAGCGCGGTCGGCCGTCCGCTCAACCTGACCCGGTTCGGCCGCGGATAACCGATAGAGTCACGGTCATGGTGCACGGGACCTACACCAGGTACGTGGCGCTGGGCGACAGCCAGACCGAAGGGCTCTGGGACGGCGACGATTCCGATGGAGTCGTCGGCTTCGCCGACCGGCTGGCGGCGATGCTGGACGAGCTCAGTCCCGGCTTGCAGTACGCCAACCTGGCGATCCGTGGCCGCCGGATCCGCGATGTGCTCGTCGATCAACTGCCCCTGGCTTTGACGATGCGACCCGACCTGGTCAGCGTATGCGTCGGAATGAACGACATCACCAGGCCGGGGCTGCTGTTCGACCGGGCGCTGGCCGATCTCGATCTGCTGTACGAACGGCTCGCGCAATCCGGCGCGACCGTCGTGACCACGACGTTTCCCGACATCGCTCGCATCGTGCCGATCGGCAAGATCTTGACGGCGCGTATGTCGCGCACGAACCGGGCGATCGTCGCTGCGGCCGACCGCTACGGGTTCAAGCTCGTCGACCTCTACAGCGCCCCGTCGATGACCGAACCCGACGTGTGGAGTGACGACCGGGTGCACGGTTCGACCAACGGCCACATGCTGTTCGCCGCCGCGGCGGCCGAAGCACTCAATCTGCCTGGAAGCAACCATGGCTGGGCACACGCCGGCGCGACCGCCGCACGGTCGACAATGCGGTCACGCGCCCATTCACAGGTTCTGTGGACCAGGAACATGCTCGCCCCGTGGCTGTGGCACCACGCCCGCGGCATCTCCACCGGGGACGGCCGTGCGCCGAAACGCCCGAGGTTGGAAAGTGTGGCCGGCTAAAAGCCGAGGAGGCCCAGCGGAATCGGCGACTGGCCGCCGGCGACCGATTCCATCACCCGCGGGCAGAGGAACGAGATCGCAAGTCCGGTGAACATGTTCGCTCCGCCGAGCGACATTCCCGTCGTGTCGGCGACCTTCGCGGCGACGTCGGCGGCGTTCTGGCCCGGGTCGGACAACATCGGGCAGACGGCCTGGCCGACCGCGACCAGGTTCGACGGATCCGTGGTGCCGCCGAGGCCCGCGCTCGTCACCGCGCTCAGGAACGCGTCGGTGTCGGGTTCGGCCTGAGCGGGAGCCGTCAGCACCGAGGTGGCCGCGGCCAGCCCGGCGAACACGGTGATCAGGCGAACGGGCCTGCGAAGTCTGCGCACCTGCAGAATCGTAGAGGACCGATTCATTAGGGGCTAACCGGCAGGTCAACTACGCTGGGGCGATGCCGAAGTCCCCTGACGCGAGCGGTCGTCTCAAGCCGCATTTCGAGGACGTCCAGGCGCATTACGACCTGAGCGACGACTTCTTCCGGCTGTTCCTCGACCCGACGCAGACCTACAGCTGTGCGTATTTCGAGCGCGACGACATGACGCTGGAGGAAGCGCAGATCGCCAAGATCGACCTCGCGCTGGGCAAGCTCGGCCTCCAGCCCGGCATGACGCTGCTCGACATCGGCTGCGGCTGGGGTGCCACCATGCGACGGGCGATCGAGCGCTACGACGTCAACGTCGTCGGGCTGACCCTGTCGAAGAACCAGGCGGCGCACGTTCAGAAGGCGTTCGACGGCATGGGCAGCCCGCGCACCAAGCGAGTGCTGCTGCAGGGTTGGGAGCAGTTCCACGAGCCGGTGGATCGCATCGTGTCCATCGGCGCCTTCGAGCACTTCGGTCACGATCGCTATCAGGACTTCTTCGGAATGGCCTACGACGTGTTACCTGAAGACGGTGTCATGCTGCTGCACACCATCGTCGGCGAGAACCCCGCGCGCGCAAAAGAACTCGGCATTCCGTTGACGTTCGAGCTGGCACGCTTCATCAAATTCATCATGACCGAGATCTTCCCCGGCGGACGGCTGCCCTCGGTGCCGATGGTCGAGGAGCGGGCGGCAGAGGGGGGGTTCACCCTGACCCGCAAGCAGGAGCTGCAGCCGCATTACGCGCGCACGCTCGACCTGTGGGCCGCCGCACTGGAGGCGCACAAGGACGAGGCTATCGCGATCCAGTCCGAAGAGGTTTACGACCGCTACATGAGGTACCTGACCGGCTGCGCGAAGATGTTCCGCGACCGCCAGGTCGACGTCGTCCAGTTCACGCTCGCGAAATAGCGCTACACGCCGTCCCATGCGGCGTCGAGGCGGTCGGCGACGTCGATCACCTTCGCCTTGACCGACGCCGGGCTGTCGATCTCCCCCGCCACGTGCGCGGAGATGAAGCGCCGGATCTCCGCGTCGACGCCGCCGACGATCCGCAACAGTTCGGCGCGCAGGGATTTCGACGTGACATGAATGGCGATGTCCGACGGTCGCGGTTTCTGGACATCGAGGATGAGCAACAGCGGTTCGGCGGCGCGTGCGACGGCGTTCAGCGAGATCTCGCCGAACACCATGAACTTCGGCTTGTCGATCTTCAGGTCGATGACCATGTCGATCTCCAAGGGGATGCGGATCGCGAAGGTAATCATCTCGCCGACCATCCGGGTGACCCTGGGCTCTTGGATCCGGACCTTGGCGGTGACCTTCGCGATCTTGCCCGGCCCCTGCCCCATCGGGCCCATCTCGAACTCGTCGCCCGCGATCGCGGCGATCGCGTCGCCGACGCGCTCCTCGGTCACCGCGATCTCATAGAACCTGCGGCCGAATTCCTCATAGGACACGTACTCGAAGCCATCCATAGGCTTCTACAGTCTCACGTTCGCGGCGATTACTGCTCATATGCCCACGCAGCGGTCCGGCCACTGTCGAGGGTCGGGCGATTCAGCCCTTCTCTTCGGCGCGCGCCTCTGCCCCGGTCTCACCCGCATCGATGGCGTCGTCGTTGGACGTTTCGCCGACATAGCTGCCGTCTTCGCCGTGCTTACCGGCCCGCGAACCCGCCACCTTGTCGTCTTCCTGGACGTCTTCCTCGCTCTTGTCATCATCGCCTGGCGCCATGTCGCGGTAACTACCCGTACCGGAGGGACCCAAACACTTACCCGACCCGAGCTCTACCGATAGGCTTCCTGGCGAGGAAGGTGGGGACAATGATCCGCGAAGCAGTCATCGCCGCCGCATTGGCGTGCGCCGCAGTCGGCAGTGCACAGGTCGCCGCAGCCGACCCGAACGACAACCTGTATTTCGACAAGCCTGGCCGCTATGACTCCGACGTGCCGTTCATGAACTACGAGGCCCGCCTCTCCGCTCCTTGCGACAACTTCGAGATCAACACGTTCGGTCGTGGTCCAGGCGGCGAGCCGCTGCAGTGCCACTGGATTCCCAACCAGTGGCCGCCGGTCTACACCGGCTTCTGGGTGATCTCGCCGGAGATTCACGGCGTGCAGGAGATCGGTACCCCGTGCCCGAGCGATCAGGCGGCCGCGCAGGCCCCCGACGGACGCCCCCTGCTGTGCCTCGGAGAGCAGGGCTGGCAGCCCGGCTTCTTCACCGGTTCGGGGTTCTGGCCCACCTAGACACGGAGCTAGCTCGGAGTTCGTTCGTAGCGTCGCCGAATGCCTGCGAGCATCTCGGTGTGCGCCTCGACGGCTTTGCGGGTAGTCACCGACGCCAGCGGTCGCGGCGCCTCGATCCGGATCCGCTCGGTGACGCGGGTGCCCACCACGGTCGGTTCGAAGGCCACGGTGCTGCGCAGGCAGACTCGGGGAAATTGCCGCGCCTCGGACAACACGTCGCCCGTCAGCGGAACATACAGTCGCGCAACGTAGCTCGTGCGCAGGCGAAACGGCCCGATGGGAATCCGGTCACCCACCCGGTAGGTCTGCACGTAACCGTCGGCCGTCTCGCTACGGTCGACGCTTCGCACCGAAACCACGAGGGGATGCACCAGCTTGATGTTGTCGAGGTCGACGTAGAAGGCGCGTACGTCGTCGGGCGGGCTTGCCACGTCCTCGCAGAGAGTTCGCTCGATCCGCGTGATCCACCGCCGCACGATGACAATCTAGATCGGCTGGTCCACGTCGACGACCGCATTCGCCAGGTCATTGAATGCTGCCCGGCCCGCACCCGAGAATGTCATATGTTCAACAGCGAGAATCTGGTATCCGGTAGGCTCGCTGAGCAACTGCTTAG
>NZ_JAVHWR010000098.1:0-29018 GCF_032159565.1 Mycobacterium sp.
CGTAATCCAGCAAGTGCGCGGCCTGCTCCCACGGCGCGATGGGCTGCCGGGTGCCACGCATCAGCACCGCGACCAGCCTGCGGCCGTCGTGGTCGGCTGCGCCGACGAACGTCTGGCCGGCGTCGTCGGTATAACCCGTCTTGCCGCCCATCGCGCCCGGGTAGTTGTAGAGCAGTTGGTTGTCGTTCTCGACCGGGTAGCCGGCGTCGCCGCGGCCGGGGAAGTCGAAGCTTCGGGTCGCGACGATCTCGGCGAACGTCGGGTTCTGCCACGCGTAGCGATAGAACAGGCCGATGTCGTAGGCCGACGTGCTCATACCGGGGCCGTCAAGACCCGATGGCGTCGCGACCCGGGTGTCGCGGCCGCCGAGCTTGCTCGCCAGGTCGTTGAGTTTGGTCAGTGTGGCGTCCGTGCCGCCCATCTGCATGGCCAACGCGTGGGCGGCGTCGTTACCGGAGTGCATGAGCAGTCCGTGCAGGATGTCGCGGATCGAGTAGTGGCCGCCCTCGCCGATACCGACCCTGGTGCCTTCTGCGCCCGCGTCTTCGGCGGTGCCCGCCACCACCTTGTGGATCGGTAGTTCCCGCAGTGCCTCCGTGGCCACCAGCACCTTGATGATGCTGGCCGGCCGATGCCTGCCGTGCGGATCCTTGGCGGCGATGACGTCGCCGGTGTCCAGGTCGGCCAGCAGCCAGGCTTCCGCCGAGATGTCATTGGGCACGGGCGGTGTGCCCGGTGCGGTGATCACGCCGCAGCCGCCGAGCGCGTCACCACCGACCGGATCGCCGGGTACCGCAAGGGGTTGGGGCGGGTCGCCGGCCGTCGGCACCTCCGACGAGTCGACCGCAGGCGGTGTGCTGGTCTGATACGGGCAGGCATCGGGTGCGGCGTTCGGTTCGGCGTTCGCCAGCGCCGGGCTCGCGATCAAGAACAGTGCCGCTGCCAGGGCGGTAGCGCGTTGGGACGCGGTCGTGAAGGTCGCCATCGTGACCGCAGATTAGGCGATTCGGCGCGCGAATCAGGGGAGCCACGCTGTTACTGATGTGGTTGGAGTTCCCAAAGTGACTGCCTCGGGCACGCCCAAACTCACATTTGGGCGGAAAAGTGCGAGACGAGCGCGCCGGAACGTCGATCTCGGTGCCCGGCGGTTGCTACAGGTCGAGGCTGGCCAGATCGGTGCGTCCCCGCAGAGTCATCGGCAAGTGGCGTAGCCGGTTACTCGTGTCAGGCACGCACGCCGTTCTTACAGTCGCCTCGACGTCGTATTACCGGAATCGTCACAGGAGGCGACCATGTCGGATGCTCTGATGGATAAGCAAGCCGTGTCGGATGTTCTGAAAGACAAGAACATCATCGGCATCGGAACGGTCAAACCTATGGCCGAACCCGAAGTGCTGCGCGCGGTAGAAGAATGGCTCGGCGGGTGGTACATCGTCGATCACAGTGCCTGTGGAAACGCCAATCTGCCTGCGACGCACGGGGACACATGGGGATTCATCAACGGCCGAGCTGCCTGGCAGAAGAAGAACTTCGTATACGGGAACGCTGACGTCTGGACCGACGACTTCAAGAGCGGCTCTGACCACTACGCGGCAAGCAACCTTCCTGCAGGTTTCGACGGCGTGGATTCCGTTGTGGTCGGCTACATCGCTACCCACGGCGTCACGTCGGGCACCACCTTCACGATGAGCGCGGGTGGGACCGGCCACGGCGGGTGCACGGTCAGGTCAACCCAAATGTCCTTCGGGCAAAACGATTTACGCTACATGTTCTTCTCCACCTGTCAGTCGGTGAGGAATGTCGACCCTGGTGCTGTCTGGTTCCGTACCGCCAAGGGAATACGCGCGATTCTCGGTTACCATACGAACATCGTCGATTCCGACGCGTACGGTAAGTACTTCTTTGAGAACTGGAAGAAGACCGGAGCCAAGACGACCGACTCGTTTCTCGATGCGAGCTGGCGTGTCAGCCATGACCAGGTGCCGGTGGCGGCGTGGTTCGGTCCCGACACGGCAACCGCGGAAAGCCTGCGGGATAACGAGGAATTCTTTCGGCTCGACGCCATCTCGGGCAGATCGATCGCTTGGAGCTGGTATGACGCGAGAACGCTGGACCGGGAACTGCTGCTGTCGAGGGTGCCGATCATGACGCTCGAGTTCAATGCACCGAGAGAACCTGAGGGCGCCGCAGAAGTGGTCTCTCGCCTGAGCTCAGGTGAACCAGTGGAAATCGACGAGACGACAATCAGCGGTGACAACGTCTGCCATCGCACCCGCAACGGTTCTGTGCTGGTCTTCAACACCCGTTCCGGCAGCATCGATCTCACGTTCCCGGCCTTCTCATCGCCGTCTGTCGTCGACTTCACAGATGCCGAGGCGGTGAATGCTGCCACGGATTATCTGCGCGGGAGGGAAGCGACGTTGCAGGGGCCGCGGGTGGACGACGCAGACATCGCCCTGATCCCGTCGGTTGTCCGCCGTTCAATGGTCGGGAGCGCTGAGGAGTCCGGCAGCACAGAACCGCATGTGCGACACGTGACGGTCGTATTCCGGCAGACGGTCAACGGGATCGCAACGATCGGCACCGGCGGCGTCGTCGAGGTCACGATCAACGGCGACCGGGAAGTTTGCCGGGTGAGAAGCGTGCTGCGCGAGATCGCGGCGGTCACCGCCGAGGACTCCGCGTTCGACGTCGCGACGTTACAACAGCGGGCAGAGGAGCTGGCGGTTGCCGAGGTTCTCGCGCAGCCGTACGTGGACGAATGCACGGTTGTGAAGTCGGAATTCGGGCTCTTCTCGGCAGACGAGAGCATCGCTCAGCGCAGCGCGGAGCCGTCGTTCCGCGTACTGGTGGAGATGCAGACGGGGCCGTTCTCCCGGCTCGTCGAGAAGATCTATCCGGCCCGACAGCTCAGCGGTAGCTAGCCAGTTCGGTTGCCGACAGGTCCGTCGACTAAAGCATCCTGCTGGCTTCGCCGAGCACGTTGTGCAGGATGTCGTAGATCGCGTCGAACTCCTTTTGCCCGCTGATCAGCGGGGGAGCCAGCTGCACCACTGGGTCGCCGCGGTCGTCGGCGCGGCAGTACAGACCCGCCTCGAACAGCGCGGGCGTCAGGAAGCCGCGGAGCAGGCGCTCGGATTCGTCGTCGTTGAAGGTCTCCTTGGTGGCCTTGTCCTTGACCAACTCGATGCCGTAGAAGAAGCCCTCGCCGCGCACATCGCCGACGATCGGCAGGTCGTACAGCTTCTCCAGCGTCGCCCGGAACGCGGGCGCGCTCTCCTTGACGTGGTCGTTGATGCCCTCGCGCTCGAAGATGTCGAGGTTGGCCAGCGCCACCGCCGACGACACCGGATGTCCGCCGAACGTGTAGCCGTGCCCGAACGTGGTCTTGCCGTCGTTGAACGGCTCGAACAGCCTGTCGCTGGCGATCATCGCGCCGATCGGGGAGTAACCCGACGTCAGGCCCTTGGCGCAGGTGATCATGTCGGGCACGTAGCCGAAGTCATCACACGCGAACATCGAGCCGATCCGGCCGTAGGCGCAGATCACCTCGTCGGACACCAACAGGACGTCGTACTCGTCGCAGATCTCCCGGACCCGCTCGAAGTATCCGGGCGGCGGCGGGAAACAACCGCCTGCGTTCTGCACCGGCTCGAGGAACACCGCGGCGACGGTGTCGGGGCCCTCGAACTCGATGGCCTCGGCGATGCGGTCCGCGCAGTACTCACCGAATGCCTTGATGTCGGTGTGGTACGGCTCGGGGGCGCGGTAGAAGTTGGTGTTCGGCACGCGGAACCCGCCCGGTGTCAGCGGCTCGAACGGCGCCTTGAACACCGGAAGGCCGGTGATGGCCAGCGCGCCCTGGGGCGTGCCGTGGTAGGCGATCGCACGGGAGACCACTTTGTACTTGCCCGGTTTGCCGGTCAGCTTGAAATAGTTCTTCGCCAGCTTCCACGCAGTCTCGACGGCCTCGCCGCCACCGGTGGTGAAGAACACGCGGTTCAGATCGCCCGGCGCGTAATGCGCGATCCGCTCGGACAATTCGATGGCAGGCGGTGTGGCATAGGACCACAGCGGGAAGAAGGACAGCGTCTCGGCCTGCTTGGCCGCCGCCTCTGCGAGCTCCTTACGGCCGTGGCCGACCTGCACCACGAACAGGCCCGACAGCCCGTCGATGTAGCTCTTGCCCTTGTCATCCCAGATCGTGACGCCCTCGCCACGAGTGATGATGGGCGGCGTGATGCCGTTGCCGTGCCGTGCGAAGTGGCCCCACAGGTGGCGATTCGCCTTTGCCGCCAGGTCGGTTGAAATTTCTGGTGCGATGTCAGTAGTCGTCATCTTGTACCCCAATTGTATTGCTGTTTAACGAGTTTCAGGTATACGAGCGTTTCGGTGGATATCACTCCCGGCAGTGCGCGAATCTGGGTGTTGAGCAGATCGAGCAGATCGTCGTCGTCCTCGCAGACCACTTCGATGATGGCGTCGAAGGAACCTGCGGTCAGCACCACATACTCGACCGCGTCGATCGCGGCCAACTTGTCGGCCACCCGTGTCGTGTCCCCGGTGCAGCGGATGCCGATCATCGCCTGTCGGGCGAATCCGAGCTGCATCGGATCGGTGACGGCGACGATCTGCATGACGCCTGCGTCGACCATGCGCTGCACCCGCTGCCGCACCGCGGCCTCGGAGAGTCCGACCGCCTTGCCGATGCCCGCATACGAGCGACGACCGTCCTGCTGCAGCTTCTCGATGATCGCCTTGGACAGGTCGTCGAGCTGGACTGCCGCCCCTGGACGCGTTTGGACGCGCTGGAATACGGGTTGGATGCCATCAGCACCCGGGTTGGCCATGCCTGAGATTGTGCACGGAATCCGTCGTTAAGAGCAACCAATCCAATGAAATCACGCGCCAAGCTCTCCCGTCACTGCAGGAATGCGTAGCCCGTGGCCACCCGTCGGCTAGCGTTGGGCCATGACTCGCGCTGATTCCCCGGGTCGTCCCCTGCCCTCCGGGCGTGGGCCCATCGCTCCTGCCCGCCGAACGGTATCGGCCAGGGTGGCCGGCAGCTGGATCAACGGCGCGGCGGTGGTCACCGGCGGCGCCCGTCACCAGGTCGTCAACCCGGCGAACGGCGACGTCGTCGCCGAGCTGGCGCTGGCCACCCCGCACGATGTCGACGCCGCCGTGGCGGCGGCGCGCGCGGCGCAACGGGGCTGGGGAAGTGCCACCCCGGTCGACCGCGCGACCGTGCTGGCCAAGCTGGCGGCGCTGATGTCCGACCACGCCGACGAGCTGGTCGCCGAGGAGGTCAGCCAGACGGGCAAGCCCGCGCGCCTGGCTCGGGAGTTCGACGTGCCGGGCAGTATCGACAATGTCGAATTCTTCGCAGGCGCGGCGCGCCACCTCGAGGGCAAGGCCACCGCGGAGTACTCCGGCGACCACACCTCGAGCATCCGGCGCGAGGCCGTCGGCGTGGTCGCGACCATCACCCCCTGGAACTACCCGCTGCAGATGGCGGTGTGGAAAGTGCTGCCCGCGCTGGCCGCGGGGTGCAGCGTCGTCATCAAGCCCGCGGAGCTGACCCCGTTGACCACGCTGACCCTGGCGCGGCTGGCCACCGAGGCGGGCCTGCCCGACGGCGTCTTCAACGTCGTCACCGGGGCGGGCGGCGACGTCGGCACCGCGCTAGCCGGCCATCGCGACGTCGACGTCGTGACGTTCACGGGTTCGACCCCGGTCGGCCGCAAGGTGATGGCCGCCGCGGCTGTGCATGGCCACCGCACCCAGCTCGAGCTCGGCGGCAAGGCGCCGTTCGTGGTGTTCGACGATGCCGATCTCGACGCCGCGATCCAGGGCGCGGTCGCGGGTTCGCTGATCAACACCGGACAGGACTGCACCGCGGCGACCAGGGCGATCGTCGCGCGCGAGCTCTACGACGACTTCGTCGCCGGTGTGGGTGAGCTGATGAGCAAGGTCGTTGTCGGCGATCCCGATGGCGAGGACACCGACCTCGGACCGCTCATCTCGATGGCCCACCGCGCCAAGGTTGCAGGCATGGTCGAGCGCGCGCCCGACCAGGGCGGCCGGATCGTCACCGGCGGCAGCGCACCCGATCTGCCAGGGTCCTTCTACCGGCCCACCCTGATCGCCGACGTCGCCGAGGACTCGGAGATCTATCGCGACGAGGTCTTCGGTCCAGTGTTGACGGTGCGGTCGTTCACCGACGACGACGACGCCCTGCGGCAGGCCAACGACACCGCCTACGGTTTGGCGGCTTCGGCCTGGACCCGCGACGTCTACCGCGCTCAGCGCGCATCACGGGAGATTCACTCCGGATGCGTGTGGATCAACGACCACATCCCGATCATCAGCGAGATGCCACACGGCGGTGTCGGCGCATCCGGTTTCGGCAAGGACATGTCGGACTACTCCTTCGAGGAGTACCTGACGATCAAGCACGTGATGAGCGACATCACCGGAGTCGCCGAGAAGGACTGGCACCGGATCATCTTCACGAAGCGCTAGGTCGCGTCGCGAGTCTGCGGGGAGATCGCGAATTCGGCGGCAACTGCGGTCTGTCAGCAGACTCGGCGCAGGTGACGGTTAGCTTCGAGCGCCAAACGGGTACACCCGGCTCACCTTGGTCAAGATCGACAGGAGTGCCCATGAGCGCGCTGGGACTGAAGAAGGCTCTGAATCAGCGTCAGCTGAGGATGATCGCGATCGGCGGCGTTATCGGCGCAGGTCTTTTCGTCGGTTCCGGCGTCGTGATAGGAGACACTGGTCCGGGCGCATTCATCACCTATGCGCTGTCCGGCGTGCTGATCATCATGGTGATGCGGATGCTCGCCGAAATGGCGGTCGCCAACCCGTCGACGGGTTCGTTCGCCGACTACTCGCGCGACGCGCTGGGCCACTGGGCGGGTTTCTCCGTCGGGTGGCTCTACTGGTACTTCTGGGTGATCGTCGTCGGCTTCGAAGCCATCGCGGGCGCGAAGATCGTGCAGTACTGGATCGACATCCCATTGTGGTTGTGCGGGTTGATATTCATGGTCCTGATGACGGCCACCAACCTGTTCTCGGTGAAGTCCTACGGCGAGTTCGAGTTCTGGTTCGCCGGCATCAAAGTGGCGGCGATCGTGGTCTTCATCGCGATCGGCGCCTGCTTCGTGCTCGGGCTGTGGCCCAACAAGTCGGCCGACTTCTCCAACCTGTGGAGCCAGGGCGGCTTCATGCCGATGGGGGTCGGCGTGATCACCGTCGGCATCGTCACCGTGATCTTCTCGATGGTCGGCCCGGAGATCGCGACGATCGCCGCGGCCGAGTCCTCGGACCCCGAGAAGGCCGTTTCGAGGGCCGCCAATTCGGTGATCTGGAGGATCCTGATTTTCTACGTCCTCTCGGTGTTCCTGCTCGTCACGATCGTGCCGTGGAACAACGAAGACCTTGCGGCATCCCCGTTCGTCGCCGCGTTCACCAAGATGGGCATCCCGTATGCCGACGACATCATGAACGCCGTCGTGCTGACGGCCGTGCTCAGCTGCCTCAACTCCGGGATGTACACGGCGTCGCGCATGTTGTTCGTCCTCGCCGCCCGCAACGAGGCGCCCGAACGGCTCATGCGGCTCACCCCTCGCGGCGTGCCCGCGAACGCGATCCTGTTCTCGTCGATCGTCGGCTTCCTGTGCGTGATCGCCGCCGCCTTCTTCGAGAAGAGCATCTTCGCGTTCCTGCTGAACTCCAGCGGCGCGATCATCCTGTTCGTCTACATCCTGATCGCGATATCGCAGATCGTGCTGCGCTACCGCAACGGGGATGGCGAACTGCGACTGAAGATGTGGCTGTTCCCGGTGCTGTCGATCCTCACCACGCTTGCCATGCTGGCGATACTCGTGCAGATGTTCCTCGACGACGAACTGCGGTGGCAGCTGGTGCTGAGCCTCTTGTCGTGGGCGGTGGTGCTGGGACTGTTCTTCCTCAACAAGCGGTTCAACACGAGCCATCACATCGACGCGGACGCCGCAGAGGCAAAGGCGCGCGCGCTCAGGTGATACGGATCAGCTTCTTGTTGACGAACTCGTCGATGCCGTAGCGGCCGAGCTCGCGGCCGAAGCCGGACCGCTTCACGCCACCGAACGGTAGTTCGACACCTTCTGCGCCGACGGCGTTGACGAACACCATGCCCGCCTCGATCCGGTCGGCGACCCGCTTGGCCTGATCATCGTCGGTGGTGAAGACGTAGGAGCCCAGCCCGAAGGGGGTGTCGTTGGCCAACGTGACGGCCTCGTCCTCGGAGCCGACCTTGTACACGGTCGCGACCGGCCCGAACAGCTCTTCTTTGTAGGACGGCGACTCCGGAGAGACGTCGGTGAGCACACCCGGCGGGAAGAAGGCCCCCTTGCGCTCACCCTCGGAGACCAACGTCGCGCCGTCGTCGACGGCTCGCTTCACCTGATCGTCCAGCCGCTCAGCCGCCGCCACCGACGACAGCGGGGCCAGGCCCTGCGCCTTCGCGAGCACCTTCTTGGTGAACTTGTCCAGGAAGTCGTCGTAAATGGTCTCGGAGACGATGATCCGCTTTGCGGCGTTGCAGGCCTGCCCGGTGTTCTCGAAGCGGCCCTCGATGGCGGCCTCCACCGTGGAATCGAGGTCGTCGGAGCTCAACACGATGAACGGGTCCGAGCCACCCAGTTCGAGCACGACCTTCTTCAGGTTGCGGCCGGCGACCTCCGCGACGGCGGCGCCCGCACGCTCGGAGCCGGTCAGCGAAACCCCTTGTACGCGTGGGTCGGCGATGACGTCGGCGACCTGGTCGTTGGTCGCGTAGATGTTGACGTAGGCGCCTTCGGGATAGCCGGCGTCGGCGAAAATCTGCTCAATGGCCGCCGCCGACTCGGGGCACTGCGGCGCATGCTTGAGCACGATCGTGTTGCCCAGCGTCAGGTTCGGGCCCGCGAACCGGGCGACCTGGTAGTAGGGGTAGTTCCACGGCATGATGCCCAGCAGCACACCGACCGAACTACGCCGGATGAGTGCCGAGCCTTCGCCGTCGAGAAGGTCGATGGGTTCGTCGGCGAGAAACTTCTCGGCGTTGTCGGCGTAGTACTCATAGATGGCCGCGCTGAATTCGACCTCGCCCTCGGACTGGTCGATCGGCTTGCCCATCTCGCGGTTGATGATCTTCGCGAGTTCTTCCTTGCGCTCGTTGTGGAGTTCGGCGACCCTACGGATGAGAGCGGCGCGGTCGGCCACCGTCGAACCCCGCGACCAGTCGCGGTGCGCCTTGCTGGCGGCCGCGATGGCGGCTTCGAGCTGCTCGCCTGTCGCGGTCGGGTACTCCTTGACCACCTCGCCCGTCGACGGGTCGGTTACGGCATACAGGGCGCTCATGATCGTGTGCTCCTTACGAGACAGGCAGGTCGGTCGGGAAGCGAATCAACGCATTCCCAGCTCCACAGCGCAATCCTGCACGAAATCAGTCGCTGAGTGCAACGAACGCGACGAATTCCAGTCAGCAGATTGACCGCGGCCGCCCGTCGACGCCATCCCGACGACGATGCTGGGCACCAGGCCGAGCGCGCCGCCTTTCAGGCCCTTGCTCTCAACGCCCGACCTTCCGGGTTCCTGAGGATGGACGGCGGTGCCGCCTGCAGCCATGGCCATCTTTCCTTGATCGATTCCTCGCAGCCAGAATACGGTTCCAGTTGTGAGAACGCTGCCAACCGGCTGTCAGAAGGGCGGGTTTAAGCTCAGCGGGGTGACCACCCGCGTCGACGAGTTCGAAGACCTGCGCTCACATCTGCTGGCGGTGGCCTATCGCCTCACGGGCACCTTCGCCGACGCGGAAGACGCCGTTCAAGACGCCTGGCTACGGTGGAATGCGTTGGGGCAGAAGCGAGATGAGATCGCCGATCTGCGTGCGTGGCTGACGACGGTGGTGAGCAGGCTGAGCGTAGACCGATTGCGCTCGGCCACGCACCGGCGCGAAACCTACGTCGGCGAATGGCTGCCCGAGCCGGTGGTGACGGGGCTCGAAGGCAACGATCCGCTCGCGGCGGTGGTGGCCGGCGAGGACGCGAGGTTCGCGGCGATGGTCGTGCTGGAGCGGTTGACGCCGGATCAACGGGTGGCGTTCGTGTTGCACGACGGATTCGCGGTGCCGTTCAGCGAGATTGCGTCGGTGCTCGGCGTCAGCGACGCCACGGCGCGGCAGTTGGCGTCGCGCGCGCGGCGGGCTGCGGCGTCCACGCAGGAGTCGGTGCCCGACCAAACGCACAATGAAGTGGCCGGTGCGCTGATGGCTGCGCTGGCTGCGGGCGATATGAACGCCGTTGTGCTCCTTCTGCATCCAGAGGTGACGTTCACCGGCGACTCCAATCGCAGGGCGCCGACGGCGGCACGTGTCATCCACGGCCCGGACAAGGTGGCGCGGTTCCTGTCCGGGCTGGCCCGGCGGTACGGGCCGAACTTCCTTTCGACGGCCCAGCTCGCCCTCGTCAACGGTCAGCTCGGCAGCTACACCCCTGGCGCACCGGCCGGCGGCGGCTATCCGGCGATGACGCCGCGGGTGACCGCGATGACCGTGCGCGACGGAAAGATCTCCGCCATTTGGGACGTCGCGAATCCCGACAAGTTCACTGCTTCCCCGATGGGGCCTCGTCGGTAGCTGCCTTCTCCTCAGGCGAGTGCTCGTCGGTAGCCCAGGGAACCCGGCATGCGTCACCGGAGCTGAAGCCCTGTTCGGTGATGCCAAGCGCCGAGTACATCCGGGCCCGCATGTTCTCCACGCCGATCTGATAGGTCAGCTCGATCACGCCGTCGTCGCCGAAGCGGCGCCGTAGGTCGTCGACCTGGTCGTCGGTGATGGTGTGCGGATCGGTGGTCATCGCGTCGGCGTAGGCGATGGCGGCCCGCTCGTCGTCGGTGTACGCAGGCGAGGTCGCATAGGCATCGATGTCCTTGAGCCGTTCGATATCGAGCCCCTCGAGCCGAATCAGCATGGAGCCGAAGTCGACGCACCACGAGCATCCGACGGTGCGCGCGGTCCAGAGCACCGCCAGTTCGCGGACGCTGGCAGGCAGCTTCTTCGAACCGGACTGCAGCAGCATCTCATGCACGCCGTTGGCCACCATCAGCCGCGGGTGATGCGCGGCAACGGTGAACGGCTCCGGCACCTCGCCGAACTTCCGCTTGGCGAACATGTACATCAGCCTGGTCAGCAGCGACGCGCGCTGCGGCGGCACGGGGGCGATACGGGTTTTCTGTGTCATACCCGTGAGACGAGGCAGCCCCGCAATATGTGACACCCCAGACGCGCGAAACTGCGGGGAGATCGCCATTGGTGCTTTGTCGGCGATCTGCCCGCAGTTTCGAGTTATGCGGAACTAGCGGTCGGGTACTACGGGGTGCCCACGCAGATGCCACCCGCGCACGCACCCGCACCGCCCGGTCCGGCTCCGGCACCCGCACCCGGCACGCCTGCGGTCGCACCGCCGGGTCCGGCCCCTGCGCCCGCGCCGCCCGCGCCTGCGGAGGCGCCGCCCGGTCCGGCTCCGGCACCCGCACCCGGCGCGCCTGCGGTGGCGCCGCCCGGTCCGGCTCCGGCACCCGCACCCGGTGCGCCGGTGGTTGCGCCAGGAGCTCCCGTACCGGCCGGGGTGGAGGTCACCGTGGTAGTCGCCGAGGTGCTGCTCGACGTGGTCGAGGACGTGCTGCTCTCGTCGCCTTTGCCACCACCACCGCATGCCGTCAGCGTGGTCGCGACCACGGCGGCAGCAATCCCTACGGTGACAGAGAAACGACGATAAAAGCGACTGTCAGTCATGATTGAGTACTCATTCCTGTGAGTGGTCCACTGGCAAACGTGGATGTACCCACTCGCCTCGCAAGTCAACCGTCCTGCCGAACGTGCGGGCGCTTCTGCCCCCGAACGCGCCGAGAAAGACCGGCCATCTGTGCACGGTCGGCTTTCGCAGGTCACATGGCGATCGCTGAGGCGGTGCGTTAGCGCGCGAACATCAAGGCGCGCTTGACCTCTTGGATCGCTTGCGTCACCTGGATGCCACGCGGGCACGATTCGGTGCAGTTGAAGGTGGTGCGGCAACGCCAGACGCCGTCCACCTCGTTGAGGATGTCGAGGCGCTCGGCGGCGGCCTCGTCGCGGCTGTCGAAGATGAACCGGTGGGCGTTGACGATGGCGGCGGGCCCGAAATAGCTGCCCTCGCTCCAATAGATCGGGCAGCTGGTGGTGCAGCAGGCGCACAGGATGCACTTGGTGGTGTCGTCGTAGCGGGCACGGTCGGTCGGGCTCTGGATCCGCTCACGCGTGGGCGGATTGCCGCTGACGATCAGGTATGGCTTCACCGCCCGGTAGGCGTCGAAGAACGGCTCCATATCCACCACGAGATCCTTTTCGACCGGCAGGCCGCGAATCGGTTCGATGGATATCGTCAGCTGTTTGTCCGGGTTCTTGGGCAGCAGATCGCGCATCAGCACTTTGCACGCCAGCCGGTTGACCCCGTTGATGCGCATGGCGTCCGAACCGCACACTCCGTGCGCGCACGACCGACGGAATGTCAGCGTGCCGTCGAGGTACCACTTGACGTAGTGCAGCAGGTTGAGCAGACGGTCGGTGGGCAGGCTCGGCACCCGGAAGCTCTGCCAGCCGGCGGCATCGGGGTCCTCGGGGTTGAAGCGGGCAATCTTCAGCGTCACCATCACCGCGCCGTCGGAGATCGGCGGCAGCGGCGGATCGACGGGTTCGATGACCTCGGCGGCGGGTCCTGGCTCGGTCATCAGTACTTCCGTTCCATCGGCTCGTACCGTGTCTGCACCACCGGCTTGTAGTCCAGCCGGATGTCGCTGAGCAGGTCGTCGCCCTGCTTGTAGGCCATCGTGTGGCGCATGTAGTTGGTGTCGTCGCGGTTGGGGTAGTCCTCACGGGCATGGCCGCCGCGGGACTCCTTGCGGTTCAGCGCGCCGACGACGGTGACCTCCGCCAGCTCGAGCAGCATGCCCAGCTCGATCGCTTCGAGGAGGTCGCTGTTGAAGCGTTTACCCTTGTCTTGCACCGTTATTCGGGCATACCGCTCCTTGAGCGCGTGGATGTCGGTGAGTGCCTGCTTGAGGGTCTCCTCGGTGCGGAACACCGCCGCGTTGTTGTCCATCGACTGCTGCAGCGCGCCACGGATGTCGGCGACGCGCTCGTTACCGTGGTCGGAGAGGATGTCGCCGATCCAGCCGACCACCATCTCCGCGGGGTTTTCCGGCATGTCGACATGGTCATGGCCCAGTGCGTAATTCGCGGCCGCGATGCCTGCGCGACGGCCGAACACATTGATGTCCAGCAGTGAGTTGGTGCCCAGCCGGTTGGCGCCGTGCACCGACACACAGGCGCATTCGCCCGCGGCGTACAGGCCCGCCACGACGTTGGTGTTGTCGCGCAACACCTGGCCGTGCACGGTGGTCGGGATGCCACCCATGACGTAGTGGCACGTCGGATAGACGGGAACCAGTTCCTTGACCGGGTCGACGCCGAGATAGGTCCTGGCGAACTCGGTGATGTCGGGGAGCTTGGCTTCGAGCACGTCGGCGCCCAGATGGCGGACGTCGATGTAGACGTAGTCCTTGTGCGGCCCCGCGCCGCGGCCCTCCAGTACTTCTCGCACCATCGAACGGGCCACGATGTCGCGGGGCGCCAGGTCGACGATGGTCGGCGCGTAACGCTCCATGAAGCGTTCGCCCTCTCCGTTGAGCAGTCGCCCGCCCTCGCCGCGCACCGCCTCGGATATCAGAATGCCGAGACCAGCCAGACCCGTCGGATGGAACTGGTGAAACTCCATGTCCTCCAAGGGAAGTCCCTTGCGGAAGACGATGCCCAAGCCGTCGCCGGTCAGGGTGTGCGCGTTGGACGTCGTCTTGTACATCCGCCCAGAGCCGCCGGTGGCGAACACGATCGCCTTGGCCGCGAACACGTGGATGTCGCCGGTCGCCAGTTCGTAGGCGATGACACCGGTCGCCACCTGGCCGCCGGGAGTGTCGCTCAGCGCGATGTCGAGCGCATAGAACTCGTTGAAGAACTCGACATCGTGCTTGACGCAGTTCTGGTACAGCGTCTGCAGGATCATGTGACCCGTGCGGTCCGCGGCGTAGCAGGCCCGGCGCACCGGCGCCTTGCCGTGGTCGCGGGTGTGCCCGCCGAACCGGCGCTGGTCGATGCGGCCTTCCGGGGTGCGGTTGAACGGCATCCCCATCTTCTCGAGGTCGAGCACCGCGTCGATGGCTTCCTTGCACATGATCTCGACGGCGTCCTGGTCGGCGAGGTAGTCGCCGCCCTTGACGGTGTCGAAGGTGTGCCATTCCCAGTTGTCCTCTTCGACATTGGCCAGGGCCGCGCACATTCCGCCCTGCGCCGCACCGGTGTGACTGCGCGTCGGGTACAGCTTGGTCAACACGGCCGTGCGGGCGCGCGGCCCGGCCTCGACGGCGGCTCGCATACCGGCGCCGCCCGCGCCGACGATGACGACGTCGTAGCGATGTTCAATGATCATCTGGAGCTCATTTTCCTTTGAAACCTCACGAGATGTTCGCGTCGAAGGTGACCAGGACATAGCTGCCCAGCACCAGCGTGAAGCCGGTCGCCAGCAACAACAGCGAATTCAGGTAGAACTTGGTGACGTTCTTTCGGGCGTAGTCGCCGATGATCGTGCGCATGCCGTTGGCGCCGTGGATCATGGCCAGCCACAGCAGGGCCATGTCCCAGATCTGCCAGAACGGCGATGCCCACCGCTGGGCGACGTAGTTGAAGTCGACGCGGTACACCCCGTCGTCCCACATCAGCATCACGAACAGGTGGCCGAGAGCGAGGGCGACCAGCGCCACTCCGGAGAACCGCATGAACAGCCAGGCGTACTTCTCGAAGTACGGGATGCCCCTCGGGCGACGCGGTGCGCGCGGATGGTCCAGCGACGCCGGGCGGTCGTGCTCCTTTTGCTGGACGGGTGCGATCCGGCCCTCGCGGTGGTGGGGCGTCCATGGCGCGCTCACAGGAACCGCTCCGCCATGTGCATGCCGAGCACGCCGAGTGCCGGGATCATCACCGCCAGCCAGATCGCGGCCACACCCCACAGCATCACCCGCTGGTAGCGGGGGCCGTGCTGCCAGAAGTCGATCAGGATGACCCGGATGCCATTGAGTGCGTGATAGAGCACCGCAGCGACCAGGCCGACCTCCATCAGGCCGACGATCGGTGTCTTGTAGGTGTCGACGACCTCGTTGTAGGCGTCGGGGCTGACCCGGACCAGCGCCGTGTCCAGCACGTGCACGAACAGGAAGAAGAAGATGGTGGCACCGGTGATGCGGTGCAACACCCAGGACCACATGCCCGGGTCGCCGCGATAAAGGGTGCGTCTGCGCGCCGGCTTCTTTCGCGGGGCCGCTAGCTCCGTATTCGTACTCATCGGGCCTCCAACGCCTTCGGTGGTCGGGGCGACTCTAAACCCATTTGTAGTGCCCAAAGCACTACCGTGTTACGCGTTCGAGGGTGTTTGACCTGCAAGTTAGGGTTACCTACATCACGTGTCGGCCACGGGACGGAGCGTTCGGAATGCATTCAGAGCCCAGCGGGCGGTATTGACGTGACGGCCGATATCGACTGGAAGACGTTGCGGGACAAGGCAACCGAGGCCGCCGGCAACGCGTACGCGCCATATTCCGGCTTCCCGGTCGGTGCGGCGGCGCTGGTCGATGATCGGCGAATAGTGGTCGGCTGCAATGTGGAGAATGTCTCATATGGCCTTGGTCTCTGCGCCGAGTGCGCCGTGGTCAGCGCCCTGTTCTCGAGCGGTGGCGGCAGGCTGATGGCGCTGTCGTGTGTGGCCGCCGACGGCCAACCGCTGATGCCGTGCGGGCGTTGCCGGCAGGTGTTGTTGGAGCACGGAGGAGCGCAGATGCTCGTCGACCATCCGTCGGGCCCGCGGCCGTTGGGTGAGCTTCTGCCCGACGCGTTCGGGCCCGCCGACCTGACCCGCGGCGGGCCGGAAAACCCGTGACCCACCCCACATTCGACGCGCATGGCTCGATGTCGCGTCCGTTCGACGCTCCTGGCTCGATGTCGCGTCCGTTCGACGCTCCGACGGTCATCCGCACCAAGCGCGACGGGCGCGCGCTGTCCGACGCGGCGATCGACTGGGTGATCGAGGCGTACACCAACGGGCGGGTGGCCGACGAGCAGATGTCGGCCCTGCTGATGGCGATCTTCCTGCGCGGCATGACGGGACCGGAGATCGCGCGCTGGACGGCCGCGATGGTGGGCTCGGGAGAGCAGATGGATTTCGGTGATCTGCGGCGCGACGACAAACCGCTTGCGTTGGTGGACAAGCACTCCACCGGCGGCGTCGGCGACAAGATCACCATCCCTCTGGTCCCCGTTGTCATGGCGTGCGGCGGCGCGGTGCCACAGGCAGCAGGTCGCGGCCTCGGACACACCGGAGGCACGCTCGACAAGCTGGAGGCCATCCCCGGCTTCACCGCCGAGATTTCGAAAAGCCAAATTCGGCAGCAACTTTGCGAACTCGGCGCGGCGATCTTCGCCGCAGGCGAGCTGGCACCTGCCGACCGCAAGATCTATGCGCTGCGCGACGTCACCGGCACCACCGAGTCGCTGCCGTTGATCGCCAGTTCGGTGATGAGCAAGAAGATCGCCGAGGGCACCCGCGCGCTGGTGCTCGACTCGAAGGTGGGCTCAGGGGCGTTTCTGAAGACCGAGGCCGAATCCCGGCAACTGGCCCGAACGATGGTCGATTTGGGCGCCGAACACGGCTTGGTCACGCGTGCGCTGCTGACCGACATGAACCGGCCGCTGGGGCGGACGGTCGGTAACGCGGTCGAGGTGGACGAGTCCCTCGAGGTGCTGGCGGGAGGAGGGCCGGCGGACGTCGTCGAGCTGACGCTGGCGTTGGCCGCCGAGATGCTCGACGCCGCGGGCCTCGACGACGTCGACCCGGCGCAGACGCTGCGCGACGGGTCGGCCATGGACCACTTCCGCCGACTGGTCACCGCCCAGGGCGGCGATTTGGCGCAACCATTGCCCATGGCTGCGCACTCCGAGACCATCACGGCACCCCGCGATGGCACGATGGGCGATATCGACGCAATGGCGGTGGGACTGACGGTCTGGCGGCTCGGCGCGGGGCGTGCCGTTCCGGGCGAGCGCGTGCAGCACGGCGCCGGCCTGCGCATTCATCGCCGCCCCGGCGAACCCGTAGCCGCGGGGGAGGCGCTGTTCACGCTGTACACCGAGACGCCGGAACGGTTCGGCGGCGCGATGGCGGAGATGGACGGCGCCTGGAGCGTCGGCGACGCGGCTCCCGACATCGGGCCGCTGATCATCGATCGGATTGTGTGACATGACGAGCCCCTTGACCCTCGACACCGTCCGGCAGGCGCCCAAGGCGCTGCTGCACGACCACCTCGATGGCGGGCTTCGCCCAGCCACCGTCGTGGACCTCGCCGAGCAGACCGGCTACGAGGATCTGCCGGCCACCGACGCCGACGGCTTGGCGGCCTGGTTCCGCACCGCCGCGCACAGCGGATCGCTCGTGCGGTATCTGGAGCCGTTTGCGCACACCGTCGGGGTGATGCAGACGCCGGAGGCGCTGTACCGGGTGGCCTACGAGTGCGTCGAAGACCTGGCCGCCGACAATGTGGTGTACGCCGAGATCAGGTTCGCCCCCGAGCTGCACATCGACCGGGGTCTCTCGCTGGACGCGGTCGTCGACGCTGTGCTGGCCGGCTTCGCCGACGGTGAGAAGGCCGCCGGCAGTGAGGGTCGCACGATCATGGTGCGCTGCCTGGTGACCGCGATGCGGCACCAGGCCCGGTCGCAGGAGATCGCCCAGCTGGCGATCCGGTTCCGGGACAAGGGCGTTGTGGGTTTCGACATCGCGGGCGCGGAGGCCGGTTACCCGCCGACGCGTCACCTCGACGCCTTCGAGTACATGCGGAACCACAATGGCCACTTCACGATTCACGCCGGAGAGGCGTTCGGGTTGCCGTCCATTCATGAGGCCATTGCGTTCTGCGGTGCTGACCGGCTCGGCCACGGCGTCCGCATCGCCGACGACATCACCGTGGCGCCGGACGGCGCTGTCAACCTCGGCCGGCTGGCATCGCTGTTGCGGGACAAGCGGATACCGCTCGAGCTGTGCCCGAGCTCCAATGTGCAGACGGGCGCCGTCGGCAGCATTGCCGAGCATCCCTTCGACCTTCTCGCAAAATGCCGTTTCCGTGTCACCGTCAACACCGACAACCGACTGATGAGCGACACCACGATGAGTCAGGAGATGCTGCGCCTGGTGGAGGCCTTCGGCTACGGCTGGAGCGATCTGGCGCGGTTCACCATCAATGCGATGAAATCGGCGTTCATCCCGTTCGACCAGCGGCTGGCGATCATCGACGAGGTGATCAAACCGCGGTTCGCCGTGCTGATCGGTTGACTTTCCTCGGCGAGAAGACGCAAAACCGCGTGTCGCGTCGGCGTGTCGCGTAACTTTGCGTCTGCTCGCACTTTCATTGGATCGTCGAGGGCGGAAGCAGATGCGAAAAATCGTCATGACGGTCGCCGCGGGGCCAATGTTGTTGGGCTCCTTGACGACCGCGCAAATTGCGCAGGCCGCAGACGAGTGCTACGCACGACACCATCGTCTACACGCAGCCGGCTGCGCCCAAAGTCCACGCGCTCGACTGCAGGGGCGGGACGGGTGCGATGGGTTGCGGTCCGGGGTGGTTCTGGCGCGACGGCTGGCGCGGCTGGGCCTGCTACCCCTGCTGATTGGAGGCGAGACGATGAAGATTCCCATCAGCGCCCTCTGTGGCGCGACGGCGGCATCGCTGTTGGCGATCGGTGTGACGATCGGCGGGATGGGCTCTGCCGTAGCGCAACCCGACTATGGTGCGATACCGGTTCACCCGAACGACGTGATCGATGCGACGGCGTTCACCGCCGCCGCGCCGGTGATCAACCCGGACGGACAGTCGGGTGTCTCGACGGTGTACACCCACCGCGACGGGACCCGTCAGATCACCAGCACGGTCCTTTTGCTGGCAGAACCCGCGGCGGCGTCGGCTTCGATGGACGGTTCCCGTGCGGAGCTGGCCGGCCAGGTCGTCGACTCGAAGTCGCAGCCGGCCGCGGTGGGATCCGGAGGAACAATCGTCAGCGGGCTTTCCGCGGACCGAACGCAATCGGTCTCTGTGCTGACGTTCACCGAGGGCAGCGCATTCGCCAACGTCGAGTTCCAGGGCCCGACCAACGATCCGGTTCCCGGCGACCTGGTCACCGAGTATGGCCAGCGGCAGGACACCGCGATAAGGAACGCGCTGGCCGCCTAGTGATCACGGGCAGCCATGTGATCGTCTACAGCCGCGACGCCGACGCCGACCGGGCTTTCTTTGCGGATGTGCTCGACTATCCGCACGTCGACGCCGGCGGCGGCTGGCTGATCTTCAAGCTCCCGCCTGGCGAGGTGGCGGTGCATCCCACTGACGGTCCGCAGTCGCAGGAGCTGTACCTGATGTGCGACGACATCAACGCCACCGTCGAGCAGCTCGCTGCCAAAGGGGTGACCTGTTCCGAGGTCGACGATCAGGGGTGGGGACGGTTGACGAGCATCCGGCTGCCCAGCGGCGGCGAACTCGGCCTCTACGAGCCCCGGCACGCACGCGCCACGGAGCTGTAGGGCTACTCCTGGCGCAGCCGGGACTCGAGGAAGGTTTCCAGCGACTCCCATTGCTCGACGGCGGCCGCGTACGGACCGCTCGGCTTACGGACGGTGTTCGGATCCAGCACGTGGGCGACGAACCGGCCGAGCGGCATGTCGGCGTCCAGCGTCTCGTCGACGATGTCGTCCTCGGCGTAATCGCCGATATCCCTGAGCAATTCGACGGCGAGCTCCAGCTGCTCCCGGTCGACGGAGTCGGGTCCGTCGGCGAGGTCGTCGGCCAGGCCGCTCGTCACGTAGACGTTCTCGTCGGTGACGTCGACGCGCAGTGAGCCGTCCGTGGCGGCGGTCTTGATGTCCTCGTAGGTCGCCATATCGGACAGGTCGTGGTCGTGCTCGTCGGCGAGGTAGCGCGCCAGCAACCGCTCCGATCCGAACACGCTGACCCGGCCGTTGCGGCCCAGGAACACCGGCGCGTCGTCGAAGTAGCACCGCAGCGTGTAGTAAGTGCCACCACGGGTGATCATCCGGATCGGGTCGATGCCGACCTTGAGCCAGAAATCGTCGTCGGCGCCGAGCACCAGCCCGCCTGCCTGGTCGACGACTGCGTCGTCGGTGTCCGAGGCATCCTCACCGTCGGTCTCCTCGGCGTCGTCATCGGCCTTGATCGCGGCGGCCTCGTCGACCTCGTCGGCCTCCTCGGGTTCGGGCTTGGGCGCCTCGAGTTCGGCCGCCGCCTTCTCCGATGCCGCCTTGTCGACGTCGGGGGTGGTGACGACCTCGTCGATCGCGTCGACGACGTTGTCCCAGCTCCGCCCTATGACGGCGCCGATCTCGCTCCAGCGCTTGCGGCCGCTTCTGCCGCTGAAGGTGTCGACGCCCAGTCCCAGCGACCCGAGCACGGGATTGCCGTTGAAGAACTTCGTGACCGCGGACAGTTCGCAGACCGATCCGACGGACGACACGATGGCCAGCGTCCGGTGCAGCGTCGCCACGGAGTCCTCGGTCGGCTTCTCGGCGAGCAGCTCCTGCACGCCGATCAGGTCGAACTGGCGCTCCTCCGGCGGATCGAATACATGTGCGTTCGCCTCGGTGGTGGCCTCCCACGCCGGGTGGTCGGAGAGGTCGTTGTCGGTGTTGGTCCTGACGAAGGCGGCCAGGTCGGCAACCGACTCGAAGCCGTAGAGGTCGTCGTCCTTGCCGAGGAGCGCCTCCCACTCGTCGCCGGCATCCCGCCAGCGGGGAGCCCACAGTGTGTAGAGGTCGCCCTTGGTCAACCCGAGCCGGATCGGCACGATGTCAGCAGCCATGCGGCACAGCCTAACGACGGAGATCTTCGGTGAGGTCGTCGCCCGCCTCCGATAGCTGCAAAACCGCGCATAGTCGGCGGCCGCGACAGCTAATCTGGCGGTTGCTCACAGCAGGTTCACGGTGACGGAGGTGAGCGTCGTGGCGGCAGAGTTCCCAGCACAGCGGCCCGGGCTGAACTACCTGACCGAAGGCGGTCAGGAGACCGAGATCTTGTACAAGTACGGATTCGAGCTCCCGCACTTCGCCATGTTCCCGTTGCTGGATGATCCACGCGCAATGTCGGAGTTGCGCGCTATGTACACCCGGTATCTGGATACCGCCACCCGGCACGGCTTCGGCGTGATCGTCGGCGGTCTGGACTACCGGGCGAGCCCCGACTGGGGATCGCTGCTCGGGTATTCACGTGATTCATTGGCGGACATGCAGTTACGGGCGATCGGCTTCCTACGCGAGGTGGCCGATCCATATGAGGGCCAGGTGCCCGCACTCATGTATGCGGGCATTGTCGGCCCGCGTGGTGACGCATACGAGATAAATAGGACGATCACCGCAGCCGAAGCCGAGGAGTACCACGGCGAACAGCTGGCCAACCTCACCCGCGCCGGCGTCGATCTGGCCGAGGCGATGACGTTCAACAGCGTGCCCGAGGTGATCGGGCTTGCGCGTGCGGCTTCACGCGCAAAAATTCCTCTTGCCGTGTCATTCACCCTCGATCACGACAGCCACCGCCTGGCGTCGGGGCCGAGCGTCAAAGATGCCATCGAGACGATCGACGCGGAGACGGGCGACGACCGACCCGCGTTCTACGGCATCAACTGCTCGCATCCGCTGGAGTTCATGCCTGCGATCGAACCGGGGGAATGGTTCCAGCGCGTGCGCAGCCTGCGACCCAACGCCGCGATGATGGACAAGATATCGCTCTGCACGCTGGGGCATCTCGAGATGGGCGACCCGCCGAAGCTCGGCCAGTTGATGGGTGAGTTGGCCAGGCGGCACCCGCACATCGATATCTGGGGCGGGTGCTGCGGCACGTGGGACACCCACCTCGAGGAGATCGCAGGCAACGTCCTCGCCGCGCGCGCCAACTAGGCGTCGCGGGAGCCGGTCACTTCCGTTTCTTGTCGTCGGGTGGAGGCCGATTCGCCACCACCGGGAACGAACCCGTGAATCCTTGGCGCTCCTGCGCGACGGCCAGCACCCGGGACCGGACGGCGAACCAGCCGATCACCAACGCCGGAATGATCACGATCAAGGATGCCACCGTCCACGTGCCGATCGGCGGGTCGAATGCCATCAGCACGAGCACCGCAAGCAGGAACAACAGTGTGAGGTATCCGGTCCACGGCGTGCCCCACAATCGGAACGAGGGCCGTTCGAGGATGCCCTTCTTCGACCACCGGTAGAGCTGAATCTGGCAGATGACGATGGTGCCCCACGACGCGATGATGCCGAGCGCGGCCATGTTCAGCACGATCTCGAACGCCTGCGAGGGCACGATTCCGTTGAGCAGCACGCCGAAGAGTCCGATGAGTGCGGTCAGACAGATGCCGCCGTAGGGCACGCCGCGCTTGTTCATGAGCGAGGTGAACTTTGGTGCGCTGCCGTTCATCGCCATCGACCGCAGGATCCGGCCCGTCGAGTACAGCCCGGCGTTGAGGCTGGAGAACGCCGCCGTCAGCACGACGATGTTCATGATGGTGCCCGCGCCCTCGACGCCGATCTTCGAGAAGAACGTGACGAACGGGCTCTCACCCGACTTGTAGGTGGTGTACGGGAGCAGCAGCCCCAGCAGGAAGACCGAGCCCACATAGAAGAGCGCGATGCGGGCGATGACGGAGTTGATCGCGCGCGGCATGATCTTCGCCGGGTTTGCGGTCTCACCGGCCGCCGTGCCGACGAGTTCGACGGCGGCATAGGCGAACACGACGCCGGAGGTCACGATGACCAGCGGGAAGAGTCCCGTCGGTAGCAATCCGCCGTTGTCGCCGATCACGCTGAAGCCGGTCGACTGGCCCTGGATCTTGTACCGGCCCGCCAGGAAAATCGTGCCTGCGACCAGGAATGTCACCAGCGCGACGACCTTGATCAGCGCTGCCCAGAACTCCAGCTCGCCGAACACCTTCACCGAGATCATGTTCATGCCGAGCACGAGAGCCAACGCGATCAATGCGATGAGCCACTGCGGGATTGGCGCGAACGCCTTCCAGAAGTGGAAGTACGTGGCGATGGCTGTAGAGTCCACGATCGCCGTCATCGCCCAGTTCAGGAAGTACATCCAGCCGGCGACGAAGGCCGCCTTCTCGCCGAGGAACTCGCGGGCATACGACACGAACGAGCCCGACGACGGTCGGTGCAGCACCAGTTCGCCGAGCGCGCGCAGGATGAGGAACACGAAGATGCCGCAGAATGCATATACCAGGAACAGTCCGGGCCCGGCGCTGTGTAGCCGTCCCCCTGCGCCGAGGAACAACCCGGTGCCGATGGCGCCACCGATGGCGATCATCTGCAGCTGGCGCGGCTTGAGACCCTTCTCGTAGCCTGCGTCCTCGGTGGTGAACGCGGAGTTGTCGTACTCCTCCTGCTGCTTCGGTTCGGTGGTCATGAGGCAGCGCCGTCTGACGGCGCGGACGGCCGGACCACCGGTGGTGGCTTGGACGTGTCGTTGATGTCCCGGAAGGTCAATGCGAACCCGAACACCATCAGGACCGCGGCGATCGCGTAGCCGATGATCGACCACCAGCCGACATGTAGATAAGCGGTCACCGCGACGATGGCCATGGCCAGGAACACCATGGACATCCCGATCAGTGGGATCTTGGCGAAAAGGTCGACACGTGCCATGAGACTCACCCCCAAAACCGAACGTGAACTTCTGGTGAATCGAGTAGACACCCGATTGGTCGGCGAGGCGACTCGAACGGAAAAGACTCTCAGGTAAGACGGGCACGTATCATCTGGCGATGCGCGGAGCGGTGACGATTCATATGAGCGCACCTGCGCAACGCATTTGGGACCTGGTGGCCTACGTCCGCAACACCGGGCGGTTCTCACCGGAGACGTTCGACGCGGAGTGGCTGGACGGCGTCACCGGGCCTTCTGTCGGCGCGCGCTTCCGAGGCCACGTGAGGCGCAACGAGATCGGGCCGGTCTATTGGACGACGTGCCGGGTCACCGCATGCGAACCGGGCCGGGAGTTCGGTTTCGAAGTCCTGCTCGGGAACCGCTCCGTCAATAATTGGCGATACGAGTTCGCGCCCAACGGCGATGGGACCGACGTGACCGAATCGTTCTGGGTCCCGGTTCCGGCACTCCTCCGTCCGACGTCGTTCCTCGGCTTCTTGCGCAGGCGAAGGAACGTGCGTGACATGCGCACCACCCTCGAACGCATCAAGGTCGTCGTCGAAGCCTGAGGCCCTGCCCGCTTCGGCGACCAGGTGTGGCTGCCAAGAATTTCTTTGAGAATCCTTCAAGCCGGTGCCCGGATTCTGGTCTCGCCCGCTAGGCCAGCTCACCGATTAGGGCCGGTCATGCCGTCGGCCGCCAGAAGCCCTGAAAACCCTGTCCTGCGTTGGTCGTTCGGATCGGTGACAGCTGAACGGGATCACCGGCTTCATCCAACGTTCAATATCGGTGCAGACGCTAAACGTGCATGTATTGACAGGGTGGCCACGTGCAGCCCGTTGGGTCCCGGGCCTGGCCAGTCGCGGCATCACGGCGTCACGGATCGAAGAACAGGTTCTTAAAACGCAGGCCGAGCCACGGACGGCGGCCCTTCGCCAAAATCCCGCCGCGCAGCAGCGCCCGGCCGAGCGACATCCGCCCGTAGACGACCAGTAGGTACGTCACCGGGTCCGCGGAGATCACACAATCGACCGGCCCGCCGACGGCCCGCACCTCCGCCGTCCCGTCCGCGACCCGGATGACGTAGCGCGGGCCATTGCCGCGCAGCCGAATCTCGTACGTCACCGGCGTGCCGCGGCCTGCCTCGGGCCGCACCACCAACGGCGACATCTCCGGGCACACCGTGCCCAGGATGAGCTTCGCGTGCTCGGCGGGGATCGGCCACGGCCGGCCCGTCCCGGTTGCGATGTCGTGCCCGTGCACGGTCAGCTCCCCCAGCGCCAGGGCGGTGAGGCAGTCCACGGTGCGGGTCCGACCTGGGCCGTACCACGGCGTCGCGCATTCCATCTGCGGATCGGCCGCCGCCGCGAGCTCCAGAAACCGTTGTGCCCCAGCGGCTATCAGCTCCGCGAGCCGTCCCGCGTTGGTGTGGTCGACCATGGCGATGGTGGCACCGTTGGAGTTCGCCAGTCGGGTCGGGAAGTCCGCATCCAGGTACTGCTCCGGGGTCAACGCTTGCGGTTCGCCGGCGATCGCCGCGCTGAACCCGGTGAACACAACGGACACATGGGCCGCGGTCTCGGCGACGGTCCAGTCGGTGCCCGCGACCTGGCACCTGATGTCATCGGTCTCCTGCAGCAGCGCGGTGAACCGCTCAGCCGCCGCGCTCATCGCCGCCCAGGCCGCTGCCCGATCCAGTGTCGCGACAGTCGCGGCCGTGTCGTCAACTCCTTGCTTGCCGAGGCCGTTGGTGCGGCCGGTGTCGATGGTCATGGTGGTCTCCTCGCGTTGGTATGAGTCGACGATCCGATGTCGTCGGCGCGAGATCGTCGGCCAGAACGCGGAGATCGGCGCGGTGCGGGGTCGTAAATTCCATACGGCCGCGGCGCAATCTACGCGTTTCCGCTGATGTTTCGCGGCCCGTGGTCGCCGCATGCTGGCTAACATGAGCGAAGACACCGATATGCCGCCGTTGAACTGGAGCGATCTGGGCGTGAGCGAGCTGCTGCCGACTGGCACGGTGACGTTGCTGCTGGCCGATGTCGAGGGCTCGACGCGGCTGTGGCAGACCCAACCGGGGGAGATGGCGGCCGCCATCGAGCGGCTGGATCACACCGTGTGCGACATCATCGCGGCCCATGACGGTGTGCGGCCGGTGGAACAGGGCGAAGGCGATAGCTTCGTGGTCGCGTTCGCGCTTGCCAGTGAGGCGGTGGCGTGCGCGCTGGCATTGCAGCGGGCACCGTTGGCCCCGATCCGGCTACGGGTCGGGGTGCACACCGGGGAAGTGCAGCTGCGTGACGAGGGCAACTACATGGGTCCGACCGTCAACCGCACCGCACGCCTGCGCGATCTGGCGCACGGCGGCCAGACTGTCCTGTCGGGCACCACCGAGCATTTGGTTGTTGATCGGCTGCCTGCCGACGCCTGGCTGACCGACCTTGGTACGCATCAGCTGCGGGATCTCCCGCGCCGGGAACGGGTGGTGCAACTGTGCCATCCCGACCTTCGCAACGACTACCCTCCGTTGCGGACGCCCGAAACCGTTGTGGCCCCGCATCTTCCGGTACAGTTTACGAGTTTCGTTGGCCGCGAAGCCGAAATGAACGACGTGCGGCAGATCCTGGCCGAGAACCGGCTCGTGACGCTCACCGGGGCGGGCGGTGTCGGTAAAACGCGCATGGCCGTGCAGGTGGCGGCCACGATCGCCGGTGGATTCGGCGGCGGGGTGTGGTATGTGGATCTGGCGCCGATCACCAATCCCGATCTGGTGCCGGTCGCGGTGATCCGCGCGCTGGGGCTGCCCGACCAGCAGGGCAGCTCCACGATAGACATGCTGATGCGGTTTGTCGGCGATCGTCGGATGTTGCTGGTATTGGACAACTGCGAACATCTGCTGGACGCGTGCGCGGCGCTGGTTGTCGCCATGCAAGGCGGCTGTCCCGCGGTGATGATTGTGGCCACGAGTCGCGAGCCGATCGGGGTGGCCGGCGAGGTGAGTTGGCGGGTGCCGTCGCTATCGCTGGCCGACGAGGCGATCGAGCTGTTCACCGACCGCGCGCGACAGGTCCGCCCCGATTTCCACCTCACCGAAGGGAACGCCGCCGCCGCGGCGGAGATCTGCCGGCGCCTCGACGGCGTGCCGCTGGCGATCGAGCTGGCGGCGGCGCGGGTCCGCGTCTTGTCGCTCACCGAGATCCGCGACAGCCTGCATGACCGCTTCCGGCTGCTGACCGGCGGTGCACGCACTGCTGTGCGCCGCCAGCAGACGTTGCGGGCGTCGGTGGACTGGTCGCACGCGCTGCTGACCCAGCCCGAACGCATCTTGTTCGCCCGGCTGGCGGTGTTCATGGGCGGGTTCGCTCTCCACGCCGCAGAGGCGGTCGCCTGCGGCGGCGACGTGGAACGCTTCCAGGTCCTCGACCTGCTCACATTGCTGGTCGACAAGTCCCTGGTGGCGGCCGAAAGCACAAATGGCCCAACGCGATACCGGCTGCTGGAGACGGTGCGCCAGTACGCGCTGGAAAAACTCGGCGAATCCGGCGAGGCCGACGCCGTGCGTACCCGTCACCGCGATCACTACAAAGCCATGGCGGCTCTGCTCGACACCCCGGCTAGTACCGGCCATGAGCGGCGTCTCGAGCAGGCCGACACCGAGATCGACAACCTGCGGGCCGCATTCGCGTGGAGCCGTGAAAACTCCGACATCGGACTTGCGTCGGAGATGGCGTCATCGCTGCAGTCGCTGTGGCTGGACCGGGGCCACATCCGGGAAGGGCTGACCTGGTTCGACGCCGTGATCACGGACCAAGGTGCGAACCCGGCCGAAACGACCCCCAGGGTGCGCGCGGCAGCGCTCGCCGACTATGCGGTGCTCGATGCGTACACAGGCGCCACCGCCCGCCTCGAGCAAGCCACCGAAGCCTTGGCGATCGCGCGGGAAATGGACGATCCCGCCCTGTTGGCCCGGGCCTTGACCGCTTGCTGCGCCAGCGCTGTCTACGACCCTGACGTAGCGCGGTCGTACTTCGCAGAGGGGATCGGCCTGGCCCGCTCGATAGGCGACGCGTGGAGGCTCAGTGAGATCCTGGGCTGGCAGGCTTTGGGAGGGGTCGTGACTGGCGAACCGGTGGCCGTGCGGGCTGCCGCCGAAGAAGGACGCGACCTCGCCGAAACCATCGGTGACTGGGCCGTCTCTCGGCGGTGTCGTTGGGCTGTCGGAATTGCCCGGTTGATGACCGGTGACCTGGCTGGAGCCGTCGAACAACTGCGCGAGGTCGTCGCCGAGGCCGAGACGGCCCACGACGTGGTGTGGAGGTGCTCGGCCTTATTCATGCAGGCCCTCACGTTGGCGCACCACGGGGACCCCACTGCGGCTCGGGAGGCGGCTAACGCGGCTATCGATGACGCGGCCCACCTTGGCGGGTTCTACCCGGGCCTCGCCTATGCGGCGTTGGCTGCCGCGAACTTGGCTGCAGGCGACGTTACCGCCGCGGACGACGCGATCGCGGCGGCCTGGCACCACCTCAGTGTGCAGCCCAGAATGGCGGCGATCTGGAACGTTTTCGTGGCCCAGGCCGCGCTGGCGCGCGGTGATCTGACCGCGGCACGGCGCTGGGCCGACGACGTCGTCGCTACGACTACCGGTTTGCACCTGTCGCTAGCCTTGACGACGCGCGCCGGCGTGGCGATCGCACAAGGTGAGACCGAGCCAGCGGACCGCGACGCCCACGAAGCCGTGGCAACCGCCGCCCGCGCCGGGGCGTACGCCGGCGTTCCCGATGCGCTGGAGTGCCTCGCCTTACTCGCGGTCGGCGCCGGCAGTCAGTGTGAAGCCGCGCGGCTCTACGGCGCCGCAGAATCCGGCCGGCAGCGAATGGGCATGGTCCGGTTCAAGATTTTCGACACCATTCACGAATTCGCGCTGGCGGCGCTTCGTGACGCGATGGGCGAGAAGGACTTTGAAACCGGGCGGGCCGAGGGCGCCGCGCTGTCCACCGACGAAGCGATCGCCTACGCTCAGCGCCGTCGCGGCCAACGCAAACGCCCCACCAGCGGCTGGGCCTCGCTGACCCCCACCGAGCGCGACGTCGTCCGACTGGTCTGCGAAGGGCTCGCCAACAATGACATCGCGACAAGGCTTTTCGT
>NZ_JAVHWR010000110.1:0-52459 GCF_032159565.1 Mycobacterium sp.
GCGCCCGCAAGCGGTTCACCGCCGGATCGTCCACCGGCCCTTCGGCGCCGCAGTTCCACGACCGGTTGTGGCTTTCGCCGTCGCGGTTGTCTTCGCCGTTCGCCTCGTTGTGTTTTTCGTTATAGGAGACGAGATCGCGCAGCGTGAAGTCGATCGGTTCGTGATGGGCGTTGAAGAACAACACGAAAGAGTCGTCGGTGACCCGTTGACCACGCACATCGAGATCGGGGATGCCCTGGCCGTTGAGATAGACCCCGAGCGACTTGGCGAACCCCGAATCCCAGTCCTCGTCGGCCATCTCCGAACCGTCAGGCGCGAACCACGCGATGTCGGGCAGCTTCGGGCCGCCGCGCTGCCGCACGGGGCGCCCGCTGAAGAAGCGTCGCCTGCGGAACACCGGATGTGCGGCGCGTAGCGCCGATACCGCCCGGGTGAATTCGATCAGACCCTGATCGGCGGTGTCCCAGTCGATCCACGACAGCTCGTTGTCCTGGCAGTAGACGTTGTTGTTGCCCTGTTGTGTGCGGCCGAGTTCATCACCGTGCCCGATCATCGGCACTCCTTGCGACAGCAGCAGCGTGGTCAGGAAGTTGCGCTGTTGTCTGGCCCGCAGCGCGTTGACCTCAGGATCATCGGTGGGGCCCTCGACGCCGCAGTTCCATGACCGGTTGTGGCTCTCGCCGTCGTTGTTGTCCTCGCCGTTGGCTTCGTTGTGTTTCTCGTTGTAGGACACCAGATCGCGCAGCGTGAACCCGTCGTGTGCGACGACAAAGTTGATCGACGCCACCGGCCTGCGAGCGGTGTTCTCGTACAGGTCGGCCGAGCCGGTGAGCCGGGACGCGAACTCGTCGAGCGTGGCAGGCTCGCCGCGCCAGTAATCCCGGACGGTGTCGCGGTACTTGCCGTTCCACTCCGTCCACTGCGGCGGGAAGCCGCCGACCTGGTACCCGCCGGGCCCGACGTCCCACGGCTCGGCGATCAGCTTCACCTGGCTGACCGTCGGATCCTGTTGAACCAGTTCGAAGAACGTCGACAGCTTGTCGACGTCATAGAACTCGCGGGCCAGCGTCGAGGCCAGGTCGAATCGGAAGCCGTCGACGTGCATCTCGGTCACCCAGTAGCGCAGTGAGTCCATGATCAGCTGCAACGAGTGCGGGTGTCCGACGTTGAGGCTGTTACCTGTGCCGGTGTAGTCCATGTAATAGCGCTTGTCGTCGTCGACGAGGCGGTAGTAGGCGGCGTTGTCGATGCCGCGCATGGACAGCGTCGGGCCCATGTGGTTGCCCTCGGCGGTGTGGTTGTAGACAACGTCGAGGATCACCTCGATGTTGGCCTCGTGCAGCGCGCGCACCATCGCCTTGAACTCCTGCACCTGCCCGCCCGGCGCGGGGTTGCTGCTGTACTTGGGGTCGGGAGCAAAGAACCCGATGGTGTTGTAACCCCAGTAGTTGGACAGGCCCTTTTCGATCAGCGTGGAGTCGTTCGCGAAGTGGTGTACCGGCATGAGCTCGATGGCCGTCACCCCCAGCGACTTCATGTGCTCGATCATCGCCGGGTGGCCTATCGCGGCGTAGGTGCCGCGAATGTTCTCCGGGATATCGGGGTGCGTCTGGGTGAGGCCCTTCACGTGCGCCTCGTAGATCACGGAGTCGGCGTACTCGTGACCCGGCGGCCGGTCCACTCCCCAGTCGAAGTACGGGTTGATGACCACCGACTTCGGCATGCTGGCCGCCGAGTCATCGTCGTTGCGACTGTCCGGATCCCCGAAGTTGTACCCGAACAGCGACTGGTTCCAGTCGAAGGTGCCGTCGATCGCCTTCGAGTACGGGCAGAGCACCAGCTTGTTCGGATTGCACCGCTGACCGGCCGACGGATCGTATGGGCCGTGCACCCGGTAGCCGTACCGCTGACCCGGCTGAATGCCCGGGATGAACGCGTGCCAGACGAACCCGTCGACTTCGGGCAGCGTCAGCCGGGTCTCGACGCCGTCGGGGTCGAAAAGGCACAGTTCGACCTTCGCCGCCTCCTCGCTGAACACCGCGAAGTTGGTACCGGACCCATCGAAGGTGGCGCCAAGGGGATACGCCTTGCCAGGCCAGATCTCCGGCGCGGCGGACTGCGGGGTAGCAGCTCGGGTCAACGAACACACTCCAAAATTGACGGGACCAACGAGACCATACGGGGATGCCCAGTGGGGGAGCATCACAACCAAAGTCGTCGACCGTGACCGACGGGAGGTAGTCCGCGTGCCAAACAGTGCCGACCTGCCCTCTTACCGGACTCTGCTCGTCGACATCCACCGCGATGTGGCAACCATCACGCTGAACCGGCTGCGGGCATCGATGTGTGCGTCAGGCCGCTGAGCGGATCACCTCGACGCCTTGGGCGCGCATGTCCTCGACGGCCTTGGCGCTGGACTCTCGTGCGACGCCGGCGGTCAGGTCGAGCAGCACACGGGTGGTGAAGCCTTCGGCGGCCGCGTCCGTCGCGGTAGCCAGCACGCAGTAGTCGGTGGCTATCCCTACGATATCGACCTCGTCGATTGCGCGCTGCCGGAGCCAAACCACCAACGACGTGCCGGACTCGTCCGTGCCCTCGAATCCGCTGTATGCCGCCGAGTGCGTGCCCTTGGTGAACACGGCCTCGACCGTCGTGTGATCGAACTGCGGATGAAAATCGGCGCCCGCTGTTCCGACCACGCAGTGCGGGGGCCACGACGCGGCGAAATCGGGGCTGTCGGAGAAGTGGTCGCCGGGATCGACGTGGAAGTCCTTCGTGGCCACGATGTGGTGGTAGCCGCGAGGGGTGGCCAGGTAGTCGCTGATGGCGTGGGCGACGGACTGGCCGCCCACCACTTCGAGGGAGCCGCCTTCGCAGAAGTCGTTTTGCACGTCGACGATCAACAGCGCCCGCATGGGCCCAACTTTACGACGCCGTTTTGGCCGTCGGCTCGTTCGCCTCCACCCGCTGATGCGCCGTCAGCAGCAGGTGGTCGAACGTCGCGCGCGGCGGCAGCAATTCCTCATAGGTCAGCTCTGCGAAGTCGGCCAGCATCTGGTCGGCCAGCACCCGAAGCTTGACGTTGGTCTCCTGCGATCGCCACTTCAGCAGCTCGAATGCGGACTCGCCGCTGATCCGGTAGATCAACATCAGCATGCCCTTGGCCTGTTCGATGACGGCCCGGTTCTCGGCGATCTCGGCAACCGCGGCGCTGACCAACTCCTCGCGGCGCCTGCCCGTCTCCGTTACGTCGACATAGAAGCCATGTGTGCCGATCACGTCGCCGTTGTCGTCGTAGAGCCGGTCACCGATCACGATCACGTCGTGCACCATCGACGTGGTGTCGATGATGCGGTGACGTGTGCTGAATGTCCGGTGGGTGCGCCGGATTTCGTCCAGCGTGGCAGCGACCTCAACATAATCGTCGGGATGCTTGTGCGACAGCACCAGTTGCGTCGTGGGCACGATGGTGCCCGGCTCGTAGCCATGCAGCCGCTGCACCCAGTCCGACCACTCCCACCGTTCGTCGGCGAAATGGAAACGGAACCAGCCGACCCGTTGCGGCGAACCCCCTGCTAACGCTCGCTCAATGGTGTCGTCGCCCGGCACATCGTCAATGTAAATGACATCGCGACAAGTGGTGTGACGAATCGGAGTTTCGTTCATCCGCCGAAAAGCAGGTACAGCCCGGTGAAGGTGTAGCCGACCATCACCAGCATCATGGCGAGCTGCCCAGTCAGCTGATATCCCTTCGGCAGAATGCGCAGTGCGCGGTCGTGTGCGGCCACCACCGCGGCGATGTGTCCGCCGACGACGCAGCAGACCTTGATCGTGGCCAACACCGAAGGATGAAGGGACAGAACATAGTTCACCTCGGCGTGGCCGACGCCGAGCAGGTTCCAGCCGCGGCCCAGCGGATCGGCGAGGGCGATGAACGTCTGTTGCCCTTTTTCCACCAGATAGGACAGATAGTGAGCGAACATGTATCCGAGCACGATCGGAATCAGCGAGTGCGCCATCTCGCCGGGGAGCCGCCGTTTGGTGTCCTTGTCGACCCCGCCGGTGGTCCGCGCCGCAAACCAGAACGTGACCACCACGACGGTGATGAAGACCAATAATCCCGCCGTGCGCATCACGCTGGCAGCCGCGCCGCTGTGTGCAACATGGTCGACGAAGTTGCGCCAGTCGGGCGACGCCGAGAAGCTGTCGAAAGCGGTGGATCCGAGCAGCACCGCGAGAACGGTGACGGTGCCCGGGCGTACGGGTAGTGAGGGCAAATGGTCGAACGGGTTCCCAATCTCGATGCGACCGCTGTGCGGGTTACGGCGAAACGCCGAGAAACGTGATGCGACGACGCTGTACACCTCGAACGGGTCGGCCCGGCCGAACCATTTCTCGCCGCAGACGATCGCGCCCGTCAGCGTCACCACGATGTAGATCCACAGCCAGAGCTTGATCGCACCGAGTGAGCCGGGGTCCGGGCTGGCGAGCTCCAGCCAGACGAACGCGAACAAGCCCAAAGCTGCGGGCCAGTAGCCCAGCCGCGCGGGATATCCGCGCCCGGAGGGCAGGCGAGCGACGCGCAGCAATCGGTAGATCGTGCGCACCGGTGAGATGGCGCGCCAGATCGGCCCGATCGCCAGCGACAACGCCACCAGCCCGATCCACATCAGCACGTAGAAGACGCCCGCGGTCGGATTGTTCTCGGGTCCCCGGAACAATGCCGCCATCGTCACCCAGCTGGCGAACACGAGGCCCGCCGCGGCCAGCAGCCACCGGGTGATCCGTGAGTCGACCACCGTCGTCACCCACTGCGGCAACGGACGGCCAGGTTTGTCCGGGTCGAACCGGGGCTGCCGCCATGCGAACGCCACTACGGCAAAGGTCAAGGTCAGCGCCCATGCAGCGCCGATGAGCGCGTACGCGTAGGGGATCGGAAGATCCGTCGACCCGCCGAGGCCATGGGCCAGCACCGCGACGGATCCGTCGGTCACGGCTGGACTTGCACCGTTGCGATCGTCTTGTCCAGATGGTGCAGTTCGATGTCGACGTTGCCGGGCACGTCGACCGTGAACTGGAACTGCTGGCCCGGCTTGGCCTCGACGTTGAACTTGTGGTCGGGCGTCGAGTGCACGTGTAGCTCGTCGGCCACGTCGCTGTCCACCCGCACGACAATGGGCTCCTTCGCCTTGGCCTGCAGCTGCGCGTTGGTAGGGGTGACCTCACCGCCCTTGATCGTGACGTCGATCAGCAGCCGGTCGGGCGGTGCCTGTTGGTTCGACATGTCCGACGGACTGATCGTCGACGGCTGCGAGGAAGACGAGGAACCCTGTGCGTAGTTGTCGGACCCGCCGCCGCAGCCGGCGATCAGCAGCACACCGACAGCCGACAGGGCGAAGAGTCGCATATCGCGATTGTTGATAGTCACGAGTTTTCATCTTGGTGGTCGGACCCTGGCTGCTGGCTGTGAGGCTCTCGGTTCCGCCGGTCCTTCATCGCGATGTAGAAGATGACGCCGGCCACCATGAATGCCGGGACGAACGCGGGTATCGCGAGCAGCAGGCCATGATGGGCCAGTACCGTCACGCTGCCGTCGGTCATGCTTGCGCCGATGGCTGCAACTCCGTCTTCGAATCGGTGGGCTGGCTTCTGTTGATCCGGCCTGCGCCCCAGGTGAGCCCGCCGATCATGATCAGCGTGCAGACGAGCACCACCAGGCCGCCGATGGTCCACAGCGCCATGGGCGTATCCGGATTGCGCTCGCGCTGAAGGATGGTGATCTCGGGGACGAACGGACGCGTCATCGTGGCCTGTGCCGGTATTTCCGGCGCGCCGATACCGGGGTCGCCTGCCAGGAAGATCGGTACGGCGGTGAAGATACGGCGGTCGTGCACGCGTAGCAGCGTCTTCCACTTGCCGTAGACAGGCATCGGTTGCGTGGAGCGATAGTGGCCGGGACCGAGCTTCTCGAGGTTGTCGATGAATATGCCGCGCTGGTTGGCCAGGCCGCCCTGCCAGCCGAGGACCGAAACCCAGTTCGGGTCCTCGCTGATCAGGTTCGGCGGGTTGATCCGCACGTCCGCGGTCACCATGCGCTTGTCGGGAGCCGAGCCGGGTGCCTCCGTCAGTGTCATGGTGGCGGTGGCGTTCTGCGGTACCTCGTAACGCAGACCGTTGGCGGTGGCGCCGCCGATGACCAGGACGGTCAATGCGACCAATCCGATGCTGATGGCGCGAGCGGGTAGTCGTTGGTCGGTGAGCACCATGCCGAGCATCGCGCCACATGCGCCGGTCAGCACGGCGACCGGTACGGCCATCAACAGCGCCTCGGGCCAGATGCTCGACGGCCACGGGTAGTGGTAGACGGCGTCGATCCAGAACGACTCCAGCCATAGCCCGACGGTGCTGACCAGAAGGCCGCTGACGGCGCCGAAGACGATCGGGCGTCTGTAGACCGGCGTGAGTGCCACGAGTTCGACGACTACGGCCGCGCCGAGATAGAGCGCGAACCAGTTGATCGGCGAGCCCAGGATCGGGCCGACGACGAGCGCGACGAGGCCGCGCAGCAAGATCGCGAACAGGGCGGCCAAGATGGCGGCGAAGCGGCCGAGCATCATTCGGGCTGCGACGAGACCGAATGCCCCGGCCGCCGCGATCAGCATCGGCTGGAACACCTGACGGAACTGGGGCACGCCGAAGTCGAACTCGATCTGGAACACCGACAAACCGATGATGATGCCGCCGAAGCCGAGGTATCTGACAGACTTGAGAAAGACGCCATCCTTGGGCTTGTCGGCGCCCATCGCCCGATCGCCCTCGTATTCAAGCAGCAGCGCAGCGATCGTCGAGAACCCGGCGCCCCCGATCATCATCAGGTGAGTCGGCCCCCACAGCGTGACGTCCTGGCCGAAGATGCGGTGCCAGATGTCGTCGAGCGGGAAGCCGGTCAGCGCGTACAGGCCGCAGCCGGCCATCAGGAAACCACCGACCGGCGCGTACCAGTCCTTGGTGATGCGGACCGCGAACGGCCCTGGCTTCTCGTACGGCAGGATGATCGCCGCGCAGCCCGCCACGAAGAGCAGGAAGAGCCCGACCAGGATGAAGTAGTGCGCCGGGTTGGCCAGCGGCCCTGGGTCGCGGCCCTTGCCGATGTGCAGGCTGACGTCCCAGATGAAACCGAATAGCGCGCAGATCAGCGTCGCGATGAACAGCGCGATCGGCACCGCCACCCACGGGGGCCGCTTGAACTTGCGGCCGGCGTACTCGGCGACGTTGTTGACCCAGGTGATCTTGCGCGCCCGGTGCAGGTAACCGATCCAGCACAGCAGCGCGCCGATGACCAGCGCGACCACCGTCATGCCGATCACCTGGCCGATCGCGGCGCCGCCACCCTCGCTCCCCGCGGCGGCAAGTATTGAGATCTCCGTTGAACCCGTCATGTGCTCCACCTGTGAGTCTCGGAGGAAACTTCTTACCGGTCGGTAATGTTGCCAGATCTCTCGCAATCGAAACCAGGGGTACCGGTTAGTTTTGTGCGACGACCCTGAACGTCTCGAGTGACGGGTCGGCGGGGTCGGGAAGCGTCATTCCCGCCGCGAGGCCGGTCCGCAGGTAGTCGATGACGGCGTCGTTGAGCCGCTCGCCCGGCACGACGGCGGGAACGCCAGGCGGATACGGCGTGATCTGTTCGGCGGCGATCCGTCCGCAGGCCTGGCTCGCGGCAACCATCTCGACCGGACCGAAGAACGCGTCACGGGGCAGCGCCACGGTTTCCAGCTCGATTTCTTTCGGCGAGGGCAGATCGACCGGGGTCGGTGGGTCGAAGTCCCGCGCCGCCCTGCGCCATGCCAGCAGCGCGTCGACCAGGCGGTCAACGGTGGACTTGTCGTCGGCGAACGACAGGCAGGCGCAGATCCGGCGGTGATCGGCCAGGTGCATGTCGAGTTGCTTGTTCTCCCGAAGCCAGTCGGCTGCCTGATAACCCGATGTGCCGGTTTCCGACACATCCAACATCAGCTGCATACGGTCCAGGTCATGGCTGGCTTCGACGCCGATCAGCTCGTCATCGAGAACGTGCAGATCGGGAACCTGCTCGATGTCGGCACGCACGTTCTCCGCGAGACTCAATGCGGCGTCGAACAGTTCGTGGCCGTGCTCAACCATCTGCCGTCGCCACCCATCCATCGCCGCGTACACCAGGACGTTGGGGCTCGTGGTCATCAGCAGGTCGGCACACGCCGAGAGCCGGTCCTTGTCGATAAGGTCACCCTGCAGGTGGAAGACAGAGCCCTGCTCGAAGCCGGCGCCCATCTTGTGCACGCTCACCACGCATACGTCGGCGCCCGCATCCATCGCCCACGTCGGCAGATCTTCGTGAAACGGCAGATGCGCGCCCCACGCCTCGTCGACGATCAGCGGCTTGCCACGGGCATGGCACACCGCGGCGATCTCTTCGAGGTCGGCGCAGGTGCCGTAGGGGCTCGGGCTGACGATCAGGGCACCAGCGGCATCGGGGTGGCGTTGCCACGCCTCCTCGACGTCCTTGGGGGACGGTGGATGGCAGAAGTGCCGTTCGGCGTCCCAGCGCGGGGTGATCCACCGCGGCTGGACGCCGGAGAAGATGAGGCCGGCCACGATGGACTTGTGGCTGTCCCGGCTGACCAGCAGGCCGCCCTCGGCGCCGCCTGCGACCGCCATCATGGCCGCCTTCACCGACAGCGAACTGCCGCAGGTGGAGAACCACGCCATGTCGGCGCCAACGGCTTCGGCCATCAGGTCCTCGGCCTGTTGCAGGAACTTGCCGCGGCTGCGCCGGTCGTCCAGACCGCCGGTCGCCAGCAGGTCGTCCTGGAACGGTTCAAGGCCCAGCACGGACAGCACGCGGTGGTCGACGCCGCGGCCCTGCCGATGGGCGGGCGGGGTGAACCCGTAGCGATTGGCCTTCCGGTATTCGACCAGTGCGTCCAGGATCGGTGCCGAGGATTGATCCATAGCGGAGTAGTACCCGAGCGTTGCGGCTTCAACCGCCGGTCAGGGCGTCAGCACCACCTTGATCATGCCGTCCTGTTTCTTCTGGAACTTCTCGTATGCGTCCGGTGCGGCGTTGAGCGGCAAGCGGTGCGTTGCGAACTCCTCGGTGCCGAGCGGATCGTCGTCGGTCAGCAGCGGAAGGATGTCGGGCACCCAGCGCTTGACGTTGGCCTGCCCCATCCGCAGACTGACCTGCTTGTCGAACAACGTCATCATGTTGATCGGGTCTGCAGCGCCGCCGTAGACACCGGACAACGAGATGGTGCCGCCGCGACGGACCATGGCGATCGCGGAGTTGAGCGCGGCAAGACGGTCGATGCCTGCGTTCTTCATCATCACCCTGGCGATCGGCGACGGCAGGAAGGCGGCGGCCGTCTGCGCGGCTTCGGCGATCGGCGAACCGTGGGCCTCCATCCCGACGGCGTCGATCACCGAGTCGGCGCCCCTGCCCTCGGTGGAATCGCGCACCACCGCGACGGGGTCGTCGAGGTTCATGTCGATGACGTCGCTGCACATCTCACGTGCCCGCTGGACCCGCTCGGGCACCATGTCCACGCCGATGACGCGGCAGTCGTGGCGCTGTCGTGCGACCCGGCACGCCATCGAACCGATCGGGCCCATGCCGAGGATCACCAGAGTGCCGCCCTGCGGCACGTTCGCGTACTCGACGGCCTGCCATGCGGTGGGCAGCACGTCGGAGAGGTAGACGTAGCGTTCGTCGGGACCGTCGTGCGGCACCTTGATGTGGGTGTACTGGGCTTGTGGGACACGCAGATACTCGGCCTGCCCGCCGGGTACCTCGCCGTAGAGCTTCGAGTAGCCGAACAGTGCCGCGCCGGTGCCCTGGTCGCGGTTCTGTGTCGTCTCGCATTGGCTTTGCAGGCCGTGGTGGCACATGAAGCAGTGCCCGCAGGAGATGTTGAACGGGATCACAACGCGGTCGCCGACCTGCAGGTCGCCGGTCTCTCTGCCGACGGCCTCGACGACTCCCATCGCCTCATGGCCGAGAATGTCGCCGGGAGTCATGAAGGCTCCGAGGACCTCGTAGAGGTGCAAGTCGGACCCGCAGATGTTGGTGCTGGTCACCCTGATGATCGCGTCGGTGGGTTCCTTGATGACCGGGTCCGGCACATCGTCGACCGACACGTTGCGGCGGCCCTGCCAAGTGACTGCGCGCATCAGAACTCCTCCCGTCGCTTTGCTTCGTGATGCCCGCTCACGATGCGCCGAAACCTGCGCACGCGCCAGGAAATGCTGGACAGGTTCATTCGCTCCACGGTGTGACCGGCCGTACCCGCGGCACACCGTCGACCAGCACGTCGACGCGCTCGTCGAAGAAGCAGATGTGGTCTCGCACCTGCTCGGCATCGTGGCGCGGTTCGTGGTAGGTCCACGCCACATCGAGAGGGCCGTCGGGCACCGACAAATAGGAGGCACGACCCTTGTACGCGCAGTAGGTGGTCGTGTCGCTCGGCTCGAGGCGTACCGAGACGTCTTCGGGCGGTAGATAGAAGCGCACGGGCAACAGTGTTTCGAACAACAGCTTGGGCCGCGACGATTCGGCCAGCAGCGTGCCGTCGTACTCGATCCGGACGTGGCGGCTGCTGCGGAGAACGTCGATACGGCCGAACGGATCGTGCGGATGGCTGATGATCGGCTCGTCCTCCTCACGCCACTCGAATGCGTCGAAGTCGAGGACGATGTAGTCGGCGAGGTCGGCGTCGTCGGGCCGAAACGCCGCCCGACCCGCTGTCTCGTCACCGGCGATGACATCGAAAGCCGTTCCGGCACAGCTGTGTACCGAGAAGGGCACCGACGGGTCGAGCAGCGGGCGCTCGCTGACATCTGGAAGCCGGAAGCCGGTTTCGTCGTCGCCCGACTCGGCGCCCGCAGGGAGCAGTCGCGTCGTCAGCGCGGTGGCGGGAACGGCATAGGTGGGTACGACCCGGCGGGGCTCCCAGACCAATCGCGCGTCCTTGGTGTCGGCCACCGGTTCACCGGCGAGGAAGACCCGAATTCGCTTGGCGGTGGGCTCGTACCGCAGCGCATTGAGACCGCCGGTGAGCAGTTCCATCATCCTGACGCCCATGTCGTCACGCTACTTCTTCGGCGGCTTCAGCACCTTCATCGCCAGCTGCATCACGGGCGCAGGCAGGTGGTCCTTGGCGTTGAGTGCGGCGTTCGCCACCTGGGTGCGAACCGGTGTGCCGCGCCCGAACATCCGATTCAACGGGCCTCCGGACGGTTCGAGGTCGAAGTGCAGTGGCGGCTTCCCGTCGGCGGCGCCCAACGCGTTGGAGATGACGACCCGCTGGATCTCGCTGGTGCCCTCGAAGATCGTGTACAGCTTGGCATCCCGATACCACTTCTCCACCGGATGGTCTTTGATGTAACCCCAGCCGCCCATCGTCTGAATCGCCCGTTCGGTGGTCCGCACCGCGACCTCGCTGGCGGCCAGCTTCGACATCGAGCCCTCGCCACGCTCCATGGGCACACCGCTGGCGGCCATCCAGGACGCCCGCCAGGTCAGCAGACGCGCGGCGTCGATCGCGGTGACCAGGTCGGCGAGCGGGAAGGCGATGCCCTGATTGTCGATGATCGGCGCGCCGAAGGCCTCGCGCCGGTTGGCGTACTCGGTCGCATATTCCATTGCGGCCCTTGCGATGCCGAGTGCTTGCGCGGCCACCATCGGCCGCGTCTGCTCGAATGTTCCCATCGTCGCGGACCCCGAATGCCTACCGCCTTCGATGGCCTCGCGCGCACGGGCGAGCTTGTGCTCGAGCTTCTCCTGCCCCCCGAGCAGGTTGGCGCCCGGCACCCGAACGGCGTTGAACTTCAGCTCCGCGGTGTGCGACGCGCGACAGCCGAGCTTGTCCAGCTTGCGCACCATCTCCAACCCCGGAGTACCGCCGGGCACAATGAACAGAGCCTGGCCACGATGGCCGAGTTCCTGGTCGACCACGGCGTTCACCACGTGCACGTTGGCGATGCCGCCGTTGCCGATCCACATCTTGTGACCGTCGATGATCCAGTCGTCGCCGTCGCGCTTGGCCCGGGTGCGCAAGTTGCGGACGTCGCTGCCGCCCTCTGGCTCGGAGATGGCGAGGGCGGCGAGCTTGAGATCGCCGGGCGAACCGAAGCACTCCGGTGCCCACTGGAGCATCTGCTCGGGTGATGCCGCCTGGCCGATCGCCGACAACGCCAATGCGGGCATCACGATGGCCAGTCCGATGCCGGCGCATCCCCAGAACAGCTCCTCCATGAACATCGGCAGCGACAGCCCGGTGGGATCACCGATGAGGTCGCGATAGAACAGTGGACTGTAAAAGCCTCGCTCGGCGGCCTCCTCGAGCACCGGCCAGGGAAACTCCTGTCGGGCGTCATAGTCGGCGGCCACCGGACGGACCACCTCGGCGGCGAACTCATGCGCCCGTCGTGCCAAATCGTGCTGCGCCCCTGTGGGCGTCAAATCGAAGCTCATGACGGCGTCACCATTATTGACATTTCCCCACCCTCGCCTTTCGGATCCGAATTACGGTGTCGAATACCCCGCGATCAGCGAAAATCCACGGTGGGAGCCGCGGACGCGAGGAGCAGAGATTGACCGCGGACGCGAGCAGCAGAGAGATTGACCGCGGACGCGAGGAGCAGAGAGATTGAGAGCCCGTCGCATGTTGTCCTATGACGCCGGAGCCACCAGCCCGCCACTGCTCGACGAGACGATCGGCGACAACCTGGCCGGAACGTCGGCGACCTTCCCCGACCGGGAGGCGCTCATCGAGTGCGCGACCGGCCGCCGCTGGACCTACAGCGAGCTTCACGAAGCGACCAGAAGGATCGCCACCGCACTGATCGAGCGCGGCACCAAGCCGGGCGACCGGATCGGCATCTGGTCGCCGAACAGCGCAGAGTGGACGATGATCCAGTACGCCACCGCGCAGGTCGGCGCGATCCTGGTCAACATCAACCCCGCGTACCGAACCGACGAACTCGAGTACGCACTGAACAACGCCTCGATGTGCACGGTGTTCGCGGCGCCGTCGTTCAAGGGGTCCGACTACGCGTCGATGCTCGACAACGTGCGCGCACGGTGTCCCGCGCTCAGCGACGTGGTGGTGATCGGGTGGGAGCCGTGGCAGGAGATCGCCGACACCGTGGCCGACGCCGATGCGCTCGCGCGGGTGCAGTCCGGGTTGATGCCGAGCGACCCTATCAACATTCAGTACACGTCGGGCACCACGGGATTTCCCAAGGGCGCCACGCTGACCCACAACAATATCCTCAACAACGGTTACCTCGTCGGCGAAGGGCTGGGGTACACCGAGGAGGACCGGGTCTGCATTCCGGTGCCGTTCTACCACTGCTTCGGGATGGTGCTCGGCAACCTGGCGTGCACCACACACGGCGCGACAATGGTGATTCCGGCGCCCGCTTTCGATCCGGAGGCCACCTTGAAAGCCGTTGCAGCGCAGCAATGTACGTCGTTGTACGGGGTGCCGACGATGTTCATCGCCGAGCTGGGTCTGCCGAACTTTGACGACTTCGACCTGACCACCCTGCGGACGGGGATAATGGCGGGATCGACGTGTCCGGAGGCGACGATGCGCAGCGTCATCGACCGAATGCACATGAGCGAGTTGACGATCTGTTACGGGATGACAGAGACGTCACCCATGTCGACCCAGACGCGGCCGACCGACAGCCTTGCACGGCGGTTGACCACCGTGGGAAGGGCTGTGCGACACACCGAGATTCAGGTCGTCGACCAGAAATCCGGCGCGCAGGTCGAGCGCGGCACGCCGGGTGAGTTGTGCACAAGGGGCTACTGCGTCATGGCCGGCTACTGGAACGACCCGCAGAAGACTGCGGAGGCGGTCGACGCCGACGGGTGGATGCACACGGGTGACATCGCGGTGATGGACGACGACGGCTACGTCGCGATCACCGGCCGGATCAAGGACGTGGTGATCCGAGGCGGCGAGAACGTCTACCCGCGCGAGATCGAGGAGTTTCTGTACGGCCATCCCGACATCGTCGATGCGCAGGTGGTCGGCGTGCCCGACGAGAAGTACGGGGAGGAGTTGATGGCGTGGGTCCAAATCCGCGAGGGCGCGGAACCGCCGACCGCGGAGAGCCTGCGCGCGTTCTGTGCGGGCCGGATCGCGCACCACAAGATTCCCCGCTACGTCCAGGTCATCGACGAGTTCCCCATGACGGTGACGGGCAAGATCAGGAAGGTCGAACTACGCGAGCGCGGCGAGGGGCTGATCGCGGGTGATCCGCGGGTCTGACTCCAAACTAGTCGACCCCGATCATCACCTCGGTCGACTTGATCAGCACCGTCGCGGGCTTGCCGACCTCCAGGCCGAGGTCTTCAACGGCGTCCCTGGTGATCGATGCCGTGACGACCTGGTCGCCGCCGTCGAGGCGGACCTTGACCGTCGCCATCACAGCGCCGAGGTTGACCTCGGTGATGGTCCCGCTCAGCTGATTTCGAGTGGATAGCCGCATATCGCACCCTAACCTTTAGGTGGATATGAAGATCGAAGGTCTGCGGTTACGGCAGCGCGACTCCACCACGTGCGGTCCCAGCATCGCGGTGGTGGCCGGCGCGCTCGTCGACCCGGCCTACCGCAAGGCGTTGACCGGCTCACCGCACAGCCCGCACACGCGAGGAGCAGTCAAAGCCTGGTTCGACGACGAGCAGCTTCGGATCCACACCGAGGTGAACCGCGTCTGGCCGCGCATGCTCGGGACCACCCCGATGGGGATCGCCCGTGCGCTCACCACGCGCACGGAGGTGCGAGGCGTCAGATACCGGTGGCGGTTGTTCCGCGGACGACGCGATCGGCTGACCGACGTGTTGCATCACGTCGGGGCGGACTGGCCGGTCGCGATGCTCGTCGGCCGAATCATTCCGAGGCACTGGGTGCTGATCGTCGGCGTCAGCGGGGACACCTTGTCGTGTTACGAGCCGTCGTCCGGGGAGCTACGGCCCGCGTCCCTGGATGCGGTGCGGCGCTCGCGCCTGACGGGAGTGGGCTACCCGCGGCCGTTCGCGTTCGTGTTGCCCTCCTCGAAGGCGGCCACCCGGTCGGCGACGAGCTGATCCTGCGGTGCGTCGGACTCCCGCAGGCCGGCGATGACACCGGCGCGATTCGAGTCCGGCTGATTCTGCGACATCTTCGCCTTGCCTTCGACTTTCGCGATAGCGAGCTCGACTCCGACGATTCCGCGCAGTTGTGACTGCGTATACGACTCGGGCGCGTCGGTCACCTGCCACGGCTCGGGTCGGGCCGCCTCGTGGCGGTTGGTCAGCTTGGTGACGAGGTCGAGCAACCAGTCGGCATCGTCGTGGATGACCAGGCGCCCGTAGACATTGAGGATCTCGTAGTTCCACGTGGGAACGACCTTGCCGGTGTCCGTCTTCGTCGCATAGAAACTGGGCGAAATGTAGGCGTGCGGGCCTGCGAAGATCGCAACCGACTCGGCGCCCTCGGCGTGCCAGTGCGGGTTGGCCCGGGAGACATGGCCGACGAGCGAGTGGGCGCTCGCGTCGTACATCAGCGGCAGCGGTGTCACCAACAGTCCCGAGGGGCCGTGGCTGACGAGTTGCGCGAACTCGACCGCCGCGAGCGCCGCTGCGGTGTGCTCGTCGGTCAGCGCGAACTTGCGCGGTATGTACATCGGATTCCAGCTTAGCCGTTTCGAACGTATGATCGAACGGTGGGCGAGCTCCAGTCCATCGGCTACAACGGCCAACCCGTGCAACAAGCCTTCCGGCCGGTCGAACCGCCGATGGCCGTCCTCCTCGACCTCGCTGCACTGTTCCCGCGCGAGCCGCACAGCCGCGGCGGCTACAACCCCGCCGGCTTGCAGATGCACGCGGTCGTCGAGGGCAGGCTGACCTGCTGGGGCATCTGCGAACAGGGTTATTGGTGGGGTCTGGTCACCTATGCCATCGCCTACGGCCCCAAGCGGCGATCGGTCACGCACTGGGTGCCGGCGTGGGTGTTGAAGCGCCAGCCCGAGCGGGGCTGACTAACGTGCGGGCTTGAGCTAGGCCGACGGCCTGTCCGCACCGGGCGAGTAGATCGCCGACGCGACCCGCCGCTCGGCTTCAGCCCGGGATATCCGCAGCCGCCGCGATAAGACCTCGGACCACGAGGCGCCCCCGAACCGGGGAGGCGGGGCTTGCGTGATCAGCCGGCCGAGCAGCAGACGGTCGAAGGCCACCAGCTCCTTGCCCAGCTCGTCGACCTGCTGCAGGAGCTCTATCCGTTCCGACCACGTCAAGGCGTGCAGCGGCATGCCGAGCAGCCTGTTCTGGCCGGCCTTGATGACGTCCAGTGCGGTGCTGATGTCGTCTTTCGAACTCATGGCTCGAACAGTAGTTCGAGCCACCGACAAGTTACGGATCGCCGATCCGCCAGGTCTGCTCAGTGTCGCCCAGCGGCCGCGTGACCACGCGGAAGTCCCCATGGACAGTGGCCTCGAGGAAGCGGCCGCTGCTCGCCTGCTGAACCGTGACGAAGCCACCCCCGAGGTCCTGGATGTACCAGCGCTGTCTGTCGTTGCGCTGCCGCGGGCGCGTGACCACGCGGAAGTCCAGACCTGATGTCTCGTGTGCGTCGAGGAAGCGGCCGCTGCTGACCTGCTGGATGGTGCACAGACCACCTCCCAGATCGGTCACCCGCCAATGCTGGGTGCCGTCGAAGCCCTGAAACGGCGTGGTGACGACCTGGAAGTCCCTATGCGACATGTCGTGAGCATCGAGGAACCGTAGACCGCCGCCCTGCAACCGAAGGATCCGGGTGTTCGCCCTGGTCGTCACCGGCATAGCGATGGACATCGTCGGTCCCTTTCCAGGAGCGGATATCAGACACCGGCAACGCTATGAACTCGCCGGCCCCATGCCACGAGTGGTGAACTACCTGACCTGTCGGCCTGGAGTACTTACCTGGCGGACAGCAAACCCGCCCCTTCGGCCGGCTGAAATCTGACCGACCAGCGATTCCGCGCATCCGTCCTGATCACGACTATGAATGAGTCCCTCAGCACCGACACGACATCAAGAATCTCATGTTCGCTACAGATCAAACAGTGCGGCTGCGTCCCGGCGATCTGCCGGTGAAGCCGCTGCCGGCCCCGGTCATCGGCAACGAGGCCAAGACGACGCGGCTGCGCCCGGTCGATCTGCCCGTCATCGGCACTGTCGCCAACACGGTGCGCCAGCGCTATGCCAACCTAAGCGCCCTCGATACCGGGCGGCCCACCAAGTGGGATATCGCCCGGATGGCGCTGGTCCTCGTGCTGGCGTCCATACCGATCCTGGGGATCTCGGCGGACGTGTCCGGCCTGATCTCGCAGGGCACCACGTCGATCGTCGTCATCGTGCTATTGGCTGTGTACGCGACGCTCGTCGTGTTCGCGCCGCACCGGACCGACGTGATCGTCGGGCGCGGTTTGATCGCGGGCATGGTGGCCTGCATCGTCTACGACGGGGCCCGGCTGTTCGCCGTGCACGTCCTCGGATTGATGGGCGACTTCATACCGGTGATGGGGTCGTTCGTCACCGGCGAACCGGACACCGCGGGCAGTGCGGCGGTCGGCTACGTGTGGCGCTACATCGGTGATGCAGGCGGGTTGGGGGTCGCCTTCTTCGTCGTCGCGTTCGCACTGGGCATCGACCGATGGTCGAAGGTCAAGGCGGTCCTGGCCTCGGTCGCCTTCGCCGTCTTCCCCACTTGGGCCGGGCTGATGGCCACAGTCGCGCTACTGCCCCGTGGCCAGGAGATGATGTTTGAGCTGAACCCCGCCACGGTGACGATCACCCTTCTCGGGCATCTTATCTTCGGGCTGGTTCTGGGGCTGGCGTTCCTGAAGGCGCCGCGCGGCCGTGGCCGCAGTGAGTGGCCGTGGACCCCCGTCCTGCAAACCAAGACGGTCCGGCGGTTCACCCCCGCCGCGTGGCGACCCACCCATCGCACGCCGCGTGCGTGATCGACGGGCGCGTTAGACACCACAGACCTCGTGTCTGGGTGAGAATGACCCGGACAGGAGGTCGACATGTCTTCCCATCTGGAGGTGTCGAAGCCGTCGGGGCGGGACATGATCCCGCTCAGCGGCCAGCGAGTGACCCTCGGTAAGGCTTCGACGAACGACATTTCGCTCGATCACGACGACACCGTCTCGCGGCTGCACGCGGTCTTCGAAAATCTCGGGTTCGCGTGGTCGATAAGGGATCTGGGCAGTCGCAACGGCACCTTTCTCAACGGAGAACGGATCTCCGCAGAACGGGTCCTGCGCTCCAAGGATGAGGTGCGCGTCGGCAAGACCAAACTGATCTTCTGGGAGGTCAGGGACTCCGGCGAAGGACCGCGCGACGAGGAGACCAGAGCCGCTCAGCCCTCGGAACTCCCGCCGCGGCTGACCAGGCGCGAGGTCGACGTGCTGGTGGTGCTGTGCCGCCCCCTTGTCTCCGATGACCCGTTCCCCGAGCCGGCCTCGGTGCGCCGGATGGCCGGCGAGCTGTTCGTGACCGAGGCAGCCGTCAAACAGCATCTGCAGAATCTCTACGACAAGTTCGCCATCCCCACCGAGGGCGACCGCCGCGTCCGTCTGGCCAATGAGGCGCTGCGCCGCGGGGCGGTGACGATCGCTCAGCTGCGTGACGGCAGCTAGGCAGGATGGCCGGTCTCCTCAACGCGGCTCGTAGCCGCTTGATCGTCGCCCGGCTAGGTGAAGTCGAGCGCCTCGACGGTCGCGACGGCACTTTCGTGGGTGGGGCGGTCGGCGCCGCCGATGCAGTACACGGTCGAGCCGGCGGCAGCAACCACTTCGCCGTGGACGGGAGTGTTGATCGGCGCCAGTGTCGCCCATTTCCGGGTGGCGATGTCGTACATCTCGACCGTCGCCAGCACCCGCGTCGGTTCCTCACCTCCGGCGACGACGATGCGGCCGTCGATGTAGGCGGCGCCGTAGCTCCCGCGGGGAGTCGGCATGTCCGGAAGGCTTTCCCAGTTTCCCGAGGCGGGATCGAATCGTTGGAAAGCCGCCGAATTCTCGTCCGCGGACAGATTCCGCCCGCCGACGGTGTACACATAGACGCCGTCGGAGACCGCGGCCACGTGTTCGCGCGGGGTCGGCATCCCGGGCGCCTCGGTCCAGGAGTCTCCGTCGAACACCTCGGTCTGTTTGACGAGTTGCTTGTCGTTCTGCCCGCCGACGACCACGAGTTTGTCGCCTGCGACTGCGGCCGCCGCCGCAGCCCGAGCCTGCAGCAGGTCAGGAAGATCCGCCCACTTTCCATCGCGGAATGCGAAGACCTTGTTCGATGCGTCTGCGAGGTTGTCGCTGGTGCCACCGATGACCACCATTTCACCGCGATAGTTCGCCGCCGTCGCGTGATGCAGGGGAATCGGCAGTGAAGGTCGCGGCTGCCACGCCCCCGTCTTGGTGTTGTAGCTCTCCACGGTCGAAAGCGTCTCGCCGTGCCGCATACCGCCCGCGATCCAGATCTCGTCGCCCAGCACGGCCCACGCCATCATCAACCGCTCGGTCGGCGCATCCGGTAGCACCCGCCATTGGGGTGCCGGCTGTGGTTTGCGCGGTGCCAGCTTCAGCGATTCGGCCGACGACGTGATCTGCGAATCACCGGCGCCGTTGGCTCCACCGATCGCATAGATGGTCCTCCCGACACCTGCCACCGCCATGCCATGGCGCGCAATCGCCAAGTCCGGCAACCCATTCCACGACTGCGTGGCGAGATCGAGTGCGACCACGCTCTTGAGGACCCGGCCCTGCGACATGCCGCCGGCCACCACCAGCCGTCCGTCTGCACTTGCCACCCCGAAGTCGCTACGCCGGCCTGGGAGTTCGGGCAGGCTCGCCCACGTGTCCGTTGCCGGGTCGTAGGTCTCCACCGTCGCCAAATCGGAGGTTCCGTTCGCGCCCCCGAGGGCGTAGACCAGCTTGCCGTCTGACGCCGAGCCGAGCATCTGCCGTGGGGTGGGCAGGGGCGCGCCGAGTTTCCAGGAGGTGCCGTCGAAGATCTCGGTGGTGTTCAACAGTTCTCCATCTGCGCCCACCCCACCGGTGACGATCAAACGGTCGCCGACGACGGCGGCCGTCGCTGCCGCCCGGGGCTGCAGAAGAGGTGACAGCTCCGTCCAGCGGCTGTTCACGACGCGCCACACTTTGTCGGTCGGGACTTTCGAATTCGTGCCGTCGGTGCGCCAGCCGCCGAGTACCACCGGGGTGTCCTGCCATGTCACCGACATCGCATGCTGGACGGGAACGGGCAGGTCTTCACCGCTCTTCCAACTGTCGATGGCCGGGTCGTAGCCTTCGTGTCGGCCACTTACCCGGCCCTCTGGGTCCATGCCGCCGAAGACCCATATGGTGCCATCGGCCTGGGTGGCGGCCACACCGTCGCGGGCGACGCGGGCATCCGCGATCGGCTCCCAGGTCGGCTGCGCTTCGACGGCCGGTTGACTCGGAGCGGGTCGGGCACCGCCGTTGTCGCGCTTCGATGTGACGATGTAGATGCCGCCGGCCACCAGGATCAGCGCGGCCAGTGCGGCCGCCGACGCGATCAGGATTCTTTTGCGATTGTTCTTCGACTCGGGTTTGACCGTCGTGGTTCGGGGATCAGCGGAATCGGCAGCCTGGACCGGCGCCCATTTGAGGCTGGACTGACTGACCGACGCGGTGTGGGCGAACATGTCCGGCGTCGGCGGCGGCATGGAACCGGTCGATCCGCCGGCCGGGATGGAACGTTCCCCGGGCAGGCCGATCGCACCGGAGGACTCCGGCAACGGCAGCGCCTGTGTGCCGCCCGTCTGCTCCGGATGATCGCTGGGTTCACTCAACGCCATCTGATCCGGTGTCAGGCCGTTGTGCCGCTGCGCGAACTGCAGTTCGCGGCCGAAGTCAGCTACCGACGCGTAACGATCGGCCGGCTCCCGCGACAGGGCCTTCTCGATCGCAGCGCACACATCGGTCGGAATCCCCTGCGGACGCAGGTCGGGCACCGGCGTCGAAGTGATCCGCATGTAGTGCGCGATGAGATCCTCGTCGGCCTTGCGCTCATGCGGCGGACTACCTGCGATCAGCGCGTAGAGCGTTGCGCCGAGGGAATACACGTCGGCCGCGACCGTCGGCGAGTTCCCGGCGAGCACCTCCGGCGCGGTGTAGGACAGGGTTCCGGTGAAGAATCCGGTCACGGTCTTGTACCCACCGGCGATGCGGGCGGTGCCGAAGTCGCTCAATTGCGGTTCGCCGTAATCGTTTACGAGTACGTTCGCGGGCTTGATATCGCGGTGCAGTGTGCCGGTCCGGTGCGCAGTTTCCAGCGCCCCGCACAGTTTTACTCCGATGCGCAGTGTGTCGGGCCACGCGACGCGCCCTTCTCGGCGCACCCGGTCAGCGAGGGAACCCATGGTGCTCAACGGCATCACGATGAACGGCCGGTTGCTTTCGGTCATTCCGACTTGAAGGATGTTCGCGATGTTGGGGTGGCCGGAAAGCGCTCCCATCGCGTAGCCCTCACGCAGAAAGCGCTCCCGGTCGTCCTCGTCGAGACCAGAGGCGAGCACCTTGATCGCGACGCTGCGGCCGAGGGATTTCTGGTAGCAGCGGTAGACGACGCCCCCGCCGCCGCGACCGACCTCGACGGCGTCGGTGAACCCGGCGGCTGCCAACTCGGCAGCTACCCCGCCCGATTGCGGGGGAGAGCCTTCCGCCATGGTTCCGACCGTCCTCCGGTTGGGATGGGAGTGATTCGTAGGCTGTAACGGTACCGAGCAAACTGCAGTTCAACGTGGGATTCGCGCTCGTGGGCGGGGGGCAATCGATGGTTCTGGCTAGGCTGGTCGAGTGGCCAGAAAATATGCCACCGCAGATGCCGTCGGCCTACCCGAACTGCTCGAGTTCGTCCGCCCGCGACATCACATGGTGCTCACGACGTTTCGCGCCGACGGGTCGCTGCAGAGCTCGCCAGTGACCGGCGGTGTCGACGAACACGGGCGCATCGTCATCGCCAGTTACCCTCAGCGGGCGAAGTCGGCGAACATCCGTCGCACGCCGCGCGCGAGCGTGACGGTGATGTCGGACGAATTCAACGGCCCCTATGTCCAGGTCGACGGCGACGCCGAGGTGATCGACCTGCCCGATGCCGTCGAGCCGCTGGTCGACTACTTCCGGTCGATATCCGGCGAACATTCGGACTGGGACGAATACCGGCAGGCGATGGTCGACCAGGGCAAGTGCCTGATCCGCGTCACTCCGCGACGCTGGGGTCCGGTCTCCACGGGTGGCTTTCCGCGGCCCTAGCGAGTCGGGCTGGGCGCGCCGGTCGGCCGTGACTGTGGTAGTCAGGCAGGGTGGCCGCGTTGCGTCAGATAGACTGTCAAACTATAGTCTGGACACATGTCCAGTAGCCTGCCGCCGTCTCGGGCCGCAGGTCAAGAGGGTAAGCAGGCTGTTTGTCGACTCCTCGCGCAAGCGCTCGTCGGCCCTGAAGTCCGGAGAGTGAACTGAGTATGCGCGTTGCCCTGCTGTCTTACCGGAGCAAGACGCACTGCGGTGGACAGGGCGTCTACGTCCGCCATTTGAGCCGGGGGCTCGTCGAGCTAGGCCACGACGTCGAAGTCTTCTCGGGTCAGCCCTACCCGGGCGGCCTCGACCCGCGGGTCCGGCTCACCAAGGTGCCCAGCCTCGACCTCTACCGCGAGCCTGACCCGTTCCGCATCCCGTGGCCGAACGAGATCAAGACCAGGATCGACCTGCTGGAGCTGTTGACGACGTGGACGGCCGGCTTCCCGGAGCCGCGGACGTTCAGCCTGCGTGCGGCACGGGTGCTGGCCCGGCGCCTGGCCGACTTCGACGTCGTGCACGACAACCAGTGCCTCGGCTCAGGCCTGCTGAAGATCGCCGACCTGGGGCTGCCGGTGGTGGCCACGGTGCATCATCCGATCACCCGCGACCGGGTCCTCGACGTCGCCGCCGCGCGGTGGTGGCGCAAGCCGCTGGTGCGCCGCTGGTACGGCTTCGCCGAGATGCAGAAGGATGTCGCGCGCCGGATTCCCGAGCTGCTGACCGTGTCGTCCACCTCCGCCGCCGATATTGCCGAGGACTTCGCTGTGTCGTCCGACCAACTGCATGTCGTTCCGCTCGGAGTCGACACCGCACTGTTCAAGCCCGCCGAGAAACGGGTGCGCAACCGCGTCATCGCGATCGCGAGCGCCGACGTCCCGCTCAAGGGCGTGAGTCATCTTCTGCACGCGGTGGCACGGCTTCGCGTGGAGCGCGACCTCGAGCTGCAGCTGGTCGCCAAGTTGGAGCCGAACGGCCCGACCGAGAAGTTGATCGCCGAACTCGGCATCTCCGACATCGTGCACAGCTCCAGCGGTCTGTCGGACTCCGAGCTCGCAGACCTGTTAGCGTCTGCCGAAGTAGCTTGTATCCCTTCCCTTTACGAGGGCTTCTCACTGCCCGCAGTCGAGGCGATGGCCAGTGGCACGCCGATCGTTGCGAGTCGGGCCGGTGCGCTGCCCGAGGTGGTCGGCTCCGATGGTGAGTGTGCACGGCTGGTCACCCCCGCCGACGTCGACGAGCTCACCGACGTTCTCGGCGAACTGCTCGACTCGCCGCTGGAACGGCGTCGACTCGGCGCGAACGGCCGCCAGCGCGCGCTCGACGTGTTCAGCTGGGAATCCGTTGCGGCACAAACGGTTGCGGTGTACGAGATGGCGATGGCGAGGGTCGCACAGTGCTGACGGTCGACTACGACCGGTTGGGAGTCGGCGCGGGCACGAAGGTGATCGACGTCGGCTGTGGTGCGGGTCGCCATTCGTTCGAGGCGTTCCGGCGCGGAGCGGACGTGGTCGCCTTCGATCAGAACGCGTCCGACCTCAACGACGTCGACGAGATCCTGCAGGCGATGAAGGAGCAGGGCCAAGTGCCCGCGCCGGCCAAGGCCGAGGTGGTCAAGGGGGACGCACTCGACCTGCCTTACGACGACGGCACATTCGACTGCGTCATCGCTTCGGAGATCCTCGAGCATGTCACCGAGGACGACAGGGTGATCTCGGAACTGGTTCGCATTCTCAAGCCGGGCGGCGCGCTCGCGATCACCGTGCCGCGGTGGCTGCCCGAACGGGTGTGCTGGGCGCTGTCGGATGAGTACCACGCCAACGAGGGCGGGCACATCAGGATCTACCGCGCCGACGCGCTGCGCGACAAGGTCATCCGCCACGGATTGCGGTTGACCCATACCCATCATGCGCATGCGCTGCACTCGCCGTTCTGGTGGCTGAAATGCGCTGTCGGAACATCGAAGTCGGATCATCCCGCGGTGGCGGCCTACCACAAGCTGCTGGTGTGGGACATGGTCAGCCAGCCGTGGCTGACGCGCACCGCCGAGTCGCTGCTGAACCCGCTGATCGGCAAGAGCGTGGCGTTGTACTTCCGCAAGCCGGAGGTGCCCGTTGTTTCGGATTGACAAGCCTGACGTCCCCGCGGTGCCGGGCGTCCTGACACCTGGGCAGTGCAGGCAGACCGCGCAGTCGATCGCGAACTCCCAGGAGTCCTCCGGCGCCATCCCCTGGTCGGACGGCGGGCACACCGATCCGTGGGATCACGTCGAGAACGCGATGGCGCTGACGGTCGCGAGCCTGCTGGAACCCGCACGCGCAGCGTTCGATTGGTGCCGCGCCACCCAGCGGGCCGACGGATCGTGGCCGATCCAAATGCGCAACGGCATCGTCGAGGACGCCAACAGCGACAGCAACTTCTGCGCCTATATCGCCACCGGAGTCTGGCACCACGTGTTGAGCACCGGCGACCGGCGATTCGCCGAGGACATGTGGCCGGTTGTCGTCAAGGCCGTCGACTTCGTCCTCGACCTGCAGCGGCCGAGCGGCGAAATCGTCTGGGCCCGTAGTGAATCCGGACCGGAACCGGACGCGCTGCTTACCGGATGCGCAAGCATCTACCACAGCCTGCGGTGCGCGCTGGCCCTGGCGGATTACTTCGACGACCCGCAGCCCGAGTGGGAGGTCGCCGTCGGCCAGCTCGGCCATGCGATCGCCCACCACTCAGATCTGTTCGTCTGCAAGGACCGCTGGTCGATGGAGTGGTACTACCCGGTGCTCGGCGGCGCCCTGCGTGGTGCGGCCGCCCGGACCCGCATCGACGAGCGGTGGGACGATTTCGTCGTTCCGGGTCTCGGAATCCGTTGTGTGGACGACCGGCCGTGGGTGACCGGCGCCGAAACTTGCGAGCTGGTCCTGGCTTTGGACGCGATCGGCCAGAACGCCCGCGCCCGCGAGCAGTTCGCGGCCATGCATCATCTGCGCGAGGAGGACGGCTCCTACTGGACCGGGCTTGTCTTCGCCGACGGCAAGCGCTGGCCCGAGGAACGCACGACGTGGACGGGCGGTGCCATGATTCTCGCCGCGGATGCGTTGTCGCGCACCACGGCTGCCAACGGCATCTTCCGCGGCGCGCATCTGCCGCGCGGCCTGGTCGGCGAATTCGACTGCGAGTGCGCGACCAGCGGTCGCTGAGAACTCAGAGCGGCTCGCCCGGTGTGCCGGAGACGCGCTCCAACACCCTCATCGAGCCGGTAGCGGACACTTCGCGGAAGGCGCCGGTGGCGAGGGCCCGCTGGTAGATGTGGAACGGCGCCTGGCCCCCGTCGTCGGGGTCGGGGAAGACGTCGTGAATGACCAACGCGCCGCCGACGTCGACCCATCTGGCCCAGCCGTCGAAGTCGCGTTGTGCGGCCTCCTCGGTGTGTCCGCCGTCAATGAACAAGAACCGCAAGGGCGTTCGCCAGCCACGGGCCACGATGACCGACTTGCCCACGATGGTGACGACGTGCTCGTCGAGGTCGGCGGAGTCTAGTGCGCGACGCAGCGACGGCAGCGTGTCGAATCGTCCGGTGACCGGGTCGACCAGTGAGGTGTCGTGGTACTCCCAACCGGGCTGGTGCTCTTCGGAACCATGATGGTGATCGACGGTGTACAGCACACCGCCGCTCTGTTGCGCCGCGGCGCCTAGCATCAGCGTCGATTTGCCGCAGTAGGTTCCGATCTCGACGCCGATGCCGTCGCCGAGATAGCGGACCGCGGTGTCATAGAGCCTGCGACCTTCGTCGGCGGGCATGAAGCCGGTGACCTGATCGGCGAGTGCGAACAGCCGCGCGGCAGGCGCGGGGAGTGCTGTGTCGGTGTTGCTCATCGCGTCCAACTTACCGTTGCTGGTGAAGGGTGGTTGTAGTAGCGTCCGGACACGTGTCCGAGCCGGTCCTGGAGTCGACCCGGCGCCGTCTGACCGCCAAGCAGGCCGACACCGTCGACCGCCTGGGCAGGGCCGCGGTGCAGATCCTGACCAGAGATGGCTTCGCAGGCTTGACCGTCCGACGCGTAGCAGCCGAGGCCGGTGTCGGGGCCGCGACGGCGTACACCTATTTCTCGTCCAAGGAGCATCTCGTCGCCGAGGTGTTCTGGCGCAGGCTGGCCGCGGCCCCCCCGGCGGCGCACGAGTCCGACGATGTGGCGGGCCATGTCATCGGCGTGCTCCGCCACATCGCGTTGCTCGTCGCCGACGAACCCGAGTTCGCCGGTGCGGTGACCACTGCGCTGCTGGGACGGGATCCAGATGTCGAGGTGCTGCGGCTGCGGATCGGGCGCGACATCCACGACCGGCTGCTGGCCGCGCTCGGCTCCGACCGCGATCCGGACGTGATCGAGTCGCTCGAGCTGTTGTACGCGGGCGCACTCGTGCGGGCCGGAATGGGATACGGGACCTACGCCGACATCGCCGACAGGCTGGAGAAGTCCGCGCGGCTAATGCTCAGTTGATCCCCGAGTCGTCCCCAGCCCTCTGGGCGTGGGCCCATCGCTCGTGCCCGCCGGACGTTGAAGCAGCCAGCCCCAGGATGGCGGTCGAGGCTGTCACCGCTGCGTCGGTGATTCCGTGCACGTCGAGGCCGTCCTCCACATGCAGCGCTGTCAGTTCCCGCAACCCGCCCACGATGATCAGTGCCAACGGCCGCGTGACCGGCGGTAGGTCGGCACGCCGGAAGCCGGGGCTGTCACTGAGATCGACCAGCATGTCCGTGAAGGCGGTCATCGCCATGCGGTGCAAGGGCTGCGCCACCGAGCCGAGCGCAGGCGCTTCGCGGATCCACGTCAGCGTGATGGCTGGCCGGGATGCGATGTGGTCGACATAGGCGACGACGGCCTGCAGTATCTGGTCGTGCCATTCGGCTTCCGGATCCACGGAGTCACGGATCCTGTGGATCATCTCCTCGTTGTTGGTCCGCAGCAGATCGATGAAACAGTCCTCCTTGCTGGAGAACTCACCGTAGAAAGTGCGCTTCGAGGTGCGGGCGTGCCGGACGATGTCGGCGACCGTGGTGTCGCGGTAACCGCGCTCTTTTATGGATGCGTCGAGACCGTCGAGCAACCGGCGGCGGAACGGGCTGCCCGTAGCGTCGGCGACGACGGGCTGCATGTCGTCAGTGACGGTCACGGCCATCAATCCTTCTCCAAACTCACGATGGAAGCTTGTCACACAACGGTACCGCAGAGTACCGTCTGACAGAACGCAGCGGTACGAGGCAGTACCACAGACTGGTTGGAGTGATGGGGCATGACCGAGACGGACTCTGTCGACGCACAGGCGCTGAGCGGTGAAACCCCTGAACTGCCGCCTGCAGTTCGGCTGCCGAAGGCGATTCAGGGGCTGACTTTTACGCTGTCGCGACGGTGGACGATCACTCGAGCGGTACGCCATCACGGGCCCATCGTCACGCTGAACGTTCCGTTGTTCGGCCGGCTGGTGGTCGTTGCCGACCCGCAGCTGGCGAAGGAACTGTTCACCGCGAATCCGGACGACGTCGGTAACATTCAGCCGAATCTCAGCAGAGTGCTCGGATCCGGTTCGGTGTTCGCCCTCGACGGAGCCGAGCACCGCAAGCGCCGGCGACTGCTGACCCCGCCGTTCCATGGCAGGAGCATCAAGAACTACGAGAAGATCTTCGAGGAGGAGACGCTACGCGAAACGGCCAATTGGCCGGAGGAACAGGCATTTCCAACTCTCGAACCAATGATGCGTATTACGCTCAACGCGATTCTGCGTGCGGTTTTCGGCGCCGAGGGTGACCAGCTGGACGAGTTGCGCCGAATCATTCCGCCGTGGGTCACGCTGGGGTCTCGCCTGGCTCTGTTGCCCGCACCCTCGCGCACCTACGGCCGGTTCAGCCCGTGGGGAAGGCTGGCCGATTATCGGCGGCGCTACGACGAAGTTATCGACCGGCTCATCCAACAGCTCAGCGCCGGCCCGAATTTCGAGACGCGAGAGGACATCTTGTCCTTGTTGCTGCGTAGCACATATGAGGATGGCTCATCGATGTCCCCGCGCGATATCGCCGATGAGTTGTTGACTCTGCTCGCGGCTGGCCATGAAACCACCGCGTCGACCATGGGCTGGATCTTCGAGCGGATCAGCAGGCATCCGACGGTGTTGGAAAGGTTGGTCGCCGAGGCCGACACCGACGAGAACCAGTATCGGCAAGCGACCATTCTCGAAACGCAACGCGTTCGGACGGTCATCGACTTCGCTCCCCGTCGCGTCTACGCAACGGACTTCACGCTGGGCGACTGGACGATCCCACAGGGATATTCAGTGGTAGCCAGTCTTGTTCAGATGCATGAGTCGGCAGATGCTTTCCCCGACCCGGAGCGGTTCGACCCGGACCGGTTCTACGGCAAGCGTCCGCCGTCACTCTCATGGATTCCGTACGGTGGCGGTACGCGGCGCTGCGTCGGTGCGGTGTTCGCGAATGTGGAGATGGATGTGGTGCTTCGAACCGTATTGCGCCACTTCACCATCGACACGACGACCGCACCAGACGAAGTGGTGCACTCCCGGGGCGTTGCATATACGCCCAAGGACGGCGGCCGAGTGGTGATGAGACGTCGCACGTAGTCTCGAAGGCTGTGACGAGCCTTAGCGAGATGATGAACGGCGCGATGGAGCAGATGATTCCACCGGCGCACAAGATGGGTATCAAGGTGATCGAGGCGGGCCCGAGGGCACGCCGTCGCCTCGGTACCGATGGCGGGCAACGGCAACCACTTTGGCGTCGTCTATGCCGGTGTGCAGTTCACCGTCGCAGAAATATTGGGCGGCGTCATCGCGCTGGCGACCTTCGACCCCGCCAAGTACTACCCGTTGGTGAAGAACGTCGACATCAAGTTCACCGGCATGGCGCGCACCGACCTACGGGCCGAGACCAGCCTCGACAAGGATGAGATCGCGCGGGTCGGGGCCGAGGTGGCCGAAAAGGGGAAAGGCCGACTTCATCCTCGACGCTGTGGTCAAAGACGATGCCGGCCAAACCGTTTCGGTAACCCACGGGCTTCAAAGGAATAGGGTGTTTCCCTATTCCTGGGAGCCAGCTGTGAGCGTTAGGCCTCTTGCGTTGCCCGCTCGCCCGGTTCCGCTCCTCGCGTGCGCGGCGGAAGCTTCCAGTCCGGCCGCGGGAAGTGGCAGGTGTAGCCCCACGGCAGGCGCTCGAGATAGTCCTGATGCTCGGGCTCGGCCTCCCAGAAGTCGCTCGCCGGAGTGACTTCCGTGACGACCTTGCCGGGCCACAGCCCTGACGCTTCGACGTCGGCGATGGTGTCCAGCGCGACGCCCTTCTGCTCGTCGTCGGTGTAGAAGATCGCCGAGCGATAGCTGGTGCCGACGTCGTTGCCCTGGCGGTTCCTCGTCGACGGATCATGGATCTGGAAGAAGAACTCCAGCAGCGCCCGGTAGTCGGTCTGCTCGGGGTCGTAGGTGATCTCGATCGCCTCGGCGTGCCCGGGATGGTTGCGATATGTGGCGTTGGCGTTCTCGCCACCGGTGTAGCCGACCCGGGTCGAGACCACGCCGGGCTGCTTGCGGATCAAGTCCTGCATGCCCCAAAAGCAGCCGCCTGCCAGGATCGCCTTCTCGTAATCGCTCATGCCTGCGCTTCCTCCGTCGTGAACAGCTTCTTGTATGTTCCGTAACCCTCGGCCTCGAGATCGTCGAGATGGATGAACCGCAGCGAAGCCGAGTTGATGCAGTAGCGCAACCCGCCGTCGACCTTCGGTCCGTCGGTGAATACGTGGCCGAGGTGGCTGTCGCCATGCGCGGAGCGCACCTCCGTGCGGATCATCAGGTGCGAGAAGTCGCGCTTCTCGACCACGTTGCCGGTGTCGATCGGTTTGGTGAAACTCGGCCAACCGCTGCCGCTCTCGAACTTGTCGACAGAGGCGAACAGCGGCTCGCCCGAAACCACGTCGACGTAGATGCCGGGCTCGTGGTTGTCCCAGTATTCGCCCGTGAACGGCCGCTCTGTGCCGCTCTTCTGTGTGACGTAGTACTGCTCCGGTGACAATGCACCGACCGCTTCGGGATTCTTGTGATAGTTGCTTTTCATGGCGCTTCTACAACGGTATACGGCGGTCGGTTAATCCAGGTCAGAACCGTTACCGTGAACACATGCGGGTAGCGACGGCGACGGTTATGACGGCCCTTGTCCTGACGGCGGGCGGCGTTCCGGTGGCTGCCGCGGAGGCGACTGCACCGCCCGAGGTGCCCGCGGGAGGCCGCATGGTGTTCAAGGACAATCCCGCCATCGTGGACCCGCATCGTGCGGTGATCGAGTCCTGGAGCCGTGCGATCGCCGAGAACGCGGTGGCGGTGAACTTCGCGTCAGGAACGCCGGAGTGCTCCGGCGTGCACGCCACCGTGGTTGAAACGGCCGACACCGTCACCGTGGATCTGCAGGGCGGGACCCTGCCGGAGGCTTTCGGCCGGATGTGCATCATGCTCGCCGTGTTCGGCACGCTCGAGGTGCCGCTGCAGTCGCCGCTCGGCGATCGCCAAGTGCTCAGCGCCTCGTGAGCATGCTCGACAAAACCCAGTAGAACGTGTTCTAGTTTGTCCCGTGACGAGCAAGGTGTTCACGCGCGACGAGCTGGCAGAGGCGTTCGCGAAATTCGAGCAGACCGTCGACCGGGCCGCCCGAACCCGGGACTGGGATCCGTGGGTTGAGCAGTATGCGCCCGACATCGTCTACGTCGAGCACGCGGCGGGCACCATGCTCGGTCGAGAAGAGGTCCGCAAGTGGATCTGGCAGACCATGGAGACCTTTCCCGGCAGCTACATGACGCACTTTCCGTCGCTCTGGTCTGTCGTCGACGAGCCGACCGGACGGATCATCTGTGAACTGGACAACCCGATGCGCGATCCCGGAGACGGCACGATCATCAGCGCGACCAACATCTCGATCATCACCTATGCCGGTGACGGACTGTGGCGGCGCCAGGAGGACATCTACAACCCGCTGCGGTTCGTGTCGACCACGGTGAAGTGGTGCCGCAAGGCTGAAGAGCTCGGCACGCTGCCCGCCGAGGCCCGCGCCTGGATGAAGCAGTTCGCGCGATGACCGTCCTGGTCATCGGCGCCAACGGCTTTCTCGGCAGCCACGTCACCCGCCAACTCGTCAGCGACCGCGAGGACGTCCGGGTGATGGTGCGCGACGGCGCCAACACCATCGGCATCGATGACCTGAAGACGACCCGGTTCGTCGGGGATATCTGGAACAACGACGCACTGCGCGAGGCGATGACGGGTGTCGACGTCGTCTACTACTGCGTCGTGGATACCCGTGGCTGGCTCAGGGATCCGGCGCCGCTGTTCAACACCAACGTGGAAGGCACCCGCAACGTGCTGGAGGTCGCGAACGACATCCAGAAAGACGGGGCCCTACGGCGCTTCGTCTTCACCAGCAGTTATGTGACGGTCGGCCGGAAGCGCGGTCGCGTGGCCACCGAAGACGATGAGATCGTCGACGGAGGCGAAACGTCGCCGACCAATCGGCTCCGAGGCGGATCGTCGGCGACCAATCGGCTCCGAGGCGGATCGTCGGCGACCAATCGGCTCCGAGGCGAAACGTCGCCGACCAATCGGCTCCGCGGCGAAACGTCGCCGACCAATCGGCTCCGAGGCGAAACGTCGCCGACCAATCGGCTCCGCGGCGAAACGTCGCCGACCCATCGGCTCCGCGGCCTCACGCCGTATGTGCGGTCGCGGGTGCAGGCCGAGGAACTCGTGCTGCGGTATGCGCGCGAGCACGGGCTGCCCGCGATCGCGATGTGCGTGTCGACCACCTACGGCGGCGGCGACTGGGGCCGGACGCCGCACGGGGCGATCATCGCGGGCGCGGCGTTCGGCAAGCTGCCGTTCGTCATGGATCGCATAGAGCTAGAGGCCGTCGGTGTCGACGACGCCGCCCGCGCGCTCATTCTGGCCGCTGAGAAAGGCCGCGTCGGTGAGCGATACCTCATCTCGGAGAAGATGATCACCAATGCTGAGGTGGCCCGCATAGCGGCGGAGGCCGCGGGCATGGCACCGCCGGGCAAGAGGATTCCGCTCGCCATGTCATACGCGCTGGCCGCCATGGGGACCGCGAAGGCGCGGCTGCGCGGCACCGACGAGCAGCTGTCGTTGGCGTCGTTGCGCCTGATGCGTGCGGAGGCGCCGGTCGACTGTGCCAAGGCCCGGCGCGAATTGGGTTGGCGGCCAAGGCCGGTGGAGGAGTCGATCCGCGAGGCTGCGCTGTTCTGGGTGAACCTTCGAAACACCAAACGCAAGAGCAAGCAGGCCGGCTGAACGACGCGCGGCCTGCCGTTCAGGTTCTCGGCGTGAGGTGGCGGCAGGACTAGCCTCTGGGGCGTGGCGGAGAAACTGCACGTCGATCTGTCCGGAGCGCCGCAGACCATGTTGGCGACGTTCTATGCCAAGGCGCTGGACGCCGACTTCGAGAAGCCGATCCTCGGCGACCGGTGGGCCAAAGACATCGTCGACCGCATCGACTACGACTGGTCCAAGACGACGATCACGGCACGAAACTCGCCGTCGGTCACCACTCGTTCGGCGCACTTCGACAACTGGGCACGCCAATTTCTCGCGGTGCATCCCGAGGCGGTCGTGCTGCATCTGGGTTGCGGCCTGGACAGCCGCTACTACCGGCTCGACCCCGGGCCGGGTGTCGAGTGGTACGACGTCGACTATCCCGACGTCGCGGACCTGCGTGTGCAGTTGTTCCCGCCCCGCGAACACTGCCACGTCGTCGCGACGTCCGTGACGGACCCGGCCTGGCTTTCCGCCGTTCCCGCCGATCGGCCGACGCTGATGATCGGCGAGGGGTTGACCATGTACCTGACCGAGGCGGACGGGATCGCGCTGCTGCGCCGGGTCGTCGACCATTCGCCATCGGGTGAGTTGCAGTTCGATGCGTTCAGCCGGTTCGGGATCAAGACGCAATGGATCAACGCCGTGGTGAAGCGGGCGGGCGCGACGCTGCATTGGGGCATCGACGGTCCAGACGACATCCGACAGGCGGTGCCCGGATTGCGACTGCTGCAGTGGGTCTCACCGTTCGACTCGCCGACCTTCGCTGATGTGTCGCTTCCTTACCGGGTCATGGCCAGGACGATGTCGTTGTCGTCGAAGCTGCGCTACATGGCGCATTACCACCGCTACGCATTCTGAGGACCCCGCTTTCCGAGCACGGGTTGGCTGCCGCGGCCGGAGTCGAAGCCGGGGCACCATGGCGAATGCCCGTGCTCGTCACGCCAAACTGCCTGTAGCGCTTGCACATCGGGACCGTAGAGAGCGATCGCGAAATTGAGGTGCGCGTCGGGCTGTCCGACCTTGACGAACTCCAGCTGCACTTCCCCGGCTATTTCCATGGTGTCGCCAGGCTTGGGTTGTACTTCTCGGATGGCGTAGTCGGCAACCGCGTTCAGTAGCCGCGCGGCCTCTTCGGGAGATACGCCGGTGACGAGGTATTCGGCGAAGCCGCGCTTGTGCAGACCGATCGTGTAGGCGAACGGCTTCTTGTCGTCTTCGACGTACTGCACTGCCCATTTACATTTGCGGATGGTCTTGCGTAATTCGACGAGGTAGTCGGCGGTGGTTGCGCCGGGGTGATCGCATTGCCAGCACATGGCGTGTCCTTTTCGTAGTACTTGCCGCCACCATGCGCTGGGGGTCTGACACGCGACGGACCTGTCACAATCACTCGGTGCCTTTGATCAACGGCCACGTATCCAACTGGTATGACGAACTACCCGCCTGCCGGCCCGCGCTGCCGGGCGATCGCAACGCCGACGTCTGCATCGTCGGGGCCGGCTACACGGGGCTCTGGACGGCGTACTACCTCAAACGTGCGGACCCATCGCTGCGGATAGCGATCCTCGAGGCTCGGTTCGCAGGGTTCGGGGCGTCGGGTCGCAACGGTGGCTGGTTGTCGGGCCTGGTTCCCGGCGACCGCCACCGGATGGCCACGCAGCACGGCCGTGACGGCGTGGTGGCCTGGCAGCGGGCACTGAACGACTCCGTCGACGAGGTGATCGACGTCGCGGCACGCGAAGGCATCGACGCGGGCATCGTCAAGGGCGGCACGCTGCAGATCGCCCGCAACTCCGCGCAGGCCGCACGGCTGGCCGCAGAGGCCGAAGAGGAGCTCAGCTGGAAAGTCGACGGCATCGCGGTGCTCACGAAAGCCGAAGCGGCCGATCGCATTCGATTCGCTCATGTGGTCGCGGCCTATCACAATCCGCACTGTGCCCGCATCCAACCCGCCCAGCTCGCCCGCGGGCTTGCCGGCACCGTGGCCCAACTCGGCGTGGACATCTACGAGCAGTCACCGGTCACCGCGATCGACTCCGGCAGGGCGGTGACGCCGCACGGCACAGTCACCGCACCGATCGTGCTGCGGGCGACCGAGGGCTTCACCGCCAGGCTGCCGGGACTGCGCCGGCGCTGGTTGCCGATGAACAGTTCGATGATCGCCACCGAGCCGATCCCCGATGCCCGGTGGGACGACATCGGCTGGCGAGGCCGCGAGACCGTCGGCGACAGTGCGCACGGATTCTTCTACGCGCAGCGCACCGTCGACAACCGCATCGCGATCGGCGGCCGCAGCGTGCCTTACCGCTACGCATCACGCATCGACAAGGACGGGCGCGTTCCCGAACGCACGATCGCGCACCTGACCGAGACGCTGCGCGCGGTGCTGCCGCAGATCCGTGACGTGCCGATCGCGCATGGCTGGTGTGGCGTGCTGGCAGTGCCCCGCGACTGGTCGGCAGGCGTTGCACTCGACAAGACCACCGGACTGGGCTCGGCCGGAGGATATGTCGGCCACGGTGTCACCGCGACGAACCTCGCTGGCCGGACCCTCGCCGATTTGGTGCTCGAGCAGCGGACTCCTCTGACCGAGCTGCCGTGGGTCGGCCATCAATCGCCGAACTGGGAGCCCGAGCCGCTGCGCTGGCTGGGCGTGCGCAGCATGTATCTCGCATACAAGGCGGCGGACTGGCATGAGAGTCGTGGTCGATCGACGACCTCACCGATCGCCGTCGTCGCCGACAAGATCGCCGGACGCCCCTAGCCGGCTTCGGCCTTCTCCTTGAGCCGCTGCAGGGTCAGCTTCATGTGGCCGTCGTTCGCGGTGCCTCGGTCGGTCACACCTGTGGCGAGACCGCCCGCCTTCGCCATCCAGGGCGGCCGGCGATCCCAGGTCTGCTCCGTGACTCGACATCCTTTGCCCTCGGCCGTGATGTCGTAACGCCAGTGCGCGACCGGCGCGCCGAAGTAGTGGACATCGAACGCGAACGCGCGGCCGGGATCGGCGTCGGTGACGGTGCACGTCGTCGTCCAGCGCCGAAAACCGTTGCGGTTGGTGCCCTTGAACACCGCTCCGGGGGTCGCCTCGTCGCCGCTGCGCCACCTCATCCCCGCTGACTCCGGGGCGAGCGACGCCAGCGTCGGCAGGTCGGTGATCAACGCGTAAACCTTGGTGGGGTCCGCATCGATGGTGATGTCCGCCGCGACGGAGGCGGCTCCGCGATCAGTCATTCGGCGATGTTAACGGCGGACGAGGAAGAAAACGCGCGTCTCGACAGGTTGCGACTATGGAGATGGGCAATCCCATTCGTCAGGAGAGACAGCCATGACCGAGAAACCCGTTCGCGAGCCCGGCGCCGACCACCCGATCACCGTCGCACCCACAGGTAAGCATGTCACCGTGCGGGTGAACGGCGAGGTCGTTGCGGAGAGCGACAGCGCGCTGACCCTGCAGGAGTCGACGTATCCGGCCGTTCAGTACATCCCGATCGGCGACGTCGTGCAAACCGCGCTGACGTCGAGCGACACCACGACGTACTGCCCATACAAGGGCGACGCCAGCTACTACCACGTGACGACCGGGTCCGGCGATACCGTCGACGACGCGATCTGGACGTACGTACAGCCGTACCCGGCGGTCGCGGGCATCGCCGGTCATGTCGCGTTCTATCCCGACAAGGCCGACATTTCGGTCGCCGCCTAACCGCGGGTGCGCACCCGATAGCGCCGTTCGGCGTAGGCGAGGTCGTCGCGCCACAGTCTGGCCGCCGCCTGCCGCATGAAGGGCGCGATCAGCCGTCGTGCGCGCAGGGCATGCCCGAAGCCGGGGCGATCGGAGTGCGCGATGACCGCCTCGATCACCGCACTGAGCGGGAGCCCGTCGGGTCCCGGCCCGACCGGTGTGGCGTGCGTTTCGACGACGCTGCCTGCGCCCTCGCCGTCGATGATGCGCATCACGATGGTGCGTGGCCCCGGGGCGGCGAACTCAGCGACGACCGGCACGCCGAACCGGCCGATGTGGAACGTCACCGGCACCAGGAAGCGGTCCTGCTCCTGCGGTAGGTCGGCGTCCACCGGCGGGGCGGACAACACGTCGAGGTGGGCGAACGAGTATGGGTGATACCAGCCGCCGTGCCACGGATCCAGCCGGTTGGCGATGATGTCGCTGGGTTCACAGGTGCCCACCAGCCGGGTGACGGCGTGCATGCTCGCACCGTGGGGCCTGACCGGCACCACCGGAGCTTCGGTCGGTTGCTCGCCGCCGATGCGATCGAGCCGGACCCACGCCAGCACCCCGTCGTCGTGAGCCGGGTACGGTTTCCAGCCGAATTCGCGGCCACCTTCGAGGCGCAGTCCGTGCCACGGGCAGATGAGCGCGCCGCGATCCACCGTGCCCGTCGCCAGGTCCGCGCCGAGGTGCGGGCATGTCGCAGGCCCGACGTGAAGGGTGCTGTCGGTGTCGCGCCACGCCACGATCTCGAGCCCGCCGACCGATGTGCCGAACGGGCGGTTGCGGATCGCGTCGCTGGCGGCGAACGCAAACCAGTTGCCGCTGAGTCGGCGCTGCGATCGCTGCAGCGCGGCGTCGATGATGGCCGGCTCGGCATCTTTGAAGGTGGGTCGCTGGCTCGCCCACTGTTCGCGCTGAAGCACCCTGAAGGGCGACGTCTTCGCCCATTTCGTTTTCAGACCGGTGAACACGCTCATCGCACCAGCTGTTTATCCCGCTGCGCCAGCCGCCGCAGAGCGCCCGACCGGCCCTGCACCGGCACGGTGTGCAGGACATGGCCCGCCAGCCCGTAATGGCCGAGCAGGTGGTTCGCCGCCGACCAGCCGGTCGTTGCGGCGCGTTCCATCAGTGCGACGGGCAGGTCTATCCGAATGCCGTCACCGGCCAGCATGACGCCGCGATGCGGAGTCGTGACGGTCGGCCGCGTGGCGTGATCGCCTGGTGCGAACCGCGGGCAGTCGCTGCGGCACAGCACCCTTTCATGAAGGATCTCGGCATCCCGGATCTCCGGGTAGAGCTCGTACAGTCGGGCGCGCATGCGGTCGCCGAGGCCCTCGCGCGGTCCGGTCACCGCGTAAGAATGCAGTTCGACGACCGAACCGGAGGTGCGCCGGGACCACGCCGTCGCTTCCCGCTCGTAGCGTTCGAGCACACTGACATTGTCCAGCGGGGGGCGGCCGCCTGTCCCGAGAAACGGTGCGCGATCTGCATCTACGAGCCGATCCAGCCACAGCCGCTGCACCACGAACGGCGGCGCGACTCCCATCGCCGCGACCCGCGCCCGCCATGCGTCGTCTCCGAGCGAAGGCGACCCGACGACGATGCGCTGCAGGCTCGCCACATCGGTGGCCAAAACCACTCCGTCGCAGTCGAAGTCCGTGCCGGAATCGGGATGCACACGCAGGCCCGGGTCGGTGCTCACCGCCGTGACCGATACACCGGTGTGGAACCGCGCGCCGCGCGACTCCAGATACGCGCGCAACGGATTCCACAGCGCGACATCGAAGTTGGCATTCGCCACGTCGAAGATCAGGCCCTCGCTGGAGCCGAGGAAGTAGATGTGGAACATGGTGGCGAGCTCGGCGGCGGACAGCGCGCCCGGTTCGGCGAAGAAGCTGCGCGAGAACACTTCGAACGCGAGATGGCGGGCGGCCGCGGGAAAGTTGATGGCGCGCAGGAAGGCGTCCGCGTCGAGGTGGTCGAGCCGCTGGTAGATATCCGGTACCGACACCGCTGCCAACGGCGCGGCGGCGCGGGCGTTGAGCCGGGCCAGATCCCGCAGCCGGAACGTCGGGCTGCGCAAGGCGAACGCCAACGCGTTCAGCGGCGGCTTCTGCGGCAGGCCGCGGAACGTGTCGCGCCTACCCTGCCCGTCGACCAGTGGGTAGTCCTCGACGGCGGTGAGCATCCCCAGACCGGAGTCGATGCGGCGCAACATGTCCCGCAGGTTGTAGTACTGGCGGAAGAATGCGTGAAAGCCGCGGTTCATCGGCAGGTCGGTGCCGTCCTGGGCCTTGTCGGTCCACCCGCCGACGCGGCCGCCGAGGTAGGGCTCGCGCTCGACGACGTCGACGGTCACGCCGCGCTCGATCAGCCCGGTAGCCGCCGCCAGCCCGGCGATGCCGCCGCCCACCACGACGACGTGCGGCGTGCTGCCCAACGAACCGGCATCGGGCAGACCGGGCGCCGCGGGATGACTGGCGCGACGGGGGTCGGTCATGCGGGCGCCTCTGCGAGGAATGTGTGCACGATGTTGCGCTGCCAACCCGGCACCGTCTCGCTACGCGCACTCGTGAAGCCGTTGTCCCGCAGCCGGTTCAGGAAGGCGTCCGCGCCATCGAATTCGTTGACGCTGCGCCGCAGGTAGCGGTAGAGGCCGGCATCCCCGCTGCGCAGCTTGCCCATCGGGATGATGATGGTGGCGCATACCGCGTTCCACATGGCCGTCGCGACCCGGGAGTCGCGGACCGAGTACTCGTGCACCGCAAGCGTCGCCCCTGGCCGCAACAGCGCCAGAAACTCCCGCAACTGAGCGTCGGGGTCCTCGAGGTTGCGCAGCAGGTACGCCGCGAAGATGCCGTCGAAGGGCCCCTCGACACCGGCTTCGGCGATGTCCTCGATGCGGCTGTGCACGAATCGCACGGATGCGGGCCAGTCTTTGGCGGCGGCCTCGGCCAGCATTCCCGACGAGGCGTCGACGGCCACGATGTCGGCCTGCGGGGCCACCGACAGCAGGGCCGCAGTGGACGCACCGGTGCCGCAGCCCGCGTCGAGCAGCCGTAGTCCCTTGCCGCCGTTGACAAGACGCATCCGCTCGGCGGATATCCGAAGGTGGCGGTGATAGCCGGGGTTGGCGTCGACCAGGCCGTCGTAGGCCGCCGCGCCCGCGTCGAACGCGGCGGGCACCTCTGTTTTCTGTGCTCCTCGCGTCCGCGAAGATTTACGGTTCGTCATTTGGCACTCCCTGCCTTGCTATCGCGTAGCCGCTGACGTTCCCACAGCAGCAGCACCCCGGTCACCAGGGCGAAGCCGAACAGGAAATCCTCGACGGGAATGTCGAAGGGAACCCTGATGCCGCTGGTGTGGCTGTCGTCGTAGATGACGATCGGGGCGGACAATTTGGTGAGCCAGCCGTCGACGGGTATCTGGAAGCCGAACACGATCACCATCGAGATCCAGTAGGCAGGGCGGCGGAAAAGGCCGGTGTGGAGCAGGCCGAACTCCAATGCGCACACCGCGATCACCGCCAGCACGGCCGGCAACGTGTAACCGAGTCCCGTCACGTCGACTGCTCCGATCGGGCGCGTCTCTTCTTCTGCAGGTACGTCAGGATGGTGTCGACGGCGTTGTAGGTGAACAGCCCGCAGAGCGGGATCACGATGAAGAACAGGAGTTCTTCGACGGGGATGTCGGCGGGCAGCTCGATGCCGCTGACGTAACGCGGGTTGTATGTCCAGATGTGCGCGGCGATCGCCACGGCGTCCCACACCACGAATACGACCGCAACGGGCAGTATGGCGAAGGCGGCGCGTCTCGCCTGCCGGTAGACGCCTTCACCGAATAGCTCCAGCGGCGCGGTGATGAGCAGGCAGGCGCCCAGCACGATCAGATACTGCCAGCGGTCCATGTCTAGTTCTTACCTACCGTGCGTCAACCGCGCGCGCCAGGCCCGACACAAACCGATCCCAGCGACCTGCAGCCGCCTGCCGGTGCCGACGGTCGCGCGCTGGTCGAAGATCGCGAAGTCGATGTTCTCGATGCGGTCCAGGATCTCCGAGTACAGCGTGTATGCCACTGCGACGCATGGCCGCGACCGCGGGTCGAGCATTTCGATGCCCTTGCGGGCCACTTCGTAGACCCGGCGGGTGGCGGCGTGCTGTTCGGTGAGTGCCTTGCGCACCCGGGCGTCGGTGCGCCTGTTGGTGTGACACCACGTCAGCATGTCCCGGTCGACGCGGTAGGCGGCCAACTCGTCGGCGGGCAGATACACCCGGCCACGCTGCAGATCCTCGTCGACGTCACGCAGGAAGTTGGTGAGCTGGAACGCCTTTCCCAGCGCGGCGGCATACGGCGCGGCCTCCTCGCGCGGACAGACAGTGCCCAGCACCGGCAGCATCTGGAGCCCGATCACCTCGGCCGATCCGTGCATGTAACGCTCGAGTGCCTTGCGGTCGGGATAGTCGGTGACCGTCAGGTCCATCCGCATGGAAGCCAGGAAGTCGTCGAACATCTCCCAGGGAATGCCGTACCGGCGCGCGGTGTGGACGACGGCCCGCAGGGCGGGGTCGTCACCGTAGTCCTGTTGTTGGACAAGCTGATTGAACAATTGGGTGGCGAGAAGCTGGAGCCGCTCGGCGCGTTCGGCCGTACTGGCGCCGGCGTCGAAGTCGTCGAGGATGTCGTCGGCACGCCGCGCGAAGCCGTACAGCGCGTGAACGGCAGGCCGCTGTTCCGGCGCCAACAGCCTGGTGGCGAGGAAGAACGTTCGGCCGTGTTCGGCGTTGAGCAGCCGGCACTGTTGGTAGGCGTCACGCAATGCTGGATCGCGCACACCCGCGGCGTCGAGCTCTGAGCGAATCATGGGTGACCACTCCCGATGTGCGTTGCCACGCTGCGGGTGACGGCACCGGTAACCCGATCGGCTGCAAGCCGTCCCGACAGCAGGGCGGTCGGAACACCGACGCCCGGCACCGTCGACGAGCCGGCCAGCACGACGTTGTCGATGCCGCGAACCGTGTTGGCCGGGCGGAACGGTCCTGTCTGGCCGAACGTGTGCGCCAGCGCGAACGGTGTGCCCGCCACCATGCCCTGTTCGGCCCAGTCCGCCGGGTTGACGACGTGCAGCAGTTCGGTATCGACCCCGAGCGCTGGGAGCCGATCGGTGACAGCGGCCACCATGCTCTCGGCATAGGCGCCGCCGACGCTGTCCCAGTCGACCGTTCCCCGCGAAAGGTTCGGAGCCGGCGCCAGCACGTAGAGCAGATCACGTCCGGGCGGTGCCAGTGCCCGATCTCCCGCCGTCGGCCTGGTCACCAGCAGAGACGGATCGCTCATCACGACACCGTCGTCGATGATTTCGCGGAACGTCTGATCCCAGGTATCACCGAAGAGGATGTGGTGGTGCGGCATTTCACCGTCGGCCGATCGACAGCCGATGTGGGCGACGACCGCGGACGGCGAGGGCCGCAGCGACAACAGTCGGCGGGGGGTGCGGCCGAGCAGCCGGTAGGTGTCGGGCAGTTCGGTGGTGAGGATGACGGCGTCGGCGTGGATGCGCTCGCCTGTGTCGGTGTCAACGGCCCGAACGCGGTCACCGCGGCGATCCAGCCCGCTCACCGTTGCGCCATAACGGAATTCGACGCCCGCATCGGCGGCGGCGGCAGCCAGCGCATCGGGCAGTGCACGCATTCCACCGCGCGGGAAGTACACACCGGCGACGGTGTCCATGTAGGCGATGACGGCGTACACCGCGAGCGCCCGCTGGGGTGGGACCCCTGCGTAGAGCGCCTGGAAGGTGAAGATGCGGTGCAACCGCGGATCGGTGATGAACCGCTTGACCACCCGGTCCCATCGTCGGAAGGCGCCGAGCGCGGTGAGGCGGGCGAGCTGCGGAGTCAACAACGACAACGGAGAGTCGAAGTTAGAGGCGATGAAGCCGTCGAACTCGACCTGGTACAGCCGCGTGAGCCAGTCGCGCAGCCGCAGATAGCCCTGCGCCTGCTGCGGACCCGCGAGCCGTTCCACCTCGGCGGCCATCGCCTCGCGATCGCTGTGCACGTCCAGTGCGCTGCCGTCTGAGAAGAGGGCACGGTATGCGGGGTCGACGGACTCCAGCTCGAGTCGGTCGGCGGTGGATTCGCCGACGGCTGCGAAGGTTTCGTCGATCAGGTCGGGCATGGTGAGAACCGTCGGGCCGGTGTCCAGCCGATAGCCGCCGACGTCGAGCCTGCCGACCCGTCCGCCGGGAACGTCGCCGCGTTCCACGACGGTCACCGCACGGCCACGGCCTGCCAGGTGCAACGCGGCGGACAATCCGGCGAGGCCCGCGCCGACGACCACCACGTGGTCCGTTCTGCCCCCGATGGCTCGCATCACGCCGCCCGCTGGGTGCAGACCGAGGCCATGGTGAGCAGCGCCGAGCGCATCGCCTCATCGAGACGGCTTTCGTAGATCCATTCCGATGCACGGCGCAACCGGTCGGCGATCATCTCCTCGATCCGCTCCACCGCGCCCGTGGCCACGATCAGGCTGCGCCACCTTTCGACGCCGGCTAGGTCGAGTTCGGCCGTGTTCATCAGCTCGGCCAGCTGACGCCTCAGCGTCAGGTCGGCCATCTGATGTGCGGCCACCACGATGCTGGTCGCCTTGTGCTCGGTGAGGTCGGCGCCTGCCGGTTTACCGGTGATCTCGGGTGAGCCGAAGATGCCGAGCAGATCGTCGCGCAGCTGAAAGGCTTCGCCGACCGCGTCGCCGTAACGGCCGAGCCGGATCAGCAGGCGATCGCCGCAGCCTGCCATCGCCGCACCGATCTCCAACGGCCGGCGCACCGTGTAATTGCCCGACTTGCGTCGTGCTACGTCCAGCACCTCATCCAGGGTAGGCAGCCCGCCGACATCATTGACCAGGTCGGCGAATTGTCCGACCGCCAATTCGCTGCGCATCGCGTCGTACCGGGGCCATGCCCTGGTCAGCGCGCGATGATCGACCCCGGAGTCGCGCATCATCTGCTCCGCCCACACCAGGCACAGGTCACCGAGCAGTACCGCCGCCGATTCACCGAACCGCTCTGCAGATCCGGAGAGTCCACGGCCGCGGTGCCAGTCGGCGAACTGCACGTGCGCCGACGCCCGGCCGCGACGCAGCGGCGAGCCGTCCATGACGTCGTCCTGCAGCAGCGCGAAGGCGTGCAACAGCTCGAGGCTCGCGGCGGCACGCAGCGCGGCATGAGACGGCTCTGCGCCACACAACCAGCCCAGGAACATGAACGTCGAGCGCAGACACTTACCGGCGCCGACGAATCCGACCAGCACATCGGCGGCCACGTCGACGCCGGCGTCGCGCAGATCGAGGGCGCAACGATCGGCGATGAACTGGTCGACAGAGCCCAGAACCGACTTACGGACACTACTTCGCCAGACGTCGAACTGACCGTCGGTTTGGCAACTCACCGCCGGGGCGGGGTGAAGCGCGGGTGCGAACAGCCGACCATTGACACCCAACCCGCACCCCTTTCCCGACCCACAGCAGGCCGCCAGCCTATTTGCGTCCCCTCCATACCCCCAGCCGAGGCGGCCGAACCGGAATCAATGTCACTATTACGTCATCAATGTCTGAAGCCGTCGAATGCAGCGTCGAGTTCCCGGGACCCGCGAGCCCAGGTCACACGCTGTCACCGTTGCGCCGCGGTGGTGGCGACCCGTGTTATCTGACCGCACCCGACGGTGCCGTCTGGCGCACCGGGCTGATGCCCACCGGACCGGTGACGGCGCGCATCAGCCGGTCAGGTCCGCGCACCATCGGGTGTGAGGCATGGGGCCGCGGCGCAGCGGAATTCGCCGAAGGGGTCCCCGCACTGCTGGGCGCCGACGATGACGCGGCTGACTTCGCCCCCGAGGAACCGACGATCGCCGAGGCGCATCGGCGGATGCCTCATCTACGGCTTGGCCGCACCGGGCGGGTGCTGGAGGCCCTGATTCCGGCGGTGCTCGAACAGCGGGTGGCAGGCAAGGATGCCTTTCGGGCGTGGCGGTTGCTGGTCACCAAGTTCGGATCGCCCGCGCCGGGCCCGGCGCCTGCCCGGATGCGCGTTCCCCCGCCCGCCGAGGTGTGGCGCCGCATCCCGTCATGGGAGTTCCACCTCGCCAACGTCGACCCTGCAAGGGCGCGCACGGTGATCGGCTGTGCGCAGCGCGCCGACTCGCTGGAGCGACTCGTCGTGCGGCCGACCGAACAGGCGCGGGAGGCGCTGACCTCGCTGCCCGGCGTCGGAATATGGACGGCGGCAGAGACGGCACAACGCGCGTTCGGCGACGCCGACGCACTGTCGATCGGGGACTATCACCTGGCGAAGGTGGTCGGTTCGAGCCTGCTTGGTCATCCCATCGACGACGACGCGATGGTCGAATTGCTTGCACCGGTCCGTCCTCACCGGCACAGGGCCGTGCGACTTCTCGAGGTCAGCGGTCTGGCCCGCAACCCACGCTTCGGCGCCCGTCAAGCGATACCGAATCTGGCCGATCTGTGACGTGCTCCGCGGCGTGATTACCGCACCGCCGCCCCGGGTAGTCGTAAGCCCGACGGTTCATCATGTGCGAAGGAGCTTTCGATGACTCAGTTCACGGTCCCAGGTTTGTCGGAGAAGCAGGGTGGCGAGGTAGCCGAGTTGCTGCAGAAGGCGCTCAGCCGATACAACGACCTGCACCTCACGTTGAAGCACGTGCACTGGAACGTGGTCGGCCCGAACTTCATTGGTGTGCACGAGATGATCGACCCGCAGGTCGAACTCGTCCGCGGCTACGCCGACGAGGTGGCTGAGCGGATCGCCACGCTTGGCAAGTCACCGCTGGGCACGCCCGGTGCGATCATCAACGACCGGACCTGGGACGACTATTCGGTCGAGCGGGACACCGTGCAGGCGCACCTGGCCGCTCTCGATCTCGTCTACACGGGAATCATCGAGGACACCCGCAAGTCCATCGACCGGATCGAGGATCTCGACCCGATCACCGAGGACATGCTGATCGCGCATTCGGCCGAGTTGGAGAAGTTTCAGTGGTTCGTGCGTGCACACCTCGAAAACGCCGGCGGCCAACTGGCCAATGACGGTGCCAAGACCGAGAAGGCGGCCGCGAGCCGAGCCAAGAAGAAGGCACCGGTCAAGTAGTACCGGTCTCATCCTCCAGGGCGTCGTCGCGCACGGGCTGGTCGGCGAGTTCCTGGCTTCCGCCGAACAGATACGGGTAGGCGAGGCCTGCGATGGCCGCCCCGATCAGCGGTGCGAGCCAGAAGACCCACAGCTGCGCGGGTGCGCCGTCGCCGTTGAAGAACGCGACGCCGGTCGAACGCGCCGGGTTCACCGATGTGTTCGAGATCGGGATCGAGATCAGGTGGATCAGCGTCAGGGTCAATCCGATCGACAGCCCCGCGAAGCCTTTTGACGCGGGTGCGCGGTCGTCGGTCGAGCCCAGGATGACGAGCAGGAACACACCGGCGAGGACGACCTCGGTGATCGCGACGGCCAACAGCGAGTAGCCACCCGGCGAATGGGCGCCGTACCCGTTGGCTGCCATGTTGCCTGTCGCGTCGAAGCCCTCCTTACCGTTGGCCACCACCAGGATCACCAGGCCGGCCACCAGCCCGCCAAGCACCTGCACAATCCAGTAGCCGGGCAACGCTTTCCACTCGACGCGGCGCGCCAGGGCGGCGCCCAGGGTGACGGCCGGGTTGAAGTGGCCGCCGGAGATCGTGCCGAAGGCGTAGACGCCGGTGAGCACGGTCAGGCCGAATGCCAGCGCGACACCGAGGAATCCGATGCCCAGCGAGACGCCGTCGGACGACTCGAACTTCGCGGCGAAGACCGCGCTGCCGCAACCTCCGAGGACCAACCAGAAGGTGCCGATGAATTCGGCCGTCAATCGATGCAGCATGGTGGGCGGAGTCATGGCTGTGAGAATGGCACGCAGATACTGCTCGGCGAATGGATTGTTGCCGAATCGTTTCGGGAAAGAAATCATCGTGATGGACGCGATCTGCTAACCGTTACCGCGTCGCTCGATGGCTGTTTCGTCGGGCATCCGCTCTCGAAGACTGTCATAGATCGGCGCCGATCCCACGGCGTAGGCGGCGAACACCGCTGCTGCGGTCGCGGCCATCATGGGCACAAGCGTCGCGGTCGTCGCGGTCATCTCTGTGACGACGACCATTCCGGTCACCGGCGCACGAATGGTGGCTCCGAACAACGCCGCCATTCCGACGAGCGCCATCGGGATCGCCAATTGCCTTGCGTCTCCTGGCCATAGGGCGTTGAACCCGCCGGCGAAGACCAGTCCCCACAGCGCGCCCACCGCGAGCAGTGGCGCGAACAGGCCGCCCGGCACCGCTGCCGAATATGACAGAGGGCCTGCGACGATCCGCACGGCGAGGATTCCGATGACGACCGAGACAGCGATGTGCCCTCCGCCGAGGATGTGTTGCGTCAGGTCCTCGCCGCCGCCCACCGCGAGCGGATACACGAACATGGCGAACCCGACGATGGCACCGATGATGGCTGCCTTCGCCAGCGCCGGGACTCGGCGAATCGCGGCGACGTGGTCAAGAAACCACAGCACCAATTTGTTGTAAGCGGCACCAAGACATCCGGTCAGCAGTCCGAAAACGACGAAAAGAGGCAGCCACGCGAGAGCGGGTGCGCCGATGGGCTCGACCCGGAAGTCGGCGTGGTTTCCCAGGATCAGCCGTGAGCAGGCCACAGCCGCGGCAGCCGAAAACAGCGTTGCCAGGACTGTTTTCACGCGGAACGACTTCGTCACCTCTTCGAGGGTGAAGAGGGTGCCGCCGATCGGCGCGTTGAACGCGACCGCCAGGCCGGCGCCGCCGAGCGCCGTTTGCATCATCCTGATCTCGGAATCGGGCAGCCGGGCGCGCCGGGCCGCTTCGGCTCCGATCGCGGCACCCATATGCACCGTCGGCCCCTCGCGGCCCAGCACGAGTCCTGACCCCATGCTCAGCACACCACCGATGAACTTCGCAGGAACCAATCGGATGAGCGGCGGCCGGGCCTCGTTGAGGAACACCGCTTCGACGTGTTGGATACCGCTTCCGGCGGCCAGCGGTTCCCATCGCACGATCAGCGCGGCCAGCGTCGCGCCTGCCGCGGCGGCGGCCATGGGGATCAGCCACCCGGGCCCGGGCAGCTGGTGCGCCCATTCGACGAGGTCGATGCGCAGTTCATCGGCTTCTTGAAGACACCAGCGAAAAGCTCCGCCGACTAAACCGATGAGCACGCCCGCGACGATCGCCGTGACACAGATGTGTACCGAACCCCGCATCGATTCGCCGGGCTGATCGGGACCTGCCGCCGGTGCCGTCATCGGCGACGAACTTTACCTGCCTCTATACCCCCATGGGGTATAGGATGCTGCGCATGGGCGGCCACGGCGCACATCACGACCACGTCGCGCAGTTCCGCAGGTTGTTCTGGATCATGCTCGTGCTGGCCGTGCCGACGGTGGCGCTGTCCGGCATGTTTTCGGCGATTCTCGGCTACCCCCTGCCCGAGTTGCCTGCTGTGCGCTGGGTCTCGCCGGTGCTCGGCACCGTCATGTACTTCTGGGGCGGCCGGCCGTTTCTGACCGGTGCGGTCAGCGAGATCCGCTCTCGCGCACCGGGAATGATGCTGCTGATCGGGCTGGCCATCACGGTGGCGTTCGTCTCGTCGTGGGGCGCCAGTCTCGGCGTGCTCGACCACCAGCTTGATTTCTGGTGGGAGCTGGCACTGCTGATCGTCATCATGCTTCTCGGGCACTGGATCGAGATGCGGTCGCTGGCCCAGACCAGCTCGGCGCTGGAATCCCTTGCCGCACTGCTGCCGGACGAGGCCGAACGGGTCGAGGGGGACGAGATCGTGACGGTCGCTCCGTCGGAGCTACGGCGCAATGACGTCGTGGTCGTGCGCCCCGGCGGCAGCGTGCCCGCCGACGGCGAGATCGTCGACGGCGCAGCCGACATGAACGAGTCGATGGTCACCGGTGAGTCCCGACCGGTGCGCCGCGGCGTGGGCGAACGCGTCGTCGCCGGCACCGTCGCGACCGATTCCGGCCTGCGCGTGCGGGTCTCCGCCGTCGGCGACGACACCGCGCTCGCGGGCATCCAACGATTGGTGACCGAGGCGCAGAACTCCACGTCGCGGGCGCAGCGGCTGGCCGACACCGCGGCCGGCTGGCTGTTCTGGTTCGCGCTGGGCGCGGCCGTCATCACCGGGTGGTGTGGGGCTTCATCGGCAGGCCGGAGGAGGCGGTCATCAGGACCATCACCGTGCTGGTGATCGCCTGCCCGCACGCGCTGGGCCTGGCGATACCGCTGGTGGTGTCGATCGCCACCGAGCGGGCGGCCCGCGGCGGTGTGCTGGTGAAGGACCGGCTGGCGCTGGAGACCATGCGGACTGTCGGCGCCGTGCTGTTCGACAAGACCGGCACCCTGACCAAGGGTGAGCCCAGTGTCACCGCCGTGGCGACAGCGGACGGCCACTCAGAACTCGAGGTACTCGCATGGGCCGCGGCCGCCGAGGCGGGCTCCGAACATCCGCTCGCCACCGCCATCGTCGCGGCGGCGCGGAAGCGGAACGTCAAGATCCATCCAGCGTCGGGCTTTTCGTCGTCGCCCGCCGTCGGGGTGACGGCGACGGTCGACGGCCGCCAGGTCCGCGTCGGTGGGCCGCGGCTATTGCGGGAGGCTGGTCAGCCGGAGTTGCCCGATGCAGGAGCGTGGCACGACGAAGGTGCGATCGTGTTGCACGTCCTGGTCGACGGATCCGTGGTGGGCGCGCTGAAGCTGGCCGACGAAGTGCGACCGGAGTCGCGTCAGGCCGTCGACGCCCTGCACCGCCTTGGTATCGAGGTCGTGATGATCACCGGCGACGCCGAGCCGGTGGCCATGGCGGTCGCCCGCGAGGTCGGCATCGGTCGGGTGTTCGCGGGTGTGCGGCCCGAGGACAAGGCGGCCAAGGTGGCCGAGCTGCAGGGCGAAGGGCGCAAAGTCGCGATGGTCGGCGACGGCGTCAACGACGCGCCTGCGCTGGCCCAGGCCGACGTCGGCATTGCCATCGGCGCGGGCACCGACGTCGCGATCGCATCGGCGGGTGTCATCCTCGCGAGCTCGGACCCGCGTTCCGTCCTTTCGGTGATCAGGCTGTCCAAGGCGACCTATCGCAAGATGCAGCAAAACCTTTGGTGGGCAGCGGGATACAACCTCGTCGCCGTTCCGTTAGCCGCCGGTGTGCTGGCGCCGATCGGCTTCGTAATGCCGATGTCGGTCGGTGCACTGTTGATGTCCGCGTCGACGGTGGTGGTCGCGCTCAACGCGCAGCTGCTGCGTCGGCTGGATCTACGCCCCGACGTTCAGTAGCCGAGCCCGCGCAACTGCGCACCGAGCTGCTCGGCGACCGCCTGGTGGGTGCGGATCAACTCGAGCTCGTCAGCGACCTGTGCGCGCAGGGCACGGATAACGGCCAAATCGGCGGCCGGTGAATCCGTCATGTGTCCGACCGCATCCGATGCCGACGACACCACGTGAAGCGCCGCCTGCGAGGCGGAGTGCGCCGCTGTCACCGCCTCCGCGGCCTCCTGCAGGTGGTGGCAGAGGCTGGACTCGACGCCCGACAGGTGGTCGAGCGCGTCGCGAGTACTCTGCGCGAAATCGGTGTAGTCGGTGATCGCGTCACCCGTCATCGACGCGGCCTGTTCCTGCCCTGCTCGGATGGTGTCCGTCGCATCGGTCAGACGGTCGGCAGCCGCGGCGATCGTGCCGGGGTCGGCGGTCCCGAACAGCGTGTCGGCGCGTGACAACACATCGCCGACGTTGCGGACCAGATCGGACAGCGGCACGGAACCCAGTATCAGCTATCGAGTGACGCGATGAGTTCATTCAGGATGGCGGTGTCTGCGTCGGTCGCAGGCTCGCCGGCCTCGACCGCGTGCACGAGCTCGACCGGTAAGCCTGCTGCGTTAGCAGTCTCGGCGGCCGACAGGCTGGCCCGCCTGCGTGCGACGTAGAGCCGCTGGCCCAGCGTCGCCCGTGGCGCGGCGGCCGTGCGAAACATCAATTCGTCGTAGCGACCGCGCACCGTCCGCAGGGCAAGCACGACGTCGGCCGTGCCGCGGCTGCGTTGCGCGGCGCGCGCCACCACCGCTTCCAGCTTGCGCAGTTCGGTCAGAATCACGGTGGCTCGGTGGGCGAATTGCAGGTCGTCCTCGGCGGGCAGCGCCTCGATGGCTGCGCCGATCGTCGTCATCGCCACCTCGACCGTGCCCGCGATCAGCGACGCGGTGCCGTCGTCCGCCTGCGGCTCGGATGCTGCACCGGGAACCGAACCGCCGTACCGTATCGTCGCTATGGTTCCGGCGGGCCACTGCAGGATCTCTTCCAGCTTGGCCCTTGTCCGTTCCCTCGGCCAGCTGCGGCCCTTCTCGAAGGCGATCAACGCGCCTGCGTTGATGATCTTGTACTTCGCGAGATTCCGCTGCTTGATATCCAATTCGCGACGCCGGGCTGCGACTGCGGCGCCAGCGCGGGCTATGCCCGGATCGCCGGCGTCCTCTTCCACCCGCCCAGTGTAGCCAGCAGATCCGACGCCGGGCGGCCAACCTCGCGGACGCATCGAACCCGTAGCAACTGTTGCAATGCTACGGAAACAACGCTACGGTTTGAGCAACGCCACCGAGCGAGAGGAAGCGGCCATGACCGTCATGATCGAGATGCCCGTGTTGACCGACAACCAGATCGGCGCGTGCACGCAGGACCCCGACCGGTGGATGACCGCAACCGATGACCAGACCAAGGCGGTATGCCGATCCTGCCCGCGCCGCTGGCTGTGCGCGAAGGAGGCCTGCGAGATGCCGGGCGCCCAGGGACTGTGGGCCGGCATCCACATCCCGGAGGGTGGCCGCGGCCGCACATTCGCCCTGAAGCAGCTGCGGTCGCTGGCCGAGCGCGGCGGACAGACGGTGCACCGCTGATCGACCCGCGGCCCGCCCGGTGAGGGGAGCGGGCGGGCCGCGGGCGGAATCTAAGAATCTGGCTAGGCTTTATAGCAAACGTGGTGTAGTCGGCTTTACCCACGTCTTGACAATTCTGACCAGCCGCCAGCAATTCACGCTAGTGATTTTGATCGCACCCGGGCGCAGCGGACCGCGGCGACGGCCGCAGCTTGGGCGACTGAAAATCGAAGGCGTGCAACGAATTCGCTCGTATCATTGGCAGCGAATGGGGCAGCGTTGCCGTGGGGGCCAATCGATCTAGTTAGGTGCTACTAAGTTGGCATGTCAGGCGGGGTTTGTCATATCGTTTTCCCCACTTGTGCCAAGTGGGGTAGGGGTCGTCGTTCAGTGCTGCACGCAGGCACCGCCACCGCCATGATCGGCTGACGCCGTCGTCGGTGGCCAACAGTGTTCCAGTGAGTCTTGAAGGGCTAGGTGGGAATGGCGCCCGGTAACCAGGGGTTGTCCGGCTCCTCGCGTGCGCAGGGATTGTCTCGCTCCTCGCGTGCGCAGGGGCTCTACAACCCCGCGTTCGAACATGACGCGTGTGGCGTCGCCATGGTCGCGGACATGCACGGCCGCCGCAGCCGCGACATCGTCGACAAGGCCATCATGGCCCTGGTCAATCTGGAGCACCGCGGTGCCCAGGGCGCGGAACCGCACACCGGTGACGGCGCGGGCATCCTGTTGCAGGTCCCCCACGCGTTCCTGCGAGCCGTCGTCGACTTCGAGCTGCCCGAGGAGGGCAGCTATGCCACGGGCATCGCATTCCTGCCGCAGTCGTCCAAGGATGCCGCAGCGGCCTGCGATTCCGTCGAGAAGATCGCGCAGGCCGAGGGCCTGGAGGTGCTGGGCTGGCGGGATGTGCCCACCGACGACTCGTCGCTCGGTGCACTGGCCCGCGACGCCATGCCGACCTTCC